>CAZDSU010000020.1:0-12428 GCA_964508135.1 uncultured Saprospiraceae bacterium
ACGTATCTCATGCCGCAAGATAGAAAGTATCGAATAATTCAACTTGACTACTTAGCTTGTCGGGCTTTCTTTCCAATAGTGGAGAAAAGAAAAGAAGGGGGTTGGTGTTTTCTTCTTTGCGGTGGTTTCTCTTTTGTCTTTGAGGTAAAATGAAGCAGCTACGGCAAGCAGCCCAGGAATGAAGGCGATGTAGAACAGTGTTTTGTAGTCCTGCGGATGGTAGTAGAGATAGAGCAATGCAAGTGCCGGCCCAAGCACCGCACCCAAAGTGTCCATGGAACGATGGAAGCCAAAAACCTTCCCCTTGGTAGCAGGAGTGGCCTCATCAGAAAGAATGGCATCCCTTGCACCTGTCCGAATGCCTTTACCAAAACGGTCAATGTTCCGGGCGAAGAAAATCCAAAGCGGATAGACGAAAAGTGCCATCATCGGCTTTGAAATGGCGCTCAACGCATACCCGATTTGCACAAAAGGAACTCGTTTGCCAGAGTTGTCCGAAAGTTTGCCAAAGTATCCCTTGCTGAGTCCTGCCGTAGCTTCTGCAACCCCTTCAAGTATGCCAATGAGCATGATGGAAAACCCAATGGATTTCAGGTAAATCGGCATGATGGGGTAAAGCATTTCGCTGGCCGTGTCAGTAAATAAACTGACCACCGATAAAATCCAAACTGTCCTTGTAATGTTTTTCAATGCTGTTTCATTTTTGATGGCCGGTTGAGGTCTGCGGCAATTTCAAAACGCCAGGCTCCCCAACACCTCCACCACCCTACCCAACATCTCCTCCGTAAAATCCAAGTGCGTCACGAACCGCACCGTCGCTGGGCCAAAGGCAGTAGCCAGGACGTCCATTCCCTCCAATTTTTTCAAAAAAACCTCCGCCGTGAGCGGTGGCACGAGGTCGAAAATCACGATGTTCGTCTGCACGGGCCGCACGTCGGCCACCCAGTTTTGCTGTCGTAATGTTTCCCCCAAAACCTTAGCTCGGTGGTTGTCGTCACGCAGCCGCTCCACGTGGTTTTCCAATGCGAAAATGCCCGCCGCAGCGAGGTAACCAGCTTGCCTCATGCCACCGCCCATCACCTTCCGCACCCGTCTCGCTTGTTTTATGAAGTCCTGATTTCCAATGAGCAAAGAACCAACCGGAGCGCCAAGCCCTTTGGAGAGGCAGATGGAAATGCTGTCGAATTCAGCACCCCAGTCAAGGGTGCTTTCTCCGGTTTCGATGAGTGCATTGAAGAGCCGGGCACCGTCCAGGTGGAGCGCCAAGCCACGCACTCGGCAAAGCTGCCGAATTGGGCGCACCTCGTCAAGGGTGTAGATGCTGCCACCGCCTTTGTTCGCCGTATTTTCCAACACAACCAAGCGTGTTCGGGGCAACCAATCCTGTTGCGGTTTGATAGCCGCTTCCACTTGGTTAGCGTTGATTTTGCCGTTCGTGCCAGCAATCAGGTTGATGGCCACCCCTGAATTGTAGGCGTAGCCACCCACTTCGTACTGGTAGATATGCGAAAAATGGTCGCAAATCACCTCGTCGAGTGGTTGGGTATGGCACTTGATGGCAATCTGGTTGGTCATCGTTCCCGAAGGACAAAACAAAGCAGCTTCTTTTCCGAACATGCTGGCTGCCTTAGCTTGGAGGGTGTTCACGGTAGGGTCGTCGTTGAAAACATCGTCGCCCACCTCGGCAGCAAACATGGCATCGAGCATGGCGGGGGTAGGCTTGGTGACGGTGTCTGAAACTAGGTTGATTTTCATGCTGAATTTTTCCGGAAAGATAGAAACAGGGTTGGTTTATTTGCTTTTTTGGCCTTTCGGCACTCGAAGTTTTTTGCCAAATGGACAACTTGGAAAGTCGCATGCTTTCGATGATAAAAGTCAATTAGGTCGGGATAAGCAATTAGCATAGATTGATTGGCAGTATTTTCGCAGGAGTGTAACAACCTCCTGTTTTAGCTATTAGTCACCCCCTGTTTTGCGCCATTGGCCAAACTTTGCTTCCATTACTCAAAATCTTAAACCATTTCAACATGAAGCTAAAAAGCATTTACTTAATGGGCCTGTGCGTCGTGCTACTTTCTGCTTGCCAGAAGGAGGAAGACAGCCAAGTAATCCTAACCGACCAGGAGCTTGAACAAGTGCTGATAGATGCGTCGGGCGGCACCGGAAAATCATTTTATGTGCTGCCGTACAGCAACGAGTTCGACAAGATTCCGCATGACCCCCGCAACATCATAACACAGGCAAAGATTGACCTCGGGGCACTGCTTTTCCATGAAACTGGCATCGGACTCAGTCCAAAACATGGCAGTAGCATGGGTACCTACTCCTGTGCCACTTGCCATTTTGCAAGTGCAGGATTTCAGGCAGGGAGGCACCAGGGAATTTCTGACGGTGGCATCGGATTTGGTATAAACGGCGAAGGCCGCCAACTGAATCCTGAGTATGAATTTTCAGAATTGGATGTGCAGCCGGTTCGCACACCTTCGGCGCTCAACATTGCCTACCAAGAAGCCATCCTGTGGAATGGCCAGTTTGGCGCTATGGGCGTCAATGCCGGAACGGAGGCCAGTTGGACTGCCGGAACGCCAAAGGCAAAGAACCACCTCGGCTATCACGGCACGGAAACGCAAGCCATTGCTGCCCAAGACGTTCACCGCCTGAAAATGAACGACTCTGTTTGCATTGCACTCAACTATCGCCAACTTTTTGACCAAGCATTCCCTGAATCTGACCCAGGAATCCGCTATGGCCAAGAGAACTGCGGGCTTGCAATAGCGGCATACGAGCGCATCATTTTGGCCAACCAAGCCCCCTTCCAGATTTGGCTTCGTGGCAAGTCGAACGCTTTGACGGAGCAGGAAAAAAAGGGCGCTTTTTTGTTTTTTGGGAAGGCAAATTGCGCAAGCTGCCACAATGGCCCCAACCTTGCCAACATGGAATTTCATGCCCAAGGCATGAAGGATTTGTTTGAAACCACCGACATTACTTATGGAGCAAACTCGGAATCTTGCGAAAACAAGGGCCGGTACTGCTTCACGAAAAACGATGCCGACCTCTACAAATTCAAAGTGCCGCAGCTCTACAACCTCGCCGACTCGCCGTTCTTCGGCCACGGTGCCAGCTTCCACACCGTGCGGGAAGTGGTGGCCTACAAAAACAAAGGTGTAAAAGAAAACCCTAACGTGCCAAATGGCCAACTTGCCGAAGAGTTCAAGCCGCTGGGCTTGACGGAGGCCGAAGTTGACGACATCACGACGTTCATCGAGCGGGGCCTGCGCGACCCCAACCTGTTGCGCTACCAGCCAATTTCGGTTCGCTCCGGCTATTGTTTTCCGAACAACGACCCACAGTCCAAAATTGATTTGGGGTGCAATTGATTTTTTAAAAACTTGATTACCAAGCATTTACAACACTGAAACTACCTGTTACAAAAAAGCACGAGCCACCATGGTTTGTGCTTTTTTTTTGTTGGAACATGATTGACAAACAACATCCTTCTTGAACTTGTCAAAAAGCCTAATTTTGCGCAAGCTTAACTGTGACAAAAGCCTGTATTTGTTCACCAACCTAAAATTTTTGTTTCGATGAAAAATGATTACACTCGATTTGTTCTTGGAACGATGTGCATCGTACTCCTCTCAGTTTTGTTTGCTTGCAAAAATGAAGCGAACGCACCTGACAATGGCCAAGCCGCAACTTCGGAAAATGCGCAAAGCCAAACCATTGACTCCACGTTTCAAAATCTTTTTGAAGAAGTAAACGTGGTGAAAATGCACCTGTTCGGTACGAACGAAGCCGAACCTAAGCAAGAGGACTATCCCTATTCGGGCAAAATGATTGATGAGGGATTCATGAAATACCTTGGCGACGGCATTCAACCCAACGAAATTGGCAGCGTTTACGCCTGCTACCGTACCGAGGTTACCAATTTTTACATCCTTCGAGTGCCTGGCAAGTATGCTTCCAGCGACCTCGTCCTGGCAAAATGGGACGCCGCTTCGTCGAAACTCGTCAAAGTCCTCGACCTCGCCAACTTGCAGTGCGACGAGGGCCTCTGCCACCAGCAAGACGCTTGGCTCACCGACCTTGACGACGATAGGTCATTGGAACTTGTCACTCGCAGCTTCACCAACGACAACGGAAAAATCTCAAACGAAACTTTCAATGTGCTCTCGCAGCAGTCGCCCGGCAACTTCACCAAGGCCCCCGAAGCCTTGGCTTCGCTTGCCCCACCGACCAGCTATGTGATGCACCAGAAAATGTGAGCTGGCGAGGGGTTGAGAGGTTGAGAGATTGCGGGTTTGAGAAATTTAGAGCGCAAGCAGTAGGAAAATTCGTTGCGCACCAACCCCTCCACCCCTCACTCTCTCAACCTCCCCCCCCCACTCTCAATCTCTCCCAAATCATGTCAAAAAAAACTAAAAACTTACCCAAAGTAGCCTACTTCTGCATGGAATATGGCTTGCAAAGCGATTTCAAGATTTACGCTGGCGGCCTCGGCATACTTGCTGGTGACTACTTGAAGGGCGCAAAGGACTACGGCTACCCAATCGTTGGCCTCGGCATCATGTGGAAGCAGGGCTACGGCGATCAGATGCTCGACGAAAAAGGTCAGCCCTTTGATGCCTACCGCAACCGCAAGTACGACTTCTTGAAGGATACGGGCGTGGTGGTGGGCGTGCAAATCCGCAGTGTAAGCGTCAAGTGCAAGGTCTGGCTGGTGGAAGCCTTCGGCAACGCCCCACTCTACCTCCTCGACACCGACCTGCCCGAAAACGCAGACGCCTGGATTTCCGGGCAGCTCTACGGCTGGTTCGGTGAGGAGCGCATTGCGCAAGAAATGGTGTTGGGCATAGGCGGCGTCAAGGCGTTGCGGGCGCTGGGCATCAAGGTGGACATTTACCATTTCAATGAAGGCCATGCCCTGTTTGCTGGCTTCGAACTTTTACGGGAGCGCATGGAGGGCGAAGATTTGTCGTTCAAAGAAGCTGTAAAAAAAGTGCGCAAAAAAATCGTTTTCACCACGCACACACCTATCGTGCAAGGGAACGAGAGCCATCCGATTGACCGAATCCTGTACATGGGAGCCAACCTTTGCCTCAAACCAAAACACCTTTCAGCACTCGGTAGCTTGGACGACAAGGCCCATTTTAACATGACAGTCGGTGCATTGCGCCTGTCCAAAAAATCAAACGCAGTTGCACAACTGCACGGTGTGACGGCCAACAAGATGTGGAAAGACGTGAAAAAACGGAGCGAAATTACCGCCATCACCAACGGCATTCACGTACCTACATGGGTGGACACAGCGATTCTGGAAGCAGCGTACAGCAAAAAGGAAGCGGCATATGAGCAACTTTGGAACGCCCATTTAAAGAACAAAAAAACACTGGTCAATTTCATCCAAAAACGCAACGGCGTAAAGTTGGACGTGAACAAGCTCATCATCGGATTCAGCCGACGGGCAGTGGCGTACAAGCGCAGCGACCTGATTTTCCGAAATCCAAAAATCATCGAACCGCTGCTGAAAAACCAAACGGTGCAGCTCGTTTTTTCCGGCAAGGCGCACCCACTCGACGACGCTGGAAAAGCCATCGTGGCCAACTTGGTGGCCATGAGCCGAAAATACCCAAATTCGGTCGTCTTCCTGACGGATTACGACATGACCATCGGGGCAGCGCTAACCCGGGGCGCCGACGTTTGGTTGAACAACCCCGTGCGGCCAAAAGAAGCCAGCGGCACCAGCGGCATGAAGGCTTCCATGAACGGCGTGCTGAACCTTAGCATCCTCGATGGTTGGTGGCCCGAAGCTTGCGAACATGGCGTGAACGGCTGGCAGTTCGGTGATGCCAAGGAGTTCGGCGACCAAGCGGCCCAAGACCTCCATGACATGAACGGACTTTACGCTGTGCTGACCGGGGACGTAGTGCCGACTTTTTACAAAAACCAACCTAAATGGCGCAAGATGATGCGCAAAAGCGTAGGCAGTACCCACGAACAGTTTTCGGTAAAAAGGATGCTGGAGGAGTACTATGAATTGCTGTATTGCTAGATTGTTGAATTGTTAGAGGACTACAACAATTTAACAATCAAACAATTTAACAATCAATAAAGCATGAAAAAAAACTATTGGCTCATCGCAATTTTCCTGTTGCTGGGCGGTGCTACCGCTTGGTATTTTTTTGGGGGCAAACAATCCTCCAACTCCACACTCGGTTGGGACCGCCTCTTCAAGGTGGAAGAAAAGGACATCCAGAAGATTTTCATTGCAAAGCGAACCGGCGAAACCACTACTGTCGAGCGGGATGGTGACAGCTGGAAAGTGAACGGCCAGAAAGCAAGCAAAAACGCCGTGGAAAACCTGCTGGAAGCAGTCACCAAATTGGAACTCCAATCCGTGCCGCCGCCCGCCGCCACCGACCACGTGGTTAAGGAACTGGCAGCAAGGGGCATCAAAGTGGAAGTGTACGGCAAACGGGACAAAAAACTCAAAGCCTACTACATCGGTGGCGTAACCGCCGACGCACGTGGCACTTATGCCATCATGGATGGCTCGGAGCAGCCGATGGTGCTTCAAATCCCGCAAATGGTAGGACAAATCCGCTCCCGTTTCGACCTCACCGGCGACGACTGGCGCGACCGAAACGTGTTCAGCTACAAACCCGAGGACATCGAGGCGGTGAGCGTGGAATACCCACAGCAGCGCAACAAGTCGTTCAAGCTCAAAAGGAGTGGGCAAAGCTGGGAGGTCAAACCGTTTTACGACAACGTTGCAGCCATAAACCGCCCTGTTTCGAAGGGTCGGGTGGAAGGATTTCTGGTCGGGTTTGGTGGCTTGAAGGCCGAAGGTTTTGAAAACCAGTACGCTCAAAAGGACAGCATCCGCCAGATGATTCCTTTCACGGTCGTGTCGGTCACGGACGTGAAAGGACAGGAGCGCAAGGCTGCTTTTTACCCAACCTACCGCAAGGACAAGGACACTGGGGAGCGCCGTTCGGAGGTGGTTGAGCGTTACTTCACCGATGTGAGCACCGGCGATTGGATGCTGACGCAGCACCGGGTTTTTGAGAAGATTTTTTGGGCTTATGAGTCGTTTTTCGAGGAGCCTGGGAAGGCGGTGAAGGATTAGGAAGCGGTTCCAAAACCATTGAAAGCCAGTTGTCGGTATCCGGCAACTGGCTTTCTTTTTTTACCACAATTGAAGAACAACCGTTGGAAAAAACACATCTTTATCTTTGTAAAATATCTCCTCACAAAATGACGGTCCAACAGGTAAGCATTCTTAATCTTGCTCTTCCTCGCAACCTTCAAGGTTACCGACTTCCTGTTTTCCACAACCTTTCCCTCCTTCGAATCGCGAGGCACGGGTGGTGGTGGTGCGCTGTTCTGCCCTAGCCCAAACCCGCTCGACGGCTCGGAAATCTACCTCGCCAGCGACCTCGGAGGACTATACCACACCACCGGGCAGGGCTACGAGGTGGTGCGTTTTACGGCGGCCACCACTGGCCCCTTCGGAAAGGTCTGTTTCACCCAAAACAACGGCATCCGCTACGCCCTGATTTACGACCCCGAAAACTTCACCACCCGCCCGGCCAGGTCACTCAGCGCTGGCTTGAACTGGGACATCCGCCCCGGCGACGACCAGCCTTGGGAAGACAAGCTCTTCATTTTCAGCGACTTCCACAATCCTGACCGTGTACTCTGGACAGACTACAACAACCTCTATTTCTCCAACGACGGCGGCCAAACGGCCCCGCTCAAGTACACTGCCGATGACCCGGGCGCTGGTATCCTGCTCTCCGGCGCTTTTTTCGACGGGGACAATATCTGGCTCGGCACGAATGATGGTGTGCTGCACAGCAGCAACGGCGGCAACAGTTTCACACCTGCCAACTTCACGGGCATCCCCAATGGCGAGGTCATCATCGGCTTCGGAGGCGGCAATAGTGGCAACCTGACCCGCTTCTTTGCCCTTACGGGCGACCCCGGCAACGTTTGGGCAACCAACATGGGCTACAACTACTGGGAAACCGTGCGGGGCGTTTACACGATGGACAACCTCAGCGGCACATGGACGCCCAAAATGAACGGCCTCGACATCAGCGAGGACTTCGTCGTGTGGCTCGGCATGGCCGACAACGACCCCAGCACCTGCTACCTCAGCGGCAGCAGCCCCAACGGCCAGCCCATCGTGATGAAGACGGCAAACGGTGGTGACTCGTGGCAGCATGTGTTTTTGACCGAAGGCAACCAGAACATACGCACGGGCTACGCCGGCGACGGTGGCGACTTCAGTTGGTGGTGGGCGGAACTGCCACTCGGCTTCTCCGTGAACCGCCTGAACAGCCAGCAGGTCATCATGACCGACTTCGGATTCATGCACCAAACGCTGGACGGTGGGCAGACCTGGCAGCAGGGCTACACCGACCCGGATTTCGACCATCCGGCAGGGGCCGAGACGCCCACGAAACAGCCCTACCGCAGCATCGGCCTCGAGCAGACGACCTGCTGGCAGGTCTTTTGGTTTGACGAAGACAACCTCTTCGCCTGCTTCACGGACATCAAAGGCATGCGCTCAGAAGACGGGGGCCTCACCTGGAGCTTCGACTACACCGGGCACGATCAGAACACGATGTACCGCATTGCGAAACACAATACCCAGCCGCTCTGGTTCGGTGCCACTTCAACCGTGCACGACATCTACCAGACGACCTACGTGACGGATGCACGGCTGCAACCATCTTACAAGGCGGGCAAAATGTTGTACACCACCGACAAAGGCAAGACCTGGCTGACGATGCACGACTTTGGAAACCCCGTGATTTGGGTGACGCCCGACGCCAGCAACAACGACCGATTGTACGCTGGAGTTATCAGCACGAACCCCAGCGTGGGCGGCGTCTGGCGAGCCGACGGTATCGGCAATCCAGCCACTGCCACCTGGACCAAACTGCCCAACCCAGCAGCAAACAATGGCCGAATATTCAATATCCACAGCCTGAACGACGGTACGCTCGTGACCACCTGGAGCGCCCGCAAGTCAAACAGCGGGAGTGTTTTCAGCGACAGCAGCGGCGTGTTCGTGAGCACCAACGGTGGCCAAAGCTGGGAGCGCCGCAACCACTCCGACATGAACTACTGGACGAAGGACCTCGTCGTTGACCCAAACGAACCGGCGCAAAACACTTGGTACGCCTGCGTTTGGAGCGGTTGGGGCGGCCCAGCGAACGACCTCGGCGGCCTGTTTCGGACAACAGACAGGGGCATGAATTGGGAAAAAATTACGGGGGATGGCCAGTTTCATCGGGTAAGTTCGGTGGCGCTGACCCACTCTGGCACCTACCTTTCCACAGAGAGCGAGGGCCTTTGGCAATCCACCAATGACTTTATCAATGTCGGCCAGCCTGACTGGTACCTCACGAATTATAGCTTCCACCACCCTGAACGGGTCTTCGGAAACCCCAACCCAAGCGATTTCAACAAATACATCTGGATAGCCAGCTTCGGAAACGGCATGAAGGTCAATTATACGGGCAACACTGGGACTACCAACGTGGTAAGTTCGCCTTCGGCAAATATGCGTTTGGTGCAAAACCCAGTGCATCAAAGTATTGATATCGAGGTCGTTATGAAGAAAGCAGGTGCTGCACAATTCAGTATCTTGGACGTGCAAGGCCGAACGGTGCGAGATTTTCCACGACAGGCATTGGTCGTTGGCAAACAGCAAGTCTCCTTTACAATTCAAGGTCTAGCAGCTGGCAACTATTTTTTGCGTATGACGCTTTCGACTGGCGAAACATTGGCCCTAAAAATGGTGGCAATGGAGTAATCCTATGAAAATTGGCAATAGAAACGGGGAAACAAATCTGCAAAACCACCGTTGGCCCGAACCGTTCACCACTGCTTTTTAGCAAAAAGCATTTCCAAGCTAACGAGTTGACGGTTTTTGCTTTACAAATTATTTTTAACGTAATATTTGGCATCAAATATGCCATTGCAATTGGGTAAGACAAGAAGTTTGAAGGACACACCCTGTTATTCACACACTATTACCCATGCAAGTTTCCCCTTCTGCCGAGACCCGGCGCAGCCTGGAGCAATTCAGGCACTTACTTTTTCACCTTCAGATGGAATGCGGTTCCATCCACCACATCTTCCGGTTTTTCAAGGAAGAGTCGAGCTTCCAGCATTTCGATGCGCTGAAGGAACTCGACCCGATGCTCATGCCCCAGTTGTTGGCTCGGGAGCACGTGCTCGAAGCCCGAAAGTCCATCTCACCGGAAGTGGCCCGTGAGCACCTCCGCACAGCCCTTGAACTCGACCCGCAATGCCCCGAAGCCTGCTTAGAACTTGCCGGACTTGCCGACACCGCCGAGGCCGCCATGATGTGGTACCAGCGCAGCATGGAAGCTTCTGCCAAGCTGCTCGGGCCAGAGATGTTGGCCGATTTGATGGAGGATTTTAAGCAAAAACCTTGGAAACAAGTTGAAACGCATACCTGGTTCAAGGCCAAGGTGAGCCTCTCGGAGAAGCTTTTCCGAAACGGCTATTACGAGACCGCCGCCCTGCATTTTCGGGAAATATTGGCACTGAACCCAACCGACGACCTCGAACTCGGCCCCTACCTGCTCACGGCACTCCTCTGTGAAAACCGTTTGGAAGAGGCCAAGCAACTGGTGCGCAGCCACGAAGACAGTTTTTCCGCAAAATGGTACTTTGGCAAAGCATTCCTACTCTTCAAAGAAAAGGGCGATACCCGCAGCAGCCGTCGCAGCTTGGTGCGGGCATTGCAACGCAACCTCTGGGTCTCCGTGTTCCTGTTGGGTGTGGAGGATATGCCATCGCCGCAGCTCGTCGAACGCCGGAAGGACAAGGGGTTCAAGCCCGGCAGCCGACTTGAAGCCGCTGACTGCGTCAAGTGCATCGGGATGGCCTTCTGCGAAGATGCCCGCCTGCAACACTGGCTCTGGGATGTGCTGAAGGAAAATTGCGTTGAATAGGAATTGGGGGATTTGGTTATTGAGTTATTGGGTTATTGGGCAATTATCAATAACCCAATAACCCAATAACCCAATAACTCAATTCTTCAATAATTCCCCGTCAGGTACAGAATCCCGAAAGTAAGGACGGTGAGCACCATACCGACCATGAAGATTTCGTAGGTGATGCGGAGGCGGCGGTATTTGTGGCCGAGGGTTCGGCCTAGAAAGAAGAGGTCGTTGACGATGGATTTATCAATGATTTCCTCGTTTTGCATCACCCTCATAAGCCCCTTCATATAGTCGTCCCGTTCCATTTTGAAGAAGTTTCCAAAGAAAAACAAGTTGGAATTGCCGGAGTCAATGGTATCCGTCGAAGTCCTGCCGAGCATCTTCACGGGGCGGGTGGCCAGCGTGGCAAACACAATGGACAAGATACAGGTTAGCAGCAGCACTGCCGCCGGATAGATGAGGCTGGGGTGTTCCTTGAGGTTGCCGGCGAGCATTGGAATGCCAATGGTGATGAGCAGCGAGTTGATACTGAGCATGATGTTCGCCTTGTTGTCGGCGATGTTGGTGAGGTCAATCTGGTTGCGCAGCGTGGTCTTGAACATCATCTGGGCGCTCTTGCTCTTGCCGATGGCGAAGTCAAGCATGTCATCGCTGGGCTTAATTTTTTCGGCAATCTTGCGCAATGTTTTCACGGTTTTCCGCTTAGAATCACCGTAAAGCGCCTGCGCCTCGCCCGTGTAGAAACGGTGGCTTTCCCAGAATTTCAGGCCGTTTTCCGTCCATTCGTCGTCGGTCATTTTCTGGTTGCAAAACACCTCCCATTCCTTGCGAAGTGCCTCCGATTTCTCCTCGTAAGTAGCGCCGTTGGTATTGAAATCGGCATCCTTGATGATTTTTTCGAGCAAAAGCTCTGGCTCCACACCCACTTTCGTGACCTCAATCAGGCGGCTCACCTGCTCGATTTTCGCTGGGTCAAACTGTTCTTTTTGTAAAAAATCCGTGGCGATTTCCTTGCTCACATCCTCGTGCCCGACATAGGTTTTGGTGAAGCCGGTATCGTGAAAAAGCCCGGCAAGTTCCAGCAGTTCCAGTTCCTCCTTGGTCAGGCTGTAGCGTCTGCCCAGCTCCTGCGAGGCGTCCCGCATGGAAAGTGTATGATTCAAGTCATGGTACCGGTGCTCGGGTTTCAGGCCCAACTTCAGCAGGTTGATGACATAAGTTTCAGCGTTTTTTACGATTTGGCTCTGCATGTTGGCGTTTTAAGCGGGGCTAAGGTAGCGGGAAATTGGAAAAAAATGGGCGGGAAATTAGTGGGGTCACTGCTTCGTGGCCAAGTGAGTGGGGATGTCATCAACATGGCGTGACACGCGGGAGGATTGGAACACCTAATCGCTCAAAAGACCATCAGCTTCGCCACTCGCCTACCCGCTTCGTTCA
>CAZDSU010000020.1:12438-27169 GCA_964508135.1 uncultured Saprospiraceae bacterium
GGAGGATTGGAACACGGATTGGACGGATTGAACGGATGAAAACGGATTTAATCTGTGTAAATCCGTTCAATCCGTCCAATCCGTGTTCCAATCCTCCTCGCGAGAAGTTCAGTGCCACCTAGTCACTTTAACATCAATACGCTCAAAAAATAGTCAGCTGCTCGGCTGGGCTACGCGCTGCGTTCGCGGGTTCCACCAGATGGATCCCGGATGGCCATTTGCTCACATCCACTTGAATGCGCTGCTCACCAACTTGCATGGATTTGGCAAACAGCACCTTGCCATTCAAGTCATGTATCGTGAGCTTAAAAGCATCGCTCGTTTGCCCAATATCAATCAACACCAAATCATCGGCGGGATTGGGGAAAAGCCGCCATTGCGCCAGCCCATGCTCCTTCGTTGCCGATGGCAATACCTCGCAACTTTCCCCCGAAATCTGCCCATCCATCCACTCCAGTCGGGCGGTGATATTGGTCTTGCGGGCAGCCACGTTGCCATTGAAATCGGCAAAGCCCAACTCCGGCCAGCGCTGGAAATTCCGGGCAGCGGCATCGCCGAGGAGCAGGTGCAGCGAGTCCACCATTTGCAGGAAAGCATCGGTCGTCCAAGCTCCCTCCCGAAGCTCCTGCCAACGGCAATGTCGCTGCTGCAAGAACACGGAATGGGTGTGCAGGATGCTCCACCAATCGGGGAAAGGCCAGCCGGTATGCGTCAGCTCCCAGACCCAGCCTTCCACGCAGCAATAACCACGGTCGTAGTCCCAGGCCGGACCAATGTTCAGCTTGCCGCCGTCTGTGTCTTTTTCTTTGTACAAAAAGGTGCTTCGGCCATAGCTGTCGTAGTTGGTGCTGAACTCATTGACGAACATGAAGTCCATGAACGAGCTTTCTTCTATCCATTTGCGGTAGCCAAGCACAGGGTCGGCGAAGTTCGGCTCGTGCAGGCTGTTCTCAAAACTATCCACAAAGGCATGGATGTATTCGCCCTGCAAGGGGTGTATCTCGGCGCTCCTTGGGTACACGAATTTATACTGCACGGGCAGGCCGTTGGTGGCGAAGTTGATGGGCAAGTATTGCGAATCCCAAGCGCCCGGCGCACCGTTGTGGTTCATTTCGATGATATAGCCCCCCGTCAGTTCGTCGCCGAGGGTGTCCTGTGGGTTCAGCTTTGCAATGTCCACCCGGTTTTTGCTCCGCTTCACCTTCTCTGTTAGGTTGAAAACGCCTTGGTAGTCGCCGTCCACGAACACCTCGCAGTACATGGTACGGGGGGCGTAGCGGCCCATCCGGCGGGCAAACTCGTAAGCCACCGCATTGCTCATCAGCGTGGGGTCGAGGTATTCGGCCTTCAATATCCAGTCGTTTTCGGCAGGGAGGCCCAGCAGCGATGTGTCCACTTCCAGCCCTGCGCTATCCAACAAATCGAAATCGTAGTTCTTCTTGGGATACCACGGCCCGGTGTAGCCTTGCAGTTCCACCGCTATTTTCCCCGCATATTCATAGACCGAATCAGTTGGCGAGTTCAGTTGTCCGTTGCCGTGGTTGATGATTTGGAGGTCGGCCAAGATTTTTGGCTCGTTCTGGATGGTCTGCCCGCCTGTCGAGATTTTTACGATGGGCAAATTGCTGCCGGGAAACACGAATGGGCTGGGCGCACCCACATCGAAGCTCAGGCTCCAGTCCTTCATGTAGCCTACATCCGCAAAGGCATAGGTATCGTACAGCAGGATTTGCCAAGTGCCGTTGGGGTTCTGGCCATTGTTCACGTTGCCCATGCTGCCCATTGGCCGGAAGACGCCATTGAATGGTGCCCCAAAATTGAAGATAAACTCAGGCGCATCGTCCCGGAGGCAGCAGTTTTCCCAATTGTCCCCATCGCCCCCTACCCCAGCGAACAGCAGGAACGTCGTGCCATCGGGGGCTATCAGGCGCACGTCCATGTCGCTGTCCCAGGTATGATCCATGTTCAGGCAGACCTGCACCAATCCGAAGTTGGTGTTGATGACATCGGGCAGACCGCTCACCTCCAAGTTGAAGGAAATGGGGCTGCCGTCATCGGGGACGGATTGTTCAACGGAGGCAGTGAAAGTCTGCGCCCGCAAGCAAAGCTGGGAAATGAGGAACAGGGAAATCAGGACGATTTGTTTTATTGGATACATGGGGTGGCAAATGTAGGAGAAATAGGGACGTCGGATTGTCTTGGTTCTGACGGATGTTGAGGGGATGACAAGTTACGCTATCGCTAAACTTGTCACAGCTTGCGCTTATGAGTTGTTTTGATTCAATGGAAACAACGAGTACGTCAACAGCGAAATTCTCAAGCCCGCTTCGTCAGCTTTTCATTTTTTTCCCACGCTGAAATACCGGGTCAGGTTCACGGCAAACAAATTGCTGCGGTAATCGCTATCGTCATGGTGCAGTTGGGTCCAATTCACTGCAATAGCATACTGCTCTACCCTGGCACCAATGCCAAAATAACCCGAGTTGTTCTTCATATCCAATTTGCCAGAGTTTACCAAAACCCCGTCTTCCCATTTTTGGAGGGTGGAATTGTTGGCAAGCGGAAACCGGAAAACAGTACCTATGTCAATGAAAATCTTGAGGGGATTATCATTGTTTTCACCGGGGTTGAGATACCATCTGAACAGCAAAGGAACATCCATCAACACGTACTCCTTGTCAAATTGAACAATGTCAACGTGCGTTACATCTTCGGATTCATCGTAAAAATAGGTGGAAATCCTCGTCCTGCTCGCATGACTTTCCACCGAGGAGACGACCAAGCCGCTTTGTAAGCTAAAATGCTTCCTTGGGTGAAAGTTCACCAGCGCACTGCCTGAATAGCCCCTTCTCTTGCCCCAAATCTTCGTACTCGTACTTGTAGAACTTGGCGAAAAAAGCCACCACCCATCAAAATGGGAGTTACTCGACTCCACCTTCACCTTTTGCCAATTCATGCCTGCGCCAATGCCGATTTCCCATGGGCGCTCGATTGGCTGCCCTTGTAGTTTGTGGCCTGCTACCATCAATAGTAGCGGGCAAATCCAGAAAAATAAATTCCGTTTCATGATTCTGTTTTTTGCGCCAAGTTACATCTACAAGGGGCGCTTGTCAATGAATATCATCAGTACGGGCAATGACTTTAGGTACCCCGTTGGCGCAAGTATTCCTGCCGTCGCCCAATGCCCGTCTTCAGTTTCGAAAATTAAGTGACAGTTCCAGCAAGAGTTGAGCGCAGCGGCTCTTGCGGCCATCTTCCCATATACCAGTCCTTGCCGTCATATCCACAATGGGGTTTCAAGCAATTCGATGGAAAGAAGGCATTCCGCTGCCCGCCCCGCATACGCTGTTGCAGAAGAATAGACATAATTATACGGTGAAAACACGATGCCCGCTTCCACGGGGTTGTTGTGAACATAGTCCAGTTTCTGTTTTACGAACTTCAAACTTATGATTTCCACCGGGTGGTTGTCCTGTATCCAGACTTGGTAGCGGCTGTTGTTGGGATTTTTCTTTCCGGCTTCTCCAAAGGCCCGAAGCAGCCATTCCCTGCGGCTTTCGGGTGTCTCCTTGATGGCCTTTAGCAACTTGCCCGACGTGTATTTCTTGAAATCCCGGATGGTGTCGGGCAGCTGCCCACCGTCCGGCTTCCTGGTAACTATCAAATGCACGTGGCTGGTCATGATGACGAAGGCATGGACGACCGACCCTTTGTTCTCTTGACAATGTTTTAATGAGTCTATCAGAATATCCTTGTAGCACTTTCTGATAAAAAGGTCTATCCAGTGGACGACCGTGAAAGTGACAAAGTACAGACCTTCCGGGTCTTTGATTTTCAACGCCCTGCTCATAGTAGTTTTGGGCGAAAGATAGCCAAGTTATAAATTTCGTGCAATGCGGGATGAGGGTGTTTTGCCAGACCGCCGCAAGAGCCGCTGCGCTCAACTCTTGCTGGAACTGTGGGCTTTTTCATAGTTACTTGGGCGCTGCTATCTTTGAAATGCGGAACACTTGCGCCAACAGGGCTCTGAAAAGAATTTGTCCTATTTTGCTGCCCTTGCAAGGCGAAAACCTAAATTGTCCATATAATAGTCAGGATATATCATAGCACGAAGAGTGCAACGAAGATCGGGGGGGTCAAAGTGCCATGAGCCACCCCGCACACTTCTTTCAGAGCTAGACTTATTAGGACCATGTGGGTTTTTCTGGTTGTCCTCGTAATAATTCTCGTCAAACCAATCCCAGCACCATTCCCAAACGTTACCGGTCATATCATACAGGCCTAAATCACCTTGCTGGAATCTGTTGACATGTGAAGTATAAACATAGCCATCGGTGTAACCTATCCAAATATCCCAACTAGGATTAGAGGCTTTTGCGGTTTCGTCCGCTATATTTCCTATAGGTATTTTGCTGTTGCCCCATGCAAATATGTAGTCTTTTCCTCTACTCCTTGCAGCATATTCCCATTCAGCCTCAGTTGGCAGGCGGAAACCAGTTTTAGTCCAATCAGCTTCCACCTGATCACTTTGCAAATCACCGCTGAATACCGTATCTTTTTCAAATTCTTTGAACTGCTTGCTTACCCAGTTGGCATATCCAATGGCATCACGCCAATTTATATTGACTACAGGATGGTCTCCAGTAGGCAACCAGATGGCTCGGTTATGCCATACATTTTTCCCATTAGCCGCCCTGTAGAGACCGAACTGCCACCAAGTGGTTTCGGTTTCAGCTAGGTAGTAGTTGTCGAGGATTACGGAATGTTGCTTTTGTTCACTTCCACATTCAAAGTCTAAACCTGACTTTTGTAGACTTCCAGCATCACAGCCCATCTGAAAAGTACTACCCTCAATGAAAATCATATGGGGGTAGTACCGTTGCTTGAGGAAGCTGTAATGATTCATATCCAATTGTTCCAAGACATGACGTAACTGATCCGTATTGGAGAGCTTGTCGAGATTGTTGGAGAGTATGTTTCTTCCCATCATCATAAGCGCTGTATCTAGAATACTAAAGCCCCGTTGTGGATTTCCAGTTTCGCAATGCCAAAAGACAATTTCCATATAGCTCTTCAGAACATCTTGTTTGTTAACCTCCAATCCTGCTATTGTGCTAATTTTATTAAGTGCTAGTTCGTAGTCCATATTTTTGATAGCTGAATTGGCCTCGCGAATAAACGAAGAAGCTACTTGCTCGTTGGCTTGAGTGGCTCTCTTGTAGCTTTCCTCTGCTGATTTTCTAGCATTTTCCGCTTCAATAAGTGCTCGTTCAGTCTTAATTTGTTCCGCTTTTAGTTGGGTAAGCGCTTTTTGAGCTTTATTATTAGCATTGTCGGCCTCCTTCCTCAATGCCTCAATTTTATCAAATACTGCATTAACTTTTACTTTGACATTCTCCTTTTTTGATGGATCAAACGCTTCCGCTGCAAAGTACTTGTTGATTGCAGCTTTATACTTGCCATTCTTAAAGGCTTCATCACCTTGTAGAATAGCCTCGTTGTAATTGTTTTGTGCATTAGACAACAGAGGTAATAATGCGACAATTAGGAAGTTAATTAGTTGTTTCATTTACATGATGGATTTTTCAAGTGAAGTTTCAATATTCTTTATTAGCTCTTTATGATTTTCCTTGGGTAAATTAGCTTTGTGTCCAAAAAGATGAATAGTATGCAACCCTTAGGAATAGTCCTTGGAGCCATTCACCCATGGCCAATTCTAAATTTCGAATTCAACCAACTCGGCGAAAAAGCCTGGAAGTAGCACATCCACCTATACTTTCAAGCTGGTAGCCAGTTCCTTGAGAAACTGTTTTAAAACCCCTCAACGGCCATAAAACGCCATCTTTTGAGCGACATACTGCGACAATTTTTGCAGCGATAGCGCTGCTATCCCAGCAAAAATTCTCTTCGTCTGCCGCTCAAAATCTGACATTTTCTGTCACGTCAGAGGTTTTAAAACAGTTTCTGAGAGTTAGAGGGTTCCTTGCAAGGCCTACGACACCGAGATACGCACCAGGCGGCACTTGAACTTTTTCGAGCACCGGTTTCAATTTCAAAGTTTTGCTCCAACCGCCTTCAACTGTTCTACACTAATTGTAGCCGCTTTGGTGCTTAAATATGGGTCAACTTCCCATATTTTTACTTTAGAATCTTTTGAACTACTCGCTATGTATTTACCATCTGGAGACCATGACACTGAATATACATATGATAAGTGCCCGGAAAGCCAGTATAGTTCGTGCCATGTTTTTGTGTCCCATATTTTCACCATATTGTCAGCAGAGCAAGTTGCAAAATACTTGCCATTTGGCGACCATGCTACACCTGAAACATCAATTGTGTGACCTTCTAGTTTTCGAACCTCTGCCTTTGTTTCAAGGCTCCAAATCCTGGCCGTGTTGTCGCCTCCTGTAGTTCCGCCAGATCCGCTTGCTAAGTACTTCCCATCAGGGGACCAAGTCAGTGTATATATGTCTGAATTATGGCCTGTGAATTCACAATACTCGTTAAACAATGGTGCTTCCCAAAGTTTAATGGATTTATCAGATGAGCAACTTGCTAAGTATTTACCGTTTGGAGACCAAGAAAGTGCAAACACTTCAGCTGAATGTGCGACGAATGATTTGATACTTTTTTTTGATTGAACATCCCAAATGTATATCAGTTTGTTGCCTTGTCCACTAGCTAAATACTTGCCATCTTTTGACCATGAAAGCGAATACACAGGTGAAGTATCCCCTTCTAATTTGAATAATTTGACCCTAGCAACGACATCCCACACCCTAATTGTTTTGTCATCGGAGCCACTTGCCAATAATTTGCCATCTGGAGACCATGCAACAATATTAACCTTAGAGGTATGCCCATCCAATTTTGTAAATTTCCACTCATCATTTATGTCCCATAACCCAACTGAGTTATCATAGGAGGCGCTTGCAATCATCTTATTGTTTGGAGACCACGCAACTGCAACTACATCGGAGGTATGTCCATTCATTGAAACTAAATTCTTGCTATTTTCAAAATACCATATTTTTATGGTATTGTCGCCAGATCCACTAGCTATTCGATTGCCGTCTGGCGACCATTTGGCCGAATATACTGCATACGTATGACCTTTCAAATTGCTGACATTTCGCTGCTTCTCTATCTCCCATATTTTTATGCTTTTGTCGCCAGACCCACTTAATAAATATTTTCCATTGGGAGACCAGTTGAGAGAAGTCACGGAAAAGGTATGGCCCTCTAAGTCGTATAGACAACTACCATTATTAGCATCCCATACTTTTATTGTTTTGTCTGCCGAACCACTTGCCACGTATTTGCCTTCAGGTGACCATGCGACTGAAAATACTGGTAACTTATGCCCGGTAAGTGAATAAATTATTTTACATTGTTTGATATCCCATATTTTGATTGTGTTGTCAGTGGAAGTGCTTGCCAAAAGGTTGTCATTGGGGGACCAAGCAACAGACCAAACCGTTGAGGTGTGTCCTTCTAAACTACACAATTTTTCCTTAGTGGTAATATCCCATAGAATTATCGTTTTATCATTCGAGCCGCTTGCCAAAAGATTCCCATCTGATGACCATGCTAATGAGAATACGGCAGATTTATGACCTCTTAAATCAAACAGCTTTGAGCCATTTGAAGCATCCCATATTCTTATTGATTCGGTTTTTGACCCACTGGCCAAGTATTTTCCATCAGGAGACCAAGCTACCGTTGTAACCTCTGCAGAATCCTGAATCGTGAATATTTCAGTATTATTGCTTGTACTCCAAACCTTAATTGTTTTATCCCATGATGAACTAGCAATGAACCTCCCGTCAGGCGACCATGCTACTGAAGATACTCTGTTACTATGTTTATTCAACTGTGCAAAGTAATAATAGTTAGAAGGATCTGAAGAAGCACGAACGGTAGCCGCACAATTTGTATTTTCAGGGTGGGATTTGAGGTTCTCTTCCGCTAACCTCAATGCTAATGTTGGGTCATATTGACTAATTCTCAAAGCTAATGCTGCATTGTCTCCTGCATCAGCCGCTTCGCGGGCCTTATCACGCTCTATTTTAAGTTGTTGCTCAGCATTTTTTATCTCTACTAAGGCGGCTTGAGCTTGTTTTTTTGCAATATCAGCTTCATTGCGCAAAGATTCAATTTTATCAAACACTGCATTAACCTTTACTTTGACATTCTCCTTTTTTGATGGATCGAATGCTTCAGCGGCAAAGTATTTGTTGATTGCAGTTTTATACTTGCCATTCTTAAAGGCTTCGTCACCTTGTTGAACTGCCTCATAATAACTGTTTTGGGCATTCACAAAAGCTGGCAAAAACAAAATCATCAAAAATAAGGATAGGTTTTTCATTTGCAGTTTGGATTTTTATTGTGAAGTGTTTGAAGTCTTTCTTTAAGCAAAAGGCTGTCAGGATGATTCTTAATTATTTCCGTCATTTCATCGAAAAAATCTTGAGGGGGGCAGCCTCCAGCCTCTAAAATAGCAATAGATCTTACCTCTTTGTCAATGAAAACTAACATTTGTTTCTCTGCTTGTTCTTTTAATAAATTAGCAAGCGCTGTTTTGGTTTTGAGTGCTTCTCCCTCAGCTAATCCAGCATTGTATTCCGCTAGCTTATAAGCATTTCTAGCTTGAACATAGCTCCACCCTGCAAACAATGCCAGCCCCAAAGCTATAATGGACACAACTGCTGCCAGTCTCGTTCGTTGCCTGGCTTGTAGCTCGTTTTCTTGCGCCAGGCAACGCTGATTTTCAGCCTCAGTTTTGGCTTGCTCTGCCTGCTCCCTCAGTTTACGTTCCTCCTCTGCCCGCTTTCTCTCTTCCTCTGCCTTGAGGCGAAGTTCTGTCAGCTCCCTCTCCCTGAGTTGTTGAGCATTTCGCTCGGCTTCGTAGAGTTCTTCAGCTTTTCGTTTGGATTTGGCTTTCAATACCGGTGCTACTAAAGTGTCGTGACTTAGCTCATAGGTATATCCTCCGTTAAGACTAGGTTCTGCCCTAAGTAAATGGCTATCTACCAGTTTTCTGAGCACTTCAACTGATACTGCATGGACCTTAACTATAAGTCCCTCATAAAGACTGAGCCGCCGTTCTTCCTCTTCATAAATCAAACCTTCTTCCAATAACTTTCTAGCTGCAAGTTGCTCTATCTCACTACCAACTGTTGATATCTTCTCAAGGTAGTAATTCTCGATAACTGCGTCTAAGTCACCAACATCTGTAAGCCGTATGAAGGTTAGTGACTTCTGAATAACCTTCGTTTCAATTGAGCTACATATTATCTGAAGTTGGGTGTTTTCAACAGATTCAGTCCCACATTCCGTTAAAAAATTTAGTATTACTTCAATGGCTCTTTCTTCATACCGGTATTGGTTTGAAATAAAATCACCATTAAAACCTGCAGGTGCTACAATAGCTTGTCTAGCTTGTTGCAGTGTTAGTGGCCTTAGTTCATACCAATTTTTATTCAAATTTGGCAAATAATCGGTTAATTGCCCAAGCAGGTGCATGCGATCCTGACGAATAGCCATAATCACCCTTAATTCCAATGGTTTTTGAAGTAGAGCCTGCTCAGCCTCGTTGAGTGGACTTTCCTCCTGTCCGTATAGCTCTAACATATCCCAGTAGCGGCTTGGCAAAGGAGTATAAAGTGCCTCTGCCAGCTGCTTTCGAAAAGCTAAAATTGCATCCGCAGGGTATGTAAATAATTCTTCAAATTGGTCGAATATAAGTAGTGTTTTTTTTGGGGGAAGACCAGTTTTTACTAATTCTTGCTGTACAAAAATTTGTTGCTCTTTCAAGTCATGCCAGATAGTTTCCTCGTTTTCTATAAGCTTGTCCAAAAAGGTAATTACTACTTTTTCACTACCACGGATAATTTTCCTTGTTTTAATGTCAGGCATGATTTGACTACCAGCCATATACTTTTTATCGAAGGAGTTAAAACGGATACGAAGTGTATGAAACTCCCCACTTTGTTCCATACTAGGTACCAAGCCTGCATTAAGCAGCGAACTTTTACCCATCCCAGACTTACTATACAATACGGTAAGAGGCTCCTGCCTAACTATACGACTAAGGGCTACTACGTCTTTGTCACGCCCAAAGAAGATGCCGCTTTGGTGCGTCTCGAAGGGCTGTGCGCCGGGGTATCTGGGTAGTGCTTTGCTCATGGTTGGAGGTTGAGTTGGGGCCATGCTTGGCGGAGCTGTTCGAGTTGGTCAATGAATGCCTTGCGCAGCTTGTTCATCTCCACGTTGTAGTGGTCGGGATAGAGGATGCCAAGCGAGTTTTCCTCCTCTAGCTTGGTGTATCGTCCTTTGAGCTGGATAAATTTTTGGAGCAGCCCCCTACCCGACTCTCCCGTGCCCATGAGCATTTTTTTTACTCGGTCGTAGATATGCTCGAACTGGTTTTCGACAACAAGTTCCATCAGTTCGGCAAGGAAGGGGCCAGACTTGTCCTCTTGCGGTGCCTGTTCGCCTTTGAAGACGGGCAGGGGCTTTACCAGCTTGGCAGCTTCGCACCTTGCAAGCAGTTCCGTTACGAAGTCGCCAATGCGGTCATCCACAAACTTGATGGTGTATTGCTCAGCGCAGCTATCGGCATTAAAGGCATCGAAGGGCACGGCCACTTTTTGCGTTTGCAATTTCTCCTTCGACTGGTTGAGCACCCGCATAAACAAGTGGTTATACCATTGGTCGAATGACATGCCCAAGAACAGAAAATACTCGGCCCCGATAATGGCATCCTTCAAGATAGGCGACATGCTATTGCCCGTGAAGACCGATTTGAGGAAGTCGTAGAAATCGTCGTAGGTCAGCACCAATGAGTTTCTGTCCTCGATGTTCCCCAGCAGTTGATAGACCATGGGGCGGTCGGGCGTGGGCCCGGGCACGTCTTCCCGGTAAGGTTTGTTGCGCACATACGTTTCAAAGTCTGCGGCATAGCCCGAAAAAGCCTGTCGAAGCTTGGTGTCAGGCGTCAAGGAGATGTAAATGGGGAACCGGATGCGGGCAAGGGTCTTGAGCGATTCTTCAGCATGGGGCGTGGGGCGATTGTAAAATTCCTTCACTTGGCGCACGGGAGAGGTTTCGTTGCCTCCCGGTTGCAGGTGATACCAGCCGTTGTCGTTTACTCGGATGCGGAGCTGCGCTGATTGTTTTCGCAGGAACTCGGCCAATCGTTTGTCCATCGTTGCCTCACCTGGTGCCGTGTACACTTCCGGCCCGACCACCACGATGCACTTCTGTTGCTCGATGCTGTAAAGCAGGTCACCCCACTCGTGTTCGGACATTTCTGGTGTAGTTGGAACGGGCTGTTCGGCTGAGGCCATAGGGTATTGGTTTGTTTTTGTTTTGATTTGACAACGAATGTTGCGGCCAAAGATAGAAAGCGAAAATTAAAATTCAAATCAAACAGAAAAGTCTTCGATTATTCAGGAGTGACACATTGTGATTGTCAAAGTATAGTGCCATTTCCTATTCCCCCAATCGTAAATCGTCAATCCAAAATCGTATTTTGTCACACTTTCCTCCCCTTCAACCTTATCGAATTTCCAATTACCACCACGTCCGAGAAGGCCATGAACAGCGCTCCCCAAGTTGGGTTCAGGTAGCCCATCGCTGCCACGGGGATGGCCACCACGTTGTAAGCGAATGCCCAAAAGAGGTTTTGCTTGATGGTCTGGAGTGTGGCAGTGGAGATGGCCAGGGCCTTGGCGAGGCGGTCGAGGTTGCCGTTGAGCAGGATGATTTGGGCGCTCTGCATGGCCACCTGCGAGGCATTGCTGAGGCTGACGCCGATGGTGGCCTGCGCCAATGCCGGAGCGTCGTTGATGCCGTCGCCAATCATGGCAGTGGGGGCTTCGGCGCTGAGTTGCTTGATGATGGCGAGCTTGTCGGCGGGCAGTTGCTCCGCAAAAATATGGGTGATGCCAAGCTGCTGCGCCACTTCGTTGACCTTGGAAGCTCGGTCGCCACTGAGCATGATGGGGGTGCGGCCCGTGCTGCGCAAGTAGTCCATTAGGGCGGCGGCATCGGGCTTCACGGCGTCCTCGATTTCGATGCTGGCGAGGGCTTGTCCGTTTTTGCTAAAAAATAATGCGGCCTGATTCTCTTGAAAATTTGCGCCAGCAAAGCGCTTTGAACCCAAGCGAAACTCATTGCCATCCGCATCAAATGCCGTTACGCCCTGCCCTTTCAATTCTTGGATTTTGGAAACTGTCACCTTCGGCAAATCCTGCTCGTTCGACAATTCCTTCATCAATGATTGGGCAATGGGGTGCGAAGAATGCCGCTCCATCTTCAACATCATCGCTCGTAGTTCTTCCTGATTATCAGCGAAGTAATTGATTTTTTTAATTTTAAAATCGCCGTTGGTCAGCGTACCCGTTTTGTCGAAGACGAAGTTTTTTATACCAGCGAACACTTCGATGGTTTGTGCCCCTTTCACCAAAATCCCATTCTTGGCCAATCGCCCGACGCCAACCATCACGGCGGTCGGGGTGGCGAGGCCCATCGCACAAGGACAGGAGATGACCAGCACGGCGATGGCGTTGAGCATGGCTTTTTGCGGAGCGATGTCGAAGAAAAACACGGACACGAAGAAGGTCAAAATGCTAATGCCCAGCACCACCGGCACGAAGACGCCACTGATGCGGTCGGCCAGCCGCTGGATGTCCGGCTTGTTGATTTGGGCAGATTTCACCAATTCTATCATCTGGCTGAGGGTCGTGTCACGGGTGGTGGCCGTGGCAGCGACGGTGAGGTTGCCCCCGGTGACGATGCTGCCGCCGAGCACCCGGTCGTCGGGCAGGCGGCTCACGGGCAGGCTCTCGCCGGTGAGCATGGACTCGTCCACGTCCGCCGAGCCTTTGAGTACCGTACCGTCCACGGGGATTTTGTCGCCCTCGTTCACTTGCAGCCAGTCGCCGGGCAACACCTCGCTCGCCTCGATGGTGACGACCGTTCCGCTGGGCATGATTTTCTTCGCCCACTCCACTTGCAAGCGGGTCAGGTCTTCGATGGCGCTGGTGGTTTGCTTGACGGCCCGTTTTTCAAACCAATTGCCCAGCAGCACCAGTGTGATGATGGTGGCGCTGGTCTCGAAAAACAGGTAATTCGGCTCGTTCATCACGGCCCCGATGGTGCTGTAAACGAAGGCTGCCGTAGCCCCGATAAAAATCAGGATGTCCATGTGCGTCGAGCCATTGCGGAGCGCCCCCAGACTGGTTTTTCCAAAATGAAAAAAGCCGACGACGTAAACGGGCAGGCAGATAGCGAACTGCACCCAGGCGTTTTCCAAAAGATGGATGCCCGCCATCATGAGCAGGTGCGAACCTAACAGCGGCACCGTGAAAATGGCGCAAAAGATAAGCTTTCGTTGGAGTGTCCAGTACGGCGTCACGTTGTCTTCCACGACGTGGTAGCCGAGCTTGTTGATGCCTTCTTTGACCAGTTCCATCGGAACTTCGTCCGTTGGCTGCTCAAAAACGACCTCGCCGCTGGAGAAGTTGACGTTGACTTTTTGCAGCCCTTTTTTCTCCAAATACTTGGTTATGTTTGCTGCGCAAGAGGCGCAGTCCATGCCTTCTACTTTTAGTTCGACCATTTTGAGCGTTTGAGTGTTTGAGGGCTTGTGCGTTTGAGAGAGATATGGAACTAATTGCAAATCAAACGATTGGAACAAGTAATCAGGCTTGAACTTTCTGGCTGATTTTTCATTTTTACCAATAACACGGGGTGAAGCATTCGCTTTGCCCCATCAATTTTATCAACAATCAAAAACGAGTTTCGACATGAAAGCAAAGATGTTTTTTCTTTTGACAGCATTTACCATGGCGTCGCTGTTTTTTGCCGCCTGCGGCAATGAAGGTGCCAACACAGAAGCCAATGAAGCGACAGCGGCTGACACTACTGCCCAGCAGACAGCACCTGCGCCCAGTGAAATCCGGCTTAGCCCGTTTCCATCTTCTCCTGAGTTTCCGAATGCAACAATGTCTTTTGGCTACGAAAAGGGCAGTTTCATTTTTCGCCCAATGAACTACAAACTTAAACAGCAAACCCCTGATGCAGCACAAAAGATGTGCGCCAACTCGAAAGATGGCCAGCACATCCACCTAATCATTGACAATGAACCTTACGATGCTGTTTATGAATCAACCTTTGAAAAGGCAGTAGAGGATGGTATGCACTATATCCTTGCCTTTTTTGGGCGCAGTTACCATGAGAGTGTCAAGTCTGAGGGCGCTTCCATGGCATTCAAAGCTGACGTGAGAAAAGGTAGAATCCACAATGGGCCGATGGTGGAAGAGGCCATGCTTTTTTACAGCCGTCCCAAAGGGAAATACGTGGGCAAGGCCGAAACCGACAAGGTTATGCTCGATTTTTTCCTCGTCAATACTAAACTTAGCCCAGATGGGTACAAGGTGAAAGTGCTGGTGAACGGTGAAAAGGAGTTTACCGTGGATAAATGGGAACCCTACTTCATCGAGGGCTTGCCGATGGGCGACAACAAAATCAAACTTACCCTGGTGGACAATGTCGGCAACCCGGTCAACGTACCATTGAACCCCGTGGAGCGGGTGTTCACCCTGCTGGAAGACCCGACGGAGGCGAAATGAGCAGATATTGAGGTATTGGGTTATTGGGATTTTATTGGGTAGTCCTGGGCAAAGTTCTTGCTCAGGACTACTTGATTTTAGATGCTTTT
>CAZDSU010000020.1:27269-48339 GCA_964508135.1 uncultured Saprospiraceae bacterium
TCCTTCGGCAAATCGGCTTGGATGGTCATTCGTTCGCCAGTGGTGGGGTGGTTGAACACCAATTTCCCAGCATGGAGCGTGGTACGTGACATGAGTGGGCGCTCTTCTTCCTCGAATTTGCTCAATTTGAACCGCCGCAATTTCACTTTTGAAAGCATAAAGGAACTCTGCCGACCATAGAGTGCATCAACCGCCAATGGATAGCCGATGGCATGAAGATGAACCCTGATTTGGTGCGTCCGTCCCGTTTCGATGCTGCACTCGATGAAGGTGAAATTCTTGAAAGTCTCCGTCACTTTGTAATTGGTTCGGGATGGTTTTCCACCATGCACGACGGCCATTTTCTCAGGATGGGTCGGGTGCGGACCAAGCGGCTTGTCAATCAGCCCCTCCTGCTGGTGCATCACGCCTTCCACCAGGGCGAAGTAGATTTTCTCCACCGTCCTATCCATGAACTGTTTGGAAAGTTCCTTGTGCGCCTCCTCCGTTTTGGTAAAAACCAAAATGCCGCTGGTCTCCCGGTCGAGTCGGTGAACGGTGAAAATCTTACCGAACTCGTTGCCGAGCATGTGGTACAAATTGGGCTTGTCCGGCGAAAAACGGTCGGGAATGGTGAGCAGGTTGGCGGGTTTGTTCACCACGACGAGGTCGTCGTCCTCGTAAACTATTTCTATTTGTAGCTTCATTTCAAAAGGAAAAAGGAAAAAGGAAAAAGGAAAAAGTAAGCACCTGCTCACTCCCCCCACCTGTATGTTTCCAGTTCAAAACCGGCTAAATCCAGCACCCTATCCACCACCGTGGCAGCAAGGGCTTCCATGTTTGACGGCCCGCTGTAAAACGACGGAATGGCCGGACAAATAATCCCACCCGCTTCCGTGATTGCAACCATGTTGCGCAGGTGGATGAGGCTGAACGGCGTTTCCCTTGGCACCAAAATCAGGCGGCGTCGCTCTTTTAAAACCACGTCGGCAACACGGGTGAGCAGGTCGTCGGAGATGCCAGCAGCGATGCGCCCCATCGTGCCCATCGAACAAGGACAAACGACCATGGTGTCGTACTTGGCCGAGCCGGATGCGAACGGGGCGGCAAAATTATCCTTTTCGTACACATCGAACGGATAATCTCGGTAGCTTTCGTTGCCAAGCTCCAATTGCCAGTTGAGCCGGGCGTTTTTGCTCATCACCACGCCCACGGCAGCCCATTGCGACTTTATTTGCACCAGTCGGTCAAAGAGGACTTTGGCGTAGATTGAACCACTCGAACCTGCCACAGCTACCACGATTTTTCGCATGAGTCTTTGTTGAAGTTAAAGTTTGTTTAAACAAAAGGGGGGTTGAGGGGTGTTTTGGTGAAATTGGTACTTTCGTTGCAAGTTAGCGATGTTCGTTCATTGCGAATTGCTGATGACGACCTTTTTACCTTGAACACATTAAATTATCAACAATGAAAAAAGTTTTGTTTGTCGCCCTCGCCGTAATAGCCGTGGGCCTCATTTATGCCTTCATGCCGAAAAGCGACGCAGCTTCTGCTTCCACCAAGGGCGCAGTTGAGGGCGAAATTGCTTGGATGACTTGGGACGAAGCCGTGAAAGCCAATGAAAAAGCCCCCAAGAAAATCTTCATTGACTTCTACACCGACTGGTGCGGCTGGTGCAAGAAAATGGACAAGTCCACTTTCATGGACGCTGGCGTCGTGGATTACGTGAACAAGAATTTCTACGCCGTGAAGTTCAATGCCGAGCAGAAGGAAGATGTCGTTTTCAAAGGCACAACTTTCTCCTGGACTGCCGGTGGCCGCAATGGATTCCACAAACTGGCTTACGAACTGCTTGATGGCCGCCTCGGTTACCCAAGCTATGTGTACCTGACGCCAACTTATGAGCGCATATTGATTTCTCCGGGCTACAAAGAAGCCCCGATGCTTCAGAAAGAGTTGAAATTCGTGTCGGAAGACCACTATAATTCCACGAGCTGGGAGCAGTTTAAGAATAGCAATTGAGAGATTGAGGGATTGAGGGATTGAGGGATTGAGGGGGCACGGTCGCCTCAATCTCTCAACCCCTCAAACGCTCAACCCCTCAAATAATCTCCTCGAACTCCACCTTCGCCTTCGGCAAAAACCTGCCCAGCGCCTCGTTTTTCGAGTGGTGCATCTTCGCAAAATTTTCCATCACTTCATTCACAAGTTGTTCATCCACAAGCTGTTGCATCGTGGCAAAGTCGTTCAGTTCGTCGCTTTCCCGAAACTTGAAGGTCTGCTCATAAAGCCCTGTCTCGAACTTGACGGAGAGCTTGTTGTCCATCTTGAAAACCGTGATTTTCAGGGTCGGGTGGTCAATGTTTCCAATTATCCTCATGTACTCTTTTGATGTGTTTGGTCAAAATCCGATAAATATCCTGAAGGTCACCCCGCCCGTTGAGCATGGTTAGATGCCGTTCGGTGGTTTTCCAATCGTGGCGGACGGCAGGGCCGGTCTGCATGAGTTTGGGCGGGCCGCTGTCGAGTTTGGCCACAGTTTCCCTGATGAGCGGCAGCAACATCTCGAAGGGCAATTGCTGTTTTTTTAAGCTGCTATGCCCGATTTCAAACAGGTGGTTGGTGAAGTTGTTGACGAAAACAGCCGCAAGGTGCAGCCATGCCCGCTGGGCGTCATTTACTTTGTAAACATGGGGGCTGAGTTTCAGCGCAAGCGTTTCAAGCACCTGTAAATCAGCGGGTTGCGAAACGCTTAGACAAATCGGTACCTCCGAAAAATCCAGTTGCCTTCCCTTGGTAAAAGTTTGAAGCGGGTAAAAAACGCCCGTTCGGTTCAGTTCAGGCGCTGCTTCGAACACCTTGGCAGGTGTTGCCCCGGAAGTGTGAACAACCAGCTTGTCTTCCGGCACAAATTCTCCTATCTTTTTCACAACATCTACAATCGCATCGTCATGGACTGCAATTATGTAGAGGTCGGCACGAGCAGTCAACCCATAAAGGTCGTCAATTGGTCGGGCGCCCAACACTTTGGCCAACTCTGTCGCTTTCGGCAAGCTTCGACTAAAAACCTGCACGACCTCCTCCCCCACTTCGACCAACTTCCTGCCGAGGTGAGTAGCCACGTTCCCTGCGCCGATGAGTGCGATTTTCATGACAAACTTGTTTTCAAGCAGTTCCTGACTGCCCACTGCCAACTGTCGAACTGCCAACTAACTTCTCCTTCCGCCTCCGAAACATCGCCACCGCAAGCCCTACCATCATCAGGGTAGAACCCAGCCAAAACAAGTTGATGCCAGGAAAGACGATGGATTCAAGAACGATATAATCCGTGCGGAATGATTGCTGGGCAATCTCGACCGGAACGGGTTTGCTGCCGGTTTTGCCTTCGGCAATTTGCAGCTCGAAAGTCTCCGATGTGGGGTCAATTTTTGTTAAATAAAAATGCAGCCCCAGCGAAGGAATCTCGCCCTTCTCCGTGATGATTTCCCCGTTTCGGATGACGAAAATTGGCTCGGCGGTCAACGCCTCGCCAGTCTTTGGGTCGGTAGCCTGCATGATGGCAGCCACGGCCACATCGCCTTTTTGCTTGCTGATTTTCGGTTCCTTGTTCACCCCAACGAAGGTGATTTTCTTGCCGTTGAGGGTAATGGACTGGCCATTTTTGAAGGTGAACTGCTTGAATTTCAAATCCTTATCTGCTTCGAGGAAGCGGAGGAGCGCCGACTCTGGCAGCCGCACTTTCATCGAAATATCGTTGAGCTGCACAGGCAGCGAACCCCACATCTGGCCACGCAGGTAGGCCATCGGCTCGGCGTAAAAGGTGGTGTCCTTTTTCTCAAATGCCAACTTTACTCCAACGGCGAAATCGCCTTCCTCGGGTTCGTAGTCCGGGTGGGTAGGCTCGTAATTGACGCCGACGACCGAAACCTTGGTCTCCGCTGCCACCATCCCGCCCGATTGGGTTTCGATGGAGTCAATGATGGCAACTGGCTGGCTGCCAATTTCATAGGGTCGGTACACGAGGTTGCTTTCCTGCTCTTGAGCGGCCTTGTCGCTGGTTTCCGAAGGCGGCATCATCAGGTGCGTGAAAATGTCCTTGCCAAAATAGCGCTTGGTGGACGGGTTGTACGCCTTCACCTCGGTCACTTTGTTGTCGTAAACGGCCTGCGGCTGCACGGTAAACTGCTCGGTGACCTTGCCCGTCGAGTCCAGTTTTTCGTAGTTGACCGTGAAAATCCGCAAGTTGCCCTCCATCGTGTCCTTCTGGTAGGTGACTTGGTAGCCGCTCATGTACATCGGCATGTTTTTGAAGAGCAGCACGTTTTTTTGGAGCATCTCGGCGTCGAGCAGGCCTGCTTGCGCCACAGGGTTGCTGGAAATGTGCTGCTTGTTGAGGCCGGAGGCAATCGTGCCCGCCACCATCAACCCAAACCCAATATGAGACAGTGCGGAGCCTGCCAGTTTGAGGTTGCCTTTTGCGAAGCTGAAAATATAATCAAGGTTGGCCACAACGGTGAAAAATCCCGAGAACATGAGCAGCCAAAACTGCCAATCACCCAATTTTATCCAAAAGCTGGAAAGCAGCGTCAGCAGCGCCGCACCGCCTGCGGCAATGGCCGTGTGCTTGGCATACTTGTTTTTTTGCGAAGCGAAATTGAACTCCCTGAAGCGCAAAAACTGCGCTCCCCCACTCAACAGCCCGATGAATACGGCAATCCAAACCATGTATTTGTTGAAATGGTCAATTGGGTTGTTGATGGTGTATCCCTTGAAATCGGGCTGAAAAACCTGCGCAATCTTGTTGAACACCGGCAAGGAGGTGGAGGCCGTTATGATGACTGCTGAAAACAGCAGCACCAGCGAACCGATAAACATCCAAAACTCCTTGGAAGCGAGGGCTTCCTCCTCCTTCGAGGCGGGCATTTCTTTTCTTCGCAAAAACAGCAACCAAATGGCAGCAGCCGTGAAAAAAATCATGAATGCCGTCAGTTGTGTCTCCAGCCCAAGCTCGGTGAAGGCATGAACGGAGCTTTCGCCGAGGATACCGCTGCGGGTCATGAAGGTGGAATAGAGAATCATCACGAAAGTACCCGTGTAAAAAAGCAGCGTGCTCTTGATGGAATAGCCCGTGCTACGTGCCACGAGGTGGGTGTGTATGCCCGCCACCAACAAAATCCATGGAACGAGCGACATGTTCTCCACGGGGTCCCATGCCCAGTAGCCGCCAAAACTCAAAGCTTCGTAAGCCCAAGCGCCGCCCATCAGGATGCCCGTGCCGAGGATGGCGCCACTGAACAACGCCCACGGCAGGGCAGGTTTCATCCACTCCTTGTACTCCCGCATCCAGAGACCAGCGATGGCGAAGGCGAACGGCACGACCGTGGAGGCGAACCCGAGGAAAAGCGTTGGCGGGTGGATGGTCATCCAATAATTTTGGAGCAGGGGGTTGAGGCCGTTGCCCTGGATGAGCTTCACATAGTCTGCATTGGCGAAGAGCGGTAAGTTCATCGTGTCTCGCAGGAGGAGCAGTGGGTTGCTGCCCATTTTCACCGTGTCGGTGAAGTAGATGCCGACAATCATGGTAAATATGAACGCCTGCACCAGCGAAATAACCGAGAGCACAGGTGCTTCCCACTTTTTTGCCCGCACCAAAAGGATGCCACCCAGCACCACGTGCCAGAACATCCAGAGGAGGAAACTGCCCTCCTGCCCTTCCCAAAACGCGGAAAAAATGTACTTGAACGGCAGGTCTTCGCTGACGTGCTGCCAGGCATACTGGTACTCGAATCGGCGGTTTATCATCGTGGCCAGAATGGTTCCCATGATGGCAAACACGCTCACGCCGTGCAGTATGAAACCCCAACGACCAATTTTGCGCCAGCCATTGTACTCCGGCAGGTCACGCCGTTGGGTGGCAAAAAAATAGCCCACTGCACCGAGTAGGCTCATTACGAAGCCAAAAACAAGAAAAAAATGGCCAAGCTGCTTGTAAATCAAGGCTTCGCCGACGTATTTGAGTTCTTCCATGTGAAGGGTTGGTCAAAGTTGAGAAGGGTTGAGGGGAGTTTAGATAGTTGAAGAGGAACTACTCAACCATCTAAACTCCCCTCAACCCTTCTCAACCAAGCATCATGAGCTTTTCTCTGCTTTAATATAAACTTCTTCGTCCTTGTACTTCGAGGGGCATTTGAGCAACACGTCGGAAGCGATGAAATCCTCGCCGTTCATTTTGCCGGTGACTACGATTTGCTCCGACATTTCGAAGTCCTTTGGCTTGGCGGCCAACAGCACGACCTTGCGCTCTTCGCCTTTGTTGTCACGGATGAAGAAGGTGAAATAGTTGGGATCCTTGGCAGGTTCGTAGTACATCTCCTTGTCCTTGGCGAGTTGCCCAGCGATCTTCACCTCTTTTTGCGAAGCAACTGCCACCGAAAAGTCAGAGTAAGTAGTGACTTCGGGCGGGGATTTGATGAGCATGAAGGCCGCTGCGACCATCATTATCAAAGCGACGATATAAATCTTTTTCATGGCAAATGAATTTTGTGCAAATGTAGCAAGCTTGGACTTCCCATCCTATTTAAGCTTGTCAAACAACAAGGCAATCGCATAAAAAATGTTCCATGACCTCGGAGAGGTCGAATGTTGGTAGAATACGTTGTTTTTGGTTTTTTCCCGACCTCGGAGAGGTCGAATGTTCCGAAGTGCCACCAACATTCGACCTCTCCGAGGTCGGAAATGGCTTTTTTTCAATTTTTTTCTACCAATATACGACCTCTACGAGGTCATCAAATTTTTATGCGATTGCCTTGTGTCAAACAACTGTCACGGGATGTTGTTTGTCTAAAATCACGACCAATCGGCCAACTTGTTTTGAATTGTGAATTTTAGGCAGTTCTTTCGCTCTATTAAACTCAACATCGGGCAAGTATCGTCCGACCTAATTTTTTCACAATTAAAAACATTTGAAAATGGAAACGCTGGACCACTTTGAAGAAGAGTACACCCCAACCTCCGACGAAAAAACGATGGCTATGCTGTCGCATATCTTGACCCTGGTGGCAGGGTTCATTGCGCCCCTGGTGATTTACCTGATAAAAAAGGACGAATCGCCCTATGTCCGAAAACACGCTGCCGAATCGCTGAATTTTCAGATTTCAGTGGCGATTTACGCTGCTGCCTCCATTCCTTTGATTTTCATTATCGTCGGCTTTTTCACCTTGATAGCCATCGGAATTTTGGCGTTTGTTCTATCCATAGTTGCTACGGTGAAGGCCAACGAAGGCCAGTTTTTCAAATACCCGCTTACGATTCGACTGGTGAATTGATTTGTTGGAGGCGTTTGGTAGTTTTTATTTGTGTGAAACAAATCAACCCATCAAACGCCTTTACATCCACCCCCGCTGGTTCATGCCCCCGCTGGTTCGAGAATCATAGACTTGAAACAGCAGCGCTACAAATTTGCTTGTAATTCCCTTCCCAGTTGGCATTTTCAATATGCTCGAAGTTCCAAGTCCACGTGCACTTGACCTGTCCCATTGGCTATCGTGAGCACCCCATGCCTCATTGCGGAGCTATCAATGTGGGGAATGTTCCGCTTCACCACCACAACCTCAACATTTAAACCGACCTTTGCATTGCTGGCACTGGAGCGCAGTGGTCCAGTTTTCACAATGAAAATCAAGCCCACTTGCCCGCCAGCATCCAATGATTTAGCAATGACGCAAAGCAAAGAGCTGATTGAAGTCCTAGACGGTGGTTTTGACGAACCCGCCATCACCATCAACGTGCTGGCTTCCTACTTGCTGGACAACCACATCGTACCCGAGCACGAAGAGAGCATCATAGACCGCATCCACGAGCTGTTTTCGGAGGTGGCTATCGTCTCCGGCTTCGATGGTGCGGAGGAATGGAAGGTGGACATGCAAGCATCCTCTGGCTGGGCCATCTCCGTGAACGAGGCCGCCCGCTGCCTGTTGGACTATCGGCGCACAGGGCAGTTTTTCAGGGGCTTCCACAAGGCTATTTGCGAAGCCAAATTGAAGTTTCCAGGTGAGACCATCGAAATCCTTTATGCCGGCTGTGGACCTTACGCTCCGTTTTTTACGCTTATTGCCCCGCTTTTTTCACCGGACGAGGTGCAGTTTACCCTCATCGAAATCAACGGCGATTCGCTGACCATAGCCAAGATGCTGATTGGGGAAATGGGCATGAACGGCTACCTCCGAGATTGCTACGAGGCCGATGCGACGCTCTTCCAAGTGCCAGACACCCAGCGATACCACATCCTGTTCACGGAGACGATGGACACGGCGTTGGAGCGGGAACCTATGGTAAGCATCCTCCTGAACCTGATTCCACAATTGCGAAAAGACGTGCTGCTGGTGCCCCGAAACGTGACGGTGGAGGGCGTCTTCTTTCGGGAAAAAGACCTGTCAAACGGAATGGATGGACTTTGGAATTTGGACAACAAGGACGAAGGCTACTCCCTCGGCATCGTGATGGACATGGACGAGGCCCTCAAAACCTACCTTTCAATGCCAACTCCCGAGGACAATATCTTCCACGAACTGCAATTGGAAATGCCAGACCCCAGTTGGCGGGAATATTTTGCGCTGTTCACCACGGTGGAGATATGGGACGGCGTTTTTCTCTACAAAAACGAATCGGACATCACCGACCTGCGGGTGCGCAAATTGGACGACCTGCCAGCTTGTGATTATATCAATTTCGAGTATGCGCTAGTGGACGAGCCAATGCTTTGGTTCGGGGTGAGTTAAAAGTCATCTTGGAAAGTTCTTTTGGGAAATCGTTTTAGTAAAAAGCTGGGTTTGGCGAACACTCCTATCTCAGAGGACCGGAATTGTCTAACCAACCGTTCAATTCCAAGCACCTATCCTCTTCCGTTCAATCTAAAAAATCAAGATTTTTTCGAATTTTGAAAAGAAGACGTCGCACTTCGCTACCAATGCTTGATTGCCTGACCTGACAGTAGGATGGATTGACACCTCCACTTTCATGGATTGACCTGACTCCCAGCACTTCTCCCATTCAGTCTGAATTGGCGAAATCATTGGCAGGGACTCCGCTCTTTACTTATGGATTGTGTGAATGATGTAACTATTACTTGTAATTTTATAACGCACAAAGGGCATGTCACGGCATATCTTTGCTTTATTTTTAAAATCAATTTTATGCCAATTTTAAATATCCTCCTAGTTTTGATTGTTGTAGGCGTTGTCCTATGGCTTGTGAACACTTATATCCCAATGGATGGTAAAATAAAGAAAATCCTCAACATAGTTGTGGTGATTTTACTTGTCATTTGGTTGTTGCAAGTATTCGGGTTATGGGATTCGCTGAAAGGATTGCGCATGTAGTAAATGCAGTCTGCATTATTAATCGTGATGAAAATACGCTTTATTCCTTCTAGTATCGCAAACTACAACATGTGGTGCTGTAGGTGGCTCTTATAACATGAGCAAGCAATTTTGCTAATTATTCTCAAAATTATTCTTGTATGAAATTATTTTTTAGTGTGGTTTTAACCACAATCTTATTCACAGGCACTATGAGTGCACAGCATTTTAATATTGGAATCAAAGGTGGATTAAACCTTTACAATATCAACAATGATAATGGCCCTTCAAATGATGCAAAGGTCGGATACCATGTGGGCATTATCAATCATTTCCATCTTGGTCCGCAATGGGCAGCACAACCTGAAGTATCCTTTTCTGCACAAGGTGCGAAAAACAGTATTGGAGGTTTAGACACGAAATTGAAACTGGGGTATATTAACATCCCTGTCATGATACAGTATATGTTCGATAATGGATTTAGGTTGCAAGCAGGCCCGCAGGTTGGGTTCCTGGTTGCTGCGAATTCCTCTGTCAATGACAACGATACGGATATCAAATCCAACTTTAAGACAGTTGAATTTGGTTTGGGTGCAGGATTTGGATATGTGAACCCAGCCACAGGCTTTGGGGTAGATTTGCGTTATGTTCATGGTTTAAGCGACATCAACGAAAATTCCTCTACAATCTCAACCAATAGAGGCGTTCAGCTTGGTTTGTTCTACCTTTTTGGTCACGAATAATTGGTAACTGCTGGCTATAGATAAATAGGTTTTCCCGCTTTGGCGAAGGAGAATTTGTAATCATAAAAGTTATCTCCTTCCTTAATTTCTGTTTGCGTAAAAAACAACAGTGAAGAAGGGTAATGCGAATTAACCCAAAACAAAACAGGGCTTGGCGTTAGTCGCCAGGCCCTGCTGTTTTTTTCTGAATTATCAGTTCAAGCATATTGCTTCTCGTAATAACGCTGATAACTTCCAGATGTCACGTGCTCCAGCCATTCCTCGTTTTCCAAGTACCATTCTGCTGTAAGGCGAAGCCCTTCCTCGGGTTGGATGGTTGGCTGCCAGCCAAGCTCGTTTTTCAGCTTGGTGGCGTCAATGGCATAGCGGCGATCGTGGCCAGGTCGGTCTTTCACATAGGTGATGAGGCCACAGCTTGTGCCAGGCGCACGGCCCAGCAGTTCGTCCATGATATCGCAAAGTGTAGTTACCAATTCAATGTTTTTTCGCTCGTTGTTGCCTCCGATGTTGTAGGTCTCACCGATTTTGCCTTTGTGGAAAATCACATCAATGGCCGCCGCATGGTCAATCACCCAGAGCCAGTCACGGGTATATTTGCCGTCGCCGTAGATGGGCAGCGGCCTGCTGTGCTTGATGTTGTTGATGACCAAAGGGATGAGCTTCTCCGGGAAGTGGTTCGGGCCGTAGTTGTTGGAGCAATTGGACACCAGCACGGGCAGGCCGTAGGTGTGGTAGTAGGCTCGCACAAGGTGGTCGCTGCTGGCCTTGGAGGCCGAGTACGGCGAGCGTGGGTCGTAGGCCGTTGTTTCCACAAAAAATCCCTCCTCGCCCAGCGAGCCATACACCTCATCCGTGGAAATATGGTAAAAGACCCTGCCTTCTTCCCTACCCTTCCAAGCATTTTTCGCAGCGTTCAAAAGGTTGAACGTACCGATTACATTCGTCTCAATGAACTCCAGCGGATTGTTGATGGAACGGTCCACGTGCGACTCAGCAGCCAGGTGTATGACCCCCTTAAAGTCGTTTTCCTCAAATAATTGCTGGATAAATGCCCCATCCGTGATATCCCCTTTTACGAAGGAGTAATTGGGTTTTGACTCCACGTCCTTCAGGTTCTCCAGATTGCCTGCGTAAGTCAACTTGTCGAGGTTAACTATCTGATAATCAGGGTATTTGTTGACAAAAAGTCGAATGACATGCGAGCCGATGAAACCGGCACCGCCGGTAATCAATATTCGTTTCATTGATTAAAATTGTTGGAAAAGGAATGAGGTTTGGAGATATGAGGTATGAAGGTTTGAGGTATGATGGTATGTGGTGCAAGGCATTGACTGAACGGTTTGCCCCAAACCTCCATACCTCATACCTCCATACCTCATTCCTTCATACCTCATACCTTTTTAACTGCTTTTTTAAAGTACTCATACGTCAACCGCAAGCCTTCCTCCCGGTTGAACTTCGGCTCCCAGCCAAGAATGTTGCGGGCCTTGGTGATGTCTGGTTTGCGCTGCTTCGGGTCGTCCTGGGGCAGTGGGTTGTAGATGATATGCGCCTTAGGGTTGTTTACGAGTGCCAAAATTTCCTTGGCAAACTCCATCACCGTGATTTCCGCTGGGTTGCCAATGTTCATCGGCTGGTCGTAGTCGCTCAGGAGCAGAAGGTAAATGCCCTCCACGAGGTCGTCCACGTAGCAGAAACTGCGGGTCTGCGAACCATCTCCGAAAACGGTCAAGCCCTCGCCACGAATGGCTTGGGAGAAAAACGCCGGGAGCACACGCCCATCCTCCACCCTCATTCGGGGGCCGTAAGTGTTGAAGATGCGGATGATGCGGGTATCCACTTTGTGAAACGTGTGGTAGCCCATCGTGATGGCCTCCAAAAAGCGCTTGGCCTCGTCATATACCCCACGTGGCCCAACGGGGTTCACGTTGCCCCAATATTCCTCCACTTGCGGGTGTACCAGCGGATCGCCATACACCTCCGAGGTAGATGCCACAAGGATTCTTGCCCCTTTGGCCTTTGCCACGCCGAGCATGTTGTGGGTGCCAAGCGCACCCACTTTCAGGGTTTGGATGGGCATCAACAGGTAATCAATGGGGCTGGCTGGACTGGCGAAGTGCAGGATGTAGTGAATCTCGCCTGGCACATGCACGAACTTGGTGATGTCGTGGTGATAGAATTCAAAATCTTCCCGTTTGAACAGGTGAGCGATGTTGTCCAAGCTGCCCGTGAGCAGGTTGTCCATGCCGATGACGTGGTAGCCTTCGGCCAACATGCGGTCGCAGAGGTGCGAGCCAAGGAATCCGGCTGCGCCGGTAATGAGGACTCTCTTTTTCAAAATCTTTAGTTTTTGATGGATTTGGTGGGAGGTTGAAGGGGAACAGCCTCACGCACCTTGGGTCAATAATTTGTCAAAAGCAGGGGAATAAAATAGGTGTGCAAAGATACGCTGTTTCTCCAAAAATCGAAATAAGTGACAAAAAAGGGCCGCCGTTTCCGGCGGCCTACCAATTTTTAATACCTATGTATTGAAAAAACTATGGAGATTGTTGGATTGCAGAATTGTTGAATTGCTGGATTGCTGTATTGTTCACGTCATAAGGGAAACAATACAACAATACAGCAATTCAACAATCCTACCTTCATTCTGATTTTACAACTTTTACCACCTGCTCACGAACGTTCTCTGAATAGATGCGCAGCCAGTAAACGCCCAGCGGCAAACTGCTCAAGTCGAGTTCCTTTTTCTCCGTGTATTCCGGCACTTCGGTTTCCAAAACCACCCGCCCGTAAGCGTCCCAAACCTGGATAGTGGAGGAGTTGGGGGAAAGTTTCACAAACTCAACCATGACTTTGCCAATCGTAGGGTTGGGGTAAACCTGGATGGGAAGCACACCTGCTGGTTTATTGAACACGGTGGTCGTACCGGATAGGCCCTCGCTCTCGTTTTCGCCCGACTGCCGGTATTGGATTCGGTAAATGTTGTCACCCAAACGAGGTTGGTTGTCCACGAAATGGAACACGCCGTTGGCATCGTGTGCAGTGCCTGCCATAGCGTTCAGGTTTTCGAAGTCATCGCCGTTCTCGGATCGCTGCACCATGAATACCGTGGAGGCCAAGTCGAGGCCCGTCACGTGCCATCTCAGGTTCACGGCCTCCCCGTCGAGGGAGGCAAATAAATCGTCAAAAATCACAATCAACGGATTGCCGCAAATGGTCACGGCAACCGAAGTGCTCACCGTCACGGAGCAGCCAAAGCGGGTCACGGTGAGCGAGACGGGCTTCGTGCCTTCCGTTGACCAAGACACTGGATTCACGACCCTGGTGGCCGCCGTCGTTGGAGTGGCATCTGTGCCAAACTCCCAGAAGTATGTGGCGCCACCACCTGCGATTGCAGCTTCGAAGCGACCGCCAACGTTCGTGCAGAGCGTAGTTGGGTGGTCAATTATTTGAGCCAGCGGATTTGCCGTGATGGTTTTTGAAACGATATTGCTCTCGCCCGGGTAGTCAGGGCAGCCAGCCCTGCGGGAACAGCGGATGTAGTAGGTGGACTGGCTGATGGGGCCAGGGTTGTAGTTCTGGTTGTTGGAGTTGGGTATCATCGCCCAGTTCGGGTCGCCAGGACCGTTGAATACTGGCACGGTGCTCTTCAGCCACAGGTATTCCAGCACGCCAAAACCACCGGACGGAAAGGTCAAGTTTACGATTTCGGCAGGGTCGGCGCCCGCTCCGCAGAGTGCCTCGTTGTAGCCGATCAGGCCGCCGTCGGTCACGTTGTCGCATTCTTTGAACACACCTGCGTCAAGCGTCAGGTTGTCCACCGTGAACGGAAAAACCTGGAAGGTGGCGGTACGGCCAGTCGCAGGGTCTGGGTCGCTGTCAAGGTTGTCGTTCGTGCCTTGGTTTGCTGGCGAATAAACATGGCCGTTCGGCAAATTTGCTACCGCAAACTCAACCTGGTACAAGCCCGGCATTACGTCAGTAAACAAATATTTGCCAATGGAATTGGTCGTTTTTGTGGCCACCAACGTGTTGGCGGGCATGCTGTAAAGCCGCACGGTGTAGTTCGCAATGCCCTGCTCCAGCGGATCCTGAATGCCGTCGTGGTCGGCATCCTGCCAGACGAAATCGCCGATGTTTGTCTTTTCATCCAATTCTATCAAGCCCACGTCCCAGCGGCTTTCGTAGTTGCCGATGGCAAGGCTGAAAATGGCCGTGGAGCTGTCCACCGTGTTGATGTCGCTGTCCGTCAGGTCGCTACCGACGTTGGCCGGAGAAAAAACGTGGATGGATGGCAAGTCAACTTTCACCTGGTAGGTACCTGCGGCAAGGCCGTCGAAAACATAAAAACCTGTGGTGTCGGAATAAGTGGTGAAATGGATTTGAACGCCCGTGGTGGTTGCGCCAATCAGATGAAGCTTCACGCTGTCCATGCCCGGTTCGCCACTATCTTGAATGCCGTTCTGGTTGAGGTCTTGCCAGACGAAGTTGCCCACTTTCGAGGGGTTCACGAGTGTCACCGTGGCCGAAACTGTACAGCCGTTTGCATCGGTAGTCACTACGGAATAGGTGCCTCCCGAAAGCCCTGTGAGGGTTGTCGCAGTACTGGCATTGCTCCACAGCACAGCGTAGGGTGCTACTCCACCAGCAGGTGTCACCTTAATGGAACCATTGCTGCCACCGTAAGTACTGATGGCCGAAACAACCGTTGCCGGGCCTGTCAACTGGGGCGGTGAGGCCACTACCGCATCGTCCGAAACCGTGCAACCATCGGCATCCTGAACGATGACCGTGTAAGTGCCAGCACCAATGTTGCTGTTTACAGCCGTCGTTATTCCGTTGCTCCACTGATAAATAAATGGGCTGTTGCCACCCGTGACAACCGCTGTTGCGGAGCCATCAGTGCTGTTAAAACAGTTGGCATCAACTGCCGTTGTGGACATTGCCAAGGTCGTCGTTGAAATGATTTGAACCGAACCTACCACCGTGCAGCCGTTTGCGTCCGTCACGGTCACGAAGTAGTTGCCAGTGCCAAGGTTGGAAAGGTTGGCCGTCGTTTGACCACCGCCCCACAGGTAGCTATATGGCGCAACACCACCCACAGGCAGGGCGATGGCCGAGCCGTTGGTGTCATCTACACAAATCACATCGAATTTTGGGATGGAAACAGTAAGTACCGCAGGTTCGCTGACAATACCATCTGCAAAGGCGGTACAGCCTACCGCATCGGTCACAGTCACACCGTAAGCGCCCGGAGCCAAGCTTCCGATGCTGGTGCCCGTGGAAGCACTTGTATCGTTCCAAACGTAACCGTAGGGAGCTACACCACCTGCTGCGGTAGCACTAATTTGTCCATTTCCCAAACCGTTGCAAGTCACATCGGTGACATCCAAATTGGCGGTGAGAACAGGTGGCGCTCCGATGGTAGCCGAACCGATTTGGGAGCAACCATTGGCATCCGTCACCGTCACGGTGTAGGTGCCTGGTGATATACCATTCAATGCGTTCACATTCGGGCTTCCCGGAACGCTCCATGCGTAGTTGTAGTCCCCGTTGGGTAAGGTGGTGCCGCCCGTTGCGGTCACGCTTGCCGAGCCATCGCTTCCGTTGCCACAGGTAGCATCATCGGAGGCCATTGAAATAATGAGTTGGGTTGGTTGGGTAATCGTGACGGATTCCGTCACGAGGCAGCCGTTGTTATCCGTCACTGTCACACCGTAAGTGCCAGCAGAAAGTCCAGATACTGAGGCTGTTGTTGAGGCATTTGTATCATCCCAGATGTAGTTGTAGCTGGCAGGATTTCCATTTACAACCGTGACACTGGCCACCCCGTTTGTGCCATTGAAACAACTTACGTTTGTGCTGGATGCTGCAACTTCGAGTGGCAGCGGGGCCTCAACGGTTTCCGTAGCCGTGGTTGAACAGCCATTGGCGTCGGTGATGGTTACGGTGTAATTGCCTGCGGCAAGGTTGCTCGCAGTGGCAGTGGTCTGTGCAACTGGGTCGTTCCAAAGATAGGTGTATGGGGCCAAGCCACCGGATTCGGCAACCGATGCCGAACCGTCAGTGGTGTAGTTGCAGGTAGCATCTACAGCCGAAATGTTTGCAAAAATCTGTGGGCCGTCGGCAATGGTAGTTGTTGCGGAGCCAGAGCAGCCCTGTGTATCACTGACATTTACCGTATACGTTCCTGCAAAAAGGTTAGTGATGGTTTGTGTGGTTTGGGCACCCGGGTCGTTCCAAAGGTACGTGAACGCGCCGACGCCGTTGGCCACATTGATGACCGATGCAGAACCTTGGTTTTTACCAAAACAAATAACATTTGTGGAATGAAGCGTGACAGCGAGCTGCGGGCCTGCGTTCACGGTGACTGAGGCGGTCGCTGTGCAGCCCTGTGCATCCGTGACGGTCACGGAGTAGGTAGCTGGCGCAAGGCCAACGATTTGATCAGTTGTTTGTATCGGCGTAGTACCCCAAGCGAAAGTGTAGGGTGCCAAGCCGCCACTTGGGCTGTTCAGTGTGGCTGTGCCGTTGTCAGCGCCGTCGCACGACTCGTCGGTGGCGCTTGCGGACAGCACGATTTGGTCGCCATCTGCCACAGTAGCCGAGGCGGTGGCGGTGCAACCGTTTGTATCGGTCACGGTCACGGTGTAACTTCCAGCTACGACTGATTGTGGGTCGGGATTTGTGCCAAGCCCACCCGACCAAACGTAGGCGTAGGGTGTTGCGCCGCCAGTGGGCGTCAGGTCAATCGAGCCATCGTTGCCACCGAAGCAGGTCACGTCGTCGGCAGAAGCCGAGGCAGCCAAGTTGTCGGAGATAGCCACTGTGACCATGTTGGATATGCCGTCGTAATCGAAGCATCCATGCCGGCGGGCTAGGCGGATATAATAGGTAGTCTGCACAATCGCAGTCGGATCGAACGTCTCGCCAGTTGCGCCAGCAACCACTACCCAATCGGGGTTGGAAGGGGTGTAGGCTGTGCCAGTTGTACTCATAACCCACTGATATTCAAGCACATTGGAGCCACCAGAAGGCGATGTCGTGTTGGTCAGCAAAGCTGGGTCGTAAGGAGATAAGCAGGCCATTTGGTTGGTGCCGATAACACCGCCGTCGGTCACGTTGTCGCAGCAGAGCGCTTCCTTGATAACGATATTGGTCTCGCCAACATACGCTGTGCACCCCGACCGCCTGGCGCAACGCCGGAAATAGGTCGTGACCGAAACTGGTCCTGGGTCATAGTCAGGGCTGTTGGTGTTGGGTATTGGCGTCCATTGGGTCAGTGGCGAGGTGGGGTCACTGGTGGTGAAAATCCATAGGAATTCCAAGGCACCGGAGCCGCCCGTTGGCAATGTTAGGCTGGTGATAATGGCGGGGTCCCAAGTGGGGTTTGGGCAACCGAACTCGTCACCGTCAATGGTTCCACCGTTCACGACGTTGTCGCACGCAGTGATGACGTAGCCTGCTGGTGAAGCGGCTTTTGGGGTAGCCATTGGCAGCATTGCCAAGGCCATCAAAAATGTTTTGATGGAAATGGATTTCGTTCCTTTCGGTTCAAGGAATGAATTGCAGGTGCGGCATACAGCATCGCACCAAAGATGGAAGTGGAGCACTCTCATAGTCGTCTTTTTCAATACATAAAACAATGAAAATCGCGACGAATAAACGTCGAGACTATCATCCAATCAGAAAATAGTTACTATCAGGAAAGTAGGAGGGGAAATTCAACTTTGAGTGCTTGTCTCCGGCAAGAATTTATAGGAAATGGCAGCGCCGGTGTGTTGTATTTGTCTCGTCAGCCATTCAATTTTGGGCTGTTGAATAGGGGTTGGTCAAAAACTGTACCATTTAAGAAAAATGTTTATGTGTTTTCTCGAAAAAGTTTTAGACGGAAAAAATGTCATGCGTTGTTGAAGGCTTCAACCAATTTGTGGTGGATGTCCAAAACTTGCGGTATCAGCAATTTATCACCATCGTTAATTATCACATAATCAGCGAGTTGTGCCTTTTTTTCATCGTCCATCTGCTTTGCCATGCGGGCTTCCACCGCTGCCCTTGAAAGGCCATCACGCTGTGTTGTCCGCCGAATCCGAATCTCTTTTGGGGCATAAACTGCCACGGTTTTATCATAAAATATTTCACTGCCGATTTCAAAAAGCAAGGCAGATTCTTTGAGGGTGTAAGGTAGGTTCCGTTGGCGTTTGTGCCATTTTTCACCGTCTTTCATCACAGCTGGGTGTACGATGGCGTTCAGTTGTTCCAGTTTTGCGGCGTCTTGAAAAACGATGTCTGCAATCCATTTTCGGTTGAGCGAACCGTCGGGCAGGTATGCCTCGTCGCCGAACAGTTTTTTCACCTTGCCAATCAAGCGCCGGTCTTCGACCATCAATGCTTTGGCCCGCTCGTCGGCGTAGTACACCGGGATGCCAAGTTGCTCAAAAATCTGGCAGACGGTGGTCTTCCCACTTCCAATTCCGCCCGTGACGCCAACTTGAAGCGGTGCTTTGGCCGTCGGCAATGTTTGACTGTTTTGCGACATAAAATTTATCAAAGTTTTTATAAACCATGAAGCTGCACTAACTTGGGTGCAATTTCAGCGATAAAACCCATTTTATGAAATTCGTTTACACAAGCTCCATTCGATTGCTCTCCTCAGCGGTATTGGTCGCCAGTATTACTTTGGCCTCAGCGCAGGACATCCACTTTTCCCAGTTCAACAACACACCAGCCAACCTGAACCCAGCACTGACGGGCGTTTTCGGTGGCGACCTGCGGTTCATCGCCAACTACCGCAACCAGTGGAAATCCGTTCCAGTGGATTACCGAACGATTTCTGGAGCATTTGATTCCAAGCTTTACCACAAGGCTTTTGGCAAAAATGGCTATCTTGGTTACGGCCTGGTCTTCAACAACGACGTGGCGGGCGATGCCCAAATTGGCATCTCGCAACTTGGGGCAAACCTATCGTACACCCGGCAAATGAGCGATGCGCTTTTTGTAAGCGTTGGTGCTCAATTTGCCTTGAGCCAGCGCTCCATCAGCCCTGAAAAACTCAGCTACGAGGAGCAATGGAACGGCGATATTTTTGACCCAAACCGCTCCAACGGCGAGTCGTTCAGCTCCACGAGCAAGGGCATAGGCAGCATCTCGACCGGGCTTAACCTTCACTACCAAGTGGAAGGCACCCGAACAAAGTTCGACCTGGGCAGTGGCATTTTTCACCTCAACGAACCGAATACCAGCTTCGATGGCGACCCTGCGGCAAATTTGCCCCTGAAATTCTCGCCCTATTTACTTTCTACGATTGAACTCAGCGCAAAGCTCGACCTACGGGTTAACGGGCTTTTTGCCAAACAACTTTCCTACCAGGAAGCAGTTGCGGGGGCGGCCGTCCGCTACCATTTCAGCACTGAAAAAGATAACGAACTGAATGCCCAGGCGGGAGTGGCCATGCGTTTTGGGGATGCCTTGCTGCCTTCCATTGAAGTTCAGTTCCGAAATTGGACCGCTGGCCTGAGCTACGACCAGAATTTTTCAGCCTTTGAGGTCGCCACCAACCACCGAGGTGGCCCAGAATTTTTCCTCCAATACATTTTGTGGAAAGTGCACCCACCCAAGGAATTCAAGGCTTGTCCGGTATTTTAGACCCAAATTCTGGACAATTTTTTTGGTTCCCAATCCGCTAACACTCGCCCACCGCACGTGTTGGCTTAGTATTTGTTTTTCCGGTTATCCCTCCTTTTCTGAATACTCCCCTGTTTAAGGTTTATTGAATTCAATCACGTTGGCCCCCCAACAAAAACTAACACATGAAAAAAGATATGCGGACGGTGCAGCCCATGCCACAAGAAGGCGGATGCTGCGAGAAAAAAGTTACGGTTCCCCATTACTGGAAAGGCGGCACGACTGGCTTGGAGCACGACTGGATGGCAGCAATGAATTGGTACAACCGGCACGTACCGGGGTGGTTTGATGAGGTAATAATCCCCAGCGACCCGGATGGGAGGTGTTTTTATCCAATCATTGATTTGTTTGTGAACGATATAGCCCAATTGGTCATTGAACCGGGTGCCCGTTTGGTGATTTCACGCTACGGAAAACTGACCATTGACGGCCTTGCCAAAAAGGGAATTGGTATCCTGAACGACGGCGAACTGATTGTAAAAGGCGAATTGACCATCAACCGAACCAACTTTTCCAACGTTCGAAACAAGGGCCTGATTCACAATTCCGGCTCGATTGCTTTCGACCAACCCATGAAAAAAGGCTTAGTACAACAAGCAGGCGGAAGGTTTGAAAATTTTGGTGAAACGTTATTCTTCTGATAATCAAGCAATTAGCAACTATTTTTGCTAAAAAAAAAACAGTTTGAAACATAGCTTGCGTTTAAAGGTTTGGTTTGTTACTTTTGCCCGCAATTCCAAAAAATGTTCACTCGAACGAACTTTTTGAAATTTCATTTCTTTACACAAGAGCGAAAAACGCTTTTTGTTAATCTAAACTTGATTGTAATATGTACTGGACTCTTGAGCTTGCTATGCACCTGGAGGATGCCCCCTTCCCTGCCACTCGTGACGAATTGATAGACTTTGCAATCCGTTCCGGCTCCCCTTTGGAGGTTATCGAAAACCTTCAGGAGATGGAAGAGGAAGGTGAGCTTTTTGACAGCATTGAAGATATTTGGCCCGACTATCCTCGTAAAGACGACTTCCTTTTCAACGAAGACGAATACTAATCATTAACAATCAGTCAGTTACAAGGCTACGAGCCATTAAACAGGTTTTGCCCTTCTGGGTAAAACCTGTTTTTTTTTTTGAGACAATAGACATTAGACACCGTCCCGTGCTCCTCTATTGTTTAAAGTCTAATATCTTTTGCCTGAAATGCTCGAAATCCGCTATCAAGACGAACACCTCGTGGCCATCAACAAGCCCCACGGCCTGTTAGTACACAAGTCGCCCATCGCTGCTGATGCCTCAGAGTTCGCCGTGCAAA
>CAZDSU010000020.1:48349-93392 GCA_964508135.1 uncultured Saprospiraceae bacterium
AGCTTGGGCAGCGGGTGTTCTCGGCGCACCTATTGGACCCAAAAACAGGTGGCGTCCTGCTCTTCGCCCTCAACCCTGACATGAACTCGAAGATGCAGTCCATGTTCGAGACCCGACAAGTGCAAAAAACCTACATTGCCATCGTGCGGGGCTTCCTGCCCGAACTGGGCGAGATTGACTACCCGCTCACCAACGAAAACGGCCTCACGCAGGACGCCGTCACCCACTACGAGCGACTTGCCACCGCCGAGCTACCCGTCGCCTTCGGCAACCACCCAACCTCCCGATATTCTTTGGCAAAAATGCTGCCCGAAACAGGCCGTCAACACCAGTTGCGCAAGCACATGGCGCATATTTTTCACCCCATCATCGGCGACAGGCCGCATGGTTGCAACAAGCAAAACCGGCTCTGGCTGGAAAAATGGGGGATGAACACGATGCTGCTTCACGCTTCCATGTTGAAGTTTACGCATCCGGCGACGGGTGAGAAAGTTGAGATTTCGGCGGGATTGCAGGAAGAGTTTTTGCGGGTGAAGGAACTGCTTGGATGGGGTTAGCCGTTATGCAGCGTTTTTGAACGATAAGTCATTACCCGCATAAATGCAATTGATGAAAAGAGGTAATAAAAAAAGGTTGAAGCCGATTTTCATTTTGGCTGCTTTGTCGGTAATATTCTCAACAGTTATACTCCTTGTAGCGGTAGAGTTAACTTTCTTGTCAATAGTCGGTCTCTTATTCTTCACTTTGGCCACAGGGTTGGGGTACTATTTGTCGCAAAAAAACGAGGGGGAAAAAAATTCGAGGTTCGCCAAAGCCTTGTTTATCTTGGCAATAATTTCCAACGTCGTTGGGACTATTGCTTTATGGTGGCTATCAACAGTCATTGGTGCATAGTAATATCTTAAGTCACCGTCAATTTCCCAACCTCATCAACATCCACCACCAACTCCCGTCCCTCCACGGCCGGGTTCTCCAGCAGCCACTTCGCCAATTCCTTCACGATGACATCTTCCACCGCCCGTTGCAGCGGCCTTGCACCATATTTTTCATGGAAGCCAACTTGCGCGATGTACGCCTCCGTCCGAAGGGTGAACTTTATTTTGAGGTTTCGCTTCGCAAACCCTTCCCTTGACTTCACTTCCTCCAGTTCCTTTTGGGCGATGAGGCGGATGCTGTCTTGCGCCAGCGGCTGGAACACCACCACATGGTCAATCCGGTTGACAAACTCGGGCCTAAAAAACTTGCTGATGGCCGAGCGGTACGTCTCGTCGTCGGGCATCCGGTTGCCGTAGCCGATGGAGGCCCGGTTGCTCGCCCCGAGGTTGGTGGTCAGGATGATGATGCAGTTGCGGAAATTGGTCACCCGACCGAATGCGTCCACCAACATGCCCTCGTCCAACACCGTGAGGAAGGCGTCGAAGATGGCAGGCGTGGCCTTCTCCGCCTCGTCGAGGAGCAGCACAGCGAAGGGACGCTCTCGCACCTGTTGCACCAATTTGCCAGGCTCGGTGCCCGTGCCGAGGAATCGGGTAATCTGCGACGGGTGCTGAAACTCGCTCATGTCAATTCGGATGAGCGGCGAGGTTTTTTGCCCCAAGCCAAAGAAATATTGCGCCAGCGCCTGTGCAGCCGCCGTCTTGCCCACCCCAGTTGGCCCAGCGAAAACCAGCGTGGTTATTGGTTTCTGCGGGTTGTTCAGTCCCGCCTTGAAGACCTTGATGACGTCGGTCAACTTCTCCGTGGCAGCCTCCTGCCCGATGATTTTTTCGTTGAAAAAATTGCGGAGCGCCACTTGGTCGAGCAGCAGGTCGTCCCGAAGGAACAGCTCCGGCAGGCCGGTTCGGCGGATGAATTGCGCCAGCACGTCCCGCTTGTGAATCTCGTTTTTTTTGTGAAAAATGGCCTCGCTCACGCACTCGCCAAGGAAGCGGATGCTCTTGCCGGGGAAGCTTTCGTATGGGTAAAACCTCCGCAGCAGCCGGGTGGACGTGTTCAGCGCATCTTGGGTGAGGCTTATTTTGTAGGCTTGCTGCACGTGGGCGTTGAACTTGTCGAGCACCACGGCGAGGCTGCGCTCCGGCAGTTCCGGCAGCTCCACGAGTTGCATGCTTTCGACAAAGCCGGGGAGCAGCCTCCTCATGCTTTCCAGCTCCTGCGGGGTCACCTCGCCGGTGATTTGCAGCTTGCCCTGCTGCATGAACGGCAACAGGTAGGCCGCCACGCTGTCCTCCACACCCTTGCCACCTTCTCGCAGCAGCCGGACGATGTCCTCCACCCAGAGGATGCCGTTCATCACGCCAAGTTCCCAGACCATTTCCTCCGCTGTTTCCTGCCAGTCGCCGAGGTACTTGCTGGTGGCCGTGAACCGCTGCGCCTGTATCCGCCAGAAGCTTTGCTCGTTCTCGGTTTTCTTCGAAAAACTGACCAGTTTGCGGAACGCCTGCCGCAGCACGGCGCTTTTGCCGACGCCGTGGTTGCCCACCACCAGCACGCTGGCCCGTTGCTGCATCAGCTTCTCGACCACCTGCGCCACGTACTCATCCAACTCCCAAGCGGCGTCGGGCGAGGAGGCGAGGTTGCGTTGCACCGCCTTTGGGTACGGGTATCGCTCGGCCAGCCGCTCCAGCACTTTCGGCGTCTGGGTCACGTTCCAGGTGTAGGTGAAAAATGAATCTTCCTTCACCTTCAGCGTCACCACATCCAGCGTGGGCATTGGGTAACCCGCCAAGCGGTAGATTTCCTCCGGGCCTTTTTCGTCGAGCGAATTGCTGATGAAATGGCGGGCCAAACTGTCCAACTGGCCAATATCGTAGCAATAAAAACTCTCGTCGAGCAGCGGCAAGAAACACTCGAACACGTTTGGCTCGGCTTCGCCGTAAACGAGGGGCATGGCAATTTTCACTTTGCTGGAAAGCGGAAAAGCGCTGTGGCCAAAGCGGTAAGTTGGCCGCATCGTGGTTTCTATCATGCGGAGGGTCGGTGCTTCCAGTTCCAGCAGTGGGTAGTCGCCGTCCTTTTTGTATATTTTTGTGAGGTGGTCAATGAGTACCGACTTCAACTTGTTCTGCGTGGCCTCCACGACCTGGTAGGGTGTGCCGACCAGTATGCCAAGTATCGCATTTTCGTTGAGTTGAAAACAAAGCAAGGGGTAGGTGAGCTTTTCCATGAATCAAAAGTAGAACAATGTTTTGCGAATTGGTGCGGAAAGCGAAACTTTGCGGCCAATTTCATCACCAGTATTGGGGCACTCAAAACAATCCCATTTAAAACATTATTCATGAAACGCATCCTGTACCTGCTCGCCTTGGGTTCGCTTTGGTTGGCAGGTTGCAAAAACGACCCTCCCCCTCCCATCGTACCCGAACCACTTCCACCCCTTGATTCGGTAGAGGTCGTAACCACGCCCGACCCTTATTTTTTGAAAAAATACCACGGGAAAATTGACGGAAAAACTGACATTGAAATGGTACTTGTCAACTGGGGCGACGGCTTCCTCAGTGGCCGCTACTGGTACACCGCCAAGAAAAAGCCCATTGAACTGAGCGGCGAACTGAACCCTGCCAACAAAAACTGTGAAATCGTGGAATTTGTGAACGGGACGGAAGGGGCAAAATTCACCGGAAACTTCCTAAGCCCCGACTCGCTCGGCGGTACCTGGGCCAGCAAAGACGGCAAGCGAAAGCTGCCGTTTTATTTATCTTTTTCGCCTTCGGCAAACGACGAGGCCAACTGGTCGGGCAACTGGCACCTCAACCAGGTCTGGGACAACGGCTTCCTGCTCATCGGCAACGTGACCCTGGATTCGTTCGACTTTGCGTTGACGGTGGTCAGGGGCAGCCATGTCGGTACGCTGGAAGGACGGGCTGGCCGCAAAGGTTCCAAGGCCATTTTCAAACAAAAAACTTATGAAGACGAGCCGTGCGAGCTGCGGTTCGAGTGCTTTGGTGACTATGTTTTGGTAGAGCAGCCGAGCAGCAACCTTGCCTGTGGCTTTGGGGCGAGGGCTTATGCCGCCGGGCGCTTTGAGCGAAAAAAACTCATCCGCAAAACCACACTGACGGTCGGTATTCGCGACGATGACACCTTCCTCACCCAGACCACGCACGATGCGTTCCGGCGGTTGGTGGGCGACAAGCAATACGAGCTTTTCGCCTTCAACATGGAGGTGAAAGAGCGCACGACCAACAACCAGGGACAAATCGTGGTGACGGGCGCCGTGCCGGGGCTTTTCACCACCAACGAGGCCATCATCATTTACGACCAGTCGAACAAAATATGGGCGGCCACGCTAGATTTCAAGGAAGGGAGCGATGAGCCGTTTGTACACTACTTCACCAATGACGCTGGCTCCAAGAACAAATTGCCACCTGATATTGAATCTTGGCGGGAAGGGTTCAAAGGGTACAAGGTTGTGTTTTGAGGAGTTTTGGGGTTTTGGTAAATATTTGCTTTTCCCACTCTTGAACTTTGAAACCATACACACAAGGCAATCGCATAAAAAATTGATGCCCTCGTAGAGGTCGCATATTGGTAGAAAAAAATTGAGAAAAAACCATTTCCGACCTCGTAGAGGTCGAATGTTGGCGGTACTTCGGAACATGCGACCTCTCCGAGGTCGGGAGAAAGCCAAAAACAACGTATTCTACCAACATTCGACCTCTACGAGGTCATGGAACATTTTTATGCGATTGCCTTGACCATACACATTTTCTTTTTGGAAAAAAGTGGTCTTTGACAGGGGCAGCGCCCCAAGAATATTTGTAGCACAATGAACCAGAAAAGCTGGAGGTGCAGCGCACCGAAATCTTCCGGTGCGCTGCACCTCTCAAGCACTTGTACTACTTATTGGCTACAATTATTCCGGTGCGCTGCACTTGTTATTTCTTGATTGCTTCCAACATGAAAATGTGTATGGTTTCAAGCTCTTGAACATGGCTTGCATCGAAAAAAAAGGCAAAATGCGCCTCGAATAATCTTTTGCTGGCTACTTTCGTTGGTTGTTGCGCAAAAGCAATCGCTACATTTCTACTAAATAAAACGTTTTGATGTCAAAAATCACAAAAATGAAAATCGCTAGGATTTCAATTTCACTTACCGTTTTCCTTTTTTCCGTAACCCTGCTCACCGCGCAGGCAGCCCTCAAGCGGGCGAACAAGCAGTACGAACTGGGAACTTTTAACCTCGCAGCGCAATCCTACAAGGATTTTTTGAGCAAAAACCCAGACCATGCGGAGGCCAATGGCAAGCTAGCAGACTGCTACCGCCACCTCAACCAGCAGGAGAAGGCCTTGCCGCACTACCAGGCGGCGGTGTCGTCCAAAGATGTGCAGGACATCTATATTTTCCAATACGGCCTGACCTTGCAGGAGCTGGGCAGGTACGACCTCGCCAAGGGCGTTTTCAATTCTTTGGGCGACAAATCACCCGATTTCAAGACCCGGTGCAAGCAGTTCGCCGATGCCTGCGCATTTGCCATACAGGCCAACGACCCACCTGCCTACAAGGTGACCAACGAATACGCCAACACGGAGTCCTTCGACTTTGGCCCAACGTTTTTTGGTGAACAAGTGGTTTACGCTTCTGGCCGTGCCGACATCCGGGGCAGGGACAGCCGCAACGCCCCATCTTCGGGAGGCACTGGAGATGGAACCAACCGGCTGTTCATCACGCAACGGGACAAGAACGGCTTCCTCGACGTGCCGGTTACACTCCACTCCGGCTTCGGGGTTGGCGTGAACGAAGGCCCGGCATCCTATTCCTCGGACAAGAAATGGGTCGCTTTTACCCGCAACAATTTCATTGACGGCACCCGCATGATGCCTTCGAGCGGGATGGAACTAAACCTGTTCATTGCGCAAGCAAAACCCAATGGCGACTGGGAAACGCCGCTCGCATTCCCCCACAACGGCGTTGATTTTTCCTCGGGCTACCCCTGTTTTTCGCCGGATGACAAGGCGCTGTACTTTGCCAGCGACCGCCCTGGCGGTTATGGCGGCTTCGACATTTACGTGTCGTACCGGGTGGGCAACAACTGGTCGGCACCGGAGAACGTGGGCAGTGCAGTGAACTCGATTGGCAACGAAATCACGCCGTTTTACGATGGCACATCGCTGTTTTTTGCCAGCGATTACCAGAAGGGCTTCGGCGGTTTTGACATCTTCAGGGCCGAGGACAGCAATGGCCGCTGGGCGACCGTTTATCATGGCGGCGCTGGCCTCAACACCTCCACGGACGATTACGGCTTTGTGTTTGATGCAGCCCGGAACATCGGCTACATCGTATCGAACCGCCCCGGCGGCAAAGGCTCGGAGGATATTTACCGCATCGTAAAAGAGTCAGAAAGCGTGGTCATCAAAGTGACCGATGCGCTTTCTGGGGCAGCCGTCTCTGGGGCAACGATTGACTTCACGGATTGCGGAGCGCCCAACCAATTTACGAACGTGAACGGCCTTTTCACGTTTTCCTTGTCCGAAAACCTCGACTGCTCGGCCACGGTAAGCAAGGATGGTTTTTCGAGCAAAAGCGTGAAAATCACCACCCTCGGCCTGCGGCAGAGCCGCACGATAGAGGTGGCGCTGACCAATAATGCCAATTCGTACAGCGGCATTGTGGTGAATGGCACCAACAACACGGCTTTGGAAGCGGTGAAAGTCATCGCCACCAATACCGCCACCAACGAGGTAACGACCACCAGTTCGGATGCAAAAGGCAACTTCAACATTGCACTGAAATCCAACGCCAGCTACCAAATCCGCTACTCGAAACAGGGTTTTAAAGACTTAACGACCGACTTCAAGGCCACCACCTCCAACCAAAAGAATTTGGAAATCATGGCGATTTATCCGGTGGGCAGTAGCAGTACAGGCGGTGCCTCAAAAGAAGTAAAGCCAAAGGAGACGACTCCCAGCAGCTTCGAAACGCCAGCAGCAGCAGCGGCGGCACCTGCTGGTGAAACAGTGGACGGCTTCGCCGTGCAACTGGCGGCTGGCACTTCTGCCAAGCCCAACCTGAAACCTTACCAAGACAAACTTGGAGGCGTAGGCAACGTATTCACCGTGAACGAAGGTGGCAAGACCAAAATCCGCCTCGGCGTTTTCGGGACGAAGGAAGACGCCGCTGCGGCGCAGGCCAAGGCAAAAGCCAGCGGCTACACAGGCGCATTCATCGTGGCACAAAAAGGTGAGGCCGTGGGAAAAAAGGCGGAGCCAAAACCTTCTTCCACACCAAAAAGCACCGAGCCAAAGCCTACCCCAGCAGAGACAAAGCCAGCAGCAGTATCCGATGTATTGGATGGCTATTTGGTCAAATTGGCAGCTTACCGAGACCTGAAAAACTTCAAGCAAAGTACCATCGAAGACGTCGGGTTGGTGAGTTTCGTGAAAAAAGGGGAGTTCACCATCGTGGTGCTTGGTGGCTACGACACCAAGGCTTCTGCTCAATCTGGGCTGGAGAAAGCCCGCAAGCGAGGCTTCCCTGATGCACTCCTCGTGACGATGGAGAAAGGTGAAATGAAGAAGGTGAATTAGTGAAGAATGGGCGTGTCTTTCCTTCGGGCGTTGCCCAATATTCTTTTTGAAACGATAAATCCCGGTCAACCAGACATTGGTTGGCCGGGATTTTTTTATCTCAATCTTGGGGTGTTAAGAAAAAAATTCTTGTTGTCCTTTTCCGGGAGGACATCCCCCTAACCCCCTTCAAAGGGGGAATTCATGTCTGCTAACTTTTAAATTTTGAGCAACTTTGCAGGGTCTTATTCCCCCTTTGAAGGGGGCTAGGGGGATGTTTTTGCGGAGATGCTGGCACCTCAATTTATTCTTATCCCCCTAATCTCAAGCCCAAAACCCTGGCTACCTTCCTCCCTCTATCACCACCTTTTTCCCACCAAAATCATTGCTTTTTTCATATTCCAACTTCACCTTTTTTCCATCAAAATGGCAGGTAAAAGTCTCGGAGTGGGGGCTTTCGATATAACGTAGCTTGAGCTGGAGGGTGCTGTCGTCAAGCCAACCGTAAGTACCTGCGACCTTGGAAGGCAGCCCAGCGTAGTAGCCCTTGATGCCAGAAACGAGATAAGGCCCAAGGCGCTTTGTCGTGCCTTCCTCCCATTTGCCAGCGCCGAATTTTATTGGAAACTTACCCGCTTTGGTGGTGAGCGTGGCCTTGCACACGCCGTTGTTCAGGTCGAATTCGATGCTGGCAAGTTGAAGTTCGTTGGTTTGCAGCTTGTAACATTTGCCATCAACCGCCTTGGCCAACGGCGATTCAACAGCCCCCCTTGCCTTCCGCAGTTGCAGCGTTGGGATTCGCTTGCGCAAATTGGCGGTGGCTTGGCCCTCTGGCATCGGGTTGTCCCTGAAAGCGGGCAGCAGGTAGTCCCAAACCATATCCATCTCGGCCTGCATGTCGCTCGTTTCCGCCGTGATGGCAATCACCGCATCCAGTTCCGGTAGCACGAGCATTAGTTGGCCGTAGGCACCATCGCCCCGATAGCTGTTGTGGCGGCTGCGCCACATCTGATAGCAGTAGCCCTGTGCCCAGTCGTCCTTGTCACGGTTTTCTTGCGAGATTTCTGGTTTTTGCAAAATCTTCATGGTCGTGGCCTCCGTCACCCACGCTTCGGGGAGGATTTGGCGGCCATTCCATTGGCCTTTTTGCAAAAAAAGCTGCGCGAACTTGGCCATGTCCTCTGTCTTGAGGCGCAGGCCCCAGCCGCCCACGTCGTAGCCCAGCAGGTCTTTTTCCCAGTCCATGCCCACGATGCCCAGCGGGTCGAACAGCCTCGGTTTGAGGTAGTCCACGAGCGACTGGCCCGTTACCTTCTGCACGATGGCGCCGGCCATGTAAGTGCCCAGTGAGTTGTAGAGGAACTTCGTGCCCGGTTGGTTGAGGATGGGCGTTTTTAAAAAGCCCTTTATCCAATTGTCGTCCGACACGGTCAACGAAAAACTGGGGTCGGGGTCCATGCCAACGGTCATGCTCAACAGGTCCTTGATGGTCAAAGCGGCGAGGTTAGGGCTGACCTCCATCGGCAAAAACTCCGTGAAAAAAGAAATGACCTTGTCTTCCAAAGAAAGCTTGCCCTCGCTCACGGCAAAGCCCACCGCCGTCGCCGTGAAGCTTTTGCTGCATGAATACAACGTGTGCCGTAAGTCGGGACGATAAGGTGCCCACCAAGCCTCGGTCACCACCTTGCCATGTCGCACGATCATGATGCTGTGGAACTCGTGCTTGTTGTACTTGGCCACGACATCCAGGAAATTTAAAATGTCTTCGGAAGAGACACCCTCCGCCTCAGGGGTACTGCGGGGGAGCGATACCGATGGTTGCGCCATCGAGGTGATGGCAAAGAGAAAATAGAATATTATTGACGGAATTAAAAGTCTGGTGTTTTTCATTTTGCTTGTTTTTTAAAACTTAGAATACAACTTGAAACCGCCCCCTGACTTGAATTACACGACCTTCTTCGGGGGCAAGTCAAACGCCACAGGCTCATCCAGCCACTCCATTGCTTTGTGCGTACCGTCGCAGAATGGCTTGTTCTTGGAATGCCCGCAGCGGCAAAGCGAGAGCAGGGTGCGGCCACCAAGTCCGTAGACAATGCCTTCTGGGTCGTTGATGTTGAAATCGCCTTCGATGCGAAGCGGGCCATTCTTGACAATGGTAATTTTTGTTTTTTCCATGTTTGATACTTTTGGGCAAAGGTATTCTTTCCTTGGAATTGGGGTAACTCCAATCCTGAAGCGAAAGAACGCCTTTCTCCAAGTCCTTCCAACATCGTTCAACGACTTGTTTTCTGGAAAAAACAACTCCCTCCAATAACCCAATAACCCAATTGCCCAATAACTCAATTTCCCAATCCCCCACCCCGCCGCCACGCAGCCACGAGCATCACCACCCGGTCGTAGTTCTTCATTCCTTCGGAGATGCCTTGCGAATGCAGGTAGGTGTTGTAGGCAGCGTCCCGCAGTTCCGGCAAAATATCGGGGTACTTGTCCATTTCGGTGTTGATGGCTCGCACGTCCGCCCGGATGCCAGCGGGCAATGCTTTTTTGAACTGCTCGTATGCATCCGGTGCCATGGCAAGGTACTGCGAGGCCACGTAGCGCCAGTAATAAAGATGCCCAATGTACTCGATATACGGGTCGCCGGACTGTGTGCAGGCGAGGTAAGCGAGGAAGTTGCAAGTGCCCTCGTCGCCGTGGCCGTATGCATGTCCCATCTCGTGGGCCAGCACGTAGGGCAATTGGAGGTGGTGCAGCCCTGCATCTACATGCCCCTCCCCCGTGAACGGCAGATAGACGCCCGCCGTGCTGAACCGCAGGAGGATGCCCTTCGGCAGCACCATGCGCCCCCGCACATCGGTGGGCCGGGGGTAATGGTACTGCTTCAGCACCGACTTCAGCGACTGGCGCATGAGCACCTCGGCATTGGGCAGTATTTTTTGCTCCGCAATGACGGTGTCCGGGCCTTCCGCCAGTCCCCGCCGGAAGCTCACGGCATCGGTGGTGGCCCTGAGGAGTTCGTCCCGCAACTCATCCACCGTCAGCGGTCTCGGCTCGATGCCCATTTGCCGCTCCAGCGGCACTCGCCCATAATTGAAGCCCCACAGCCATTGGAACAAAAAGACGACCACCGCCGCAAAGGCCAGGAGCGAGTGAGCCGCACGCCCCAGCTTCCTGCCCAACGATGCCCAGCTCCTCGTCGAAGACCCACCACCCTGCCAAAGCACCCAACTCATGTTTTTGAAAAATCGGTTGCGCCGCCTCCAAAGCCATACCAGCAGCCCCACCAGCAACAGGTACACACCCGCAAACGGGAGCCAACTGTCCAACACCTTGAACATCCACTGCACCCCCGTGAAAAGCCCCCGGCTGTAGAACCGTTCCACGAACGCAGGCGGCATGAGCCAACCCAGCGCAAGCGTCAGTAGGCCAAGGAAGATACAAATGTTTTTGGGCTGTTGGATTATTTTGCGGAAGCTGGGCATGGGTTCGATTTTGGCGGCGAAAATAGGCAGATTTCCGATTTGGTACTTGTCACGGTTCACCTCGCAATACTCGTCGCTTCTACCTTTGAACTTCTGAAAAACAAATACCCGGCGAATTCAAACGCCCACACCAGAAACTTTTGCAATTTTGCGGCGAATCAATCAAGCACCACTCAATCCAATTAAATGCAAATCCGCTTCGCAAAAACCTGGCTATTCGCCGCCATCATCACTGCGGCCTTTCTCTTCGCCTGCGGCAATGGCCAGGACCAAGCCGCCAACAACGAGGCCGCTTTGCCCCACAACATGGAGCAAACCGGCAACACCACTGACGCTGAAAACGCCGAGTTGGCAGCCGCCAAGGGTAAGTCTGCCAAGCTCGTTGCGCCAGCCGATTTGTTGTCGCAAATAAAAGCGGACACCACCGCCGTGCTCGTGGTCAATTTCTGGAAAACGGACTGCCTAAAGTGCGTCCAACTGCAACAGGCATTGCAGGGCATCCAAAACAAAAGCGGCGAGGGCAAGCTGCACCTCCTCTCCGTCAACCTCGACGAAGAAAAAATGGCCGACGGCGTAAACCTCGTGCTGCGCAAATCGGGCATTGCCGCTGAGGTGCTGCAAGTCAAGGGCAGCGACGGCAAATGGCGCAACGACATCTCTGGCGGCTGGCAGGGCAATGTTCCCGCCATTTTCATCAAGACCAAGGACGGCATCAAACAGTTCCACACCCGTGACCTCTCAGCGGATGAACTGGGGGCGATGCTGCAACCGCTTTTGCTTTGAAATTCGGAAATTGAGAAATTGGGAAATTAGACACAAAGCTTCCCCAATTTCCTAATTTCCTAATTTCCTAATTTCCTAATTTCCTAATTTCCAATTTCATGAAATACCGTACCCTCGGCCGCACAGGCTACCAAATCTCAGAAATCGGCTACGGCATGTGGGGCCTGGCTGGCTGGAAAGACACCAACCCAAAAGAAGTTCAGCAGTCGCTGGAACGTGCAGTAGAACTGGGCCTCAATTTCTTCGACACGGCTTGGGCTTACGGCGATGGCGTAAGCGAAATCATTCTGGGGGAATTGGTCAGAAAGCACAGGCACAAGCGGCTCTACCTCGCCTCGAAGGTTCCACCGAAGAATAGGCGCTGGCCATCAAAGCCGGAGTTCACCATTGACGAGGTTTTTCCTTCGGAATACATCGAGGAATACGTCGAGCGCAGCTTGAAAAACCTCGGCATGGAGCAATTGGATTTGATGCAGTTCCATGTCTGGAACGATTCGTGGCACGAGCGTGACGAGTGGAAGGAAACCATTGCGAAGCTGACCAAAGCGGGCAAAGTGGCGCACTGGGGCATCAGCATCAACCGCTGGGAACCCGACAACAGCCTCGAAACCCTCCGCACGGGTTTGATTGATACGGTACAGGTCATTTACAATATCTTCGACCAAAACCCGAAAGACCACCTCTTCCCGCTTTGCAGCGAGTTGAACATCGGCGTCATCGCTCGTGTCCCTTTCGATGAAGGCACGCTCACCGGCCTGATGACCAAGGACATGACCTTCCCGCCCGATGATTGGCGGGTGACTTACTTCGTAAAGGAAAACTTGGATGCCAGTGTTGACAGGGCCGAGGCATTGCGCCCCATCCTTCCGCCCCGCATGACGATGGCGGAAATGGCCATTCGTTTCATCCTCAGCAACCAGGACGTGGCTACCACGATACCCGGTATGCGCAAGCTGCGCCACGTGGAGGCGAACATCGGTTGCAGCGATGGGATTGGGCTGAAATACGATACCTTGTTTGAACTGAAAAAGCACCGGTGGGATAGGACGCCGACGACTTGGAGCCAGTGAGTTAGTGGTCGCCCAATTTATTGGGCTGACCGAAAATCGGTACATGATTCACGGTCAGCCCAATAAATTGGGCGACCACAATATCCCGTCAAAAAGATTTCAACATATCCCTTTCAAAAATCCACTCAGGCGTCTGCAATTCCTCGCCAAAATCCGAACTGTACCAAGGACTTAACTCCTCATCATTCGGATTCACCAGCACATGAATCTCCTGCGCTGGCATATAACTTTGGGCCAGCATAAAAATCTTTTCGCCTGTACTTTCCTTTACTGCCACATCCACTACGATGACCGCATGGCCGGGGCTGCCACCTTTGATGAACACGTCGCCAATGGCGAGGTCCTTCACTTGCTTTGGCATCAGTTCTTTGGACAGCGAAAGCGTCCCGGCGTACATAAAAACGAGGTTGAGGTATTCCCTGAAAGACTCATAACTCGTTGACGGTGTGTTGGTTGCATACCATTCCGTTTTGTTGCCTTCCACCTTCACTCGGTAGCCTTGCCGCCATTTCACATATTCTGCATTGAAGCCGTTGGTAAAGTTGAAATGAAGCGCATCGTACTGTTTTTGGGCAAACAAATGCTCTGCCCGCAACCGCATGACCGCATCGGCGCATTGCTGAAGGTCACGGTCGCCCGTATCCATGTCCACCACGGCGGCATGGACGGTTTGTCGGCTTTTCAGCCTTCCGTCAAAAAGATGAACATGGGCATTGGCGGGTTTCAATGGAAGGTTGCGGAGGTAACTGGCGAAAGAGATGGTCGAGACTTCCTGCCGGACGAATCCTGCGGGCGGTTGGAAGCGCAGCGAGATGGTCGCTCCATCCGTGCTTTCGATTTGCCGTGAAACAGCAACGGCTGCCAGTTCAGGATGGCCCTGATTTGACTGGCAGCCGCTGAAGGCTTGGAGGAAGGGGATAGTAAAGGCGAAGATTGGTTTTAGCATAATCATCCAACGATTTTTGGAATGAAGTTATTACGGTCGGAAAAGCTCATAAAACGGGTTGAACCACCTCTGTTAGAGCTTGGATCTCTAACAGAGGTGGTTCAACCCGAAGGCCAGCTTTTCACTTATTATTCGAGAAAAAACTTCTTATCCCAAATATCCTTTGCTTCATTATGTAGCATCAGGAAATATTCCGTTTTTTGAAACCACAACTCCAAAAATTCAAGATATAGGAGGCTGGTAGGCGTTGATCCGTTGGCAATCAAGTTCGGCTGTGCCGTTGGCGTACCTATTTCTCGATCACCTTTCAGCTTTTCTAAAATTTCCTGATATGAGCTATACGGCCAAATACCATAATCATCACAGAAACGATGATGGACTGGGTTTCTATGGATATAGCAAATTAGATAGGTGAACAAATCTTGGCCCTCTATCAAGGCACGGCCAAATGGCAAAGAGAATAGCTTCCCTTTTCTATCATTTGCCTTGTTGAAGGCCTGGGCATAGCCGGAAAACAGGTTTGAAAACTGTCGGGCGAGAATCTGGCTAATCCTATCATCAAATGCCGCTTCATCGGGTTGAGTGCTTTCACGGTAGGTTGAATGAAAAATTGGCTTTAGAAAGCGGCCTGGCATCCGCTCATGCAGCACATCATAAGAATATACTCTAACCAAAAGGTGGAAATGATTGGGAAGTAAACAATATGCAAAGATTTGTGCAATTGGCGAGATATGGTCCCGAATCTTATCTAAAAAATAGAGGTAGTTTCTTGGTTCAATGAAAATATCTTCCCGGTTGTTGCCTTGATTGAAGATATGGTAAGTTCGATCGGCACGAAGTGGGATGGCATAAGGGTCGCTCATAGTATGGAGTTTTGTTTGGGTAAAGATATTGCACCGATTTAATATTCTCAAGGAGATTTCCCGTCTCTGGGCTAACCACCCCTGTTAGAGCTTGAAGCTCTACCGTTTATACACAAATATTCTACCTTGCAATGCCAGCAGCGGTTGGACTTGCACGAAGCACCCGCTCAAGGATTAACTTTTACAAATCAGCGTCATGGCCAAAGAAAAAAAAGCACGGGGTAGTCATCATTTGTTTGGCGATAAGCGGTTGGAAAAAAAAGCCGGGAGCTTGCCCAGCGCATGGCGGACAAACAATCCGTGGTTATCAACCAGATAGCATCTGGCTGGTCGGAGCAGGTAAGTTTCTACCGCTTTTTGCACAATAAACAGGTCACAGAGGAAGCATTGGCCAACAAGATGCGGTGGAAGTGCGAAAAGGGTGTTCGCCCCGACAGCCACGTACTGGTCATAAGCGGTACCACGCTCATTGATTACAGCGCCCAAAGGGGGTGCGTCAAGGAGAACAGTGGGCTGGGCTTCATAGGCGACCACGACGGGTGGGGCTACAACCTGCATGGGAGCATGGCGGTCTGTGCGGACGACACTTCCATCCTCGGCATCAGCGACGCTTTTTTGTGGCACCGGACAGAGGCAAAGAACGATACCCGGGAAAACTACTACGGGAAGCCTTTTGAAGGAAAGGAGTCCCATCGGTGGGCCAGTTCGTGCAACCGGAGCAAGGCTGTCGTGAAAGGTGCCGGGATGGTCACTTTTGTGCAGGACAGGGAGGGTGACATGTACGACACCTTTGTGTTGGTGCCGGAGGAGCGCCACCACCTGTTGGTTCGCAGTAAATACGACCGGAACATTACAACCGCCTTGGGAGGACGTGCCAAGCTGCGCAGCCATCTGTCGGCACAGGGCCCCTGCATTACCTATGAACTGGAGGTGCGGGGCGACAGCCATAAGCGCACGGCACATACCGCTTTGCTGGAAGTGCGCTACGCAACGGTCCTGCTTGAAAGGGGGGACAACGCTGCCTACCAGCGCAGCTACCCAAGGCAGGTTCGGGTGCAAGCGGTCCACGTGAGCCAATGCCCGCAGAGCGTACCGTCGGGAGAGGACCCGATTGAGTGGACCACGCACACCATAGAAGACTTTGCTGATGCGGTGCAAATCGTATATTGGTACACACTGAGGTGGCTGATTGAAGACTTCTTCAGGCTGTTGAAAAAAAAGGGTTTCCAATTGGAAAGCTCCGAACTGGAGACAGGGTATGCGTTAAGGAGGTTAGGCATGATAACAATGGACAGTGCGGTACAGGCTATGCAATTGCGGCAGGCAAGGGACGGCCAAAGCCACGTACAGGTGGAAGCTGTTTTTACCGAAGGTGAACAGAGCTGCCTGGAAAAGTTGTGCCCAAGGATGGAGGGCAATACGGGAAAAATGAAGAACCCGCATCCTGACAGGACACTGCCTTGGGCAAGCTGGATAATAGCAAGGCTGGGTGGGTGGAAAGGATACCAAAGTCAAAGGCCACCTGGCGTGATAACTTTTAAACGAGGGCTTGACCGTTTTAAGGCTATTTATTTCGGCCAATCCCTTGGCCCATAATTGTGTATAAACGGTAGAGCTTGAAGCTCTAACAGGGGTGGTTAACACCCGGACTGGCATTCTTCCAATCACCCCAACTTCACCAACCCCTCCTCCAGAATCCGCATCTTCTCCTGCCCGTCCGCCAACTTCTTCCGCTCGGCATCAATCACGGCAGCAGGCGCACCGCCCACGAATTTTTCATTGGAAAGCTTCTTCTCCACGCTGGCCACGAAACCTTGGTAGTATTCAAGCTCTTTTGTGATGCGCTCCCGCTCAGCGTCCAAGTCAATCGTGATATTCATTTCGAGGAAGTACTTCTCCGTGCCGGATAGCAGCGAAACGGTGCCCGCTGGCTCGTCGTCGGTGAAGCTCAACTCGCTGAGGTTGCCCATTTTCTGCACCAGCCCTGCGAGGCCGTTCAACTCGAACATGGCTTGGGTGCTCGGCAGGTTTTGAGCAAACAGGCGCAGGCTTTCCTTCGGCGAAATGCCCTTGCTGCTGCGGCTTTCCCGGATTTTCGTAATCAAATCCTTCGCCTTGTCCACCTTCTGAATCATGTCCTTGTCCACCCGGCCAGCGGTGGGGTAATCGGCCACTACACAGTCGTTGCCCGTTTTCCTGTCACGCAATTGGTGCCAAATTTCCTCCGTCACGAACGGCATGAACGGATGCAAGGAGGCCATCATTTTTTCAAAAATATTAATCGTCGCCTCCAATGTTTTATGGTCAATCGGCTCACTCGTTCCATCCTCGTTGAAAGCGGGCTTGATGATTTCGAGGTAAAACGAGCAGAAGTCGTCCCAGATAGTTTGGTATAGCCCCATCAGTACATCACCGAGGCGGTAGGTGGTGAAATTGGCCTCGACTTCGCCCAGCGTTTGGTCGAATTTGTCCTTCATCCAAGCCACGGCAAGGATGTTCACCTCCGGCTGTTCGGCGTCTGACCGCTCCCAACCCTTGATGAGGCGCAGGGCGTTCCACATTTTGTTGCAGAAATTGCGGCCCTGCTCGCAGAGCTTGCTTTCGTTTATCACCTCCTTCGTCACCGGGTCAATCGGCGCATCGAAAATGATGTCGTTGCCCGCCGAGCCGGAGAGCAGCATACCGAAGCGGACGCCATCGGCTCCGTAATTTTCGATGAGTTCCAGTGCATCCGGCGAGTTGCCGAGCGACTTCGACATCTTGCGGCGCTTGCTGTCCCGCACCATCCCAGTGAAATACACGTCATGGAACGGCATTTTACCTTTTAAATCTTCGCCTAAAAGTTCCTCCGACCATTCGTAACCCGACATAATCATCCGGGCCACCCAAAAGAACATGATGTCCCACCCCGTCACGAGCACATTGGTCGGGTAGTAGTATTTTAGTTCGTCCTGATGCTCAAAACCATCGAACACCGCAATCGGCCAGAGCCACGAACTGAACCAAGTGTCCACCACGTCTTCGTCCTGCTGCAAATCGTTGATTGTCAGTGTGTTGATGCCTGTTTTTTGCTTGGCCAAGGCCAAAGCTTCTTCCGCATTTTCAGCAACAATAACTGCTTCCTCATCCCTGTCCATCAATCTTCCACTTTCCGAGAACCGTGGTTCGGAGCCGTCTGCCATCCCCAAAGGGGCATGCTGCCGACTGTTTACCCCTTTGGGGCCAACTGCCGACTTCAAAATGTACCACGCCGGAATCCGCTGCCCCCACCACAATTGGCGGCTGATGCACCAGTCCCGCACGTTGTCCTCCTGCAGCCACTGGTAGTACATGTTCCACATGCTTTCGGGGTAAAATTTGACCTCGCCGCTCTTCACCGCTTCGAGCGCCGTTGCGGCGAAGCCGCCCATTTTCAGGAACCATTGGTTGGTCAATCGAGGCTCCACCACGGCATCGGTGCGCTCCGAGTGGCCGATGCTGGTGCGGTAATCCTCTACTTTCACGAGGTTGCCAGCGTCTTCGAGCAGCTTGCGGATTTTCTTGCGGGCCACAAAACGGTCTTCGCCCACGAGGATTTGCGCCTCGGCGTTCAGCTTGCCGTCCTCGGTCAGAATGTCCACCACAGGCAGCCCGTGCCGCTCCCCGACCTGCAAGTCGTTTTGGTCGTGGGCAGGCGTGATTTTCAGCGCCCCAGAGCCAAACTCCCGGTCCACGTAACTGTCGGCAATGATGGGTATTGGCTTGTTAATCAACGGGATAAGCACCATTTTGCCAACGAGGTGCTTGTATTTTTCCTCGTCTGGGTGGACGGCGATGGCCACGTCCGCCATGATGGTTTCTGGGCGTTGCGTAGCGATGACGATGCCGTCGTTTGGGTCGCCGACGAGCTTGTATTTGATGTGAAAAAGCTGCGAATTTTCCTCCCGGTGGATGACCTCCTCGTTGCTCAAAACCGTCTTCGCTTCGGGGTCCCAGTTGGTCATGCGCAGGCCCCGGTAGAGTTTACCTTTTTTATGGAGGTCAACAAAAACATGGATGACGGCTTTGCTGAGGCTCTCCTCCATCGTGAAACGGGTGCGCTGCCAATCGCAGCTTGCGCCTAATTTTTTCAACTGTTCGAGGATGATGCCGCCGTATTTTTCCTTCCAATCGAAAGCGTGTTTCAGGAACTCCTCCCGTGGGATATCGCCTTTTTTGATGCCCTGTTTGCGCAGTAACTGCACCACTTTGGCCTCGGTGGCGATGCTGGCGTGGTCAGTGCCGGGCACCCAGCAGGCGTTCTTGCCCTGCATTCTCGCCCGGCGGATGAGCACGTCCTGAATGGTGTTGTTGAGCATGTGGCCCATGTGCAGCACGCCCGTCACGTTGGGCGGCGGGATGACGATGGTGAACGGCTCCCGCTCGTCCGGCTCGGAGTGGAAATAGTTCTTCGCCTCCCAATGGGCGTACCAGCGTTCTTCGGTTTCTTTGGGGGAGTATCGGGTGGATAAGGACATTGCTGTTTGTTGAATTGTTTGATTGTTGTTGTAGCTTTTGTCATGGTCGAAGACCATCTCTGAATCAAGTGTGCAAACGAGCGTGGTGCAGAGGTTGCCTTCGGCAATGACAAAAGCACAAGAAATTGTTTGGTAAACGGCCATTTTTCGGCCTTTGTTCCAAATTGGAGTGCAAAGAAAAGCGGTTAAAGTCGAATTAGGTAGCGACCTAATCCGAAATCCGCAATCCGAATTCCGCAATCGAATTACTTTTGTGCCGCATGAAAATCTCCGCCTCTATTTACAGCAACAAACACCAGCCTTTGGCCGACGTCGTGCGGGACTTGGACGAGCATTTTATTGACTTTTTCCATGTGGACTGCAACGACGACCCCAGTGTTTTCAAGGACATTGAGGCCATCCACCACAGCAGTTTGACGCCAGTGGACTTGCACATCATCTCCCCCACACCGCATCGGTATTTTGATTTGTTGAAAAAAACGCCTGTGAGCAGGGTGTCCTTTCAGTTAGAGCATTTTGGCGAGGAGGTACAGTTTCCAGCCGACCTTCCCGGCCAAATCGGGCTTGCGCTGATGAATGATACGCCCGTGGAAGCCTTCACCCATTACGCTGGGCGGTGCAATTATGTGCTGTTGATGACTACCACGCCAGGGCACAGTGGCGGTATGTTCAACAAGGACACTTTTCGAAAAATCCGGCAGTTTCGGCGGCAGTTCCCTACCCACCAAATCCAAGTGGACGGCGGGGTGAACGCCGAGGTGAGCTTTATCCTCCGCAATTTGGGTGTGGAAAGTGCCGTCGTGGGGTCGTTTTTGTTCCAAAACAAGTCGGTCGGCCCGGCGCTGTTGCACCTCAAGCGGGAAGTTGTCAGCTCCCATTATTTAATCAAGGATTTTATGATTGAAACGGAGGAGCTGCCCATTTTGGATGTGCAGGATTTGACATTTAGAAATGCCCTTTTGACCATTGATAAATATGAGATGGCGTTTGTATTAATTACTAATAATGGCAAATTAAAAGGCATTATTAGCAACGCCGATGTGCGAAAAGGGTTAATTCGTAATTTTGAAAATATCAATGAAATCAATGCTTTTGAACTTATTAATTTAAACCCAATCATTATTGAAGAAGATAAAACTATTGATGAATTATTGAAGTTAATTCGAGGCATTAAATTCCCTTTACAATATATTCCAGTAGTTAATTCGGATAATGATTTGACGGGTGCTTTGACGTTTACGCAGTTGATAAAAGCGGAGACTTGAAGCACTTGTGGCCGCCCAATTTATTGGGCAGGCCGATTTTTAAACAACGGCCTGCCCAATAAATTGGGCGGCCACAATCTCGACTATGGTCATCCATCTGAAAAATACAGCATCCGAGGCCACCGCCCACGAAATAGCCCAGCAGCTACAAGCCAGCGTTTTCAAAGAGGCCGACTACTTCGTGCTCGTCACGCCTTTTACCTTGAAGGCTTTGCCAGAGGCTGTTTTGCCCCATGTCCAAGCTGCTTGGCCAATGGACACCGACATACAATTGGCCAGCAAAAACTACCGCAACGAACTACGCCGCATCCGTTGGGGCGGCACCGAAATTGGCGGCGATACCCGCAATACCGTAGTCATTGCTGGTCCATGCTCCATCGAGAGTTGGGAGCAAATCGAGTCGGTGGCGAAGCTGCTCAAGTCGCTGAACATCAGCACCTTGCGGGCGGGTTGCTACAAGCCCCGCACCTCGCCCTACACCTTTCAGGGCCTCGGTTTGGAGGGGCTGAAAATGCTCGCCGAGGTGCGCCGAATTTATGGCTTGAACATCATCACAGAGGTGAAGGACTCGTCGCATATCGAAGAAGTCATCGAGTACACGGACATCGTGCAAATCGGCGCAAAGGCCATGTACGACCAGAGCATCCTACGGCGCTGCGGGGAGATACGCAAGCCAGTGCTGCTGAAACGGGGCTTCGGGACGACGCTTCAAGAGTTCGTGCAGGCGGCAGAGTTCATCCTTAGCGGCGGCAATTCGGAGGTGATTTTGTGCGAGCGAGGCATCCGCACGTTTGAGACAAAGACCCGATTCACATTTGACCTTTGCGGTGCCGCTTGGCTGAAACAGCACACCAATTGCCCCATCATCCTCGACCCTAGCCATGCGATGGGCTATGCTTACGGGGTGCCGGATTTGGCGAGAGCCAGCGTGGCTTTTGGCTGCGATGGGTTGTTAATTGAGACGCACCCAAACCCCAAAGAGGCGAAGAGCGATGCTTCGCAACAGCTTGATTTTGAGACATTTACCAACTTGATAGCGGATATGCGGAGGATTGCTGGCGCAGTGGGAAGGGAATTAATTTGATTGAAAACGTCGTCGAGGTTTGAACCTCGACGACGTTATTCCTACTACTTGAACATCAATCCCACCGTAAACGAAAACGTCTTGTCAGGTGTGATTTTGCTGTTAAAAACCGCATCGTTGCTCATCATGGAAAGCCGGGAATCGCTCACGGGCAGGCGGTGGTCTTTTCTGCCCCACTGTTTGGTTTCCCGAAACCAAACATCTTGCTGGCTGGCAAACGTGTAGTGGTAAGTACCTCGGAAATACAGCTCCCGACTGCGGTTCAGTTCGATGGAAAGCTCGCCAGAAAGGTTCAGGTTGTGGTGGCGGCTACCGTAGCTGAGGCGAACCTCGTCGCCCTTGAAACGCTCCCGTTCCACTTTGAACTTGCCGTAATCGTTCTCGGCATTCCCGACTTTTCGGTAGTAGCGCAGGTAGCTGTACTGCGCCGCTGTCCTCAAAAACACGGGTCGCTGTTTGGACATATTGAACTGCAAACCACCGCCGATTGACCAATCCTTGTAGATGCTGTTCCAAAAATCAAAGGCATTGCCGAAGCGCATGAACACGTTTTTGTGGAAGTAAATATCAAATTCCCAACGGGCAAAAACCTCAAAATCACGCTGTGGAATACCTTCGGTAAGCGACAGAATTTCAGCGCCATCTTTATCGAAGTAGCTGATGGTCAATGGGTTACTGCTCGATGAAATCAGGTGAGTACCTAAACCAAGCGAGAACTTGGTCTTCCTGAACTTCTTCTTCACGTTGTCCACCTTGCGCATACTTTCCGGCACATAGTCCACATTTTCGAGTTGTTCTTGGGTGATTTCTTGGTTTCTTGCCAGTTCCTTTTTTTTGCGCTGTATTTCGGCGGCCTCGATGGAATCCCGCTGTTGTTTGATGGCTGCCATGTTTTCGGCACTGAACGCTTCCTGCGCTTTCAGCATGTTTTTATATTGCGACATGCTTTCCGAGAGGCCCTCGCTCATGGGGGTGATATTGTAGTTTTTCCAAAAATCCTCGTCGTACTTGCCAGTCAGTTGAACAAATTCGTTGCCTCGCTCCAAGCGCTCCAAGTATGGGATTTGGTTGCCTTTTTCTGGAAAAATTTCCGTGATTTTCACCTCGTTGGCATACTGCCCGCCATTGCTGCGTACCCCTTCCCGAAGGGCATCGCTAAAATGCCATTTGCCTTCGTGCTTGCGATAATTCACCACATATTTGTTGGCATTCCAACTGCCCACATACAGTGGATAATCGTAGCCTTTTCGCAGCCCTTCCTTCGTGATTTCAAATTCAGCACGGATAAAAGCGTAAGAATCTTTTTCGATGAAAATGCGGCCTTTCATGCGAGCGGAAGCACTACCGGAACTGTCGCCTTGTTTTTTTCCGGTCAATCTATCGGCGAGGCTGCGTTTTTTCTTCTTGGTTTTCCCCGATGATGTTGGCTCTTTTTCCTTATCAAATCCAATGATATAAACCGTTCTGCCATTGTAGGTCGTTATATTTTCAATCCAATATTTATAATACGGGAAATAGGTTTCATCAATGAAATCCTCTCGATTTTTCACAAAATCGAAGCGGTGAGCGGCCATGTGGCCAGATGCAAAGCCGGAGTTGAACGAAGTATCCAGCGGGTTTTGCAGGTTGATTTTACGGCCCTGCACCAGCCCAACCTGGCCTTCCTTGTCGTTCTCGTAGCTGGTTTTATAAACTTTCAAAACGCCTTCGGCCAAGTAACGGTAGCGCAGACTGTCGTCGGTGAGCGACTCCCGGTAAAATGCCAGGAGGTTGGAGGGGTCGTCGGAGTAGTTTTTGGGGATGTTTTTCACGGCCCGCCGAATGATGTCCTCAATGGCTTTCTTGTCCATCACCACCACTTCCGTCAGTTGGTTGACGGCCTGCTGGAGGTAAATAGCGCTGCCATTTTTAAAGCTGTTGGCGGGTTGGCTGAATGTCTCGTAGCCCATGTAGGACACCGTGAGCTTTGAATTTTCAAACGCCTTTGGCAACTTGAACTGAAAGGCTCCATCAAAGCCGGTCGTGGTACCGATGCCCTTTTCCGGGATGCCAATATGGGCATACGGCACAGGTTGCTTGCTTTTTTTATCCAACACTTTACCCGTGAGGGTCAGGTATTCTTGGGAAAAAACGGCAAAACTGCAAGCAAGGAAAAATAGCAAGGTCGGGAATTTTCTGTGTAGCATAAAATCCAGGTGATTGGTGGAAGGATGTTCTTGGGGGACGAAGGTGAGTGGGAAGTTGTTACAGTTCTGCCTTCGGCATATTTTGAAATTGAACGAAGTGTTGCTGAGGTGCACGGGATAATACTAACCGCTGCGCCTCAGCATTTCTGCGTTCATCCACTCAAAAATCAGTGTCCGGAAACTTCAAATTCAGCTTTTTTATCCAAATATTGCGGTACAGCACCTCGTGCCCTTCCGATTGCAATTTCAGGCCACCGGGCTTGTCGGTGATGCCCTTGCCGCCGTCGTTCCCCCCGTCAATGCCGGAATTGGGGCCTCCCCAAACTTGTTGGATTTCTTCGTCTTGGTGGATTTTTACGCCATTGAAGTAAACAGTAACCCTGGGCTTTTCAACCAATTTTCCGTCCTTGAACCTTGCCGCCCGGAAGTTGATGTCGTAGGCATTCCACTTGCCAGGACCATGGTACACAAAATACGGCGCTGCCTGTTCGTTGATGATGGCGGCCATGCCGTGGGTGGTGGAATCACCATCGAGGATTTGGATTTCGTAGCGGTTTTGGAGGTAAACGCCGCTGTTGCCACCCCGTTTGCGCACAAAAAACTCCACGTGCGCACGGAAGTCACGGAACTCGTCCTTAGTCACAAGGTCGGCACTGCCGTAAAGGCCCTGTGAGGCATTTGGGTCGGGGTCCTTGCTGCTCAACGCAACGCCCGATCCGTCGGGGTCTCTAACCAACGGCCATTTGACGGGGAGCTTTGCGGAGAGCCTTGGGCCTTTCCAGTAGGTCCATTTTTTGCGGAGCATCTTGGCACTCCCATCGAAGTACATTTTTGCGCCTTTGATTTTTTTTGCACCGACGCCAACGTCTGTTGCGTAAGCAAAAAATGAAGCTTCAGCGTTGGATTTGGCGGGAGAACCTCCCGAATCAGGATGAGGGTTTTGAAAGGCAAATGCCAGTAGTAAAAGTAGCAGGGTAAGTAATTTCATGACGATGTTGATTGTTTTTTGACCAAAAACAACGCTTCAAGAAGGCAAGATGGAACATAAATCAAATGCCCTTCGTGCAATGTAGCGTTGCTGGTGGCCATTGTTTCAAGCCACAATTTACGCAAACATTGCCCGAAGGGCACAAAGAATTAAAAGTTTTTAATAGCTCATTTCGAGAATATCGGCGTCGCCCATTGCTCGAACCGTGGCGCAATAAAGCACGGGAGAGTAGCCCCCGGGCACCTCGACTACCTGCTTGCCTGCCAGTTGAATCATCATATCGGAAATAATGGCTGGCGAGGCAACGACAAGGATTCTTTTGCCCATAAAGTTGTGTGCCAAGGTTTTCAAAGTCTCGGTGGCGGTTTTGGGCTCCAGCAAGTTGAACTCGGCTTCGTTTTCTTTGGCAGTGCCAAGGCCGCTCTGCATCCCAGTGTTCCCCTCCGCCCAGACGACCGATAGCTTGGCATTGGCGAGGGTGCGAGTCAGTCGGCCAGCTTGTGCCACACCTTCGTTCGAGAGTGCCGTCATTTCGGGTGTCTTGGATCCGGGCGTTGCGAAGAAAATCACCATCTGGGATTTGTCGTCCACCTTCGGAAACGGGATTTGGGTGGCGTCCTTCAAAAGGATTCTTTCACTGTTGATTGCGCTGATTGGTTTGGCTGTAGCAGGCGCAGGAATATGGGTCGTGGCCGAAGCAACCTGGGCGGCGCTGTCGGGTTGAACTTGTGCACTGCCTTCGGGAGCTTGCGTGCTTGTTGGCTCATTTTTACAGGCCAAGACATTGATTGTCAATAAAATAAGAATGAAATAAAGCTTTCCGTGTGTCATTTTCTTTAAACGTTGATTGGATTAGTTTTGAGCAATTTTGAGGTTCAACCAGCTTTTACCAGCCGCTCCTCGAAGTTTGCCTCGACCTGATTACGCAAAATATCCTGCATGGTTTCCCGCTGACGGATGAGGTAGTCTTTTCCTTCGTGTACCATCACCTCTGCCGGGCGGAAGCGTGAGTTGTAATTGCTGGCCATCGAAAATCCATAAGCTCCTGCATTGAACAGGCATAGCACGTCGCCCTCCTCCACGCTGGCAATCTTGCGGTTGGAGCCGAAAGTGTCCGTCTCGCAGATATTGCCAACCACGGTGTAAAACCTCGGCTTGCCCTGCGGGTAACTGATGTTCTCGATGCGGTGGTAGCTGCCGTACATCATTGGGCGGATGAGGTGGTTCAAGCCAGAGTCCACCCCGATGAACACGGTGCTTGGAGTGGGTTTCACCACTGTCGAACGCACGAAAAAATAGCCAGCCTGGCTCACGAGGAACTTGCCCGGCTCAAAAACCAGCGTCAATTCCCGACCATATTCCATGCAAAACTGGTTGAACCGCTCCGAGATGCGTTCCCCGACTTCTTCGATGTCGGTTTCAATGTCTTCGTCTTTGTACGGGACCTTGAAGCCTGAGCCGAAATCAATGTATTCGAGGTATTTGAAATTGCTGGCCACGTTCAACAGGATATCGGCAGCGAGCAGGAAGGCGTTGGCGTCGAGGATGTCGCTGCCCGTGTGCATGTGCAGCCCGTCAATCTTGGTGCCCGTGGTCTCAATGACCTTCAGCACATGCGGCAACTGGTGTATGCTGATGCCGAACTTGGAGTCAATATGCCCCGTAGAAATCTTCGAGTTGCCGCCCGCCATGATGTGCGGGTTGATGCGGATGCCCACCGAAATCTCAGGATGCTCCATCCCGAATTGTTCCAGGATACTAATATTGTCAATGTTGATTTTGACACCGAGTTTGAGGGCAGTATTGATTTCATCCAAGGCCACGCTGTTCGGTGTATAGGTGATATCTTGCGGCACAAAGCCCGCCATGATGCCCAGTTCCACCTCCTGAATCGAAACGGCATCTAGGCCAGCACCGAGGTTTTTCAGCAGCTTCAAGATGTTTATGTTGGTGTTGGCCTTGCAGGCGTAGTTGATGTGGAGCTTTGGCACCGAAAATGACCCGGCGAGCCGTTTGTACTGCCGCTCAATGATGGCGGTGTCATAAACGTACAGCGGCGTGCCGTACTTTTCGACGAGGGCCAGCGGGTCAACACTGTTGGTGAGGTGGTAGTGGTTGTCGGTAATTGTCATTGTTGAATTGCTTGATTGTTGAATTGTTATTGGGTTTGGGCGTTGGCGGCAAACCATTGACGGGCTTCGTCGAGGGTGATTTGGCTGGAGGCCATTTCGATGGTGAAGTTCTCTAAAAGTTCTAATGAGTCGCCACCGACAGATGGAATCAATTTATCAGGTGGCGCTGCAATTTGCGTCAATGCATCATCCAGAATTGCCCCATTAAGCTTCAAAAAAAGCAAAGCGGCTTCAAGGCCAGTTCGCTTGTTTCCGTCTTGAAAAATATGGCCAGTGACTATGCTGAACATGTAAAAAGCTGCCTTATCCGAAATGCTTGGGTACATCGGTTGACCAAATAACTCAGAACCTACGGCTTCAAGCAGGTAATCCAAAGAGTTCTCGTTCAGAAAATTGCAAGGTGGTACAAAATTGCCGCCATGTTCCTGAATCGTCATCTCATTGAATTGAACGATGTCGTCTTTTGTGAGAAATTCCATGTTAGGCAAGTGCATTAAAGACTGCTGCATATTTCTCGAAATCCTCCTTAACCAATGCTTCAATGCGTTTTCGCCTTTCGGCTTTTTGAATTGAAGACATTCCGTGTTTATCTATTGCAGCTTTCTCTAAAAGCTCCAAAAGGAAATCAGGCTCTTCCTGTACCAATTCACGAAGTGCAGCCTTAAGATTTTCTCTTTCAGCTAATGTAGTTGCAGTCATAATCATCTGATATTTAATGGTTTAACTGATTCAAAGATAACGGCTTTTTAGGTTCATGCCGTAATTTCCACCCGATTCCCCTCAGGGTCCAGCACCACGCTCTCGTAGTAGCCATCGCCCGTCCAGCGTGGCTCACCCACGATTCGGTGGCCGTCGCTTCGCAATGTTTCCGTCAAGGCGTCCACCGCTGTTTCACTGCCGACAGATACAGCAAAATGGGTCAGCCCAGTCGCTTCTCCAGCGTTTGGATTGCCGGGGATTTCAGGCTTTTGCATCAGCTCCAGCCGACAGCCATCTTCGAAAGCGAGAAAATAGGATTGGAAATTCTTGGTTGGGTTGAAATAGCGTTCGCCGGCCTTGCCGTCAAAATATTGCTCGTAAAACGACTTCAGTGCCTCAATGTCTTTCGCCCAGATGGCAAGGTGCTCTATTTTCATTAACATAAAAATCGTCCGCAAAGATAGCAAACACTGCAAATCTGGTTGCGAAGCAAAAGCCAAACTTTAGTTTTGGGCAAATCGTTTCCACCAAAAGCACATTTCCTTGCATCTTTGGAAGAAATAATTGCCAGCTACGTACCATAAAATACCAACTGACAATTCATCAGCGCCTACTCAATTTGACCGAACAAGACCTCATAGCCGCCTGCAAACGACAGGATAGACGAGCGCAAAAGCTGCTCTACGAGCGCCATGCACCTGTGATGTTTGGGGTTTGCAGGCGCTACGTCCACAACCCCTCGGAAGCCGAGGACGTGATGGTGGAAGGCTTTTTCAAGGTGCTTACGAAGATTGACATGTTCAACGGCGAGGGCAGTTTCGAGGGTTGGATTCGGCGCATCATGATAAACGAAAGCCTGATGCACCTGCGGAAGGGCAACCCGTTCAAGTTCACCGAGGAAATCAACCCAAACCTTGACCTCGGGGAGCAGCCGACCGTGGTGGACAGATTGGAGTCCGAGGAAATCCTCGGGCTGCTCGATGAACTACCACCCGGCTACCGAACGGTCTTCAACCTCTACGTGGTGGAGGGCTACAAGCACCGGGAAATCGCCGAAGAACTTGGCATCAGCATCAACACCTCCAAGTCGCAGTTGATTTTGGCGAAAAACAGGATGGAGGAATTGGTGAAGAAGCGATTGGGGAAAGTAAGAAATTGAGAAATTGAGAAATTAAGAAATTTGAAATAGTCCAAAATTTAAGAAAAATGAACTCTCGGAAAGACATATTCACTGCATTTCAGGAAGGAAGCGAGCGGCTCACCATGCCCCCTTCGCCAAGTGCTTGGCAGCAACTGGAACACCGATTGGATAGCCAGAAAAAGCAGTCCGGCAAGGTGGTGCTCATGCGCTGGGTGACTGCCATGGCGGCACTTTTCGTCCTCATCGCCGGGGTGTTTTTTGTCTCGAAAATGGATACGACCCCCAATGTTGCCATTGGTGACGAACCTCGCCCGACCTTGTTGGAAGAACTGGTAAATACCGATGGCTGCAAGCCCTACTGCCTGCTCATCAAGGAGCGTAAATCATTGCCAGCGTACTACGCCAACCCAGTGAGGAAGTAAACAACGAACTGTGAATTATGAACTGTGAACTGTGAACGGAACATGGTGCGGATGCAAGTTCACAGTTCATAGAACTCGCTTCTCGGCGTCTCCGCCAATTCCACGAAGAATTCGCTGACTTTGACTACCACGGCGTCAAAATAACGACGACCCTTCACGGCAGTTGACTCGTATGGATTGCCAACGCCGGTGTCTTTTGAAACTTGTGTCCATTCCCGTTGGGCGATCACCCATCCTTCCCGCATCGCCTTGAACTTCCATTTTTTATCAAAACCATCCCCCGCCTCGTCGAGCGGTAGCACGAGGTTTGGAAGGATTTCGAGCATAATGCTCGTCTCCATCTCGTCGGCATGGTCGCCGTCGAGGTGGGTGAAATAGCCGGTTTTGTTTTCCACTTTGAACCAGTTGAGGGCGCAGGTGAAAAGCTGCGGGTAGTGGAAGGACAGCTCCCGCACCATCGTCTTGAAATCATTGCCGCCGTGACCGTTGAAGATGACCAATTTGGGAATGCCCGCCCGCACCAGCACGTCGCAAATGTCCTTGAGAATGGCCAACTGGGTGGAGGGCAGGATGTTCATGCACAGCGGGATGTCCAATTGCCCGGTCTGCACTCCGAATGGAATATTTGGAAGCACAATGACCTTTGCGCCACGCTCCCAAGCCGATCGGGCGGCAGCCTCGGTAATGGCCTCGTTCTGGTAATTGTCGGTGGCGTATGGCAGGTGGTAGTTGTGCGCTTCGGTAGCGCCCCAAGGCAGCACGGCTACCTCAAACTTGGTAGCCTGGACTGCCTTCCAGTTTGTTTCTGCGAGGATGTAGGGACGGGGAGAATTGGAAATTGGCATTTGATTGAATTTTGACCACCAAGGTATGGAAATTGGGAAATTAAGAAATTGAGAAATTGCTGTGCCCAAATTTACTGGCGTGAATCTTCGATTTCTCAATTTCCAATTTCCTGATTTGAGTCCTCAAGTCGCAGCGCCAATGCGCAACAGCGTTTCTTTTTTGATGGCGTTCACGATTTTTTCGGGGTCAATGTCAACGGCCTCGCCAGCTACGAGCAGCTTGGTTGCACGGCCTTCAATTTTCTCGTAAAGCCAGTTCACCATGTCCTCGATGGAGTCGGCTTCGCCAAATGTCAGGTACATCCGCACACTTTCCTGAAAGCCGATTCGCCGTCCGGCGTAATCTTCGTCAATGACGATGGAACCGCCCGTGTCGGGAATTTTGAAGCTGTCGCCAAACTGTAGCCAGCGGTAAAATGTGCCGAACAGATGGTATTTCAAATCCTTGTCGGCGGTGAGAATTTCGATTTTAAGCTTTTTCCCTGTAAAAACGGCGTCTGGATTGAGGTGGTCGGCAACGTCGGTTTGGTAGGTTGGAGCAATGGGCTTTTCACCACTCAGGTACGCCTCTACCCTACCCGCCAGCGATTCGATGACCTGGAATTTTTCAGTAGCCATTTCCTTAACTGCCTCATTGTCAAGGTGTTCAAAATTGTCAGGATGGTATTTCGCCCGAAGTTCTCGGTGCGCCTTGCGGAAGGCTTCGAGGTCGAGTTGCTCCAGCGACAGGCCGAAAAGCTTGCGGATTTCTTCTTTTTCCTGAATGGTGAAGGTGGTAGCGGTCAAGTTGTTGATTTTTGTGAAACGAATGATTAGTGGACAACACCAACGGGCATTTTGTTTTGCCAAGATTAAGAAATCCAAAGCAAGATAAGAATTGTCAAAACGAGCGCGAATATAAGCAGTAGAACAATAGGCCAATTCCGGGCCGTGGAGGGCGTGTCTTCCCACCTTTCCATTTCGACGCCCCTTGATTTTTTGTTTAAAAGCGTTTGATAATCAGGCGTTCGGCCAATCTCGCCCGTATCTCCAGCGGGCGATTTCCGGCTCTGGAAGTAGGGTTTTGGTTTGATTTTCCGAATCCATTCTTGGCTGCCAAACGCACCATAACCGAAGCTCATAATTCCAATTTTTTAAGTAAAAAATGCTTCAATCTACGCTTAAATTATTGCTTGCGCAATTATCGGTCTTTCCTTTTCGCCCACAACATCATCCCACCAAAAACCAGCATCGCCAGCCCGGAATACAGGTTCAGGTTTTTGCCAAAACCCTTTTCGTAGCTGAGTGCGAACGCAAGCACGACGAGCAAAGCGCCCACCAAAGCGAAAAATAATCCGATGATAAAACGGAGGTCGTTGAGTTTTTCCATGTCAATGAGAGAATGAAGGAATGATAGAATGAGTGAATTTCAAGCAAAAACCAGGTTCAAAATAACGCAGACAACTATAACCAAAACAGCCAGCACCACCGGTCGTTTCCACCACAATTCGACGGGTTTCTTTGGTGGCTCACCATCTTTCCAAAGACCGTGTACCAGGCCCCGAAGACTTTCCGCAGGCATCGGCTTGGTGGCCAAACTGACCAGCGCAGTGACTATCAGATTGGCCGAAAAAGCCACCCATGCAATATGGTACGCTTGCGCAATGCCCGATTCCAATGGGAACATTTCGGCTATCCAGCCGCCCTTGCCCTCGGCCACCGTGAGGCCATGCACGGCAGCGGCGGCCAAAGTGCCAGCCAGCAATCCAGCAAAAGCGCCATGCCCAGTGGTTCGCTTCCAGAACATGCCGAGGAGGAATGTGGCGAACAGCGGTGCATTCACGAAGCTAAACACCACTTGCAGAAAGTCGTTGATATTGTTGAAGCTAACCGCCAAATACGCGACTCCGACCGACAGCGCAATGCCCACCACGGTCGTCAATTTTCCCACCAACAAGTAGTGGCTGTCCGGTGCGTTTTTCTTGAAAAATGGCTGGTAAATATCGTAGGTCCACACCGAGTTGAAGGCCGTCACATTGCCAGCCATGCCCGACATGAACGAGGCCAGCAGTGCCGTCATGCCGACGCCGAGCAGCCCCGTTGGGTAGTAGTGGGCGATGAGTGAGGGCAGCGCCATGTTGTAGTCGGTGGTGCCGTCTTTTGCCACCGGCAATGCAAAACCATCCATAAATTGAGGCAGCGAAATGGCTATCAGCCCCGGCACGATGACGATGATGGGCATGAGCATCTTGGGGATGGCAGCGATGATGGGCGTCCGCTGCGAGTCGTTCAGGTTGCGGGCAATCATGGCCCGTTGCACCACCAAAAAATCGGTACACCAGTAGCCAAAGCTGCTGCAAAGGCTACCCGCCACCAGTCCGAAAGTGGTGATGCCCATTGGGTTGGCGGTTGCCTCGCCCGTGTGCGCCCAAGTGGAGGTCATCACGGGCGCCAACTTCGAAGTGATACCTTCCCAACCGCCCACTTCGTACAGCCCGATGGCCACTACTGGCGCAATGCCCAGCACGATGAGGAAAAACTGAAGGACTTCGTTGTAAACGGCGCTGGTGAGGCCACCCGTGAGGATGTAGCCCATCACGATGCCCGCAGCCATCAGCACCGAAAGGTCGAAGTTCCAGCCGAGAATAAGTTCGAGGAGCCTTGCTAGTACAAACAAGGAAATGCCCGACGAAAAAACCGTCATGGCGGCAAAAGTCATGGCGTTCAGGCTCCGGGTTTTTTCGTCAAACCGCAACTTGAGGTACTCCGGCACCGACCTCGCACGGGAGCCGTAGTAGAACGGCATCATCATCAGCCCAAGGAACACCATCGCCGGAATGGCGCCAATCCAATAAAAATGGCTGGTCATCAGGCCGTACTTGGCTCCGGAGGCAGACATGCCGATGACCTCCTGCGCCCCTAAATTTGCGGAAATGAATGCCAGGCTTGTAATCCAAAGTGGGATGGAGCGCCCGGACATCAGGAAATCGTTGGAGGATTTGACCTTTTTTTTCACCAGCCAACCAACGCCGATGACGAAGCCGAAGTAAAGAAAAATGATGGAATAATCGGGCCAGTGGAGGTCGAGGTGCATTGCTTTTGACTTGTTTTGTTTTGAAAAAAATGCCACTAAAACAGGCCGGGAAGGTAGGGAAAAATTGTTGGTGCGAATGCCAAGTCACAATAGGAAAGTCGCTATCTTTGTTGAAAATCAAAGTATTATGAGCCTTGTCAATCCTATCGTTGAACCAGTTGGCTACCCCGTTCAAACAGAAGCCGTGCCTGATTACCTCGTGAAAGAGGAGATTGAGGGAATCAAGTTTTATTACAAGGGCTACAAGCAAGTGTTGAACAAAACAAAAAAACCAGAAGACATAATGGGATGCAGTTCACTTCAATCGTTTATCATTGAGTATTTGCTTGACATACTTTACGACAAAAAAGTCAAGGGCAAATACAGAAGGTTCACCAACGAATCTGGCAACCATTTCGCCCACCGTAGCAATATGCAGTTTGACATTGCGCTCTACGACAAGTCGGTTTTGACCGGGGACAGAATCACCCGGCAGTACGTGCAAGGCTTCCCTCCAACGCTCGTCATTGAAATTGACCTCGATGTGGAACTGGAAGGCACCGGGCTTAAAACATCTGAGGATTTCCTAAAATTCAGGACAAAAAATCTGCTCAAATACGGCGTTCAGCGTGTCCTCTGGATTTTGACCAAACCGAAAAAAGTGTTGATTGCTGAAGGCGAAACTTGGCTGTTTGAAGACTGGAATAACGACATTGAAGTGTTGGACGGGGTGACTTTCAACATCGCAAAATACCTTGAACAAGAGGGCGTAAACCCAGATGCTTGAGTTGGCAGTGTGCAGCCAGTGTCTGCTGAGATTGGAATTCCTGATTTTTTACGCAAAAAAAGCCTCGGAGATACTCCGAGGCTTTTTTCATTTGTAGCTGATAATCAAATAGTTAGCACCCACTGATTGCCCACTGCTAACTGTCGAACCCCAAAGGGGTAAACTGCCAACTACGTCTTCCGCTCCTTTTTCCTCGCTGCCGGGAACAGAACATTGTTCAAAATCAGCCGATAGCCTGGTGAGTTCGGGTGCAGGTTCAGGTCGGTGTCAGGGTCTTGCACATAGTGGCGATAATCTTCGGGGTCGTGGCCGCCGTAGAAAGTGAAAAAGCCCTGACCGTAGGGGCTGTGAATGTAGCGGGCTTCCTTCATCGGTTTCGTTTCACCCAAAACCAAAATATTTGACTTGAGGTACTGTCTCTGAAAAGCGGTGGACTGCCCCATGAACCCCTTCACGGTGCGGGTTTGGCACTGTGTGAGCATGGTAGGCACTGGGTCCCATTTTGCCGAAAAATCGAACAGCGTGAAGTAATCCTGCTCCGGGTCAATGGTGCGTCCGTAATGGCTGTCAATGTTGGAGTGCTCGTACTCCATCGGGTTCATCACCAGCTCGAAGTCCTTGAAAGCGAAGGTTTTGCTGAAATCCAGCTTGGAATTTGCGTTCGGGTCGGGGCCGTCGCCGTCGTAGTATTTGTCGCAAATGTCGGAACCCTCTGCGGCGAGGGCGATGTCGTAAGTATCAGTGGCAGAGCACATTGCGAACATGAAGCCGCCGCCCGCCACGTATTCCTTTATCCGCTTCGCAACGGCCAACTTCAACTGCGACACCTTCTGAAACCCATGTCTTGCTGCAATTTCTTCCGAAAGTCGCTGGTTTTCCCGGTACCATTCCTGTGTGTGGTAGCCTGCGTAAAATTTTCCATACTGGCCCGTGAAGTCTTCGTGGTGCAAGTGAAGCCAGTCGTATTCTGTCAATTTGTCGGCCAGTACCTCGTCGTCATAAATCTTGTCGAAGGGGATTTCAGCGTAGGTCAGCACGAGCGTCACGGCATCGTCCCACGGCTGGATGTCATCGCCACGCTGACTTTTGAAGGCATCGGTGGGGGTGTACACGGCGATTTTTGGGGCTTTTTCGAGCTTCACTGCGTCCATGTTCACCTCCGGCTGGGCTATTTCGCTCAAGATGTGGTTAAATGCGCCGTCGGGAATCACCTCGTAGCTGACGCCCCGTGTCTTGCATTCCTTCTCAAAAACCAGGGTGTGGGGAAAAGCAAAACTGCCGCCCCGATAGTTGAGCAGCCACCAGGCTTCCACGTTGTTGCTGATGACCCAGTAGGTGATACCGTATGCTTTGAGGTGGTTTTGTTGCTCCACGTCCATGGGTAGGAGCATGAAGGAGGCGCTCATTTGCGAAGCAAACAGCAGCGAAAAAGCAAGGGAAACTAAGATTTTTTTCATGTCTGCATTGTAGCCGCCATACTAGTTTGGCAGGCTGTTTAGTTTCTGAATAAGCCTGCCAAACAATTTTGGCGGCTATAAAACGAAAACAGTTAAATGCGAATTGTAGGCCGAAGGTTGCGCTTGCAGAAATATTACAATCAAAAACTTTGCAAAAATGCAACGCCGTTAACCTTCTGCCGTTCTTTTCTGTTTGGTGCATGTATCCCAGAAATCCTTTCCGGGACGGCACCGCCCCCAGAAAGGATTTCCTGGGTACATATTCGACAGTTTTGTGAAATTTGCCATCCGTTTCACGGCCCAAAATGCCACCCATCACGTTTCAACATGCAAAATTTAAGCTTTCAATATCCCACTTGGTACCTGCTGCTCTGCGTTGCGCTCGGCCTCGGCTATGCGTTCACGCTTTATTTTCGGGACAAAACTTTTGCGGAGCAGCACCCAAATCTTCATAAAATACTGGGCGTTCTGCGATTTCTGGCGGCCACGCTGCTGGCCATCCTGCTGCTGCAACCGCTGATAAAATCGCTGCTCACCGAAACCAAAAAACCAGTAATAGTGCTGGCGCAAGACGAATCAGAATCTGTTGGTTCAGTACTGACGGGCGAGGCGCTGGAACAATACAAAACCAATTGGGACAAGCTAAAAAACAGCCTTAGCGCCAAGTACGAGGTGAAGGAATACGGCTTCGGCAGCGAGGTGCGGGAGGGCGTGACGTTTGAAATGAAGGATAAAATCTCCAACATCTCCAACGTGATGAAAGAAGTGTCCGACCTCTACGGCAACCAAAACCTGGGTGCCGTGGTGCTGGCCACCGATGGCATTTACAACGAGGGCAGCAATCCGCTTTACGCTGGCGCAAAACTCAATGCACCGGTCTTCTCGGTAGCGCTCGGCGATACCACGGCGAAAAAAGACCTTGTCTTGAAACGTGTTTTTCACAACAAAATCGCCTACCTCGGCGACAAGTTCAGCGTGCAAATGGACGTGGCCGCCCGCAATTGCGCTAGCGCAAACACCAATATCACCATCTCGAAACTCAACGGCAACGAGGTGAGCAACCTCCAAACCATCCCGCTCAACATTAACAGCGCCGACTTTTTCACGACCCGTGAGGTGGTGCTGGAAGCAAAGGAGGCAGGCGTTCAGCGATACCGCATTTCGCTCTCGCAGGTGAGCGGCGAAAAATCGGTGTCCAACAACAGTCGGGAGTTTTTCGTGGACGTGCTGGACGCCCGGCAGAAGTTGCTCATCGTGGCCAATGCCCCCCACCCCGACATCTCGGCGCTGAAACAGACACTGGAGGTGAACAAAAACTACCAAATCACCATCGGCTACATCAACGACCTTAAGGTGAACGTGGCCGACTTTGACTTCGTGGTGCTGCACAACCTCCCGAGCAGTCGCAACGACGCCTCCGCCGTGCTCACTGTTTTGAACCAAAAAAAGACACCACGCATGTTCATCGTGGGGTCGCAGACCAATTTGACGAGGTTCAACCAGGTGCAGCCGCTCATCACCATCCAGGGCGACCAGCAGAACTCGAACGTCGTGCAAGGGGTTTTCAACCCGAATTTCAGCTTGTTTACAATTGATGAAAACCTGCGGCGAAACCTGCCCACTTTCAACCCGTTGACGGCACCTTTCGGCGATTTTTCGGTGCGGGGCGATGCGCAAGTGCTTCTTTATCAACGGATTGGGAAAGTGGATACCAAGTACCCGCTCCTGCTTTTCGGGGAAGACGCTGGGGTAAAAATGGCCGTGCTGGCTGCCGAGGGCCTCTGGCGTTGGCGGTTGTTCGACTACCTCCAGCACCAAAACCACAATATTTTCAGTGAGCTGATTGGCAAAAACTTCCAGTACGTGGCGGTGAAGGCGGACAAGCGCCGCTTCCGCATTTCGACCAGCAAGACCATCTTCAACGAAAACGAGCCAGTCATTTTCGACGCCGAGCTTTACAACGAAAGTTTTGAGCTGATAAACGAACCGGACGTGCGCCTCACCATCACCAACGCCGACAGAAAGGAGTTCAATTACACGTTCAACAAGACGACCAAAGGTTACAACCTAAACGCTGGCGTGTTCCCGGTGGGCAACTACCGCTTCCGGGGCAACGTGAGCTTCAACAGCCAGAACCTCACGTTCGATGGCCAGTTCAGTGTGCAACCCATCCAACTCGAACTGTACGAAACTACTGCCGATCACGCCATGCTTCGGCGCTTAAGCAGCGAGTTTGGCGGCTCGGTTTTTTACCAAACACAAATCGAATCGCTGGGTGATTCACTGCTTGCCCGTGACATCAAGCCCGTAATATTTACCTCCACCAGCACCCGTTCGGTCATCAATTTGAAGTGGATTTTCTTTCTGATACTTGGGATGCTATCGCTTGAATGGTTCATGCGACGGTATTTTGGGGCGTACTAAAAAACGGTGAATGGTGAACTGTGAACTGTGCCCCCGTTCATCGTTCACCGTTCATCGTTCACCATTAAAAAAAGGCCGCCCCTTTTCAAGGACGACCTTTAGCATTTCAAAAGATTCTAAAAGTTAGGTTTTTAAATTGATGTGGGTGCAACTTCAGGGCTTTCACCACATTCACTGCACCCACACATATAGTCCACATTATGGCAACATTTCCAAAATCACGAAGTTAGAAATCAAGTTCACGTTGGCCGGGTGGCTGAGAATTGAATTCAACAGCACCATTGACCTATCGTTTGCCGGACCCTGGTAGATGGAGCGACCATCAAGGTTCACGTCTGATTCCTGATAACCTTCACTAATGAAGTTTGCAATCAGCGTGGTGTTTGCAGGGTCGTAAAGAACCGTGGTGAACAGCTTGAGGATGTCATTGCCTGGGCCTTGGTAAACCGTGCGACCGTCAGAGTTGAGGTCACCGCACCACATGTACATCTTGCCATTGATTTTCACCTGCGGATACTGTCCGTTGGTTACAAAAGCTTCGTCGGTAAAGTCAATTTCCTGGAGCGCTGGGCTGAGGTCAAGTGCCTCTCCCGTCATCACACCGAGGTGGTTCCTGTGGCGCACCGCCACGTAGTAAGTACCGGCAGAAGCAGTTGGGAAGCTAAGGTTCGATACACCGTCCACGTCAACCACATCACCGTCACGTTGCAAGAGACCAGCACGGGTGGTGGCCACACTGTCGAGGGCAGTCGAGCTGCGAAGCTCAACGAACACCCAGTCAACAATGGCATCCTCGTTGGTAACAGCAAAAACAGTGTTGCTATCAACAACTATTTCGTCGCCACCGCCATCTGGGCCGTTGTGTGCAAATGCAGCCATGTTTTCGTACGGCTCTGTCGTGGGTATCAAACGCTCGGCGTTTGCACCTACACCGTAATTCCTCAGTGTGGCACGTTGAAGTGGATCTGATGCTGATACACCAATCCGTGCACCCTGCAAGCCAACCCTGATGGCCAGGTTGATACCGATACAAGTTGGGCCGAGAATTGGGCTACAAGGATCGAGCGGGTTACCATCGAAGACGACGTCGCCGTCGGTCTCTTCGCCGTTGTTGATGTTGTCACCGTCTGGGTCTTCCTGGTTGTCGTACAGACCATCGCCGTCGGTGTCCACCAAGCAGCGGTTGTAGGTGATGTACGGAGATGACGGGAACGCAGTGCCATCCACCGTGTAGAACCATGGGCCAGTGCCTGCGAAGTCGGTTATGGACACAATCAGGTTGTTGTCCGTCATCCAAGCCTCCCAGTAGTCAGACAATTGGTCGTTGTCGTCATCAGGGTCGGTAGCATTGTTGATACCGTCGTCGTCAAGGTCGCAGTCGCCAGCGAGGCACTTGTCACGCACCGTCAGCGTCACCGTGTTCGTAGTATCCGAACAGTGCGCCGTAGTGATGACCAAGCGGAACATGTGGCCGTTCATGTTATCAACATCTGTGAAGCTTAGGTCTTGTCCGAAGGCACCAGAGAAAAGGCCAGAATTGTATGGAGCATTGCTGCCAAAGCTGGTCGCAAAATTGTTCCAAGTCGCACCACCATCCACACTGCGCTGCCACCTGTACGTCATCTGACCGTAGCCAGGGTTCGTAATCGTGGTGTTGAACGAATGCGGCCTGTTCGAACAGACACTTACGTCCACTGGCTGGAGGGGGATGTTAATCGGACCTTCCACAAAGAGGTTGGCGAGGTCGCTGAAACCCCAGTCGCAATTGCCGGTTCTTACGGCGCATCGGTATTTGAAGTTGTACAAGCCGGTCACATCGCTGATGCAAAGCTGGTTGGTGAACGCACCCGAGTAAGGCGAAGTATTTGTCAAATCAACCCAAACGCCACCTGCTGTCCAGCGCTGCCACTTGTACTCAATCACACCTACACCCGTAGAGTTGGCTATCGCAATGGTGAAGCAGGTAGATTCAGCTGAGCAAAGCGTAACATCGTCCGGCTGGTCGGTGAAGCTGATTGGCCCTTCAACGTTCAGCACGGCTGCGTCGGTGGTATCCGTGGCACAAGTACCGGTAAAGAAGATGTTGCGGAACATGTAACCATTGAGGCCAACGATGGGCGAAACCAACAGCGAGTCATCGTTGATGTTACCAAAGTTGATGACGTTGCCACCAATGGTTTGCTGCAACGCACTGATGTCCGTCCAGGTTGTACCGTTGTCATCGCTCATTTGCCACTGGTTTTGCACTACACCCTGCCCAGCATTTGTGGCTGCCGAGAAGAAGTAGGCTTCTTTGTCGGAGCAGTTGGTGAAGTCAACTGGCTCCACAGTTATCGCCAACGGGCCTTCCACGGTTAGTTTAGCAGTAAAAGAATAAACGCTGTTACACTCCCCGGTGCCCACCGCAAGGCGGAAGCAACGACCGTTGATGCCCACAACATTGCCTACGGTAAGGGTCGGCGTATTCCAGTCAGCGAAGCCGTTTGCGCCAGCAGCAACAATATTGCTGTAGTTGATACAGTCGCTCGACCACTGCCACTGGTAAGTCAATGTACCTGCGTTTCCTACGGCAATGGCGGCAGCACCAGTAAATGATGTTGGATTGCCAGAGCACTCCGTCACATCATCTGGATGGTCGGTGAAGCTGATTGGGCCTTCCACGGTCAAACATGCCGTAGCAGAAGTGACCGCTGAACAGGTAGTAGTTTGAATGTTCACCCGGTAACAGTAGCCATTCCAGCCGGACACGTTGGCTAGGCTCAGGTTGGCGGTGGCTGCACCGTTGACAAGGCTAGAGTTCGACATGTTGAACCATGGGCCACCGCTGCCAGTTGGGCTAACTTGCCATTGGTAGGTGATTGCACCCGAGCCAGTATTGGTTGTTGTAACTGAGAAGTTGGCGCCGCTGCCCGAACATTCAACTACTGATACAGGTTGCACCGCAAAACCTATCGGGCCTTCCACCGTCAGCACGGCGTAGTTTGTCCAGGCGGCATTACAATTTGCAGTACGGTAGCGCATGCGGAAACGATACCCGCCCATACCAGCTACGTCGGCAATCGAAAGTGTCGTGGTAGTCACACCACTGTGGTTGCCATCGTTGGAAAGGCTGGTCCAGACAACACCAGTGTCCACGCTGACCTCCCATTGGTACTGCAACACGCCAGGGCCGCCATTTGAAATGGTGGACTGGAACGAAACACCAGAGCCGGAGCATTCGGTGATATTGTCTGGTTCGTCAAGTATCGTCAGCGGGCCTTCGATGTTCAACGTCGCTGCGCTGGAAATAACCTGCGCACAAGTGACAGTTGAGATGATGCAACGGTATTGGTTGCCATCGTATCCGGTCGTATGGCCGATGCTCACTTGGTAGGTTTGAGCACCGTTATAAGTTGTATCGTTCGCAATGTCCACCCAACCGCTACCAGTGTTTTCCTGCCATTGGTACAAAACAGTCGTGTCCTGCGTCGAAGTGTTGGTAGTACCGATGGTAAAGTAAACCGCCTCGCCAGAGCACTGGAAGATGTCGTCCGGCTGGTCAACGATGGCGATTGGGCCTTCAATGGTCAAGCATGCCCGGTTGCTGTACACCCGGTTACACTCGCCAGTCCTGAATGCCAAGCGGTAGCACCTGCCATAAAGGCCGGTTACATCGCTTAAGTTAAGGGTAGTTGTGGTGAAGGTGGAGTAAACTCCGCCGTCCGTACCAGCACCTATGTCGCTCCAGTTGGTACCGTTGTCCGAGGATACTTGCCACTGGTATGCAAACGTACCAGCTGTGCCGACCGTAGCCGTCGCAGTGAACGAAGAAGCATCACCGGAGCAAACCGTATCATCCGCCGGGTGTGCCGTCACCGTGATTGGGCCTTCTACCGTCAAGCAAGCTTGGTTGGTGTAAAGAATATTACAAGTACTTGTCCTTGCGGAAAGTCGGTAGCACATACCGTGCAAGCCAGCAACGTAGGAAATACTCAATTGTGTGGTTGCTGTACCATTGTAAACACCTGCGTTTGAAAGGTTGAACCACGTGGTACCGTTGTCGGCACTAACTTGCCAACGGTAAATGGTGCTTCCCACAACTCCAGGGTTGTTAAAAGAAGCAGTGAAAATCGTTGAATTTGTAGAACATTCCGTCACTGCAACTGGGTGAGCTGCCACAGAAAGCGGCCCTTCCACGCTCAGGATGGCGTAGTTGGAGTAAACAGCACTACAATCCGTCGCACTGGCCACTGCCCGGAAGCGGCGACCGTACATGCCAGCTACATTTGTAACGGTGAGCACGTCCGTACCGGAGGCCACTGAACCCGTCTCAGAATGCGAGAACAATGCGGCATCCACCACGAAGTCAATATCAATCCATGTTACACCGTTGTCATCAGAATACTGCCAGCCGAAGCCGAAAGTACCCTGCGCAATAGAAGCCGTTGCCGCAAAGGTCGTATCGCCACCCGAACATACGGTGATGTTGTCCGGGTCATCGGAGAAGACTGCGTTGCCGCTCACCGAGAGGGTAGCACCTGCAGAATACACTGGTGTGCCGCAAGTAGGCGAGGTGTATGCAATACGGTACATGAAGCCATCCAAACCAATTACGTTGGAGATGGTCAAGGTATCAGAACCATTGCCAGATGCACCCGTGTTTACACCCGTAATGCCCGTATATACACCCGTTGAGTTGTCGAAGAGGACCCAGCCGTTGCCGTCATTCCTGTTTATCTGCCAAGTGTAATTGGTAAGCGTTAAATCAGTGTTCGATGGGTAGCTAACACCTGCATTGTTGAAGTCAGCTATGAAGTTCACTTCGCTGCCCGCACAGTTGGAGATGTCATCAGGATCGTCGGTGACGGTGATAGCGCCCTCCACATTAAGCCTTGCGGCATTTGTGTAAACAAAGGAACACTCGCCGGTGCTGACTTTCATGCGATAGTACCAACCGTCCATGCCAACCGTGATGCCCGCAAGACCAACGGTAGTAGAAGCAACGGTAGAATAAGTTGCACCGCCTGGGCCTGCGCCATTTGCAAGGTCAACCCAAGTTACGCCATCCGTAGAATACTGCCAGCCATAGACCATCGTGCCCACTGCGCCAGCGTTCACGGCTGCGCCGGAGAAGGAAGCAGTTTCGGTGGCACAGTTGGTAAAATCAGATGGGTTGGTCGAAATGTTTATCGGCCCTTCCACTTGCAGCAGCGCAGCGCTGGAATAAACCGTGTCGCAGACATCGGTGAATATCTTGCAGCGGAACTGGTAGTTGTGCTTGTTGGCCACATTTGCAATGGCAACACAGAGCGAGTCAGTATCGTCGTAAACACCACCGTCCTGAATGTCGGCCCATGTGCCGCCACCGTTGGTGCTCACTTGCCATTTATTGTAGACAGTGCCATCGCCAAGGTTTTCTGTTTCAATACAGAAGGAAGTCGCGTTGCCGTAGCACTCAACCACATCGTCGGGTTGGTTGGTTACGTCAATCGGGCCATGTACTTCTATATCTATTGGTGTTCCCAAAAGGGTATCGAGCACGCAACCAAACGAGTCAACGATGCTAACGAGTTCAAGTGAAACGGATGCGGTAGATGTATAGCAAATGGAATCCCCAGTGTAAATCAGGGTATTGGAAAAAGTGTCCACTCCGTCCGTCCAGTTTACAGTATAAGGAGGCCAGCCGCCTTCTATGGTCACCTCAAAACATGCTTGGTCACCAAGGTCGTTGGCACAAATTACGCCGAGGCCGTCAATCAATGCTATGGACGCCGTCTCTGGATGGAAAGGATCGCAGGGGTTACACATTTCAGAGATATCGGGATCGAGGTAGCCATCACCGTCTAGGTCCTCATTTACCAGGTCCAAAACGTGGTCCCCATCCCTGTCTTCATTAATATTGTCAAAGTTTCCATCGCCATCAATATCTTCCAAAGGAAGATCAAAGCTGTTATTGCCATTCAAATCTTCCGTAGAATCAAGTTCATCATCCCCGTCAAGGTCTTCACCTGGATCAAGAACACCATTGTGGTTGACGTCTTCACCTACGTCAAGATAACCGTCGGCATCCAAATCCTCAACGACATCAAGGTTGCCGTCTCCGTTTGTGTCTTCAAGAGGGAGGCCATCGTAAGTTCCATCGCCGTCTGTATCCTCAAATGCATTGAGGATGCCGTCGCCGTCGCAATCGTGGCAGCTCCAAGCGGAGGGAGAGTAAATACCAAGCCATTCGTACAACGATGGCCCAAATGGGTCAAATACCGAAAACTCGTTGCCAGGGTTATTGTTCACCGAGTTGGGTAGGACTGCGAATGGGTCCGTGTTGTTGTCTATGATATAGATAGAATCTGGGCAAGGGTCTGTCCTCAAAAACGTAAACAGCAGGGTTTCTTCACCTGCTGTATAGTCAATATGAGGAAAGTCGTTTAAGAGGCCAAACGAAATATATTTTTTCGTTGGGTTCTCCGCAGGTGCCTCAACGGGAGCGTTGGAGGCCCAGGTTCCGGCTACGCTTTGGAGACCTGTCCAAGCGAAGCCCATGGGCATCACAACGGTAACCTGTGCGGTACCTGTAATAGTTAAAGGCCCAGGTGTGACACCGATGGGCCTTACATAGACACCCCATTTGTCAGCGTCTAATAGTTGAAGTTTAACTTCCATTGCTTGTTGAGCAAAGACCGAGTTAAAAGCCAACACAAAAAACGATACGAGGAGTATCATCTTAGGGTAAATGTTGGATCTGATCATAATTTTCGTGAGTTTTAATGAATTTTGTATGTGGACTAAAATGTGAAATTGTAATACCAGGGAAGGGGGAAAAGGAACCTATTTGAGCCGAAAAAAGGGCATTTTCGTCCCGGCATAAAAACCGGGACGAGAAGGCTGCCCGAAAAAACACTATAAACCCAAAATTTATCTTTAGCGAATGTGCCCTGCCTAAAAGGCGCTCTCGCCATGGTTTTTCAGATTTTTTTGCGTCAATGATTCAAAAAGGAGCGAAACCAGTTCATTCGTTTGTGAGACCCAAAAAATCCGTCCGGCCATTGCCAGATAATATTTTCGTTTTGCCATCGGCAAATACAGTTTGTGAGAACAGTTCCTTTTCAACGTTAGGTAAGAAGGCCAAAGAACCTTGGCCTGGAATGCAAAGCGGATAGATAGGGTGAAATCATCGCATGCTGTTCACGTTCTTACTTTGCAGCAATCAATGCTTGCAAAAGCTGTTGAAAACACTAGGGGGAAATTCAATTGAGGGGAAATCTTGCTGGGAGGACAAAACTGCTTTGACAATCATTGTGCCAATTCTTTTTAAGACTTTAGACAATAGACTTTAGAAGTTAGACATCTCCATGCTACTGCTGAAATCACGTCTATGGTCTATTGTGGACACGCCCGCGAAAACTTGACAAAAAAGGAGTTGAATCCTCCACTCAATTA
>CAZDSU010000021.1:0-78950 GCA_964508135.1 uncultured Saprospiraceae bacterium
CTGTCAAAGGCATTGGCGGCTACCTGCTCATCTGCGATGCCACGAATCCGGCTGCGGTGGCGACATTGCGGCAACGAAAAAACCGTCCCACAAAGCCCTTCGCTTTGATGTACCCGAACCTCGAAATGCTGAAAAAAGATGCGCTTGTCAGCGACGCTGAGGCCGCCGCATTTTCGAGCATTGAAAGCCCTATCGTGCTGTGCCAACTGCGGGAGCGGCCAGCGAGCGGCATTGCAATCGCTGAGATTGCGCCGCACCTCGACCGCATTGGGGCGATGCAGCCGTACACCCCGCTGTTCGAGCTGATTATGTCGGAATGGGGCAAACCCATCGTGGCCACGAGCGGCAACTTGAGCGGTTCCCCTATTTTTTTTGAGGATGAAAAAGCAATGGAAAACTTGGGCGGTTTCGTGGATGGTTTTTTGACAAACAACCGGGAAATCCTCCTGCCACAGGACGACAGTGTGGTGCAGTTCTCTCCCGAAAACCAGCAGCGGATTGTGCTGCGCCGCTCCCGTGGTTTTGCGCCGACGCATATCCACCACAGCTTTGATGGCTGGCAAGGCACTCACCTTGCGATGGGTGCCGACATGAAAAGCACGTTTTCCCTGCAACACAAGGGCAATACCTACATCAGCCAGTACCTCGGCGACCTTGAAAGCCTCGAAACGCAAGAGAATTTTGAAAAAACACTTCAACACTTAATTCACCTCTTCGATGCCCAACCGAGGCAGGTGATTTTGGACAAACATCCCACCTATTTTTCCTCTGCAACGGGCCGCTCGCTTGCTGAAAAATTGGGAGTTCCAGTGTTGGAAGTGCAGCACCACGTCGCCCACTTCGCAGCCGTTCTCGCTGAAAATGAGCTACTTACGAGCGAGGAACCCGTGCTTGGCGTCATCTGGGACGGCACGGGCTGGGGCGACGACGGCAACATCTGGGGCGGCGAGTTTTTCCTTTTTGAAGATGGCACTTTCAAGCGGGCATCGCATTTCGATTATTTCCCGCACCTGTTGGGTGATAAAATGTCGAGGGAACCGAGGCTGTCGGCGCTGGCCTTGTGCCACGATTTGCCGGAGGCGGAGGCGCTGCTGCGACCGCATTTCTCCGAAAATGAATGGGTGTTTTACCAAAAACTGCTCGCAAGTCCCGACGGTATGCTGACCTCCAGCGTAGGCCGCCTTTTCGATGGCGTGGCGGCGCTGCTGGGCCTGCAATCAAAGTCCAGTTTTGAGGGCGAGGCAGCGATGCGGCTGGAGGCGCTGGCGAGGAAGGCGGTTGGAAACGACTTGGGGTTGTGTAAAAAGTCCCAGCGGGACTTCATCTTTGTAGCAGTGCCAAAGGATGTTCTGAACCGTTCCGTAGGAACGGTATCTTACCAAACAGATGCCGTTCCTACGGAACGGTTGTCAAGATTTCATTCGTCGGTTCTACAAAGATGTACCCCCTACGGGGCTTTTTACACAACCCAAAGTCTCACCCCGAAAATCATCCTAAAAAATATCGTTGCCGACCTTCAAGCTGGTGTTGACAAATGCCAAATTGCCTTTGATTTTCACCTTTCACTCGCCAAATTAGTGGGTGAAATGGCTGCCCGGCACGGCGTTCGGCGGCTAGCGTTCAGCGGCGGCGTTTTCCAAAATTCCCTGCTGATTGATTTGATAATCAATGAATTAGGGGAAAAATACGACCTGTTTTTTCACAAAGAATTATCGCCAAACGACGAGTGCATTTCATTCGGACAGTTGGCGGTTGCATATTTAATCCAAGTTGCGGATAAGCAGCAGCGCTGCGAAAACTTTGTAGAACCTTTTGAGAAATCTCTCTCAGGTGCAGCGCACCGAAATATTCCGGTGCGCTGCACCTGAGATTACTGGTCAACTAATATGCTACAAATATTTTGCGGCGCTGCCGCTGCTATCAGCAACTTGCGTAATTTAACAACCCTGAAACCTGAAGTGGAACCATCACTGACAACTATTTTCACAGTAGCAGAGGAGGTTCCCCTTTAGAGGTTGTTTAAATTTCGGGTTTCAAGTGAAAAAGTGCCAATTTTTCAATGAGACAAGGCGGAAAATTGGGAGCATAGTGGGGCTATGTAACCAATTTTTCAACGCAGTATCATTGGAAAAGGGGTGCTTTTTCGCCGTAAGCTGAAATTTAAACAACCTCTTGGAGGTCAGGGGCAAAACCACGACCATGTGCTTAGCCATTCCAGGAAAAATCACCGCCATCACCGCCCAGTTGGATGAAACCTTCAGGGTCGGCAAAGTCTCCTTCGGCGGCATCCACAAGGAAGTCAACCTCTCGATGGTGCCAGCGGCGCAAGTCGGCGACTACGTGCTTGTCCATGTCGGCGTTGCCATCAGCGTGGTGGACGAAGCGGAGGCGCAAAAAACGTTCGAGTACATCCAGCAAATTGGGGAGTTGGCCGACTTGGGTGAGGAGGCGCAGCAACCCAAACTCAAAACGGGAAAGCGATGAAATACCTTACCGAATACCGCAACGCCGAGGTCGTTCATGAGTACCTCGACGAGCTTCACCGCACCACCACCCGACCGTGGACTATCATGGAAATTTGCGGTGGGCAGACGCACAGCTTGGTCAAAAACGGTATCCTTGACCTGCTGCCGAAGCTCATCACGATGGTTCACGGCCCAGGCTGTCCCGTCTGCGTGACACCGCTAGGCATCATTGACGAAGCCATCTATCTCGCTGAAAATGAGGGGGTTATCCTCTGCTCCTTCGGCGATATGCTCCGGGTGCCGGGGTCGAAAAAAAGCTTGTTGGAGGCCAAGGCAATGGGTGCCGACGTGCGCATCCTCTATTCCCCGCTCGAAGCCGTAAAACTGGCACAGGAGCACCCCGAACGGCAGGTGGTTTTCTTCGCCGTCGGCTTTGAGACGACTGCCCCTGCGAATGCCCTTTCCGTAGTTCAAGCAAAATTATTGGGGGTAAAAAATTACAGCATTCTTGCCTCGCACGTGCTCGTGCCACCTGCGATGGAGGCCATTTTGGGCGACCCGGAAAACGTGATTGACGCCTTCCTAGCAGCAGGGCATGTTTGCACCATCATGGGCACGGAGGAGTATTTCCCGGTGGTTGAAAAATACCAGGTGCCCATCGTCATCACCGGTTTTGAGCCGGTGGATTTGCTGCAAGGTATTTTGATGGCCGTGCGGCAACTGGAAAAGGGCGAGGCGAAGCTCGAAAACCAGTACGCACGGGTGGTGCAGCGGGAGGGAAATTTGCTGGCGCAACAGACCATCGGGCAGGTTTTCGAAGTCGCCGACCGGGACTGGCGGGGCATCGGCACCATCCCAATGAGCGGCTACGAGGTGAACGAAAGCTATGCGGAATTCGACGCACGGCGCAGGTTTCACCTTCATTTGCAGGCCGTCGAGGAGAACAAGGAGTGCTTAGCAGGCTCCATCATGAAGGGCTTGAAAAAGCCATTCGATTGCCCAAATTTCGGAACGAAATGCACCCCAGAACATCCGCTCGGCGCACCGATGGTGTCGTCGGAAGGCGCTTGCGCTGCGTATTTCCATTTTGCGAGGGCAGCGGAACCCGTGTGATTTTACAACTAATATTACTTTGACACTTTAAGAAAAGCCCGGAGGGCTTGAAGATGAATAGCCCCCGATGAAATCGGGGGTTGTGATTTTTGAACGGGGAACAACCCTGAAAGGGTTGAATCTTGAAGTCAAGAGCACATATTCAACCCTTTCAGGGTCCTAAAATTGGTGAATTTCTAAAGTGTCAATGTAGTATTAAAAAGCATGATAAAAATGCGCTGACTTGGTGCTAAAGATCATCCTCAAGGGTTGCGCATAGTTCGACTTTGGCGCTTGAAAGGAAACCATAAACAAATGAATTTGGGGATTCAAAGCCGCATAGCGGCGGCAATATTTGTAGATTTGGCCGAAAACGAGTCGTTCAGCACCAGCGGTGCGAAATATAATATTTCGCACCGCTGGTGCTGAACGTATTTTTTGCATTTTCCTACAAATATCACCGCCGCTCCAGCTGGGCGGGACAGGTCTTGCGGCTAAATACCTGACAATCAGATATTTAATCTCCGAATTTACGCTAAAACAAGATTATGAATCAGGAAGATAGCAAAAAAGAAGGGCTGCGAAAAGCGGCATTGTATTACCACGAATTTCCCCGCAGGGGCAAAATCGAAGTCGTGGCTACCAAGCCCTGCGTCACGCAGGGCGACCTGTCGCTTGCCTACACGCCCGGCGTGGCAGAGCCTTGCCTTGAGATTGCGAGAGACCCTGCACTCGCCCGACGCTACACCGCCAAGGGCAACTTGGTGGCCGTGGTGAGCAACGGGACTGCCGTACTGGGCCTCGGCAATATCGGCGCCCTTGCGGGCAAACCGGTCATGGAGGGCAAAGGTATCCTGTTCAAACGCTTCGCAGATATTGATGTGTTTGACATCGAAATCAACTCGGAAGACCCCGATGAGGTCATTCGCACGGTGAAGAACATATCCCCGACTTTTGGCGGCATCAACTTGGAAGACATCAAGGCGCCCGAATGTTTTTACATCGAAGAAACCCTGAAACGGGAGCTGGACATCCCGGTTTTCCATGACGACCAGCATGGTACGGCCATCATTTCCGGTGCAGCGCTACTCAATGCCCTCGAACTGGCTGACAAAGAAATTGGGGGCGTGAAGTTGGTCGTAAGTGGAGCGGGAGCTGCGGGTATTGCTTGCGCCAATTTTTATATCACCTTGGGGGTCAATTTGGAAAATATCCTGATGGTTGACCGGAAAGGCGTCCTCTGGGAAGGGCGAGGGGATGAAGACAGCAACAAGTACAAGCAAAAGTTTTTCAGAAAAACGGCTGCAAGAACCCTTGACGATGCCTTGATAGGTGCTGATGTTTTCTGTGGGATGTCGGCCAAAGGAGTGCTTACGCCAGAAATGCTGCAACAAATGGCAGCACGTCCCATCATTTTTGCGATGGCAAACCCTGACCCGGAAATCAGCTATCCAGATGCACGGGGCGCCCGTCCGGATGCCATCATTGCCACGGGTCGCAGCGACTACCCCAACCAGGTGAACAACGTGCTGGGCTTCCCCTCCATCTTCCGGGGGGCCTTGGACGTGGAGGCGACCACCATCAACGAAGAAATGAAAATGGCTGCCGCAAAGGCATTGGCCAGTTTGGCGAAGGAGGAAGTGCCTGACTCTGTGAAGCGGGCCTACGACGACATGAGCCTGACTTTTGGGCCAGATTACATCATTCCCAAACCGTTCGACTACCGGGTACTTGTTACAACTGCCTCCGCAGTGGCCGAGGCTGCCATGCTCAGCGGCGTGGCCCGCCAGCAAATTGACATCGAAGCCTACCGGGAAACCCTGCGGGAGAAGGTGGACTGGTCGAGGGAATTCATGCGGAATATTTACATTTTGGCAAAAAAAGCGCCCAAGCGAATCGTCTTTCCAGAAGCCGACCACCCAAAAATCATTTGGGCCGCCAGCGAAATCGTGCAGGAAGGCTATGCCCGTCCCGTCCTTTTGGCAAAAAGTAAGAAGGAGCTTTTGCAGCATTTCGAGGAGCTTCACCATAGCGCAGAAGGCATAGAAATCATTGAACCGCAAAATTGGCCCCATTGGGACAGTTATGTGAAGGAATACTACCGTTTGCGACAGCGAAAAGGCGTCACCCTGAGCCAAGCAGATTATGACTTGCGGAACTTTCTCTATTTCGGCACCATGATGGTGCAGCAAGGTCATGCAGACGGCATGGTGGCCGGCGTCACCGTTAACTACGTGGACGTGCTGCGTCCTGCCCTGCAAATCATTGGCCCGAAAAAAGTAGGCAAGCTGGTGGCGGGCATGTACCTGCTCCAGCACGAGCGAAAAACTTATGTTTTCGCAGATGCCGCCGTGAACATCAATCCAGACGCCAATCAACTGGCCGAAATCACCCTCCTTGCCGCTGAGGAAATGGAGCGTATGAAAATTGAGCCGAGGATTGCGATGCTTTCCTTTTCAAACTTCGGTTCCGTTCGTTCCCCGGAAACGGATAAGGTGCGGGAAGCGGTGGAAAAGGTGCGAACCCTCCGGCCCGACCTGATGATTGACGGGCCAGTTCAACCCGATGTGGCTTTCAATCCCGATATTCTGGCCGAAAGTTATCCGTTTGCCAATATCAAACGACGCCCAAACCTGCTGATTTTCCCCAATCTGGATGCTGCAAACATCAGTTTGAGGTTGGTGCGGCACATGAGCAGTGCGCATTCCATCGGACCACTGATAGTTGGCTTGGCCAAGCCAATCCACATGCTCCCAAAAGGCGGCGAGGTGGAAAATATCATAAACATGGCGGCCATTACATCGGTGGATGCTCAATCTTTGATGGAAAACGGTAGGTAATGTAAATTCGGGGATTCAAAGCAGCAGAGCGGCGGTCATATTTGTAGATGCGGCCAAAAACGGACCGTTCAGCACCAGCGGTGCGAAATATTATATTTCGCACCGCTGGTGCTGAACGAATCTTTTACTTTTTGCTACAAATATGACCGCCGCTCTGCGGCTACACTCCTGACAATCCTAAGGTTTATTTTGTGAATTCACGTTCAGTTCACTTTGAATAAAACCTCCCATTGTTCTAAATAAAATGACAAAACCGTCCATACAACTCAACTGCCCGATGCCACAACTCGACTTCGATGTCATCACATTGGGGCATGGGAGTGGCGGCTTGCTGACGCACCGATTGCTGGAGGCGGGGGTGTTCAAACTGTTTGGCAACGAGTACTTGGACGAGCAGCACGATGGTGCCATGCTCGACATCACAGGCAAAGTGGCATTTTCAACGGACAGCTACGTGGTGTCGCCTATTTTTTTTCCCGGGGGGAATATTGGCAGTTTGGCTGTCCATGGCACGGTGAACGACCTGGCCATGTGCGGCGCCATTCCTCAATACCTGTCGCTTGGATTTATCTTGGAGGAAGGTCTGAGCATGGCAGATTTTTGGGAACTCCTCGTCAGCATTCGACATGCCGCCGACCTATCCGGCGTGAAAATCGTGACCGGCGATACCAAGGTGGTGGAAAAGGGAAAGGGTGACCAGGTTTTCATCAACACGACGGGAATTGGCAGGTTGCATCCATCCGCAAATATTCACACCAGCCGAATCCAGCCCGGCGACAAAATCATCGTTAGTGGGGAAGTGGCTACACATGGCATCACCATTCTGTCGGTTCGGCAGGGCTTGGAGTTTGAAACGGACATGCTCAGCGACAGTACTTACCTGAATTTTTTGGTGAAAAAACTCCTCGACAAATTCGGGAGTGACATCCATTTTCTTCGAGACCCAACGAGGGGAGGCGTGGCCACCACCCTCAACGAAATCGCAAAGAAAAGTGGCTTAGGCATGCACTTGAAGCAGTCGCAAATACCTGTAAACGAGCAGGTTGAAGGAGCCTGCGAGATGCTCGGGCTTGACCCGCTCTACGTTGCCAACGAGGGCATTTTCATCGCGATTGTTTCCCCGGACGTTGCAGATGCAACTGTCGAGGTTTTACGAAAAGACGAAAAAGGTAAATTCGCCGCCATCATCGGTGAAGTGGCAGCCACCAATCCGGGCCAGGTAGTTTTGAGCAGCCGCATCGGCGGTCGGCGAGTGGTGGGCATGCTGCCCGGGGAGCAGTTGCCAAGGATTTGCTGAAAGACAAAGCAATCGCTGTCAAACCTAATCCTTTCCATACTTGAAATCCACGACTACCCCATCTGCCAGCAACCTCCCATTGGACTTGCTGAACTTGCTTCCCGCTGGAACATAGACCAGCAGCCGGGCGCTATCCGCAGAAATATCAAAGTCCACTTTGCCCTTCACATTGGTTTTCAGCATGGTGCGGTTAACGGTGTCGTAAATGTCAACGGCCTTGTTTCCCACGTCGGTCGTCACGTTTCTTGAGCCGGGAAATGGGTTGTAAAAAAGGTAGGTCGGATAAGGCTTTTGCTTCAAATACATGTCCGTCGCCACGCAGTCGATGCGTAGAATCCGCTCCACGTTCGTCGGCTGAATCAACGCCCCGAAGATGCCTACATGCCCGCTGCCGTACACCGAAAACATGGTTTCCGGTGGCATACCGGGTGCCCAAAGTGGGCCGTCACCTTGTGCAAATGGCGTGATGCCTTTGAATTCCGGGTAAATGGATTCCTTGATTAAACCCTCGTAAGCAATCACGTTTTTGGTGATGGTTTTTTGCTTGGGCAGCGCTTGCAGCGAGTCGGGGATTTCGTTGGGGTAAAACAGGCGGGCGGCATTGGCGGCGTTCAGCAGCAATTTCCCCACCGATCTTGCGTAGCGCTGGTCATAGCGCAGCATCGGAGCGAGCGGCAGTGCCAGGTCGAAGGTGTTCATGCAAAAGCCATAGCCGCCGTTGTGGGTGGTGCTGCCAGTGATGCCGCTCACGTCGTAGCCGCCCCAGTTCCCGACGATGACGCCCCAACCTTCACGTCCCACGGCATCGCCGTCGAGCGTCCAGTTGAGGAACTTTTGCACGTCGTAATTCGCCCCGGTTTCAGCGTTCAAGCGTGCAGCCATGTAGGCACCGAAGGGCATAAACATCTCGTAGTTGCGGTTTTCCTTTTGCCCGGCCAGCACGGTCAGTGCATTTTTGGCGGCCCGTAGGTATTTCTCGTCACCGAATTTTTGATAGGCCGCATATAATATAAACGAGTACCCAGCAGCCACATCCTCCTGCGCCGGGATATGGCTTTTGCCGGGCTTCATGTTTTTAAAATCGAAGAAAGAATAGCTGTAATTATTGCCCAATATGGAGTCCGATTTATAAAACTGCTCCGCAATTATGCGCTGTATTTCCTCAAAACCCTGCTCTTTCGGATAATAATTGGCGACGGCATAAAACAGTACATTATTAAACACATCGTACCAATAATCATTGCCATATCCGCCGCCGATATGGGCGCTTTCATTGGTGAAATTCTGCACGATATTCCAGCCGCTGTCCTTGTTGAAATAATTGCGGAGCATGCCCACATAATTGCGCCCGTCCTGCTTGCTTTTGTCAATGCCCACGAGGGTTGCGCCGAGGATGGCGCCCTGTGCGCCGAGCGCCTCATGGTTCTGTCCCTTGTTGACGGTGGGGCCTTCCCGCACGTCGCCGATGGCGGTGTACAGGCCAAAGGTGGTCTGCTTGAAGTTATGCCCGGTGGAGTCCAGCCAAATCAGCGGTAGGTGCTTTCCTTTTTGATTAAAATCAAAGGCATATTTGTCGAAATCCAGGGCGGTTTGCTTCCAATCCTTCAAGTGGTAAGGCTCGGGCAGGTTGGGCATCTGCTCGATGCGGCGCACGGCAATTTGTTCAACGGGTTTGGACGTTGGGACAAATGAGGTGGTTTTGCAAGAAAAAATAAAGAGGACGAAAATGAGGTAGGCAGGTATTTTGTAAATCATTTTTAAATTTTTACTTCAAATTCAATGGTGCTTTTTGTCAAACTTACCGCACTTAAAATGAAAAAAGCAAAAGACCGCACCGTACACCGAGCATCTTTTGCCTTTTATCTTTTCCGATTTTACAAAGAAAACTCAGGCTTTCAATTCCCACAAGTTAAAGCTGAAACCCGGCAGCACCCCCTCGCCGGAAAGCGACTGGTCAAAATTGTCAACCGTTTCGTTGTTCCCATCGGCCCGGTATATCCATGCTTTTTCTTTTTTCGGGTCAATGAGCCAGGCGAGCTTTACGCCATTCGCCATCCAGGCATCCGTTATTTTCTTCTTCGTTTTGCTCAGTTTATCCGTTTCGGAAAGCACTTCCAGAACAAAGTCTGGGACGATTTCGGCGATGCTGCGGCGTTCATCTTCGCTCATGCCCTTGATTTTTTCCATGGAAATCCATGCGCCATCGGCTTTGTATTGCGAGCCGTCGGGTAGGTTGAACGAGGCGGAGGGGCTGACGACCCTCCCGAGTTGTTTGGTTTTTGACCAATTGGCAAGCATTCTAAATGCTTCGCCTTCATAGTAAGCGGAATCAAATGTCATCGGAGGGTGAATTGTAATGACACCAAGCTTGTCCCGTTCCACCCTCAAATCGGTGTGGCGGAGTACAAATCGGTTGAATTGCTCCTTGCTCATTCGGCTTTTGAAAATCAGCGGTTCGAGCCGGATGATTTCGAGAATGGGATTGTCTGCTGCTACTGCATTCATCATGCTATGTCTTTAAAAATTTTAGTGCAAGGTACGTTTTTTTTGGTTTTGGGAATTGGCCGTCGGTAAACTTCACCTCCACTTGTTCCCCGAAAACACTGCTTATCCCGCTTGGTTCATCTCCGGCTCCCGCAATATATTCCGCATCATAAACCAGCCCATGAAATGCACCACGGCAATCACCAGCAAGGCATACCGCAGCGCCACATAATCACTCACATATCGGGCCAGCACGATGAACAAGCCGCAGCCGAACAAGCGCCCAATATACAGCCCAAATTCATGATTCAAAATATAGGCAAAAGCATTGCGGTCCTCCTTGGCAGCCACCACGTCAATCACTTTTAACTGCGTCGGAAAATACGCCATATCCAACAGCGGGCGGGCAAACAGCAGACAGACCATGAACAAGATAACGCCAGGTGCCGAATAAAGCCCAGCATTGAACAAAGCGCCCAACACGAACAGCGAGCAGGCAATCAGGTATATCATCAGCCGATGCTTCGGGAATGATACCCTGCCGAGCACGTACAGCAGCACTGCCGATAGCGCTGCTGCTACGCCCTGAATCAAACCGAGCGAGCCTTCCTTTCCCACCAGCGTGAGCACCAGCATCGTCGGGGCGGTGACGATATAGCCCTGCGCCACGCCCTTGAGCGAAGCCAGCGCCAGCATTTTGTTCCACAACCTATCGAACTTGAAAAACAGGAAAGGCGCACGTTTGGGGTTCTGGAATTCGCCACGATGAACCAGCACGGACGCCAACGCAGCCAAAGCAAACACGAAGGCGGTCAGACAGTAGTATGCCACGTTAACGTTGCCGCCAAACCAGCCGTTTTTATCCGTTGCGCCGATAAAAGCGCCTGCCGCCAGCGGCACGAATATGCCCGTGACGGTGTAGAAAAAAGTCTCGATGCCGTAGTAGTAATTGCGGTTGCCGTCCTTGGTGGTGTTCAGGGCGAGGAAGTCCCGGTTTGCCCAAAAGAAACCATACGAAAGCCCCATGATAAGCCCAGCGACGAACACGCCGAGCGTGTCCAGTTCGGGCAGCAGCATCATGGCCGTCAGCGAGATGCCAGAGAGCAGCATCCCGAAAGCGTACAACCGGGCGATGGGCATGGTCTTGAGCAGCCAACCATTGATGGCGAAGGTCAACGGGATGCCCGTGTACACCGCCAATTGGAAGATGACCACCAGCGAAAGATCACTCGAATTGCGCATGATATACGCCCCGACGAACAATTCGATGATGGGTATGACCAGCCCATAAATTAGGTTGGTCAGCAGCAGCATCCGCATGCCGAGCGGGTGCGATTTGAAAAAGGTGATTTCTGTGGTGAGTTTGTTCAACATAGTGGTGATTGGTGATTGGTTACTTTCAAGTCTTCCAAAATCTTTTCAATGGACAATTTTGCCCCACAAATTACCTCGTCGGAAGCACCGTAGTACATCGTGATTTCATCGCCATTTACCAAATGGCCGTTTGTAAAGACGACGTTGCCAAAAAAGCCCGTTTTCTCGTAAGCCGCCGTCGGTTCCATGAGCGGTTCGTAGGAACGGGCCAGCACTTTCCAAGGTTTTTTCAGGTCGAGCAGAATGACACCGAGGCAGTAGCAATTGTTGGCATCTGCGCCGTGGTAGATGGACAGCCAACCTTCGGCGGTTTTGATGGGAGCAGCGCCTGCGCCCACCCTTGCACTGTCCCACATGCCCGGTCGGGTGTGTAGGATGCAGTGGTGCTTGCCCCAGTGCAGCAGGTCGTCGGAGGCAGCAATCCAAATAAAATTGCCGCCCAAACCAACCCCGGACGGGCGGTGCAGACAATAGTATTTGCCGCCAATTTTTTCCTCAAACAGCGCACAGTCCTTGTTGTGTGGTGGTAAAATCATGCCCTCCCGGGAGAAATTTTGCCAATCGGAAGTGCGCATCAACCCAACGCCCACGCCACTTTCGGAGACTTGCGTGTAGGTCAAATGATAGACGCCATCCATCAAACTCACCCGGCAATCTTCAATGCCAAAAGTTTCCAAACTGCCTTTGCCGAAAATACTTGTAGGCTGCTTAGTTGGTTCTGTGAAATGGACGCCATCGTCGCTGCAAACCAGTCGCAAATGCGAGATAGTGGAGAGGTAGGTCGTGTTTTTGTAAGTCACCATCCTAGCATCGGACAAGTCCAAATCCGGGTCGGATTTGTCAAATTCCAAGATGGTGTAACCGCCTTCCGCATTCATCACCGGGAAGGATATCATGCCCTCTTTTTGAACGGGCCTTTCCGCCACCCGCAGCAGCAGCCAAGTTTTTCCTTGGAATGAAAATACGCCTGGGTTCAGCACACATTCCACCACCAAGCCGGGCTGGCTGGGTTGGATGTCTTTTGTGGATAAGATGGGGTTTTGGCTAAATCTTTTTGGCATGATGGCTTTTTCTACCCGTAGTAAACATGCGGTGCATTTGCATAAATTCCATTTGGAAGAGCAGTCTTGGTTTTCACAGAAAGTGCCCCATTTTTCCGATAGAGCCGACAATTCTCGGAAAGATCGCCACAATTCTTCCGACAGAACCGATCATTCTAAGGTTGAGTGTCGGCGTGACTGTGAGTCACGCCGACACTTCCTTTCTCAGAATTTACAATGCTCGTCCCAGCGGGGCGACATCTTTGTAGAACTTGCCCATCCCTGGCATTATCGTAGGAACGGTATCTGAAATGCACCAATATGCCGTTCCTACGATAGTGCCGTTTGGCAACATATTTCCAAAAGTCACTATCTGCATTTGTGCCAAAAGTCAATACGCTACGCATTCGCACAAACCCTATTTGTAGCGTATCGCCATTTGGCACAAATAGAGGAACGGAAAAAACGGGGTTGGACGATTGCTACAAAGATGGCGTTCCTACGGAACGAAGGTGTGCATTGGTCATTATGGAAGATAAAGATTGATGAGCATTGATGCCAAAACACCAACGCCCATCAATCTTTGCGAACCTCAACTTTATTGCTTGTCAAACTTCACAGCACCCAGGTTTTTGCCCCCCAACACGAAATTGAGGAAATAAGTACCCGTTGCGTAAGCGCCGACGTTCATCGAAAACTGACCAGCGGGTAGTTCGTTTTTGTCAAACTGAACCATGCCCACTTGCCTGCCTTGAACGTCGAGTACCCGCACCAGCAGCGGCTGGAGGTTGTCGAAACCATGTTTCACCAAAAGCTCAGAAGTGGATGGGTTTGGGTAAACGGCTTGAACCATGCTTTCCAATTCGCTGCTCGGTTCGTCAACGCCAGTGATGCTGCCACTGTTGAACAGGAGGCCCACTTCGTCCGGCGTCAGCGCCCGGTTGTAGATTTTCACCTCGTCCAGTGCGCCCGTGAAGTACTGGCCTCCATCAATGGGGTTGTTGCCCATGCCAAGCGGGAAGCTGGTGCTGTTCAGCGTGCCAGCGGCAGGCAGGTTGTTCACTTCCACGCCGTCAAGGTAGATGATGTCGTTCACGCCGTCATGTACCATCGTCACGTACCACCAGTTGTTGAGGATGAGTTCGTTGCCGTCCTTCGAGTCCATGTCGTGGATGAAGTTGTCGGAAACGGCGTTGTGGCTGTTGGTCGTCCACACGATTTTCAAGTGTTGCGGCAGCGAAATCTTGAAGCGCTGGCTCCAATGGCCGAAGTCAATGATGTAAGCCTCCGCATCGGTGCTCACGGCATCCGGGCGAATCCAGAAGCTGACGGTCGTGTAGTCAGAGATAAGCTGCACCGCATTGAGTGCCAGCACGGAATCCTGCGCTCCGTCAAACTTGATGGCCTGAATGCCCGTGCCGTTCGGGTGCGTGACGGGTATGAAAGTCGGGTTGCCGCCGATAGCACCGTGGTTGGCATAAGCTGTGGCATCATTGGCGTTTCCGTCAAATTTGTACCAAGCCACCATGCCCGGCTCGCCTGTGTTGATTTCGGCGTCGGTGGAAACGGTGATTTCGGAAATGGCGGACTCGTTGCCCGCCAAATCGAAGGCGTAGATTTCAAAGGTATAAGCTGTTTCAGCATCCAAGCCGCCAACTAAAACCGAGGTCGCCGTGCCGGGAATGCTGTCATAAAAGACGCCGTCCAACAGCACCACATAGCCAGCCACAATCACATCGTCCGTCGAAGCATCCCAAGTGAGCAGCACCGAAGCCGAGCCGGTCGTAGCTGCCAAGTTGCCGGGGGCAGTCGGCGGCGTCGTGTCGGGCGTTTGGTCTGGGCCTGTCGTTACCAGCAAAGAAGTCGGCAGCGATTCATTGCCAGCCTCGTCCACAGCAGTCACGCTGAACTCGAATTCGGTCAGCGGGGTCAAAGTGGGTAGGTAGGCATTGGTGTTAGTCGTTGTCAACACTTTCGCACCGTCTTGGTAAACGTTGTAACCAGTCACCGCAACGTTATCGGAAGATGGCAGCCAACTCAGGCTGACGTTGTTGAAACTCACCGAAGCAGAAAGGTTGAGCGGAGCGGAAGGTGCTTCCGAATCCGTTACCGCAGGTGGCGTGGATTGCAAAACATAAAGCGCAGCAATTTCCACAGCGCTCAGTGCCACGTTGTAAATCTGCACTTCGTCCAGTGAGCCATTGAAATAATTGGCGTTGTCAATCGGGTCGAAGCCGATGCCAAGCGGATAGACGGTTGCATCGAGTGCACCAGCAACCAGCTTGGTGGCCACTTCCGCTCCGTTGAAATAGATTTTGTCGTTCGTGCCATCGTGCGTCATCGTGACCATTGTCCAAGTGCCGACTACGAGTGGTGTGCCGGAATCCATGTCGCTGCAACAAGTGCCATTGGAATGGGTGGTGAAAACGGGCTTGCCGTGGCTGGGCAATGAGATTTTCCAGCGCTCCTGCCAGCCGCCGTTCGAGAGGATGTACGCCTCGCCACTGGCGGGCAGTTCTGCCACGTTTACCCAAAAACTGATGGTCGTGTTGGCCGAGTTCTGTTGTGGTGAATTGGCCGCTTCGACTTCGTCGCTCGTTCCGTTGAAGGCGTAGGCTTTGTTGTTTTTGCCAAAACGGTCGGTGGTAAGTTGCGCACCTGATACCGTGGCGTCGTTGTGGTAGTCAGTCGCATCCTTGGCGTTCCCGCTGAACGGATAGTCCGCCACGAGGTTGCCGCCGATGGTCGGGACAGGGTTTTGCGCAGCGTACAATGCAGCGATTTCCGCAGCGCTCAGGGCGACGTTGTAAATCTGCACGTCGTCGAGTGAGCCGTCAAAAAAGCCGCCGTTGTCAATCGGGTCGTAGCCGATGCCAAGTGGGTACTTGGTCTTGTCGAGTGCGCCACCGACAAATTTGGTGGCCACTTCTACTCCATCGAAGTAGATTTTGTCGCTTGTACCGTCGTGTGTCATCGTCACCATCGTCCATTGACCAAGGACGAGCGGCACTCCAGAGTCCATGTCCGAGCAGCAAGCGCCGCCGGAGTGGGTGGTGAAAACGGTCTTGCCGTGGTTGGGCAGGGAGATTTTCCAGCGCTCCTGCCAGCCGCCGTTTGACAAAATGAACACCTCGCCGGAAGCTGGGAAGGCATCAGGTTTTACCCAAAAATTGATGGTCGTGTAATCGGATTGCAGTGCCGCAGAATTGGCAGCCGTGGCTGCGCCTTGCAGGGCGTTGCCGCCCCAACCGTGTCGGTTGGCGGTTGCCACGACGCTTGCATCGAGGATGGCATGGTTGGCAAATTGCGAGTCGTCCGTGCCGTTTCCGTTCAGGCTGTAGCTCGCTACGAGTGTGCTGGCCGTGCCGGGAAACGTGGATTGCGCAGCGTAGGCCGCTGCCACTTGGAGGCCGGAGAGGGCAAAGTTGGCAATCTGCACGTCGTCAATGGAGCCATCAAAAAAGCTGCCGTTGTCAATCGGGTCGTAGCCGATGCCGAGTGGATGCACGGTCGCATCGAGTGCGCCTGCGACCAGTTTGGTGGCCACTTCCACCCCGTTGAAATAGATTTTGTCGTTCGTTCCGTCATGTGTCATGACCACGTTCGTCCAGGTGTTCAACGTCAGCGGTGTGCCGGAATCCATGTCGCTGCAACAAACGCCACCGGAGTGGGTGGTGAAAACGGTCTTGCCGTGTGAGGGTAATGAAATCTTCCAGCGCTCCTGCCAGCCGCCATGCGATAGCAGGAAAACCTCCCCGCTGGCGGGGAAGGAATTCGGTTTTACCCAAAAGCTGATGGTTGTGTTGGCGGAATTCAGTTGCGCCGAATTGCTTGCTTTTATGCTGGATGATGTGCCGTTGAAGGAATAGGTGCTATTGCCGAAGCCAAAGCGGTCAGTAGTAGAAGTCACGTCCGTGGCTGTCGCATGATTGGCAAAGGCCGTGGCGTCGAGGGTGTTATTGGTAAATAAATAGGATGCCACGATGCCCGGCGCTACGGTCGGGGTGGTGTTCTGGGCCGCATACAAAGTGGCGATTTGCCCAGCGGACAAGGCCATGTTGTATATGCGCACCTCGTCCAAAACGCCGTCGAGAAAGTTGCCACCGTCCACCGCATTGTAGCCTATGCCGAGTGGTTTGGTGGTGCTGCTCATGGTGCCGGATACTGCTTTTGTGGCAACCTGCACACCGTTCATGTAGATGAGGTCGTTCGTGCCGTCGTGGACGAAAACGACATGCGTCCATGCGCCGGGCACGAGTTCGTTGCCGCCACCAGCGTCCATGTCGGAGATGCCGGAGGAGTTGTTGGTCGTCCAGACCAGCTTGCCGTGGGTGGGCAGCGAGATTTTCCAGCGCTCCTGCCAGCCGCCGAACGACAGCGGGTAGGCTTCGCCGGACACTGGCAGTGCATTGACTTTTATCCAAAAGGCAACCGTGGTGTAATTGGAATTGAGCACCGGATTGTTGGGCGCTTCGAGGTAGCTCTGCGTTCCGTCGAAACTGAAGGCATTGTTTGCCCATCCGAAACGGTCTTGCGCCAAGGTAGCGCCGTGTACCGAGGCCGTGTTCGCACTGACCGAAAGGTCGTTGGCGTTCCCGGCGAAGGTGTAGTTTGCCACTGGCGTCTGTGCCTGCAAGCCGGTGAGGGCCAGCAGCCAACCGCATAGCAGCATTGGGAGGTTTTGTACAGTCATTTTCATGTGTTGTTATTTTTAAAAATTTGGTCGGTAGTGACCGGGTGACGTTCCGTCAACCGGTCACTGACCAGCTTCGCAAAGCTCCGCATTGGGCGGGGCGGGGAATGGTACTTTGCTGTGGAATGGTGGTATTATGGTGAAAAGGTGGGGAATGGGATGAAAGAGGTAAGAGGAGAGGATTCTTGGAGGATGGTGATTTTTCGAGAAAGCTTTCGATGGCCGTGGCAGGGTGGGAATGGACAGTAGAAGATTTTTGAAAAGTTTCCGGGGAATTTTCGGGGTGGTTGTTTTGAAAATGCTGAATTTTCCGGCAGTTTTCCAGCAATTCGTTGGTAAATGGTTAAGCCAAAATGTCTATGGATTATTTTTCTGACAGAGAATTAGGTAAAAGATCTGCAACTCTTGAAAATATTTCAATTCCTGCATGGAATGGCATTGTAGCTATTTTTGAAAAGTTTGCTTCAAATAATTATTTTTCTGGAGACTTTCCTGAAAATTGTCATGACGGACAAGGAATAAGTGGATTTAACCGAATCCTTTTTGAAGATAAAATAAAAGCTGAAATACCTGACCTTGATGTACCGATAAATCGAAAGAATGAAGCGAAGACCGATTATATTTCCTTTGATGTAGAAACCCCTAAAACCAGCGAAGAAGAAAGACAATTTACATACGCAATTCTTGATTTTTTGGAATTTTGCAATTTCCACATGAAAGAGCCAATTCAAGGTACTTTCCACTCATTTTTTAACCATTACCATCTTACATTTAAATCAGGAGAATCAGTAAAAAAGTCTTTTGTGGATGAGATAAATCGTCTTTTTGAAAGAAATGGTATTGCTTATTTTATTGGCGAAGACGGAAAGGTTACAAGAAAAATACCGTTTCAATTTTCGGAATTATTGCGGAGAGAATTTTACACACAAGACGAAAGACTAAATCAATTATTAAAAGAAGCATGCCTTCATTTTTTTAAACCCAAATTTGAAGACAGAATTCGCTCACTTGAAAGGCTATGGGATGCATTTGAAAGATTGAAAACGTATTATAGCAGCAATAAAAAAATTTCGGCGAGTCAATTAATTGAATTAGCATCAAATGGAAATTCAAAGTTGGAAATTTACTTGCAGACAGAAGCAACAGATGTTTTAACAAAAATTGGAAACGAGTTTCAAATTAGACACTTTGAAGTAGATAAAATTGAAGTAAAGGACGAAAAACACATTGATTATTTATTCTACAGAATGTTTTCCTTAATCGATTTGCTTTTAAAAGAATTAGAAAAATAATAAAAGGCATCCAACAATGCCTTGCGGACGCTGGTAAGACACCCTTCTTTTCGAAAAGTGAAAACCTTCGCCACTGATGACAGATATCCAAAACATCATCTCCTATTCGCCACTTCTTACCACACCTACAACCCATACCCCGTACTCCTTCCCGCCCGCCGCTTCCTTCTCCACCCCCCCTTGCCCATCAAGTCTTGAATATCCCGGAGCGCCGTGTCGGGGGATAATCAAGGTGGTTTTTGAAAATAAGGACACAAAAGTCCGGCTATATTTGATAAACAGCCGTACTTTTGTGCCGCAATGAAATTGGACAAAGCACATATCGCACAGCTCGCCGAGCATCACAAAGGTTTGCTCAGGGCCGCAGACTTGATAGGGGCGGGCTTGAGCTTCAAGCAATTGCGACAGTTGACAGCATCCGGCGACCTGGAAAAACTCGGTCGGGGCATGTACCGAATCCCGTCGCACCCCTACGATGAGCGTGTCGAAATTGCACGGCGGATTCCCAATGGCGTATTTTGCCTGTATTCTGCCTGTTATTTGCACCAATTGTCTGATTTCGTGCCTTCGGAACAGCACCTTGCTGTTCCCAAAAAATCACGCTACGTACTGCCAGACTATCCGCCCGTCAAGCTGTATTTTTGGGAGACGAACGCTTTTCAATTGGGGATTTCCGATTTGAATTTGGACGGAAGCAACATCCGGGTTTATGACCCAGAAAAAACGGTCTGCGATATGTTTCGCCTGCGGGCAAAGGTGGGGGAGGTCGTGAAGGAAGTCGTGAAAAACTACCTTCAACGCCCCGACCGTGACCTCAGCAAACTACACGACTACGCCCGACAATTGCGGGTCGAGAAAGTATTGAAGCAATATTTAAACATACTGCTATGAGCATTTCTATCCCATCCATCCAAGACAAACTCCGCAATATTGCAAAAGCCACGGGCAAGGATTTTCAACTCATCCTCACCCGGTATTTTCAGGAACGGTTGCTTTTCCGCCTCTCACAAAGCAAGCACTGCGACAATTTTTGCCTGAAAGGTGGGGCGTTACTGTATGCTTTTGAACGTGAAGCGAGTCGCCCAACGCTCGACCTCGACTTGCTTTCCATGAAAATTCGTTTGGACAAAACTCGGTTTGTTGGGATTTTTAAGGAAATATGTGAAGTCGAACACTTTGGCGACGGCGTTCAGTTCGATGACAGCAAAATCACCATTTCGGAAATCATGGAACAACGCAGGTATGCTGGTTTGGAAATCAAAATCCCGGTTTCGCTCGGCACGATGAGGCAGGTGATGAAAGTTGACATTGGTTTTGGGGATGTGGTCACGCCTTTACCGAACATGATGACTTACCCCACCTTGCTGGATATGGATGCACCAGCAATAAAAGCCTACTCTGCTGAAACTGTTATCGCTGAAAAATTCGAAGCGATGATTGACCTCTCGGAGTCGAACAGCCGGATGAAGGATTTCTACGACGTTTACCAACTCCTTTCCAAAAAACGCTTTGACCCGGAGACCTTGCAACGGGCCGTTACTCAAACTTTTATCAACCGAAGGACGGTTGTGCGGCGCAAACACCCACTTTTTGAAACCGCATTTGCCAACGACCCGACCCGGTTAAAACTATGGGAAGGTTTTTTGTATCGTTTCAAATTGAGCGATTCGGTTGCCTTTTCGGAGGTTATGCAATGCATCCGGGAGCATTTGCTGCCAATCTATGAAGCGATTGCGCAGTAAGAAAATCGCCTGCTCTAAGTATTCTGTGTTCGATTTTTTTTTTGTAGTGAAAAGTCAAATCTTGCGATTGTAATCGCAAAATCTTACCTGATTTGGCGATTATAGCTAAAACCGTCCGTGTATCAATTCTTCACAAACCTTCCCACTGCCACCATTGCATCCGTCTTAAAAACCACAGTATAAACGCCAGAGAGCAAATCGCCAACCATCAATTGTAGATAGGCTTCGGCTGTGGTGGAAAGTTCTTTCACGAGCCAACCGTTCACGTCAAAAACAGAAATCATGCCGTCTCCAATCATCATTTCAGGCAAGGAAACCGTCAGCAAATCAGTCGCCGGGTTGGGCGAAAGCACCAATGATTGCAATGGTTTTGAGGTATGCCCAACAGCCGTCAAGCCTTGCTGGTAAAGCTCGGCAGCGGCATCTGGGGTGAGGGCATAGTCAAAGATTTTCACCTCGTCCAGAATACCCTTGAAATTGTACTCCGTGTTGTCGGGCAGCATTTGCGCCATGAGGAATGGCACGGTGGTCGTGCGGATATTGCCTGTCAATTGGCGGTAACTGTTCAGTTCGCCATTGATGTAAATCGTTTGCCAAGCCCCGTCGTAGGTGGCGGTCAGGTGGTAAAAGCTATTGGTTTGAACGCTGAAATCCGAATCGAGGTCGCCGACGGCATTCATCGTGTTTACCGTCCAGCGGAGTTTCTTTTCAGGGGTGATGGAGATTTTCCAGCGGTTCTGCCAACTGCCGTGTGAGAGGAGGAATATTTCTTTATCGGGCAAAAGGCCCGCCTTGAACCAGCCGCTGACCGTGATGGCATTTTGAGCATTGAGCAGCGGGTCGTTTGCAACCGTCACCCGATCGTTGAAACCGTCCGTGGAAAGGGCGCTGGCGGCATTCCCGAAAATATCGTTGCCATAAATCGCCCCGAAGACCGTGCCGTGCAACTGGTTCCCGCTGATGTCGTTGCCGCTGCCGGAAAACGGGTACCAGGCGATGATGTCACCGCTCGTTGGGGTGAAGTTTTTCACCAAAACAGTGGTCGTTTTGGTGGCCGACAAACCACCGTCGTCCTGCACCGTTACTGTGATTTGGTAAATGCCTTCCGTGCCGGGCGCTGTCCAATTCACCATGTTGCTGCTGCCGGAAATACTGCCGCCAGTGCTCGACCAAGTGTAGGTGAGTGGGTCGCCATTGCTGTCAAAAACGTTGGCCGTCACGTCAATCGCAACGCCGGGACTGGTGTATTGGGCGCTTTTAACTAAATCCAATATTTCAGGGGCGACGTTGATTTCCAGCACCACACTCAAGTCAATCACGGCAGTGTCGGCATTGCCCGTTTCATCGGTGACGATGAGCGTGATTTGTTGGTTGCCTGTGGTGGCTGGAGCATGCCATTTCACGGTTGCGCCTGTGCCCGTAATATTGCCGCCCGTTACGCTCCAATTATAGTTTAAAACGCCGGAATCTTTGTCAAATGCTTTTGCATAAATATTGATGGAATCGCTTAATTCCACTTCATATTTCTCGGCGGCTAAAGCCTGAATTCTTGGTGCATATTTAAAGGCATTTGCCGTTTGCATATAATCCACGACGACGCCATTTATCAGCATCCGGTTTTTATCAAAACTCATAACGCCATTGGCGGGTGCAATGGTCAATAAAACAGCTTCATTGGCGGGGATTGTGATATTTACCATACCGCTAACACCCTGTAAAATAAAGGTTTCCGAAAGGGCATTATAAATATCGGCAGTGCTGTTTCCCGCATTTAATTCCACAGTTTTTGAAACGGAATATGGATTAAACAATAAATAAGTCGGATATGCGGCATCGCCGAAGAAATCAGTTTTCAATAAATCAATTTTCAGGATTTTCGGGTCGTTTGTTTTCTCCAAAATAGCACCCAAATAACCGATGGAAGACGTGCCATACAACGCCAAATTTGTCTCCGCCCAACCAGCACCGAGCGCATCGCCCGTGGAATAAGGCGAATTGCCCTGCCAGACTTCCCGCAGCGCTTCATAGCCAATCACCCGGTCGGGGTCGTGCGCATTCGACCAAGCCGAGGCGTCCTGCAAAGAATTGGGCAGGTAGCCGGGGTAAAAAAGCCGGGTCGCATTGGCGAGGTTGAGCATCCATTTCCCAATCGCCTTTGCGAAGCGCTTATCGTATCTGACCATCGGCGCAAGCGTAGCCGCCTGCTGCAAGCCATTCATTTGAAAAGCATAGTCGTTGCCGCCGTCGTTTGCCTCGCCAATCACGCCATCCACGTCGAAGCCGCCCCAAGTGCCAGCGATAGCGCCCCATCCCCGCAGCGGTCCTTTGTCGAAAGTCCAATTGACCATTTTTTCGAGGTCATAATTGGTGTTGATTTCGGCGTTCATCCTCGCCGCCATGTAAACGCCGTATGGTAATTGCAGCTCGTAAGATGGATTGGAAGTCAGCCCGTTCAGAAATTCCATGCTCCATTCGGCGGCCTTGAGGTATTCCGTTTCGCTGGTTTCCTTCCAGGCATTGTACAAGACCCAGGCGTAAGCCCCCGCTGCTTCCGGTTCTTTTACGCCGTTGTCGTTGGGCTGCATTTGCAGGAAACTCCAAGCCCGATGGTTCATGTCGGCCTGCTGCCAAGGCGCATCGCTGCCGCCCATCGCCCGCACGGATTCCGCAAAACGGTCGGCAACAGTGGTGAACTGAAAATCCTCGTCGCCACCCAAGTTCGGATAGAGGTCGTAGAGTTGGTAGAAGTAAATATTGGGCATGAGGTCGTACCACCAATCGCCACCACTGCTGCTGCCGGGGTTGTTGCCGTAGATGAATTCGCCGTTGTTTTTGTTGAAAAAATCTTGGCTCATCAGCACCCAGTTTTGCCCATATTGATTGGTTTTGTCTGCCCCGACGCGCGTCGCTCCGACCAAAGACGGCAGGATATTGATGGCTTCTTTGCCCGCCGGACTGTTCGTCCCGACATAAGTGTGCAGCCCAAAAGCCGGGTTTTGTGGGTAGTTTGTCCCACTGGATTGCAGGGTGACGAACGGCAGGTATTGCCCCGTTTTGTTGATATCGTAAACGAAGGAATCGTATTTAATAGCCACTTGCTGCCAGTCCCGCACGTTGAAGGGGGCGGGTTCGTTGGGCATTTGGGCTATGCGGGGGATGGTGATTTGGGGGACTTGGGCTTGGGTGAAAATGGAAAATGCTGCTGTTAAAACCAGCAGGATGTATTTGTAAATTGACATGAATTTTTCTCTGTTTTTTAATCGTTCAGGTCTGCTCCAACTTTGCCCCTGACCCCTAAAGGGGAACCTAAAACGGTAATGCCGGAAGTAACCACAACTGGCATCCACTTGCGAATTTCGGTTTCAAGCCTAAAACTCTTTGGATGTTATCATGAAATGAATGTGTTTAGGTTCCCCTTTAGGGGTCAGGGGCAAAGCCGCTCAATACCCCGCATTCTGCTCCAGCGCCGGATTCAAATCTATCTCCGTCTGTGGAATCGGAAAAACCTCGTGCTTGCCTACCTGAAAATCAGGCAGTTTTTCCTTCGCAATGCCCCAGCGCACGAGGTCAAAAAAGCGGTGCATTTCGAAGCCCAATTCCACCTGCCGCTCGTGCCGGACAGCTTCAATCATCACTTGTTTATCCGTTGTAACAATCATCGGCAAAGCGGTGGCCGTACTGTCGGACTGTGCCCTTGCCCTCGCCCGCACTTTTTCCAGCGGAGCTTGTGCATCCGTTATCCTTCCCAATTCCGCCAAAGCTTCGGCTTCCCAGAGCAGCACCTCGGCATAGCGGATGGCGGTGTAATTGATGTCGCCGTCGGCAGCTTGCGTGACGGTCGTATCCACCTGCAAGTATTTTTTGACGCTGAAATGGGTGGAGGAATAGGAGTTTTTATAGATAAAACCGAAGTAGTCCTCGTTGTTTTTGGCGACCGTGAACTTGCGCCGGGGGTCGTTCGGCTCGAAGGCGTCCACGAATTCCTGCGTAGCCTCGGCGAAGCCGTAACCTTCCACTTTTTTCGAGCGCCACCACTGGTTCAGCGAGTTGCCGACGTTCAGTTCGAGGTTGGCGTGCTGGATTTCCCAGACGGACTCGGCGTTATTTTGGGTTTCTTTTGTGAAATTGTCGAGGTAATTCGGCACAAGGGCAAATACACCCAAAGCCTTGACCTTGTCAATGTATTCCAGCGCCCTTTCCCAGTTTTTTTCATAGATAAACGCCTTGGCAGCAAGGGCGTAAGCTGCACCGGAAGTCGCCCGACCCACGTCACTTCCCGTGTGTTGTGCGGGCAGCCAAGCGGCAGCTTGGTCGCAGTCCGCCACGATTTGGGCGTAGATTTCCGACTTGGGGGTTTTCGCAATTTTCAGTTCGTCGGGCGGTGTGACTTTGAGCATCAGCGGTACGTCGCCAAAAACCTGCGTCAGCAGGAAATAGTAGTACGCCCGCAGGAAATACGCCTCGCCGAGGATGCGGTTTTTCAACTCCTCGTCCATGTCAATGCCCGGCACTTTTTCGAGGACGGTATTGCATTGGTTGATACCATTGTACTGCAATTTCCAGAAGTCGTTGAACTCCGAGGTGCGGGGCGTGTGCGTCAAAAAGTCCAACTCGACGATGCCCGCCCTGGAGCCGTCGCCCCCGGCAATCGCCTCGTCGGCAGCCACCACACCGAAGGCCCAGTAGAAATTGTTGTTCTGGTTGTTGAACAACAGCGGCTCGTAGGCGGCATTGACCGCCTGCACTGCATCGTCGGCGGTCTTGAAAAAAGAGTTGACATCAAGCGTGCCGAGCGGGTCTTTGTCGAGGATGCCCTGGCAGGAGGCGAGGGCGAAAAAGCTGACGATCAGTAAATAAAATGATTTCATGTTTTCCATTTTTGAAATGACTACGATGAGAAATGTCATTTTTGAAAAAAATGACATTTCTAGACCCTAAAACTCCACCCGCACCCCCCCTATCCAAGTCCTCGGCGCAGGCACCGTCCCCCAGTCAATCCCAACCGCCAAGTCGGAGGAAATGCCAATGCCCCTCGTGTCGTTCGTATTTGCCTGAATTTCAGGGTCGAGGCCGGGGTATTTCGTGAAGGTGAAAGCGTTCTGCACGGTGAGGTACAGGCGCAGGTTTCCGATGACCTCCGTTTTCACCAAGTCCTTGAAATTGTAGCCGAGCGTGATGTTTCGGATGCGCAGGTACGAGCCGTCCTCCAGCCAGCGGGTGGAGATGCGCCGGTTGCCGTTGCGGTCGTCAAGGCTCACTTTCGGGATGTCGGTGTCGGTGTTCGTGGGCGTCCAGCGGTCGAGGATGCCGTTGTAGGAATTGAAGCCCCGTGCCTGCACCTCGTAGGCAAAATTGCCGAAAAGAAAATACACGTCGTTGCCCCGGACGCCCTGCGCCAGCGCCGAAAGGTCGAAGTTTTTGTAGGAAATGCTGGCATTCAAGCCAAACATCACATCCGGGAATGGGTTGCCGAGGTGCGCCCGGTCTTTGTCGTCAATCACGTTGTCGCCGTTCAGGTCGGCGAATTTTACGTCACCGGGACGGGTGTCGTCGGTTTGAAAAGGACTGGATTCGATTTCTTCCTGCGTTTGAAAAATGCCGTCCATTTTCCAAAGGAAAAACGAGCCGATGGGATAGCCGACCTCCGTTTTCGTAATCGCCCCGTCGGAGAGGCCGAAGCCGCCCGTAATGGGTTCGCTGTCGGCGAGGGACACCACTTCGTTGTGTACCGTGGCGATGTTTGCACCAATGCTGTATTGAAATTCTTTACCGCCCCGAAGGGAAACGGACAGTTCAAAACCCTTGTTTTCCACCTCCCCGGCGTTGACGTAGGGTGGGTTTTGCGAACCGCCCGCCTGCGGGATGGGCACCCGAACCAGCACGTCAGAAGTGAGTTTTTTGTAGTAATCCGCCACGACGGAGAGGCGGTCTTTCAGGAAGCCCAACTCGATGCCGAAGTCGGTTTGGGTGGTCGTTTCCCAACGGATATTGCTGTTGCCAGCTTCCACGAGCCGAGCGCCCGTGACGCTTTGGTCGCCAAAATCATAGACCCGCCGCCCAGTTTCGACGAGCGAACTGTACGGGTAAACGCCGATTTCTTGGTTGCCCAACTTGCCCCAGCTCGCTCGCAATTTCAGCGTGGAAACGACGGGGATGTTTTCAAAAAACCGCTCGTTCGACACGTTCCATGCCGCCGAAACCGATGGGAAAACGCCCCAGCGGTTGCCATCCCCGAAGCGGGAAGAACCGTCTCGCCGCACGGACGCATTGACGACGTAACGGCTGGCATAGCTGATGCCGCCCTGCGCAAAATAGGACAGCAGCGCCCATTCCGTTTCGATGCCTGATGCGCCGAGGTTTTTGATGTCGGCCGGCACACTATTATTAATGTATCGAAACAAGGGGTCGGTGCGGTAAAAATTGTTGGCGGAAGCGGCGAGGTAGTTGGTTTTGTTGACAATCGCTTCCATGCCCACCAGCGCCGAAACCTTCATTTTGCCGAAGGCCTGGTCAAAATCTGCCGTGTTGTTCCAAACCAAATTTTGGTCAAAAACACGGCTTTCGTTCAGCGAGGTCGGGTCGTAGATGGCTTGCGAGAGGCGCTCCTTGAACAGCTTGCCGTTTTCAAACAACAGGTCGGCGCCGAGCGTGGTGCGCAGCCGCAGGCTTTCGATTGGTTTCAGCTCCGCAAACACGTTCCCAAAAATCCGGTAGCGCTTTATTGTCCAATCGGTGGCGTCTATCAGCGCCAGCGGGTTGGCGTTGCCGTCGCCGTAGAGCGTCGGGTCACCGAGTTCGGAGGTGACTTTGACGTAGGAACCATCGGCATTGTACACCGGCACGACGGGCGCTGCGATGAGAGCGTAGCGGATAGCGTTCAGCTCGTTGCCGCCACCGAAGCCGTCGCCGGAGGAGTTGATGACCTTGCGGTCGGTAGCGGAAAAGGAGAGGTTGTTGCCGATTTTGAAGCGCTTGCTCCCGGCCTCGCCGTTGAAGCGCAGCGAATATTTTTTGAAACCTTGGCCCCGGAAGACGCCGTCCTGGTTTTGATATTCGCCCAAAATATAAAAATTGCCGCCCTCGCTGCCGCCCGTTGCACTCAGTGCGTAGCGCTGGATGGGCGCATTGCTGAACACTTTGCCCAGCCAATCGGTATCGGCCAACGTATCCAAAATGGCGGTGTCGTACAGTTCAATCCAGCGGATGGTGTCCCGCAGGGCGTTTGCGTTTGTGATGGCCTCGTTGCGAATAGTCAGGTAGTCTTCGGCGTTCAGCAATTTGGGCAAACGGTTGGCTTCCTGAATGCCCGTGGAGGCATCGAAAGTGAAGCGGGCCTTACCCGCCTTGCCCTTTTTGGTGGTGATGAGGATGACGCCGTTGGCCGCCCGTGCGCCGTAGATGGCCGCCGAAGCACCGTCTTTTAGCACCTCGATAGATTCAATGTCGTTGGTGGAAAACATATTGATATTGCCCGTCGTCGGCACACCGTCAATCACGAAAAGCGGGTTGTTGTTGCCGATGGTTCCAGCGCCCCGGATACGCACAGCGATGTCGTCACCGGGAGCGCCCGTGGTTTGAGTTACCTGCACACCCGCCGCCTGACCTTGCAGCGCTTGGTCCAAGCCGTTCACGACGAGCTTTTCGATGTCCTTTGATTTTACGGAAGAAATGGCAGTTGCCACGTCGGACTTGATTTCCCGTTTGTAACCCGTCACCACAACTTGGCTCAGCAGCTTGGCGCCCACGCCTAGGGATACGTCAATTTTTAACCTGCCCTGTACGGCTATTTCCTGATTTTCAAAGCCGATGTACGAGAAAACCAGCATGGCATCTGATGCGGCTGTGAGGGCGTAAGTTCCGTCTACTTCTGTGACTGTGCCATTGTCAGTGCCTTTTTCGAGGATATTCACGCCGATGAGGGTCTGGCCGTCTTCGGCGGAAGTGACGGTACCAGTTATTTTAATTGGATTTTGCTGCGCAAAAAGCGTTGCTGTTTGTAATAATATCACGAAGAGAGCAAGCGAACGGTTGAACAATTTTAGGAGTGATTGTTTTTTCATTCAAACTGATTTATCAAAACTGGTTAGCGGTAATTCTATCTCGCAAAATTCAGCAACCAGATAACCCACAAATGATACTTTTCTGCAAAATATTGGTACTATTGTGAATAATCTTTTGGCGACCTCAAAATACCGGGAAATAAAATTTCAACATGCACATTTACCGTGAAATCACCCCGCTGCAAGAACCGGACGTTTTTGTTGTTTTGAACTCCTTCAACAATGGCTTTGACTACCCGATTCACAACCACCCAGAGTTCGAGCTGAACCTCGTATTGAACATGTCAGGCAACCGCATCGTTGGCGACTCCACGGAACGCTACACAGATTGCGACTTGGTACTGATTGGGTCACATCTTTATCATAAATGGGACGGCGATGAGGCATTGTTGCACAGTGGGCAGCCTTACCGTGTCATCACCATCCAGTTCGGGATGGATTTGTTCAGCTCAAAATTGTTGCAGAAAGACCGTTTTTACAAAATCAAGAAGTTGTTGCAGGAGGCATCACGGGGGATAAAATTTCACGGAAAAACCTTTAAAGATGCCAAGGAAAGGATGGTCGAATTGACCGAGGACAAGGGTTTTACGAGCGTCATTGGGTTCCTGCAATTGTTAGATTTGCTTTCGCAAACAACGGAAATCACCTTTTTGGCGAGCGAAGGATTTACCCCACAGGCACTCCGATCAGACAGTAACCGCATCCAAATCGCTTATGGTTACATCCTGAAAAACTTCCATGACCCCGACCTGAAAATCGGCGATCTGGCGGCCTTGGTCAACATGAGCAGCTCCACGTTCAGCCATTTTTTCCAAAAATACACCAATAAAAACTTCACGGAATTCCTCATTGATGTGCGCCTCGGCAATGTCTGTAAGTTGCTGTTGAACACCAACGAAAATATCAACCAGATTTCCTACCGCTCCGGCTTCAACAACGCCGCCAATTTCAACCGCCTTTTCAAGAAATACCGCTCCTGCACTCCCGCCGAATACCGCCGCCGCAACAAGGAAAACGGGGATTTTGATTGGGAAAAACAAATGACGCCCAGTCAGTTTTTGCCAAATGGTGCCAAGGTGATGGCGGATGCTGGGCCATTCGAGTATTCGACGACGAAGGTGGTACATGCGTAGAATGGTGGGATGTACTATTCGGGCCTCACTGCTCCTCACAAGGCCGAAATAAAAAAGGGCCATGAAATGATTTCATGACCCTTTAAACGGTCGGGGTAGCAGGATTCGAACCTGCGGCCCCCTGTTCCCAAAACAGGTGCGCTAACCGGACTGCGCTACACCCCGTACCCTCCTCTCGAAGGGGTCACAAGTTTTAACTGGCGACCCTTTCGGATTTTTAAGGATACTTTCATCCTCAACTTTGTTGCCCTCCCTAGAACGCAAGCATTTTGAAAAGGTTGCGGTGAGACCGGGATTCGAACCCGGGGTACCAGTTTCCCAGTACGACAGTTTAGCAAACTGTTGGTTTCAGCCACTCACCCATCTCACCGGGTTTTGCCGAAGCGGGTGCAAAGGTAAATTTCGTTTTCAGAAAACCAAATTCAAACCATGCACTTTTTCAGAATTTCCTCGGGGCAATGGCAAAACCCTTACCAATTACTTTTCGTTCAGCGTCAATCGTATCTTTTTCTCCAGCTCTGAAACGGTATCTTTGAAGACCAAGTCAGTTTCCATCAAGTCCTGCACCGTTTTGATGGAGTAAATAACAGTGCTGTGGTCACGCCCACCAAACATCTCCCCGATGTTCTTTAGTGATTTGTCAGTCAGGTTTTTTGCCAAGTACATGGAAAGTTGCCGAGCAATTACAATCTGGCGCTTACGGGTCTTGCCGCCAAGTTTCTCAACTGGCAAGTCAAAATGGTCGGCCACCAAGTTCTTGATGAATTCAAGCGTTATTTCTTTGTTGATTTGGGTGACAAAATTCTTTACCACTTCTTTCGCCAAGTCCACGTCTATTTCCCTGCGGTTCAGCGACGATTGGGCGATAACGGAAACCAGTACCCCCTCCAGCTCACGAATGTTGTTCTGGATATGGTAGCAGATGAATTCCACGACGCTGTTTGGCAGCTCTACGCCTTCCCTGTTCATCTTAGACTCAAGGATGGCCACACGGGTTTCGAAATCAGGTACTTGCAGGTCGGCGGAAAGTCCCCACTTGAAACGGGAAATCAAGCGCTCCTCCATCCCGTCGAGGTCTTTGGGTGGGCGGTCTGAGGTCAGGATGATTTGCTTGCCACCTTGATGCAGTTGGTTGAAGATGTGGAAGAATATTTCCTGGGTTTTCTGCTTGTTGGCCAAGAACTGGATATCGTCAACAATCAACACGTCTACCATCTGGTAGAAGTTCACAAAGTCGTTGACCGCATTGTTCTTGATGGAGTCAATGATTTGGCCGGTAAATTTTTCGGATGAAACGTACAGGACGGACTTGTTATCATGCAGTTTCAGCACCTCGTTGCCGACTGCATGGGCCAAGTGCGTCTTACCTAAGCCCACATCACCAAAGATGACCAAGGGGTTGAAGGCTGTACCACCTGGTTTTTTGGCCACAGCATGTCCTGCTGAACGGGCCAAGCGGTTGCAATCACCTTCTATAAAGGTGTTGAAAGTATAAGTTGGGTTGAGCTGAGATTCAATCTTCAGTTTTTTAATTCCGGGGATTACAAAAGGATTTTTTATGCTGCTGGTGTCAATGCTACCAGGGTTTGCGCCGTTTGAGTAGCCACTTTTCAGAGCAGTGGTAGATTCGTTCTTTGCCTGTTCCTCGTTGCGCTGTTGGCGCAGGTTGGATGAAAGAATTTGATATTCCAAGCGGCCTTTGTCACCAAGCTCCTTGCGGATGGACATTTTCAGGAGCGAAACGTAGTGCTCCTCTAGCCATTCGTAGAAGAACTTGTTCGGCACTTGAATAGTTAGTGCATTGTTTTCAAGCCTGATTGGCCGGATAGGCTCAAACCAGGTCTTGAAGCTTTGACCGTTAACGTTCCTTCGGATAACATGCAAGCAGCTATCCCATACTGTTACGCAATCCTTTACCATTCTCCAAATTAGTTGGCAGTTAAGAAATAAGGTTTCGGTTCCCGTCCTCTTCGGGTTTTTATAGTATCAGTAAATCAGGAAGTTACTCCGAGTGAATGCGCTGGGCATGCAAATAGACAGATTGTTGTTGACTCAGTCATCAATTTGCGGTATTGATTGGAGAGTTGCAAAGGTGGTGAAATTCCATCAATCCAGTTTGGGAATTTTTAACTTTTTTAGATTTTTTTTTCTCTCAAAAATACGATTACAGTGGGAAGAATCATAAACCATTCAGAATCAGACAGATAGGTTGTCGAACCCTTAACTTATTGAAAATCAATTGCTTATACTTACAAGCGCTGATAATCAACGAGTTACGGACAGCTTTTTACATCAACAGAGAAGCTTCCTTTTTAATAGCCAGCAGGGCTGTGTTCAACGAATTGACCGAATGGCTATCCGTCTGCGATAAAAGCACGGTGGCGAGCTGCTTAGAAGCCCCCTTTGGGTCAACTTGTTCATACATGCCATTGATGTCCATAACGGTATTATCTCTCGAAATTTTGACAATCTGCCACAATTGTTCGGAAACATAGACCTGTTGTGTAATGTTGTATTCAAACTCCTGTTGAATGGTGAGCATCATGGCCAACCGCAAGGCTGCGTTGGTTTGGCCCTCCTCCCGAAGCCTAAGCATGAGGCTTGGAATGGCAATACGTTCACAAAAGAGAGAGAGCCGCTCATAGGCTTGCAGCCGTGATGGTATTGTTGTATTGCCTTGATTTTGTCTGAATTCCAACACCTTGAGCTGGTACTGCTTGTCCAGGTAGGTTTTCATCAAGTAATAAACTGTGAAAAAAACAACAAGCGCAGGTACTGTGATTTTAATGATTTCCAGCAGGGCTATCAACCAATTTGACATGATTCAAGTTTTTGTTCTTAACGAAAATGCCTGTAAACGAAACAAGGTTTTAGTTTTGGGGGCGCAAAACTAAGCCAAAGCATGAAATTTAAAAATCATTTCGCTGGCCTCAACCGAAGTCCATCCAGATTTGTTTCGGTTTGTGAATTTCAGATTTGCTAAATTTGTGGCCTAAAAATAAGAAAAATGCAAACTACCATATCCGCACTGCCCATTTCACTCACGCAAGGCGCTGTTGAACAACTACGCAACATCATTGAAAGCCAAAACATCCCCGAAGATCATGGCCTCCGTATCGGTGTGAAAGGCGGCGGCTGCTCTGGCTTTTCCTACCAACTGGGGTTCGATGCCAAAACTGACCAAGACGACGAATTCGAAATTGGTGGCCTTCGTGTCTTTATGCAAAAAGCCCATGCCATCTACCTGCTTGGAATGGAAATCGACTGGGTGGACGGCCTGAACAACCGTGGGTTCTCGTTCAACAACCCCAATGCCACCTCCACCTGTGGTTGCGGAACTTCTTTCTCTGCCTGATTTACAGATTCTAATATAATTCAAAAGCCCGACGGGTTCATCCGTCGGGCTTTTTCGTTGGCAGAAGTGAATGACTGATTATTGGATGTTCTCACGCAAAATCCGGTTTCAAATCCGAGTTTCACTTATCAGGTTTCCAAAGCCCACGATTGAAATCAAAACAAACTTTTTGATCCTGTTTTGACGATACGTGACTGATTCGCTTGTAAAAATAAAAGAGGGGTATAAGGAGGTAATGAAATTCTTTCCGAAACCGTTACCAAACTTGAAAGCATTTCAAAACAATGCGACAAAGATACTCCAAAATGAAAACCAAGCTCCTCAGGTCATTTTTTTCAGTAAAAATACGGAGGCAAATCAAATCGAAAAATGAGTCGCAAACACCTGATTTACAGCAATTTACAAAAAAAACTCAGGCCACCATTTTTTGCCCCCCTACTTTAATCCTTCAGTTTATCTTCCAATGAAATTTCATCAACTTGTTCGCCAGAATTACTTTGATAGGCATCGAGCTTTATGATTTTGCTAGCCAAAAGCCTCGCCTCCACACCTGGGTTCTTGAGCCAGTTCACCGACCAAAATGGCAGGTATGTCATTCCCGATTTTTCGATGGCATCACGCTGGCTTTGCTCCCAAAGTGGAGAGGTAAACGTTGTGCCGGAAAAAAAGCCGTCAGGATGCAGCACCACTGGCTTTCCGCCCTCATGAAGCGGTTTAATCGTCATTGGAAAATGGACAGCGTCAGTGGCCACTTTCGTAGAAATTCGCTTCAAGTCCAAAAACGGCTCCAGCGCATGGATGACCTCCTCGGTAAAAATAGACGGAGGTGCATCGCTGCTCATGCTTTTGCCAAGTGCCTCCATCGAAATCATCATCTGAGGTTTGTTGTTGTTTTTGGTCGCTTCTGCCAGCCGGATAAAATGCGCCAGCAGCCAAGCGCCTTCTTCCCATTTTTTAACCTCAAACTGTTGAAGATGGCTCTCCGGAATCGAGTGGACGATATGATAGGCTTGCACGGGCTTGTTCACAAGCATTCTCAAATGGCCAACTCCGGACGAGGTGTTTAGGAAGACGAGTTTCTTGGTCATTTCCCCCTTCAAGTTTACCAACCCAAAAGTGCAGGAAACAAGGATGATGTCAAAATGCTGCCCAAACAGCTCATCAATGTGGAATACACCCATGCCGTTGCGCTCCAACTGTTGGATTTTTTCGCTCCCAAGCACGTTCTGCTGTTTGAGCTTCAGCAGGTAGTTGGCAATGAGGTCCCGCTGCTCCACCGTGAAGGTTATGATGCCTACCGATGGGTAAATCCGCTGGGGCGTCTGTTTGATTTGGTTCAACAGTCTGATGATGTGCTGCGCCTCGGTATCGTTGGTGCCTTCCAGTTCATGGAAACGGCCCTCGACATTGTCCACCAGGTAGCTGGCTCGGTGCTTCGGGAAATCAAGGTTTTCCTTTATCAAGCCAGAAGTGGGTGTAGGCGGTTCATAGCGGTTGGAAATCAAAGCAGAATGTACGCCATTTTCGAGTGCGTATTGGAGCAGGCTGGTCTCATTTCCGTAGCTGTCGTTGCTGCCCATGATGACCAGCTTTTGCCCCATCGGGGCGATGGCCGTTGCCGATTCTACCGAAAACTTGTTGGCTTCGTCAAAAATCACATAGTCAAAATAGCCTTTGCCTTCGGGCAATTCATTGAGCGCAACATGTGGCGTCACGAAAAGGATTGGCAAATACGCTGTCACCGCCTCGAAGCTGTGTTCGAGCACTTTTGACAATGGCAGGGTTTCCGCTGAAATATGTCCCGATTTATCAAAAATCAATTGCCAAGCTTGCTTGTTCTTTTTTTTCAAAGCCTTGATTTCAGTGGACTGCTTATCCTGCCACAGCTTCGTCAACTGATTGAAAATCAGTGGTTTGAGTTGATCCCAAGCAGCGTTGAACTGCTCGATTTGCTCTGAACCTTCGGGTAGTGCGGGCGATTGCGCCTTGGCCAACAAACTGTTGAAATACCAGCTCTCAAACGCAGCCACCCAGTCCCCCGGTTTTACCTTCACCAGCGCACGAACCACTTTTTGACCTAAACCACCAAGTCCAAGCCAGTTGGATTGCCAGGCATGGAATGGCTTGAAATCACGCATGTTGAGCTGTGTGGATTCCAACTGCTCCATGATGCTCTCAAGGTATTTTTGGCGTTGCGGGATGGTGAGGGTCTTGTTCTCCAACGGCCTTTGGTACAGCCCGGACTCGTTCAACTCCTCAATCAAAATATTCAAGGAAAACTCCAAAGTTGTAATTTGCTCCTTGACATCAAGGCTTGGATGGGCGGTCTTGCTGTTCAATCGCATCACTTCCTCCTGCACCAGATTGTCGGAGTTGCCATACCACTGGCCCAGCACCGAGCGGAAATGGACAAGGTTCTCAGTGGTCTTTGGGATGTTCTCGCCGTCCTTGCAGGGTGCAAATTCAACATCGAAATAAGGGTTGGTCTCGTAGGCTTTTTGGAAGGCCCGGTAGCGTTTGCTTACCTCCTCCTGTGCTGATTTTATTTTTTTCTTTTTGGATGAAAAAAACGAGGGCCACTCAAAGGCACTGGAACCCGCCGAGGCGAATCCGCTACCTAGCAGCGCCGTGCTGTTCTGAATTTCTTCTACCAGCGATTTCGCCAGATTGTCAAGGTGCGTGAAATATTCACGATAGTGCTCCTTGAGCCGGGCGGCGTAGCTGTCCGTTTTGTTGATATACTCGCTTTGCAGCTCGTTGGTTTTCGCCATGAAAAGCCTGAGATTGGTCTCCACGAATTGCTGGCTTTTCTTGGCTTCGTTGCCCACAAAAATTTGGTCGTTGAGGTTGCTCAACGGATGGGTCAGGGTTTTTATGGCTTCGAAAAGTGGTTCGCTCCGCAATATTCCCGTCACGATTTGTTCGTGCTCATTGAGCAGGTAACTGAAATCCGAAGCGTTTAGGTGACTGGCCAGGCGCTCTTTTCCCTCTATCCTGTTGCTTGCCATGAAAAGACCAACGGTTTCCGTCCAATCTTTGTCCCCAAAAATTTTGCCCTTTACAGCGCTGAAAGTCTGTTGCACAGCAGCCCTTGCATGGAGATATTGGGTCTTTTTTGAATTGAAATCCTCCTGTTTGTGCACTACCTCCCTGCCTCCGCCAGTTGCAGCCGTGCGCAGTAGTTCCAAAAGTGGCATTTTATCGTACAGGGCATCATCCAATAAAAAATGCAGTTGAAAAATGCCGGCCTTGGACAGCAAGTTTTGCGTGTATTTCAGTGATTGGGTCCGCTCAGAAACGACTAGGCATTTTTTGCCCTCGGAGAGGGCGTTGATGAGCAAATTTACGAGCGCCTGCGCCTTACCAAGGGCATCCTCGCCCTCAACAACGGTTGTTTTTTGGCGGGCAATGGTCTCCAAGGCAGTTGTTTGCTCCGGGTCATCAGGTTGGTAAGCAAAGACAAACTCATCCGGCTTGCTGGCTTCCATTGGCACAAAGACATTTTCTGGGCGGGCATCATCGGGTGACCACCGGCTGTTCTGAGGCGGGTAGAGTCCCAGTACGCCAGACCAGTGCATGGCCCCAACTGCCGTGAACGAACCTATTTCGTCAATTCCCGGCGACGGGATCACCTCATCTGGGCGCCCGAAGCTTTCAAAGTTCAATCTGGCAGCAATTTCATTGCAAAATTCAGCAAGTTTGCTTTTGTCTATCTTTTTGGAAAAGGCCATCTCCTCAGCTCGCTGGACAAGGTCAAGCCCATATTTATCCTTCAAATGGTCAAACAAGCGGTAGTTTGGGAGAATATGCCGCTGCTCTGAGGACTTGAGCACCCAAGAATCCACGCGTGTCTGTGCTGGTTCGAGCTGCATCTTCCAGATGAAAACCGGAGAAACCACGAGATCACTATTAAAGGTGTCAATGACCAGGGGGAAGCCAAAACCAAAGGATTTTGGTCCAAAAATTTTCTCAAAATTCCTGGATTCAAAGTAAAGGTGGCGCAATTTGTCCGCAGCCAACGACACCACGTTTACTTGCCTAGATAGCTTCCCGGTTAGCAGTTCGTCCAGAAATATGCTGGCAAAGCCCGGTGTTTCTTCGTCCACTGCACAGATGTCTGCCCGGTCCAGATAGAACGGCAGGGAATTGTGATAAATGGAATAAATGGAAGGTGATTGATTACTCCTCATGGACACGATGGTTGTTGCGTGACTGGCATCAATAAAATAATGCCTATTTTTATAACTGCCTAAGAATGAGCACGTAAGAACTGGATTTTTTTACGAAAACACAAATTTAGCTGCAATGCCTTCCCACTTTTGTTGAACCACAATGCCAATTTCATTAAAACTGGTTTTTTAGTATCAACTATGACGAAATCGCATCGCTCAAAACCTTTTGCGGGCGATGCTGTTCAACTCAAAAAAACGCAACATGAAAAAATTGATTTCACTTTTTCTTTCCTTGATTGCTTTGGTTTCCTGTGCAAATCAAACCGCCCGACAACGCCCAGCAAACAATGATTCGGCCAAGTCTTCAAGCTCATTTTATGATTTTAATATGCCCGAACTGGAGACCGGCAAGCTCATCGACTTCAGCCAATACAAGGGCAAAAAACTGGTGCTGCTCAACGTGGCCTCCAAGTGCGGCTACACGCCACAGTACGCCGATTGGGAAGCATTTTACAAAGCGCATGGCGACAAAGTGATTGTGCTTGGCTTTCCTGCCAACAACTTCATGGGGCAGGAGCCGGGCAGCAACGATGACATTGCCAGCTTTTGCTCTAAAAACTACGGCGTCACCTTTCCGATGTTCCAAAAAATCAGCGTAAAAGGCGACGACATTGATCCGTTGTACAAGTGGCTTTCACAAAAATCGCTCAACGGCTGGAACGACCAGGCGCCAACATGGAACTTCTGCAAGTACGTCGTAAATGAAAAAGGGGAATTGGTGAGCTTTTTCCCGTCAGGAGTGAAGCCGGATGATGCTGAGTTCAAGAAAGCGGTGGGGATATAAGACCCAATTTGCGCACAACAAAAAGCCCTGCCGCTGTTAAGCTGGCAGGGCTTCCTCGTTCTTATTGTGATACCAAAATCAAAGGTGAATCACCTCTCCATAAGCCGCCGCTGCTGCCTCCATGATGGCCTCGCTCATAGTCGGGTGCGGGTGTACGGATTTTATCATTTCATGACCTGTGGTTTCCAGTTTGCGGGCAACCACCACTTCGGCAATCATTTCTGTGACGTTGGCGCCAATCATGTGGGCACCAAGGAACTCGCCGTATTTGGCATCAAAAATCAACTTCACAAAGCCATTTGCAGCACCAGAAGCCTTGGCTTTGCCAGAGGCACTGAAGGGGAACTTGCCCACTTTTAGCTCGTACCCTGCGTCCTTCGCCGCTTGCTCCGTGTACCCGACGGATGCTACTTCGGGCCAGCAGTAGGTGCAAGATGGGATGTTGTTGTAATCAAGCGGCTGGGGGTGGTGGCCTGCGATTTTTTCGACACAGATAATGCCCTCTGCACTAGCTACGTGCGCCAATGCAGCACCCGGCACGATGTCGCCGATGGCGTAAATACCAGCCACATTTGTACGATAGAATTCATCCACGGTTACCAAGCCCCGGTCCGTTTTGATACCAAGGGCTTCGAGGCCGATGTTCTCTGTGTTCGGTGCAATGCCGGCTGCGGACAATACGACATCGCACTCAATGATGGTTTCTTCCCCCGTCTTGCGGTCTTTAGTCTTCACCTTGCAAGCCTTTCCAGAAATATCCACGGATTCTACCGAGGTATTGGCCATGACTTTGATGCCTTCTTTTTTAAAAATTTTGGACAGTTCCTTTGAAATATCGGCGTCTTCCCGTGGCACGAGGCCCTGCTCAAGAAACTCAACAACCGTCACTTCGGTACCAATAGTATTGTAGAAATACGCGAACTCCACGCCGATGGCACCTGCGCCTACCACCACCATTCGCTTTGGCTGCTTTTCGAGGGTCATCGCCTTGCGGTAATCAATGATTTTAGTCCCGTCAATAGGGAGATTTGGCAACGCCTTGGCCCTGGCGCCGGTTGCCAGAATAATATGGTTGGCTGTGTATTCGGTTTTCTTGCCATCTGCGGAAGTCACCTCCACCTTTTTGCCTCGGAGCAGCTTGCCCGTGCCATCAATCACGGTAATCTTGTTTTTGCGAAACAAAAACTGGATGCCTTTGCTCATGCCATCGGCAACGCCACGGCTCCTTTTCACTATATTGTCGAAATCGGCACTGGCTTTTTCAACCACGATGCCGTAATCTGCGGCGTGCTTGATGTACTCGAAAACTTGGGCGCTTTTGAGGAGAGCTTTTGTAGGAATGCAACCCCAATTGAGGCAGATGCCACCCAACGATTCACGCTCCACAACGGCTACGTTCATACCCAATTGGGCTGCACGGATGGCAGCCACGTAGCCTCCGGGGCCACTGCCAATAACGATTAGGTCAAAATTCATTGATGATTTGTTTTGATGTTGATTTCCAGCCGGGAAATCTGGCTGGAAGCTGGATGGCCAATTGGGCCTCCGAAAAAGCGGCGCAAAGATAGCGCTTGACTAAGAAAAGCACTTGTTTGGGCAAGGGGTAATTTGTGTTTTGCTCAAAAAAAAAGTCCTGCCACAACATCATGTAGCAGGAGCCTATCTAACTTACTGATACTATAGACAAAAGGATTTAAAAACTTGTCATAAAGATATGAACGAATGCAAAATTATGCAATACCTAAATGCCTAACGGTCATACCTATTTACGGAACGGTAGCATTTCACGAGGAAACGTTTACGATTGTTCCATTGACTATGCTTCCCTTCTTGTTACGGAAGTAACGCCAAATATGTTTCATGGAAAAAGAAACCCAGATGTTATGTTTCTCATAGAAAAGGGTGACGAAGATAGGGCATTCTACGTGCTCCACCGAAAAAAGGCAGGCAGAAATTATCCACGTACTCCAATTTTGGCATTTTCGGATGATTATGTAAACAATTGAAAACCAATAATTTACGCCAACACCCATCTACTCATTCAATACTTTTGTAATGGAGAAAGCGTTGATTCTCAATTGTTGCCTATGTGGAAAACTATGTGGAAAAAAAATTTGAAAATCCAAAAATCCATGAACGGAATCACGGAAAAAATCAAATCGATAACGATTGTCTCTCATTTCAGAATTTAGGACAGAGTATCAGGTCGTCCTCGTATTCGCCAAGGTAAGCCACCGACATCTCAAAGGTTCCCCGGTTGAACCCAGCCGTACTTCCAAGATGAAAATCATAACTTGTGCCTATCAGCACGTTGTTAAGCTCAATGCCAACAAGTGCTACAACGGCGTCCAATCGAAAACTATCATCATAATCTATAACAGGCCGCACGTAACTCCCCAAATGCAACGAAACCAAGCGGAAATCGCTCAAACTGATACGGAAGTTGCCTCCAGCGTCCAATTTCATGTGGCTGTCCTGTTTGTCGAAAATGGCTCTTGGTAGAAATGTGATGCCTTTTGATACGGGAACTTGGGCACTCAATTGTGCCGAATACCTCGTGGCGAGTTTATTGTCTGGCAAGTCGGACTCACTGTCGGTTTTGTGGTAAAAACTTACCGTTGGGTTGTGAAAATGGTGCATAGCTCCACCCATAAACATCTTGAACCTAGAGGATTTTGGTGAAAAAGCGTAGTTCAATCCCACCGAATAATCCCCGTAGGAGTAATTGTTCTCTGGCAGTCGCTCCTGAGTGGGGTCAGCGTAACCTGTGGTTCCATTGAATTGGTCTTCGAAGGTGATATTGCCAAAATTAATGTTCCGCTGCACAATGCCTGCTTGAAATCCCAGCGAAAGAAACTGGGTGTTTCGGATGTCTAGCGCTTTGTGATAAGCCCCGGAGACAGAAATCTGCGTAGTGCTAAAGTTCACCGCACCGGCCTTGTCATGGAAGAACATCAAACCAACCGCTGCATGGTCTTGGTACCTACTTCTTTCTTTTCCCATTCGCCACCGGAGGTCGAGGGCGCTGGAAAAAGTTTGGAAAGGCTCCTGCATCGCTTGCCGCCATTGGTCTCGATAAATGGACGACACCCGAAATTTGCCCTCAAAAGCACCTGTTAGCGCTGGGTTTAAGGTTAGCGGAGAAGCGTAGAATTGGCTGAACGATCGGTCTTGAGCCTGTATTTCAAGGAAAAAAACAAGGAAAAGGCTGGAAATAAAGATTTTATGCATGACTTTCAGGTCTCTGGTTTTGAAATTACCCGGCAAAGGTAATCTGATTTTGAATGAGTATCGGAACGGAGATTTTTGGGGCAATATTATCCAGCGGCGGTGTTTTAGGCTCATGCGCTTGCATTGCCTGTTTTATGCTCAAAAAAAAATACTTCAGTGGGGCATTGATGGTCAATCCTAAAAAATGATTGCTGGCGCAACTTCTCAAATCCCCCGAATTTTTGCCAGCTTTGCCCTTCATAAAACAAAGACGCAGAATCAATGGACTTCGCCTTATGCCATCTCAGTGTAGTGCCCTTGCGCAGCAGCCCCTCCGATAAAAGCGAGCAGGTCAGCCAATTGCTTTTTGGCGAAATCGTGGAATTGCTCGAATGGAAGGGCCGCTCTTGGGTGAAAGTCCGTTGCACCTGGGACAACTGCATCGCTTGGGTACAAGCTCGGCAAGTCAAGCCGCTCACATTTTCAGAACACAGGCTTTTTACCGAGAAATTTGCCTACTGCCTCGACCTCTTCCAGCCGCTGATGTCCAGTGACTTTGCCATGCCGATTCCGATAGGCGCCCGGCTCCCCGATTTCGACGGCATGAAGTTCAGTTTTGATGGGAAATCCTACCACTACGCTGGACAGGCCGTATTCCCCGAAAACTTGGAGCCGACACCAGACCGGGTCCTGAAAATAGCCCGCCGCTATTTCTTGGCACCATATCAGTGGGGAGGCCGCAGCCCGTTCGGCATTGACGCTGGTGGTTTTACACAGATGGTGTTCAAATTGGTGGGCATAAACCTCCACCGTACGCCTGATGCACAGGTTCACCAAGGCGAACTCGTGGACTTCATCGAGCAATCACAGCCCGGCGACCTTGCTTTTTTTGAAAATTCGGTTGGAGCTATCTCGCACACGGGCATCCTCTTGCCGGACGGCAAAATAATCCACGCAGCAGAGCAGGTGCGCATTGACCGCATTGACCATTTTGGTATTTTTGATGAAGAAACGAGCCGCTACACCCATCGGCTCCGGGTGACAAAACGGGTGCTGAAACACAAGGCCTCACCTAACAAATTGGAACAAAAAGAAATCAGGCAGGAATTGCCGCAGGCAGCGCTTTTTTGAGGATTTGAGAGATTGAGTGATTGGGTGTTTGAGGTGACCCCTCTCAATCCCTCAATCTCTCAACCCCTCAAATCCTCCATCACGGATTCGCCATCACGCCTAGCTTCCGCTCCGTTTTCCAATAGCCTCTTGTGAAATCAGGGAACCGAACCGGTACGCTGCCTAACTGAACGGACAACTCAGAAACAGGTGTCACCACCGACCAAGAAGCCGCATCGTACACGTCCATGTCGAGCGCAACGCCACGGTTCAGGCAGTCAACCAAGCGCCAGAGCATCACGAAGTCCATGCCGCCATGGCCGCCGTTTTTTTCCGCTAGTGGCTCCAGTTTTTTCCAGAGCGGGTGGGCAAAACGCTCCTGGTATTCCTTGTAATCTTCCTCCTTCAAAAAGCCATGCCCGTGCCCACTCACCGACAACTGACTGGGGTAGCCCTTGTGGAACGCCTTCGTTCCCGCCAGCGAATTGATGCGGCTGTAAGCCCGGCCAGTCGTCACATCGTGTTGGAGCAGTATGGTGCGGCCCTTGTGCGTTTTGATGAGCGTATTGTTCATGTCGCCGTGCTTGAAGCCCTTGCGGTTGTAAAACTCGTTGTCGGTTTCCACCGTTTGAGCGTACTCGTCAAGGCCAAACTGGGGGCTGCTCATGCTCACGAGGTAGTCAAAACGGTCGCCCCGGTCAATGTCCATGTACTGTGCCACCGGGCCAAGGCCGTGCGTTGGGTACAAGTTGCCGTCACGGGCTTCGTTGTGGCGGATGCGCCACATATTATAGTAGTAGGTTTTGCTAAAAAGCAGCTCACGAAGGTCGTGGATATAGGCGCACTCGGCGTAGGTGAGCGCACCGAAAACCCCGCTCTGCGCCATGTTCAGCAGCCAAAGCTCCTCGTCGCCGTAGCAGACGTTTTCCAAAATCATGCAGTTGCGCTGTGTCTCCTCGGCGATGTTGACCAGTTGCCAGCACTCCTCGATGGTGAGTGCGCATGGCACTTCAAGGGCCACGTGTTTGCCTTGCTGCATCGCATAAACGGCCATTGGCACATGGTCTTCCCACGGGGTGGCGATGGTGATGAGGTCAATATCGTCCCGCTTGCAAAGCTCCTTCCAGGCATCAGGTTTGCCAGCATACACCGCTGGTTTTTGCCCACCGTTTTCCTTCAACATCTGGAGGCTTTTTAGGGCAAATTCGTCCCGAACATCACAGATGGCGGTGATTTTGCACTTGTCGGTGCCCACGGCATTGAGCAGGCGCACATGCTCCTCGCCACGGTTGCCGAGGCCGATGATGGCGACCCGTACTTGTTTGATGGGAGCCACTTTTAAGCCAAAAACTGGTTTGCCGAATGCAGGTATCGTTTGCGAAGCTGCTTCTACCAAGTCCTGTGCATCGGCCTTGGCATAGCTGGGGCCGCTGGGCAAGCCGACGAGGGTGGCAAGGGCAGCAGCATTTTTCAAAAAGCTGCGGCGTTGGTTGTTGTTTTTCATTTTGTAAATTTTAATCTCACAGTTTGAACACCTTCACCACCTGGTCAAACCCTGCCGACCTCAACTTTAATAGGTATTGGCCGCTGGCAAAATCCTTCATGCCTACCTCGATGGTCGTAGTCCCAGGCAAAATGGTGGTGTTTTTTTTGAGCAATTGTTGGCCGGCCATGTTGAACAATTCAAGTTCTAAACTAAACGCTTCTGGTGTCGCTACAACCACTTCCAGCTTGTCGCTCACCGGGTTGGGGCGTACCTTGACTTCCAATTGCCCAATCAGTACCGTGTCGGGCACATAGTTCGAATAAAGCTGCGACTTTGGCACAAAATCACGGGCAATTTTTTCGCTGCTCCACAACAATTGACAAACCGCCTGCCCTTCCACCTCAAAATATTCCAACTTGATGGGGTACTTCTTGCCTCCTTCGAGGTTAATTGAAGCGCTTTTTTCAACCATAGAGGAAGTGTACCAACGGTCAATCAACTGCTGGTCGCCAACCCAAAGCCGAGCGCCATCCGTGTGCATGTACAGGTGAAAATTAAGGGTCTCATCAAAAAATGGCTCGACGAAGCCCTCCCATCGAACCAGCCATTTGTCGTAGCCCAAACCTTCGGTGTCAGGACTGCCGTACACCCAATTGAAATTGACCATCGTGTCCAAACGGGAAAATAGGAACGGCTCAACGAAAATATTGCTACTTACTATTTTGTCATAGTAAAAACCGAGCAGCCCGTCGCCATCCCCCGCAGGCATCACTGCCTTGTAAACTGCCCGAAGGTTTAGCCCAGCATCACCCGGAGCCAGAAGCAGGGTCGAGGTAGTCTCCCCGGTCGCCCATTTTTCAAAAAGGTACAACGAATCGGCAGTGACGTGCGATTTTGGCGCATCAATCTGGTGCTGCACTCCGCTCACACAAACCACTGTATCGGGCGTTACGAGCTTGTGGCCATCCACAATGATGGGGAATCCCGGCGGCGATGTTTGTATCACGATTTGCGTTTTCACGGGTAAAACATCCCTTGATACGCTGGCCGACAGACCGCTCTGGTCAGTGACGGATAGATGAACCCGATACCAGATGTTGTCCGAAACCTCGTTCACGACAGGTATTTGGTAAGCGTCCTCTATCGTTCCCGACACGGGGCCAAAGGCTGGGTGAGAATGCCCGACGTGATGGAAATCTAATCGCCAGCGGAAGCGGCTTGCCCCCAATTGGCCGTCTTCATCGTCCGTGGCCTCGCCCAGCAGGTGCAGCGTCTCGCCACCCCGCCAAACAGTGCCGGGTGCAGGACTGAGCAGCATGGGCACAGGCCGGTGGCTGGAGGTGACCCGCAGTTGCGCTAATTGGCTGGTGTCCGTGCCAGATGGATTGTTCACAACGCAGCGGATGAGGCTACCGCTATCGCTCAACATCGGGTTTAGGAAGAATAGGGTGTCGTTCACGGCACCAGGGATGTCCACACCGTCCTGTTGCCACTGGAAACTCATCAGCGAAGCGCCTGATGCTGCCACCCGGAACTGGACGTTCTCACCCACAGGCACCAGCACGGGCTGCGGCTGCACAGACACAAACGGTGCATCGCTGCCTGTGTAAAACACCCGCCAAAGCGAACCAGTGTTCGTGGCGTAATCAACTTGTGTGCCTTTCCGGTCGAGGAAGTAGAGCGTGCCATCGGGTGCGGTCAGCAGGCTAAGCGGGGTGCGCAAGTTTTCGGCGAACAGCTCGATATCACCTGTGGCAGCATCAAGGGTGTAGATGCGGTTGTTGCAATGCTCCGTGAAAAACACTTTACCCAAGAACTGCTGGGGAAACATCGGCGTGGCCGGGTTGTACATCGTGACACCAACGGCGGCACAGCCAAGGCCGTGGTCGTATGCGTAGGCCGGGTCTTTGTAGTCGGCGGGGGGCGAACCGTCAAGCATGCCCTCCACGTCGGGCCAGCCGTAGTTTTTGCCTTTCTCAATTTCGTTCACCTCCTCAAACTGGTCGCTGCCAACATCGGTGGCGAAGATGCGACCCGTTGTTTGGTCGGCTGTCATGGCGAAGGGATTGCGGAAGCCCATTGCCCAGATGGCCCGGTTGTTTCCGCTCGTTTCATCGTAAAAAGGATTGTCGTTCGGGATGCTGCCGTCGGGGTTGATGCGGAGGACTTTGCCGAGGGTAGAATTGAGGCTCTTGGCGTTGTCCTTGTTGAAACCGTCGCCGGTGGCAATGTACAATTTGCCATCGTTGCCGAAGGCCAAAGCTCCGGCGTTGTGGTATGGGCCGGTGAGCGGGTCGAGGTCGAACAGCACCTGCTCGCTGCCGGGTGCTGCGAAGTTGCCGTCGGCGGTGAAGCGGCTGACCCGGTTATGGTCGGCATTTTTTACCGTATAATATATGTACACGAAATGGTTGCTCTCAAAATCGGGGTCGAGGGCGATGCCGGACATGCCCCGCTCGGTGTAGCTGTCCACGTTGATTTCGAGAAACGGCTCATTGCGAAGCGCTCCATTCTCCACGATCATCACTCGGCCAAACTTCTCGGCGATGAATACCCGCCCATCGGGTGCCAGCGTGAAGGCCACCGGGTCGAGGCCAGTGGCGACCTGCACGGCTGCAAAGCCGGGGGGGAAGCTGGCATTTTGCGCAGCAAGGTATTGAGCAATGAATAGGAGCGTTGGGAGGAAGAGTTTTTTCATAATTACTGCTTTTTTTTCGCATCGTGCTGCTCATCCGCTCACCTCACACTCGCTCACCCTCTATTTCCGCAGCACTATCCTCGTCATAATGATCTGGGTATCTATGGTCAAACTGGATGTGGATACTTCCAAATAGGAGGTATCGTCCGGTTGGGTCATGTAGCAGTGGCGGTTCATGCCAGTGAGGTCTGGCAATTCGATGTTCTGCGGATTGGCCAAAGTCTCTTTGTATCTCAATACATAAGAGGTGTCGGTTTCCCATTCCAGATCGAACTTGACCACCAATTGCGTCAGCGACCCGGAGTCAACCTGGCTATCTGCGGTGCGAGTGATCACGAAGTCGCCGAACTTGGCTTCGTCCCCATATTTGAAGTGTCCCTTGCGGAATTTTTTGAAGAGCTCCTCATTGCTTTTTGTGCCAGCGGTACCACCTCCACAGGCAGTGATGTTGAACAAAATAGCAATTGCCAAAGGCCAAAATGCAAACAAGAAAAGGTGTTTTGATTGGATATTCTTCATTGGTAAAATTGATTTTGATAAAATTTAGGGTGCAAAAATAGCATTTGGTGGGGATTGAATCAATCTCAATTTGCCATTTTCAATTCTGCATTCTCCCTACCTTCGCCGCATGAACGAACAACCTTCCCATTTTGAAATAGTCGCCAAGACCCAGTTTGGCCTTGAGGAACTGTTGGCCACCGAGCTGCGGGCCATTGGTGCTACCGACATCGAACTGCTCACCCGAGCCGTCAAGTACCAGGGCGATAAATCGGTGCTGTACCGCTCCAACCTTTGCTTGCGCACGGCACTGAAAGTGCTGGTGCCATTCGCCTCGTTTTACGCACACCATGAAAACCAGCTTTACCGCCGAGTTCGACAGATAGACTGGGAGCAATACCTGACGCCGCAGCAAACTTTCGCCATTGATGCCACGACCAACAGCGAGATTTTCCATCACTCCAAGTTTACGGCGCTGAAGATGAAGGACGCCATCGTGGACCAGTTTAGGGACAAGTACGGCATACGCCCTTCGGTGGACACCAACAATCCCGACCTCCGCATCAACATCCACGTCCACGACAAGCTCGTGACCCTCTCGCTCGACAGCAGCGGTGCCACCCTCGACCGCCGGGGCTACCGACTCGACCGTACCGAGGCGCCCATGAACGAAGTGCTGGCGGCGGGCATCGTGATGCTCTCCGGCTGGGACATGCAGAGCGACCTGCTCGACCCGATGTGCGGCTCCGGCACTTTCGGCATCGAGGCGGCCATGTTGGCAGCCAACATCGCACCGGGCCGCCTGCGGGTCTTCGGTTTTGAGCGCTGGAAGGACTTCGATGCCACGCTTTGGCGCAACATCAAGGCCGATGCGGAACGGGCGGAACGCCCCATCACTGCCAAGATTTGGAGCAGCGACCTCGACCCGGAGGCCATTGAGGTTTCGCAGAAGAACACCCGCAGGGCAGGCGTGGAGGGCATGATTGACTTCCAACTGGGCGACTTCCTGGAATCGCTCCCCCATTCCGACCGTGGCACCATCCTCCTCAACCCTCCCTACGGCGAGCGGCTTCAATGGGAGGAGGACATCATTGCGTTTTACAAGGAAATCGGCAACCGCCTGAAGCACCACTACGCTGGGCACACGGCTTGGATTATCAGCGCCAATGCCGAGGCGTTGAAGTTCGTGGGGCTGCGGCCTTCGAGGAAGATAAAGTTGTTCAATGGAGCGCTGGAGTGCCGGTTGCAGAAGTTTGAAATGTTTGCGGGAAAGAAGTTTGAGGGGTTGGCTGATGAAGGAGGTTAGAAAAAAAATAGGCAACCGGGTGGCTGCCTATGTACTTAATTATAAAGTATGATGCTTACCACAACATTGCCGCCTGGGCGGCGGACTTAGAAGTGATGGAGCAAATTTATTATTTCATTTTGATTTTTGAGAACGAAACCAATAAAATATTTAAGGTGAACTTAGGTCATCGTTTTCAAAAATGCCCTAAACATCAAAACTCCACCCGCCACTTCAGATTCACCCTTCTCCCCGTCAAATAGTTCGGTATCGCAAACTGCTGCGCAAAAATGGTCTTGATCCAGGTTCTCGATGCCTCGTTCTGCACCTGCATCAGGTTGAAGATTTCGAGGCTAATCCAACTCGCTTTCGTGAAACGGAAGGGGTTCTTGGGACGGGAGGCCCTTCGGCTTTCGTCCCATATTTTCAGTGAAAAACCAATGTCCACCCGGTGGTAAGGCTTGAAACGGTAGGTATTGCGGTAGATCCGGTTGTTGTCCTTGAGGCCGTAGGGCAACCCCGTGCCAACGAACACGCTCAGGTGCATCTTGAAGTTCTCGTTCCTCGGCAAGTAATCCTGAAAGAAAACGGACAACGAAAGAAACTGGTCGGATGGCCTCGGTACGTCCTTGATGGGCGTTCCCTCGGTCGAGCCAATTTTTCGCTCCAAGTGCTGTATGCCCTCGATGCTTTCCCGTGCCCGCAACAACGAGAGGTTGAACCATGACTCCACGCCCGGCACGAATTCGCCGTTGAGGCGCATGTCCAGTCCCGTGATGTAGCCGCTGGCGTCGTTTTCACCGTAGTAGCGGATGCGCACATTGTCTATCTCGTAGCTCACCACATCCCACAGTTTTTTGTAGTACGCCTCCATGATGAGCCGAAACTTGGTCGGGCTGAGTCTGCCGATGAAAAAATCGTAGGTGAAGCCAAAAACACTGTGCATCGATTTTTGCGATTGCACATCGGTGTTCACCAAGCCCTCCAAATTGCGAAGCTCCCGGTAAAACGGCGGCTGGTAGTAGAAACCTGTTGCGAAGCGGAACGAGATGTCCTTTTTGCTCCGCAAAGGTTTGTAGAGCAGTTGCACTCGGGGCGTCACAAAAAATTCCTCGTTCAAATCCCAATAAGCGCTGCGCACCCCGACCGAGGCTTTCAGTTCGCCAATGCTGTCACGCCGCCAAGTGTAAGTGTCTTGCAAATAGGCGCTCAGGCGGTTGCTGCCAAGGTTGTTTTGTGTTTTCAAAACGGAATAAAGCAGCAGTTGCGTGGTGTCGTACTTCAACGAGTAGCCCGCCGAGTCGAGGCGCTCCCACTCGTTGATGCGGTCGTCAATATCTTCCCGCTGGTACTTGACAGACCACTGTAAAAAATGGGAAGTCTCTCCTTTTCCTCCTGCCAAGGCAAGGGAGTTGAAAAGTGATTGAGAAATGGAGTCGAGCTTGCCGATGCCTTTTTCAATCTCGATTTTTTTCTTTTCTGTCTGGGCTGACCTTTGAAATTCAATGCCGCCCTTGATTTCAATATTGGAAACCTGTGCCTCCAAGAAATTTCGGACAAACTGGTGCTGGGTACCTGCGCCGAGTTCAGCCACCACCTCCCCGAAGTTGTCGCTGCCAAGGCCGCTCTCGATTTGCCGTAGGCTGTACCGACCAATGATGTCGAACCGCTCGTTTTCGTCGCTTCGGTAAGTCGAGGCGAGGAACTTGACGAACAACGGGTTTTTGTCCCTTTCGGGCAAATAGGTGAGCGAGGTCCCCACCATCGAAGTGGTAAAATCGTCCACCTCCTGTCCCTCGAAAACGGAGAAGAGTTCGAGGGCATAATTGACGAGGCCAAAGGCGGTGCGGCGCTCGTCGGGCTTGAAGAAAAACTCGCTGCGGTTGTAGTTGCCGATGAGGCCAAGCTGCCAATTGCGGTTGAGGTCGTAGGTCAGGTAGCCCTGCACGTCGGTGAAATTGGGGTTGTACTCACCCGTCACATCGAGGGAGCCAAGTAGGTAGCTCGTGGTTTTGTAGCGGGCCCCGACGAGGTAGCGAAGCTTTTGGTACTTGGTTTTGCCGAGTAGGTAAGCACCTTCAAGGTGCGCCGAGCCACCGAGCAAACTGGCCGCTGCACTGCCTGCAAACTTCTCCGGGCGCTTATAGTGGATGTCCAGCACGCTTGATTGCTTGTCGCCGTAGCGGGCCTCGAAGCCGCCGGAACTGAAGGTCAGGCTCTGAACCAGGTCAATGTTTGGGAAGGTAAGCCCCTCCTGTTGACCTGCCCGAATGAGTTGCGGGCGGTAGATTTCAAAGTCGTTGACGTAAACTAGGTTCTCGTCGTAGTTGCCGCCCCGCACATTGTATTGGCTGGTGAGTTCGCCACCGGAACCGCTGGAAGTGCCAAGCGCCAAGTGCGGCAACACGCTTTCCAAGTTGCCCGTGGTGGTGGGCAGCAGCTTCAGCTCGTCCGTTTTTTCACGAATCATGCCGCCTTGCTCGATGCGGCTTTCCCGTACTTCCACCTCTACCATGGCATCGGCGGGGGGCATGGCGATGTCAATCTGCTGCTTTGCCCCATTGGGCAGCGGCTCCACGTCCACAGAGGATTCTTTGTATCCGATTCGACTGAACACCAGCACAATGCGCTGATTAGCAGGCACTTCGAGTCGCCAAACGCCTTTGTCGCTGGTCTCGGTGGCGTTGTTTGTGCCCTTCACATACACGGTCACGAGGTCAACTGACTGATTGGAGAGGGCGTCCGTGACAGTTCCAGTGAGGAGGGCTTTGTCCTGTGCAGTGAGATGACCGATGACCAAAAGCCCGGCAAGTACAAAAAAGTTTTTTTTCATCAATTGCAGATTAATCGTGTTCGCTAAGGTACGTGGAAATGAGAAAAAGGGTTTTGAGGCGAGTGATTTCACGCAAAGACGCCAAGATTAAAAATAAAGCCGCAAAGTGTCCAATGTTAACACTTTGCGGCTTTGCGTAAAATTCTTTGCGGCTTTGCGTGAAGGAGAAACTCACTTCATCAGTATCAATCGTCGGGTCACAAAGGCATCCAAAACCCTGATTTTCAAACAGTAAACTCCGTTTGCCAAGTGGCTCGCATCGAACTCGCTCCGTTCGACCGCTTTGGTCTTTTCGGTAAAAACACGCCGCCCTACCCCATCCCAAACTTCAATTTCCAGCGGCTCGCTCGGCATTTTGTTTTCGATGAAAAAATGCCCGCTCGTTGGGTTTGGGTACACGTAGATGTTTTGCTCCGCAATGGTTTGCCTTGTTCCTACCATTGGGTGGAAGTTGAAATTTATGGTACTGTCGCAGCCGGCTGAGGATGAAACGACAAACGTGATGGTAAAATCATCGGAGTGCGAAACCCCGTTTATGATGATTGGCGGGACGTAGTTTGAGTCAATGTTGATTTCGTAAGATGGAGATTCTGTCAAGTAAACGGTGTAACGCTGGATGCAGCCTTCCGAGTCAACTAATTCATATTCGTAAGTGCCTCCTTGCGTAAATATTTCACCCATTATATTGATAGTGTCTCCTTCGCATAGGCTTGCAGAGATTATTAATTGGGGCGCAATTTGGACCAAAAGCGTTAACGTTACGATGCTATCGCAGCCACTTGAATTTTGAAAGGTTTGCTCGTAAATACCTGATTGTGTGTACGTTGTGTCGTTCCAATCAAAAGTTTGTCCTTCGCAAATTGTGACAAATTGTTCCTCCACGATGTTTTGCCCAGCGCAGGGGTCGAGTGATTCGACGAAGCTGCCAAGGCTCAAATTCCAATAAGTACCACTGCCTGAAGTCTCTAATTTCGCAGCCCTGACCATATAAAGCAGGTTGCCAGTGGGAGCATTTGCATCCACGAAGTTTGTCCCAGAAACCTGGTTATCCAGCGTAATAAAATCCATTTGCAAACTATCAAACCGGGAAACCGAATAGTGTTCAATCGGCTCCCCGCTCGGCGGCGACCAAGCCAAGTTTACATCTTGCCCGATATAGTTTGCCGTCAAGTTTTCGACGGGCTTAATGGGATGCAGCCGCAGCGACGGGTCGCCCATGAGCGACGTGTGAACAAGCTGAGGGCCTGGGTAGTAGTCGTTTTCTGTGGCATTTTGGGTGCGCAGCAGGCTCTGGCCGATGGGTTCACCCATCGCCATTCGGTGCAAGGTGAACGGCGGATTACCTACCCAGCAACTCGTCAGTGTCCAGCCGGGCGAGGCCAGCGGCGCACGGAGGAAGTTGTCGGGATTGTCCCAGTCGCCGAACTGGCTGCCGCAGAGCAGGGTGAAAATATTGCGGAGCGTATCATTTGCAAAGTCCTGTGTGGAGCCGATACCGTTGGCGCTGGTGAACGTTCCGCTGCCCCCACCAAACGACCACAGGTATCCCTCGTTTTTCATGGTCGAAAAATAGTCGAGCGCATGCACGCTGTCCGCCGTGAACATCGGGGCGAAATTGCGCCAGCCACTGGCCGCCGGAGCGCCGAGTGCAATGCCGAGGTTGTCGTCCACGAGCGCTCGGCGTGGCACGTCTAGCTGTCCGGTTTTGAACTGATGAGCCTTGTTCAAGTAGCGTCGGGTCAGTTCCAAGTCGCTAAGGCCAAAGGCGGGCATGTCGAACAAATCCACCCGACCAACGGCTAATTCCACGGCGGTCGGGATGTCGCTCTGGTCGAATTTGCCGTCGCCGGGCAGGTTGTGGTTTCGGGCGAAAGTGGCGGTGGTGTTCGTCACGGTTTCGTCCGTCCAAACCCCGTCCATTTCCCCATAAAAAACATCGGCGGGCCAAGCGCCCCAGTGGTTCTCGATATGACCATCAGCGTAAAAATTGCCGCTGTACGGTACAGGGACGTGGCCGAGAAGGTAAACCATTTTCAAGTCGGCCATTTGTTGAAACTCATTGACTATCAATGATTTAACAGTTGTAACCGCATCGTTTCGATTCACCTGCAGCCGATTTACCTTCCAGCCGTCCCCCCATAAATCACGCTCCAATTGCCCGATTTCAGCCTGGAGTGGCAACGTGTATTCATCGTCAACGACGAGCAGCAGACTTCCCCGATTTTCAACCGGGGGCTGGTTGTTCCCGGCGAGAATGTAGCCATATTTTGGCCGTTCGGCGAGGTTGGTACCGGGTGCGCCGGAGCTATCAATTAACTGCCCGTCTAGTGTCGTCAAAGTCCACCAAGTGTTATTGGTGAGCATGTCCGGGTTGATGGTGATGGTGAGCGTTTCAGTGGGGTTACCGCTGTCGCAAATGGAGATGGTGTCCTTTTTTTCAAACCCGAAATCGCTGCCGCCGCTGAGTGTTTGGCCGCAGGCCTGAAGAAGGTACCAGCCGTGACCAAAGTTGCAGCAAAGTCCGTTTCCGTAGAGGTTGTCGATGGTGAAAACAAGGGTGTCGCCGGGGGTTACCTCCACGTTCCACTCGATTGTTTCAAAGCCTTTTTTGAAAAAAGCATATTCGGAAACGGAGGATTCGGTGGCCGTAAAATCGGTAAAACTGGTAGCGCCCCAAGGCAAAGTGAATATGGGCTGCCCCCAATCCGTATCGTCAGGCTGTTTTCGGTAGACGGTATAGCCGCCTTCCGACCAGTCCCATGGCCATGTGAATTCGAGGCGTGAAGGGCCAGTCTCGTATTTGGCACTCACCTGTACCGAGCGGTTGAGCGCATCCTGGGCGGTGGCCTCTTCAATAAAAATAAACGTGGCGAACAGTAAGATTATCCTTGTTGCCCATGCAGCCCACAAAGTGGTCGGAATGTTGGGCACCAGAAATAGCGATGGTGAATGCAATTTGTTCATTGTCAAAGGTGTATAGTGTGAAAGCCTTGTCTTTAAAAGGTATCAAACGCTCGTCGTTGGTGGGAATCCGGTTCATTCTTCCCGACAAATCTACGGTGTTAAGGTCGTCAATCAGACCAACGCCCGTAACTTTCAGCAAGGCTTCTTTCATCGTCCAAAATCTGTAAAAATCACGGTGCGAGAACACCATATCGCATTCTTTTTTGGAAAAATAATACCCGGCCATTTCCCAATAGTTAAAGGTTTTGTCAATGACCTCGATGTCAACGCCAATTTCCCGTTCCGTAAATTCAAAAGCAATGGAAATCAAGCTGCCGGAATTGGAAAGATTGAAAGGCATCTTTTTTTCAAAGCCCTCCAGGTAAGGTTTGCCGAACTGGCCTTCCTTGATGATTATTTCGTTCGGTGGAACTTGCAACATTTCTCCGCAAAGTTTGCGCAGCATTCCCCTGCCCGTGAGATAAATCAGGCGGTCTTTCGGAAAACGAAATTTGGCGGATTTGCGGAGTTCAGCGGGCGAAAGCAATTTACCCACCTCAAAGCTGAGGTGACTGGGTAGGCGTTCTGCGTCAAATAGCAGCAGCCGCACCCCGCCGAGGCCCGGTTCACTCGGAAGCTCCAGCAACTGGATGACATCCTGTTTTGATTCTTTCATGTTCGCTAAATTTTGGGTTAGTGTTCTTAAATAGAAAATTTTGCCAATTTGTTCAGGCAGGCACCTGCGATGTATTTCAAAACATACTTTCAACATTTGACACCGCTTCCATGCGCCGTTTCATCACCTCAGCAATTTGCCTCCCATGAGGTTCGTCGAACAGCGTCAGGTGGTTGCCCTCAATGTCGTGCGTGACTACACCGCCGAGCGCAAGCTTGTCCCAACCGTAGTTCACAGGGTCGTTCAGGTAAAACATCTGTTCCTTCGCCTTGAACAGATCTACCTGAATATCAAGGGGTTGCAGCACGTACTTCTCATAAGCTTCGAGGCTTTTCTCGTAAACCTTGCTGCCGTAGGGCATGTAGCCCTCCTCGATTTGGTTGGTCTGGTTGTTCCTGAATGCTGTTTTAAGTTTGCCTTTTTTATGCTCAAACTGCATCTTGAGCACGTGCGTTTTGTACTCAAAAGTCTTCGCCGGGTCTTTCATCAGCAGCGACAAATTGTAGCCGATTTTTTTCAATTTTTTATTGATGCCTCCCGATGTGCCGTTGGATGCCCACTCGTTTTTGGCCACCGCATCGAACAAGGAAAGCATCAATACCTCCTTGCCCATCGCCTTCAACTGTTTCGCCATTTCCCAGGCGATGATGCCGCCCAGCGAGTACCCGGCTAGGCAGTATTCGCCATCTGGGTTGCTCCTCAAGATTTCGCTGATGTAGTGCGCCGCCATGTCCTCGATGCGGTCGAGCGGCTCCACGTCACCGTTCAGCCCACGGGCTTGCAGGGCGTAAATCGGTTGGTCGGCGTCCATGTACTTCACCATGTTTTGGTAAAAAAGCACGTGCAAGCCTCCGCCATGCACGAGGTAAAGTGCAGGTTTTGAGCCGCCCTCCCGGATAGGTACAAGTGACGTAAATTCTTGATTTTCAACAGTTTCTCCTTTTGAAGAGCCGTATTTCTTGTGGGTAAAACCATTGAGCTGCACCGCTAATTTGCCCAATGTCGAGTGCTGAAAAAGCGTGGTCAACGGCAGCTTCACGCCCGTCTCGGCCTTTATTTTCGTCATCATCTGAACTGCGGCCAGAGAGTGCCCGCCTAACTCGAAAAAGTCGTCGTTGATGCTCACTTTTTCCACGCCCAGCAGTTCGCTCCAGACATCGGCGAGCAGCTTTTCGCCGGGCGTTTTCGGTGCTTCAAACTTGCCTACGCTCAGGGTTGATAAATCGGGCTTTGGTAGCGCCTTTCTGTCCACTTTCAGCGAGGTGTTTTGGGGAAATGCTTCCATTTTCACGAAAGCCGATGGCACCATGTAGCCGGGCATTTTGCTCCGCAAAAAATCCTTCAAACTCGCCTCCCATCCTTCGCCGAGCGGTTGCCCATTTTCCACCACGTAGCCCACCAATTGCTGGCTTCCCGAGCTGTCGCTGAACACGTTCACCACGCTTTGCTGCACACCGGGAAACTGCTTCATCGTCTCCTCGATCTCGCCGAGTTCCACTCGGTAGCCCCTGATTTTCACTTGGTCGTCCATGCGGCCAAGGAACTCGATTTCGCCGGTGGGGAGGTAGCGGACGATATCGCCGGTCTTGTAGATTGCGGATTGTGGGAAACGCTCGACTGTAAGTTCTGGGCGGTTGAGGTAACCATTTGAAGCCACTCCATTCCCACCAATAAAAAGCTCGCCGGGAACGCCGACTGGCACTTGCTCCCCATTTTTATCCAAAATCATCATCGTCACGTTGGCAATTGGGCTGCCAATAGCAGCAAACTCGCCGGGACAGGTAGCCAAATGCTTCTCCGTGATAAGTTGCCAAGTGGCGTAAATTGTCGTTTCCGTTGGGCCGTAGCCATTCCAAACTTTGGCACAGCGGTGCATCATGTCCGCTGCCAACTCTTTCGCAAAACCCTCACCACCTGCAATCGCCCGAAGGTTGGGGTCGCCTTGCCAGCCAGACATCAGCAGGATTTTCCATGTCGTCGGCGTAGCTTGCATCACTGTTGGCCGGTGCTTTTCTACCGATTCCCGAAGGGCAAAGCCGTCTTTTTTTGTTTCCTCGCCCGCCAAAATCAGCGTTGCGCCAGTCATCAAAGTCAAGAAATAGTCGGGGATGCTCATGTCGAACGCCATACTTGACACGCTGAATACCGTGTCCAACTCGCTCATTTTCAACTGTTTATTGATGGCAAACAGCGTGTTGATGGCGTTGGCGTGGCTGATGGCGACACCTTTCGGTGTGCCAGTTGAACCGGAGGTGTAGATGACGTAGGCATTGCCCAAGCGAGGGATTTCTAAGCCCGACCGATAGGAAGGGATTGGAAAGCCTGAGCGGTGGTCAACCACAGTGTCGGGGCTGATTCCGGGTTTAGAAATCCCTTCGGGCTTTCCAATCCCAGCGTCAACAACTACCATCTCTCCAGCAAATTCCGGCAGCAGCTCCTCCACCGATTTTTGCGTCAAAACGATGCCGCATCCTGCATCCTCCAGCGTCAAACGAATGCGCTCTTTCGGGTTGCGGGGGTCAATCGGTACGTAAGCCCCACCCGCCTTCAAGATGGCGTAGATGCTCACCATCATGTCCAACGAGCGCTCCATGCACAGGCCGACAAAAGCGCCGGGCTGCAAGCCTTTTTCGAGCAAATGGGCGGCGAGGGCGTTGGCTCGGTCGTTCAGTTGGCGGTAGGTAAGTTTAGTGACGGCGTGACTTTGAGTCATGCCGTCACTTGAAGCGATAACAGCCACTTTCTCTGGCGTCAGTTCCACCTGTTTTTCAAACAACTCGTGCAGCGTAAGGTGTAGCGGGAAGTCGTCGAAGACCTCGCCACGACCGAATTTTTCCAGTTGCTTTTGCTCAAAATCAGGCAGCAACGGCAAACCGGAAATTGGAAATTGGAAATTGGAAATTGAGTTTTCAACGATACTTTTCAAAAACACCTCAAACTCCGCCAACCGCAACCTGATGCTCTCTCTTCTGAACAGGTCGGTATTGAAATTCCACTCAAAGTCCACCGAATTGCCAAGTGGCTTCAAGTTGATGAACGAGTCAAACGTCTCGTAGTGCCGAGGAATGGCACGGGTCGTCGCTTTCAGGTTGCCGAATTTCAGGTCATCCAGTGGGCTATCAAGGTTGAATGCGACGCTGACCAGCGTGTTCCGGCTGGCATTTCGCCCGATTTTCAGTTTTTTCACCAGCGCCCCAAAGGTGTACTGCTGGTGGTCGAAGGCATCAAGTACCTGCTTGCGTACCGACTTTATGTAGTCTTTGAAATTGGCGTTCGGCTCAATTCTAGTCCGAACTGGCAACATGCTGATGGCGTGCCCGACGAGATTGGCATTGCCCGGAAGGTTGTGCCCTGCCGCTGCCACGCCCATCACAAGGTCGTCATGCCCGGTGATTCGGCTGAGAAAAGCTTGGTATGCCGCCAACATGAACACGTAAAAAGTGCTTCCTTGCTTGGCTGCCGCTTTGCGTAATTGGGTGGTAAACTCGGCGTCAAAGCTGATTTTTTCCACCGCCCCGTTGAAGGTCTTTACGGGTGGACGGGGGAAGTCGGTGGGTAATTCAAGGACGGGGATGCTGCCCTGGAACTGCTCCAACCAGTATTTTTCGTTCTTTTTAAACACCTCAAGTCCTTGTAAATTAGCTTGTTCTGTGGCGAATTGGCTGAGTTGTTTGGGCGAGCCAAGACCTGACAGGTTTTTGAAACCTGTCAGGTCTGCCCCATACAATTCCCCAAGCGCTCTCGTCAAAATCCCCAGCGACCACCCATCACAAATTATATGGTGTACGTTGATGAAAACGAGATGAACCTTCTCTTCCAGCCGCACGATTTTGAAACGCACGAGCTGCCCGTTTTGCAGGTCGAAAAGGTGTTCAGCTTCTTGGTTGTGCAGCCTCGAAATCTTTTCGGGGTCAGCGCTTAAATCAACGAATGGTACTTCAACCTCCAGCGTAGGAAGCACTATCATCGTCATTCCATCTGGTGAAAAAACCGTCCGCAACGCCTCGTGCCTGTCCATCAGTGCTTGCAGGGCTGACCGCATTTTTGTCTCGTCAAAATCGCCTTCCAACCTGATTTCCGTGGCGATGTTGTATGCTTTTGAAGCGTCCGGTGAAAATTGGTCGGAGAGGAAGATTTCCTGTTGGCCTTCGGTGGTAGGCACACCCCTGACCCCTAAAGGGGAACCCACGGACGTTTCATACTGCTGATTTTCAATGACTTGTGCAAGCTCTTCCTGCCTTCCTGTATTAGGTTCCCCTTTAGGGGTCAGGGGTGAAGGCACGATAACGTTCATATCCTCCCCTTCCCAAGCCTCCATCAGCCCGGCCTCGAACATATCGTGGATGGCCAACTCAAAGCCTCGGTAGGTTTTTTCAAAATCTGCTTCCGTGTGCGCCGTGGAAATGAAGCAAGGCCGTTCCCTGATATTGATGCCCCTGGCCCGCAGGAAGTAGTTGAACAGGCGAGTCATCGGGCTGCTGTCCGCATTTTTTATCATAAAAAACGAGGACGCCGACTGAATCATGAGTGGCGCCTTGGTGCGTAGGAAAATTTCGCTAATTCGCTCCGCAAAACGGGCGGTCTTCTCGTTCAAATCCTGCTGCAACGCCGGACCGAGCCGCTGGATTTCGCTCAAAGCCGCATGAGCAGCCGCCACGCTGATGGGGTTTTTTATGAAGGTGCTGGCAAAATAGGCGATGACGCCGTCGGGCGAACTGTCGTCGCCATAGCCCCAATATCCGCCGTCGAAAGCGCTCATGTATTTCGACTTGCCAGCCACGGCAGCCAGTGGGAAGCCACCGGAAATGCTTTTGCCGTAGGCGCAAATGTCGGCATCCACGCCGTACCAAGCCTGTGCGCCCCGCTGTTCAAGGCGGAAGCCGTTGATGATTTCGTCGAAAATCAGCGCAACGCCGTTTTGCTCCGTGATTTTTCGGATGGCTTTTATCAGTTCGCCATGCTGCCAATGCGGGTTTTGCGCCTGCACAGGTTCGATGACGACGGCAGCGAGTTCGCCGATGCTGCGCTCCAATTTTCGTAGCACATTCGGGTCGTCGTAGTCGAGCACGACCACGTTCTGCACATTGTATTTTGGCACACCCGGCGAGGAGGGCAGCGACTTCGTTTCATCCTTGAAATGCACTCCCCGTACCATGAACTCGTCAATCATGCCGTGGTAGTCGGTGTCGAAGACGGCGATTTTGTCCCGTCCAGTGATGGTCCGAGCTGCCCGTACTGCACCCAAAACGGCCTCCGTCCCCGTATTGGCCAAGGTCGCCCGGTCGAAGCCGGTCATCTCGCAAATCATGCGGGCGATTTCGGTGGCTTCCGGCGGCAAGAGGTCAATCGAGTTACCTCGTTGGATGGCAGCCACCGTCGCTTTTTCCACAAAATCGGGCATGTGGCCAAACAGCGCCACACCGTAGCTCATCACATAGTCCACGTATTCGTTGCCGTCCACGTCCCAGATATGGGCACCCTTCGAGCGCTCATGGGCGATTTGGTAGCAGATTTCTTTACAGAGTTTGCTGAACCCCGTCACGCTGCGAGGGTCGGCGTAAAACTGGCGATGGCGCTGCGCAAGTTCCTTGGATTTTGGGGTCATGGCGACGTACTTGGCCATGAACTCGTCCAGCCCTCGCCGCTGTTTTTCGCTCAAATCGTCACCAGCGCCAATCTTTTTATAACTGTTCAATTTGGCGGTGACGCCCTTGGTATTTCGTTGAATTTCAATCTCTTGTGAAGCTTGCCTAACTGGTAGGACGGCGTTCACGCTGTCCTGTCCGGCGACCTTTAGGTAGCCGCCGCCCACTTGCACAGGCAGCGCCGTAAACGGAGCTGGACCGGACGGCGTAAACGCCGTGCTACCAAGCAACGCCAACTGCTGCTGCATCAATTGCAATTGCTGGTTGATGATTTGCTGTACGGCAGTCGAGTTTTCCGACAAAGGTTGCATTACAGATGTTGAGGCGTTGCCGTCGAAATCAACCCTGTTAGAGTTTTGAACTCTAACAGGGTTGATTTCGACGGCAACGGCAGGTGCTGGTGCAAACATCCCCTCTGGCATTGCCCCTTCCACGTACTCGGCAAGCGATTCAATGGTCGGCGCATCTTCGAACAATTGCCGGAAACTCAATTCCAACTTGAATTTTTGGTTGAAACGGATGACTGCCTGGCTCAAAAACAGACTATCGAAACCTAGTTCAAGGAAGCTGGCCTGTTCGTCCATTTGGTCGGGTTCCATGCCGCTGAGTTCGTGCAGCGACGCCTTAATTTCGGCGATGAGGTTGGGGATGCGGGATGTGTTTGATTGACTCATGGTCTGTTCGATGGATTGGGTCGGTTCAGGGATTAGACCTGACAGGTTTTGAAAACCTGTCAGGTCTGGGGCAATCACAGCTACCTGATTTTCAACCTTTTTTGGCGCAATGAAATACTTCTTCCTCTCAAACGGATAGGCTGGCAACGGCACTCGGCGGCATTTTTCACCGGAGAAATAGTTCTCCCAGTTAACGTCCATGCCACTGACCCAGAGTTTGCCAAGTGTTTTCAAAATAAACTCCACGTCATTGCGCACCTCTTTTGGGTGCCGCACGGACGCCAATATGGTTCGAGCCTCGTTGGGGAGAGTGGGAAGTGCCCGTGCAAACGTACTGAGTGCCTGCCCGGGCCCCACTTCGAGGAAGATACGGTTCTTTTTTAATGGTGAATTGTGAATTGTGAATTGTGAATTGGCACTCAATTCATTGTCTGTCAGCGTTTTAAGGCCGTCAGCGAAACGGACAGTTTGACGAAGATGGCGTAGCCAGTAGTCTACGGAAGTGGCTTCCTCGTTGGTGAGCCAGGTGCCGGTCACGTTGCTGACGATGGGGATTTTCGGTTCATGCAGTTCGACACTTTCGAGGTATTTTCGGAATTGGGGCAAAATCGGGTCAATCAACGGCGAGTGCGCTGGGACTTTGATGTGGATTTTGGAGCATTCAACACCTGCCTCGGTCAGCTTCGCTTGCAAGTGGTCAACTGCCGTTGACGTTCCGCTGACCACCAAGCTGTCCACCTTGTTTATTACCGAAATAGTGAGGTCTGCGTTCAAAAATGGCTTCAGTTTTTCCTCGGTTGTCGCTACGCTCAACATGCAGCCGTCGCCGTTCAGCGTCTCAAAAAGCTTTCCCCGTACCGTCACCAAGCCGAGCGCCGCCTCCAGCGACATCACCCCGGCAATGCACGCCGCCGTGTACTCGCCCATCGAGTGGCCGATGAGTTCGGCGGGCTGGATGCCCCAATGCTGCCATAGTTTTGCCAAGGAATATTCGATGGCGAAAAGGCTGGCAAGTCCAGCGGATGGGTTTTCAATTGCGGATTGCGGATTGCGGATTACGGATTGGGGGAAGACAGTTTCCCTGATGTTTTGGTCATGTTGTTTCTCCAAAATGGCAAAACATGCATCCACTTGTTTCCTAAAAAACTTGTTCGATTCGTATAAATCCCGTGCCATGTCCACATACTGCGCACCACCACCGGGGAACATCATGACGATTTCGGATTTCGGATTTCGGATTTCGGATTGGGCGGTGATAAGCTCTGGCTTTTCTTTGCCTTCGGCAAAAAGCAAGGCCCTGCGTTTTGCAAAATGCTGTCTGCCAACAGCCAGCGTGAAGGCTGCATCAGCCAGCGAATCTTGCTTGTTTTTTTGAAGAAAATCGGATAATCGGGTCGAAAGTTGCTCCAAAGACTCCTCAGTTTTGGCGGAAAGAGTCAGTAGTTGCGGACTGCCAACTGTCAACTGCCAACTGCCAACTGCAAGCGGTGCTTCTTCCAAAATGATGTGCGCATTCGTTCCCCCTAATCCAAAACTGCTCACACCAGCGTAGCGTTTTTGTTCGCCACGTTTCCACGGGCGCAAGGTCGCATTCACCTCGAAAGGCGAGTTCTCGAAGTCAATCTGCGGGTTGTTTTTTTCAAAATGCAGGGTTGCGGGCAACTGCTCGTGATAGAGCGCCAGCGCAGTTTTGATGATGCCGACGATGCAAGCTCCAGCGTCCAAGTGGCCAATGTTGGTCTTTACAGAACCTATTTTGCAACGTCCCCAATTTCCCAATTTCTCAATTTCCCAATTTCCAAAAGCCTGCGTCAGTCCTTGAATTTCAATCGGGTCGCCAATGAAAGTGCCCGTCCCGTGCGTCTCCACATAGCTAATTTGATCGCCAGTCAGCCCTGCGTTTTCGAGCGCTTTTTTGATGACAGCGGCCTGTCCCTTGCTACTCGGTGCAGTAATGCCCGTCTTGTCCGAGCCGTCGTTGTTGATGGCACTCGACTTGATGACCGCCCAAACATGGTCGCCATCCTCAATGGCCTTGTCCAATTTTTTGAGCACCAGCATCGCCATGCCGTGACCCTGCACCATGCCGTTGGCATTGGCATCGAAGGCCCGACAGTAGCCGTCGGCAGACATCGGCCCACCTTCGATATGCTCGTAGCCGCCAAGTACGGGCGCTTGTACCCTACCCCCGCCCACGATGACCATGTCGCTGTCGCCAGCAAGCAAGCTTTGGCAAGCGAGGTGAACCGCCACGCCGCCTGTTGAACAAGCAGTTTGGACATTGACTGCGGGGCCACGAAGGTTGAGTTTGTACGCCACCCGGCTGATGCTGAAAGTGGTGTCGGAAGCAAGCATTTCTTGGTACCAACCACCACTTTTTTCCAGTAACTCCTTGTTGGTCAACAAATTATTGAGGGCGTATGTGTTCCGTGCAACCCCGCCGAACACGCCGATATTCCCCTTAAAACGGATGGAGTCGTAACCTGCCGATTCGAGCGCCTCGTAAGCGGTTTCGAGAAAAATGCGGTGTTGGGGGTCCATCATTTCCGCCTCACGGGGCTGGTAACCGAAGAAGGCTGCGTCGAAGGTGTAAGGATTTTCCAGCGCATAAGTGCGGCGGACATGTTTATCAGAAATTGGGAAATTGAGAAATTGAGAAATTCCCTCTGCTTCAAGGTCGGTGTCGGTGACGAGGTGGCTGACATCCTTGCCTTCCACGAGGTTTTGCCAAAACTCCTCTATGCTGTTGGCACCAGGGAGGCGGCAGGACATGCCGATTATTGCGATTTCGGATTTCGGATTTCGGATTTCGGATTTGGTGGCTCCTGGACTTGCCGATTTTTCGCTAAAAGCCTCATAGCCAAGTGATTGCGCCGTCGCCCAAGTTCCATCGGAAAGAAAATTGTCTTCTAACACGCCCTTCCAATCTTCTGCTTTTCCAGCGTCTATTTTTTTCTTTTGGTCAAAATGGGTGTCGCCCATCGAGCGGCTGTTTTGGTAGATGCCGTCGGTCATTTTCTTGTCCAAATCCTGATAGGGATCGAGCAGGCCCTCGTGGAATGGAATTTCAAGCGCCTCGCACATGGCTCGCATGACGGATTTGGGGTTTTTCACCAATTCCTCGTACAACATTCGGAACTGCTGGTTGGTAGGCAGTTTTTTCAAAAAATCAACCGCATTTCGTTGGCTTTCCAGCCAAACCAATTCACCGAGTTGCTGGGCGTTGAAGTCGTGTGAGTGCAGGTAAAGCACCTGGTCCATGTGGTACTTCTCAAACGATTTCACCATACTGTACGGATGCCGCACGAGGTGGATAAAACGGGCGTTAGGGAAGTCGGCCATCGCTTTTTCAAGTGCCGCTGGGTCGAGTACATAGCTTGGTGACTTGTCCACAATGAGGCGGTCGCCGACCCATTCTTGCAGCTGCTCAAACATTTCCTGGGTAGTCATCCCGTGCTTTTCAAAGTTGTGGAGGAGCAGTTTTGCCTCGTCTGCATTGCAGTCGTTCAGCTCCATCACTGCCCGCACCAAGCCTTCTGACCAAAGCGAAAATTTGCCCTGATAAGCTTCCGCTCGTTCCGCAAGTGTCTCAAAATGAAGTAGTTGCAGCTCATTGCAGGCGAAAAGGCCGGGATGTCCTGCGAGCATAACTCGAAGCAAAGTAGTCCCAGAGCGTGGGGGAGCGAGGATGAAGATTGGGGCTGGCGTATTGTTGATTGACGTTTGACGATTGATGATTGGGGGCGTGAGGTGATGTGGTATGATTTTCTTGAAATCAGCGATGTCTTGTTGGGAAATAATTGGGGAGCGGCTGTTTTCAACCGCTCCCGCTGTCGTAGGATTATAAAAGTTGACAGTTGTTTTTAACAACCTCGGCAGGAGGTTTGCATAGTTTTTTTCAAAAAAAGCAGCGTAGGCCGCTATGGTAGGATGGTCAAAGATGGTGGTGATGAAAATGCTGGCTTCGCAAGCCGTCATCAAGCCACCGATAAAACGGGCAGCTTGGATGCTGTTCCCGCCGAGTTCGAAGAACTTGTCGTGGCGACCGATGGGGCTGATTTGCAACAGTTCCTCCCAGCGTTCAGCGATGAGCTTTTCCAAGTCGCTCTGTGGAGCTTCAAAAGCTTGGTCAAGTTCTGGGCGATCGCCTCCAGGTTCGGGCAGTGCTTTTCGGTCAATTTTTCCGTTGGTGGTCAATGGAATTTTCTCCAAAAAAATAAAATGCGACGGTAGCATGTACTCCGGTAAACTTTTCGAAATGAAGTCCCGCAACTCACTCACAGTCAGTGTAAGTCCTTGATTTTGAACGATGTACGCCACCAATTTGCCTTCGTTCACGATGTGCTGATTTTTCAACACCACCACTGTTTCCCGCACAGCGGGATGGTTGGCGATGGCAGTTTCGATTTCCCCCAACTCGATGCGGTAGCCTCGGAACTTGACTTGAAAATCGGAGCGACCAAGGAACTCGATATTGCCATCGGGCTGCCAACGGGCGAGGTCGTCGGTCTTGTAGAGGTATGAGGTATGAGGTATGAGGTATGAGGGAGCCTGCACAAATCTTTCAGCGGACAGTTCTGGGCGGCTCCAGTAGCCCCGGCCCACGACGGGCTTCGAGCCGCCGATGTAAATCTCGCCGACTTCGCCCCGTGGCACTTCCTGCATGTTGGAATCCAAAATGAAGATATCGTAGTTCAAGATGGGGATTCCGATGGGCGCTTTTGGCTCGTTGAACCTTTTTGGGAAGGTGAAATAGGTGCAATTCACCGTAGCTTCGGTTGGGCCATAGAGGTTGTAAAGTTGTCCGTTCGGAATGACTTGCTCGTGTTTTTGCGCCAACGAAGTCGGACATACTTCTCCGCTGACGTTGACCAATTTCAGGCTTTGCAGCTTGTGGGCGGGTGCCTGTTCGAGCAGTAGCGTGTACAGCGAAGGCAGCGTGAGAATGTGTGTTACCTGGTTTTTGTAAATAGTATCAGCAAGTTGCGCCATGTCTTTTTCTTCGCCCTGGTGGGGCAAAACAAGGGGCGCACCTTGTAGTAGTGTCCAGAAAATGGTCAGCACCGAAACGTCGAAGCTGATGGAACAAGTGAGCATCATTGCACCGATAGGTTCCGGGGCAATGGCCTGCTGGCCTTCGAGTTGGTTGCAGAGGTTTTCGTGGGTAATCATGCAGCCCTTGGGCTTTCCGGTGGAGCCGGAGGTGTAAATCATGTAGGCCAACTGCTGCGCAGAATGATGAATGATGAATGGTGAATGGTGAATATCGGGCAGAGGCTGGTCGAGGCAAATGAATTTGGCGTTGGTGTTGGGCAGGTTTTTCACCAAATGGCTTTGCGTCAGGATGACTTTTGCTGCGCAATCTTCTACCATGAAGGACATGCGGTCGGTTGGGTAATCCACATCAATGGGCACGTAGGCCCCGCCTGCTTTGAGGATGCCGAAGATGCCAATTATCATCTCGAAGGAACGCTCCAAGTAGATGGCGACGAAGTCTTCTGGCTGGATGCCGAGTTTGACGAGTTGGTATGCGAGTTGAGTGGAGCTGTCGTCGAGTTCCGCATAAGTCATTGATGCTGAACCAAATACAAGCGCAGTTGCGTCAGGGCAACGGAGGACTTCCCGCTGAAAAATTTCATGCAGACAGGTATCGGATGGAAACGTCAGGACGCTCGATACGTGTTTGTTTTCGTTCATAGTGGTCTACTTAATGCAGTGCCTAGTTAGCCTGCAAGTGTTTGTTCTACTCAAAAGGGGGGAATGAATTTCTGGAAGACTTTAAAGCGCTACACGGATGCCAATATTCCAACCAGCAGCATTCACGTGCAAATAGTCGGCTAGCATTTCAAAATAAAAATCCAAAAAACGGGGAGTTTAAAATAAGTGTACAAAAATAGGCGGAAAATGATTAAGACACAAATGCTTTGCCGTAGTTTTGGCAAATCTTTTATTCTCTCCTCCCCCACGCTATGGCCTGATTGTTGGATTTTCATTGTTTAATTAACCTGTGACTAATGCAATTTTTTGAAATTGTCAGTCCAACAACCACTCGTGTCTGAATGAGCCATTTATACAATTCTCTGGTTTTCAGGTATCTAGTCCTATTTTTTGTTCTCGTTGCGTCGCCACATTTGGTGTATGCACAAATTGACTATAATCAGATTGTGCTACCCGAAGGCCAGCGTCCTACCTCTTTTGAAGATTATTTAGTTCAACTAGCATGGATGAACAGCCCTGAAACAAAGATTCTTGAATACGAGAAGACAAAGGAAAAAAAGGAGGTTGAACTACAGCGAATGGACTGGATGAACGAAGTGCAATTTGGCTTTAATATCAATGAAGTCAGCCTTTCAAACGTCTTGCAGCCCAGCCCGGACAACCTCGTCCTTTACCCACTCTACCAATTAACTGCCGGTGTTAGTCTCGGTAGTTTTACCACCAACAAAAAGAAAAGGGAAATAGAAGAAGTGGACGTCCTCATTTCAGATATGGAAGCCAACCAGCACAAGATGAAAACCAGGGCAGAAACGCTTGCTCGCTACCGCAAACTTTTGCTCTCCATTGAAACGCTGAAAATACGCACCAATGCTGAGGAGGACACCCGCAATGTTTATCAAATTTCACAGCAACGCTTCAAAAACGCCGACCTCGAAATGGAGGATATGCTGCGTGCCTCAGAGTCATTCAACAATGCGCAGGAAAAACGCATGGCCGCCGAAACAGAAATCCAACTTGCCATTATTGAATTGGAAGAAATAATTGGCATCAAGTGGGAAAGTGCTAAACGTGCAGGGGAGCGCTTCAAAAAATAGGCTCAATCCAGGTTTAAACCACTACGGGTTTCAAGCACACCAGCCTCCATCAATTTGTCCAAATACAGCCGAGCCCCTTGCTTGTTCACGTGCTGGTAGTCTCCAAAAGCTTCGGTCTGTGTCACGGCATTTTCAAAGTTTTTGACAGTGAGGCCGGTAGCTTTGTTTATGTCAGCCATCAAGCTGCCCAAGTTGCCGATTTTCGGCACGAAGGCCGGAAAATATGGGTTCACCACCAGCTCCACTTTTACGCCTTTTTGCTTGGCGTAACTTACCATCCCAGCCAGTTTGTCCAACATTTTTTGGTCGTAATGGAACCGCAGTATTTGTTGCTTTTCCACGTCACTGACCATGCTGGGTGAAATGACCCGGTCGAGCAGCCAGTCTTTGTCCGATTTTTTCCAATAAAAAAATGTCCGCTGAAAAACCTCGCTGTTGTAGCGATAAAGGTGGCTAACCTTACCTGCGTAGTAGTCATTTCTCGCACCATCTTTCATCAATTCGGAAAGCCGTTCGGAGTAAGGCGAATAGTGGTTAAACTGGGTTGCAAGCTTGTTGTCCATGCGCAGGCTGTCCATCAGCGAGATGTCCATAACCATTACCTTGGGTGGCTGCTGGCGGTCAAGGTAATCTTCGACGAGCGGTACTGCCAAGTCAATGGGCATTCCGTTATAGCTCAAGTTGGCTGTGGAAAGTCCTGTTTTTTCTTCAACGTAGGGTTGAAAAAAACTCAATCCTCTTGAATTTCCAACGAAAAGGATGTCACTGTCCACCTTGTCCCCATACAAACGTGAGTAGCGGAACTGGCTTTCCTGCGTTATTTTTGACAAAACCATTCCGCCAATCCGGTCGCCCAGCAAGGCGACTCCGATAATGGCAAATATCCAGTAAGCTTTTTTCATTGGGACTTTTTAAAACTGAAAGTAAATAAACGACCCGCTCCCAAACGACCCAAAAAACGCAATCAGCCAAAGCAACATGGCATAGGCAGCAATCCTAAATGCCGGGTTTTTGAAAGCCAATCCGTTCCAGTTCATATTGAGGTTCGTAATTTCCACCGTCAACAAGATTCCTATCAGCAGTGCGCCCTTCATCACCGTAAACTTGTTCATCACGTTCACGAAGCTGAACCCTTCCATCCCCACAATGCCCGAAATCACGTCCGTAGCCTTGCTAAAGGTGGGGCTGCGAAAGAAAATCCAAGCAAGGCAAGTGAAAAAGTAGGTCAGGGTGATATTCACGCCGACTTTTATTGGGTTGGGGAAACGCAGCCCATTCATCACCCTGCCAAATGGCTTCCCCAATTGCCGCTGCGCAATCAGGTAAGCCCCATGAAGAAAACCCCAGAACACGAATGTCCAATTGGCACCGTGCCAAAGACCGCCGAGCAGCATAGTCAGCATGTTGTTCCGGTAGGTGGCAAATTTGCCGTTGCGGTTGCCACCAAGTGGGATGTAGAGGTAGTCACGTAGCCAGCTCGACAGCGAGATATGCCACCGAGACCAGAACTCGCTGAAGTTTTGGCTGAAATAGGGCGTCCGAAAATTCTCGTTGAAATCGAAGCCGAGGATGCGAGCGAACCCGATGGCTATGTCCGAGTATCCTGAAAAATCGCAGTAAATCTGGAACGAGTAGAAGATGACGCCGATAAGCAGGTTGATGCTCGAAAATGCATTTGGCTCGGCAAATACCTGGTCAACGAATGGGGCAAGCGAATCCGCCACGGCGCATTTTTTGAAAAAGCCCCAGAGCACCCGGCCAGTGCCTGATATTATTCTGTCCCAGTTGAATTCGTGGTCGTTTTGGAATTGAGGCAAAAAATCGCTGGCACGCACGATCGGACCAGCCACCAATTGTGGCCAAAAAGCAACGAAAGTTGCATAACGAAGGAAGTTTGGCTCAGGTTTTAGGTGGCGGCGGTACACGTCAATCGTGTAGCTCATGCTCTGGAAAGTGTAAAACGAAATGCCCACCGGAAGGATAATCCCCAATGTGTGAACGTTTGCATGAAGCCCAAGCGAGGTCAACATCTCCGCAAAAGAGGTGATGAAAAAGTCGAAATATTTAAAAAAACCGAGAAAAGATAAGTTCAATACGCAACTCAGAACCAACATCCGGTACCGGGCTTTGTCATCATGTTCCCGGTCAATTTTTAGGCCAAGCCAATAATCCACTATCGTGGAGAGGAAGATTAGGCTGAGGAATCGCCAGTCCCACCAACCATAAAAAATGTAGCTGCCGACGAGGCTCCATAACAACCTAGTCTTGCCCTTCAACATGAAATAAACAGGCAGGAAAATCCCAATGAATGTTAGGAATGTAAGGCTGTTAAAAATCATTTCTATTCAATTGAAAATTGAAAATGGAGAATTGGAAATTATGTCCAGCACATTCATTTTCAATTCTCCATTTTCAATTCTCCATTAATCACTGCCTTCCATTTCAGGTAGGCCGCCCCGTTCAGGTGTACACCATCTTGGGTGAAGGCAGCATCCAAATTTCCGTCCAAATCCTTCATCGCCCCATACAAATCAATGAAAATTAGGTTTTTTGCTTGCGCAAATTGCTTGATTTTCTCGTTGAGCGCCTGCACGTCGTCGTTGTCCACGGCGGTAGGGCTAACGATGTTGTTGACCGGCAGCACACTTTGGAGGTACAGCGTGGTAGAAGGTGATTTGGTCAAAATGGCCTCAACGAGCCGCTCGTACTTTGGCCAAACCTTGGAGGGAGGGAGGAAGGCCAGGTCGTTTATCCCAGCCATCAGAAAAATTTTCGAAGGACGGTGGCGCAACACCTCGTCCAGTCGTTCCAGCATCCCGTCGCAGTGGTCACCTGGGATGCCCCGGTTCAATATTTTTGGGTTGTTGAACAGTTCCGACCACTCGCACCCGGCGGTAATGCTGTTGCCGAGAAACACGATGGCCCCATCTTTAGGAGGTAGCATTTCAAAAAGGTTTTTGCGATGAAAATAGGTTTTCTCGATTCCCCGGCTGTTGACCTTTGCCCAGAGGTTGCGCCAGCCACCGTAACGATGGAGGGCGATGGCGAGCACAATGAGTGCCAACACATTGATTATCAGAGAGGTATATCCCAACTTCTTCATCAGTTATTGACAGCCCGAAGTCCTTGAACCGTTTCAAACGCTGAGACTACGGGAAATTCAATCGCTCCCCGTTTGGCCATTTTATCCGCATAAAACTGGAGCAGTCCGAACAGTTTCTCTGCCGATTGCCATTCGCCGTCGCCGCTCCGCCACCAACTCAGGAGGCGGTGATGGAACTCGTTGAGCAGGTTGATTTCTTTTAGTTTTTCCTCGGTGGACAAATCATCATTTTCCAGCATCACCCGGATGGAAATGGTCAGGTTCACGGATACGAGGCGGTGGAAATGCGACTTGGTCGCTTCATCCCAAGCGTTGATAGCAGTTATCGTTTCTTCGGCGGAGTATTTCATTTTTGATAATCGGTTTTATTTCAACACTTCTTCTATCGTCACGCTCACCTTGTGCTCCGTGTGCTTGAAGTTCTTGTTCGGGTTGGCCATTTTGAAAAGCCCTTTAATTTGTCGCAAAACAAAAGACGGCATTGCTGCCACAGCATTCCAGACTGGCTTCGGCGCATGGCTGAGTCGCAGCGTCCAAAAGATGGTCCCGATGAACAGTGCAACGGCCACCACGAGTGCCAAAGATACCCACGGGTTTATCAACAAACCAAGCACAGCGAAGCCAAAGGCAGCGAAGAGCATGACGAACATCGGGGGGGCAATGGTCACGAGGCCGAACAGCCATTGGTTCCAGCTCAAGTTGAACAGGCCACGGCGCAGGATGCCGAGCGAGTTCGGGATGTTCTGAAAGTAGCTGAACAGCCAGCGGCTGCGCTGCGTCTCCACGGCGTCGGCACTGGTCACTTTTTCATCGTAGCAAATGGCGTCCCAAGCGTAGGCGATTTTGGTGTTTTTGCGGAGCAAAAAGTTCTGGATGATTTTGTCCTCCTGGAGCATCTTCTTCCACTGGTGCTTGCCCTGTTCGATTTCGGGGCTGGCGAGGTAAGCCTTGTAAAGTTCCGCCTCCACCGCCATGCCGCTACCGCTAATCACCGCCGACGAACCGATGCGGTACGGCGCTACCCTATCAATATAATTTTTGTAAAACTCGCCCAGTGCATCGGCGCAGGCCATCAATGTGTCGAGGTTTTTAGCCGTGCGCTGCCCTTGAATTGCCATGTAGCCAGCGTTTGCGTAGCGGTTTATTTCCGTTAAAAAATCGGGGTGCGCAAGGTTGTCGGCGTCAAACACTGAGACATAGTCGTGCGGCCTGACGAAGTTTTCGATGCCGTGGATGATGCTTTTTGCCTTGAGGTTGAGCGGCTCGTCGGGGCGCAACACAGTCAGCTTTTCGTGCTGAATGTTCCAGTTGGTGAGGTCGCAGCCATCGGCCACGAGGTAGATGTGGTGGTTGGTGTGGCGCTGTTTGAGCAGCGATTTGACGAGTCCCTTGGCAATGTCTGCGTTTTTGTAGGCAGTAATGATGTTGGCGTAGTCGAAGTCACGGGGCTGCTTCGGCGACTTGAGCTTTTCATTTGTGAACAATGAGAAAAACACGTTCAGCGTCGGCAAAATCAGAAAGAAAGCAAGGATGGCCGATAATACGAGGTAAGTGTAGTTTAGGAATTCCATCAATTCTGTTCAGAGTTTTGGCAAAAGTAGGAGGTTTCCGACAATCTCATTTCAGGCACGGCAGCCTGAAATGTTGAGCAAAAAAAAGTAAGGGGGGTAGAGTCTGGTCGTATCTTGAATTGAAACGGCGAAGGGTAGCCGGGTCAAATTGAATTAAAGTTCGGGGGGTAGAGACTGGCTTTTCTTTAGGCATTTGGAATTCAAAAAAAAAGTTCGGGGGGTAGAGACTGGCTTAGGTTTTAGGTTTTCGGAGGCCAATTTTCACTCAAGTCAACTTGAGAGAAAAAGTAAGGGGGGTAGAGACTGGTCGTATTTTTTGCCTGGTGAAATTCCACCGTATTGCTTTGAGGAATGCTTTGAGGTTGACAAAATCGCCTTTGAGGAGGTACATCAGGCTGTTTTTGGGCACCGTGAACAGGAACAGGAACACGCAGAATGCCCGCCATTGTGCCCGTGTCCGGTTGCGCCGCATGAACAACAGGCGGTTGCGGTTGATGTAGTAGGTCTTCAAGGCGCTGATTTTACCGACGGAGTAGCTTTCCTTGTGGTAAATTTTTGCTCCTGGTTCTACCCAAACGTCGTAGCCTGCTCGGTGGATTTGCTCGCACCAATCCAACTCCTCGTAGTAAAGGAAAAAATCCTCGGACATCATGCCTGCTTTGTTCAACACTTCACGAGGCACCATCATGGCAGCGCCGTGGGCGTAGGCAGTTGGTTGTGCTTTTTGATACTGTCCGTTGTCAATCTCCCGCTCGCCGAGAGTGCTGTTCCGGGCGGTGAGCAAATGGACATGCGTGGTACCGAGGTACTGAATCACGTCCGGCTCACTACCCGGTCTAGCGTTATGGTAACAAATTTTCGGACTTGCGATGCCGATTCCGGAATTTGTGCTGAACAGCTTCAAGAGCTTTTCGATAACTCCATCCGTTAGTTCAGCGTCGTTGTTGAGGAAGAACAAGAAGTCACCTTTGCTCGCCTTGATGCCAAGGTTGTTGCCACCTGCGAAGCCAAGATTCTTTTCACTTCGAACATATATTACTTCCGGAAAATGGTTTTTCAAATAATAACCAGGGTCTTCCAACGATGCATTGTCTACTACAACCACCTCTACGTCATTGCCGCCAAACCTGCGAACAGATTCTAGCAATTCACAAGTGACTTCAAGCGAATTGTAATTGACAGTGATGATGGATACCATGCTGCGATTCAGGATTTGGGTTAAACGTCCTCTTCTTGAATGATTGCAAACGGGGTCTTTGCGATTATTTTCATGTCGTACCAAAATGAGTGGTGGTCGGCATAAGTGACATCCAAGTTGATGCGCTCCTCCGTTGACATGTTGTTTTTGCCACGCTTGGTCACTTGCCACAGGCCGGTCAAGCCCGCCGGAGCAAGGAAACGCTTTGCCCAAAGGTCACGGGTAAGCTGCTCGGCCTCATAAAGTGGGAGCGGCCTGTTGCCGACGATAGACATATCGCCTCTTAGTATGTTGAAAAGCTGGGGAAGTTCATCAAGGCTGGTTTTACGGATGAGCCTGCCTATTTTGGTAACACGTGGGTCGTTGTTTATCTTCATAAAAAGTGGGCCATTGTCATCTTCAGCGTATTGATTGAGGTGCTGCAAGTCATACAACCGTTGGTCGGCATCTTGGTACATGGAACGAAACTTCAAGAAATCGAAAACTTGGTAGCCAGTACCCACCCGTCTGGAACGATAAATAACGGAACCTCTAGATTCGAATTTTATGGCCAAAGACACAAAAATGAGGATTGGACTTAGAATAAGAATTGCTATCAGCGAAAATACGATGTCGAAGAGCCTCTTGGCAAATGTTGTCCGAACGCCAATTTCCTCTGTTTCATCAATGGAAACTGTGTCAAATTCCTTGAGAAATTTAATCAAAAAGTCAACCCTTTCCCGTAGCACTTGCCAATGTACAGGAACATCGTAATAGTCATCAAATCCTAATTTAAGGGCTTCCAGTTTGTGGTTTAGTCCATCCCGATTCATTGCGATAAGCGGAATGTACTTCAGTTGGGAATGTTTTTTTACATTTTGGAGTAAGAGGAAATTCTCTTCTTCAAGTGAACCGAATTCACAAACAATTGCTTTGGGTAAATCATGGTTGTGTTGGGTGGCAACTGCTTTGTGAAGCCATTGAAAGGCGAGGAAAGAGTTTTCAAATTCCCGAATCTTGAAGCCATTTTCAATGCCTGAAGCATTGATTAGGCATTCATTGAAGGATCCATCAAACCCAAGGACGACTATTTCATCCAAAGCAGAATCTTTATCTTGCAAAGGTATATTTGAGTTCATAATGCCGATTTTAATTTGTAACCGAGTGTATAAAACACCGCTTTCTGGTCCGTCGTTCTTAAAATTGGAAAAAGGGGGAATCAGCGTTTAGTTGAGTACGAAAGCTTCTGATTCGTACAGTACAGTTTCTATCCGTTTTTTCAGTGAAATAGGATTGAACGGCTTGGTCAGGTAATCATCTACGCCCCAACGGAGACAATCTTGAACGTCCTTTTCACCGTCATTGCCAGAAACGACAATTACAGGAATGTCACGAAAAAAGCCGCTCTGACGTATGTTTCTTAGAAAATCGTTACCACTGAGTCGTGGCATGCTCATGTCGAGCAAGATAAGATCGGGAAGGTTGCCTTTCACAAGCCAAGCCATTCCTTCAAGACCGTCCTTTTTAGTGACTACCTCATAGGATTTGCTCAACATTGTTCCCAGCAGGAGCCGAATACTTTCATGATCCTCAATAATCAGGATCCTTTTCCTAGTGATGGTCATGTTTGTGTTTGTTTTGGTTAACTAAATAATTGCAAGCAATATACCCTAAACTTAAGTGCTAAACAACTTAATGATTTGACCGAGGGAGAATCAAGACAAGATTCCTCAAGTGCCTTTTCAGCTTAAACAAGCATGTAAAAGTGCTTACCTGAGAAACAACTGAGAGGGGGAATTGCTCTTACTTTGGACTATTATCCAACAAATCGGTTAAGGGAATAAAACGGGGAGAAAATTTCAGCTCTTAGTAAAGACAAACTAATATGGCGACAAAGGTAATGGGATTAACTAAATAAAAAAACTGCGGTCAAACCAAATTCATGTCACAAATCTAAGTTTTTGTTTTCAAATATTTCATAAAAAAATCCTTCAAAAAAACACGTACCCCACTTTTTCCATGCCAATAATCTATGTCTAAGGCTTTTTTACATGTCACAAAAAATAGAAAGATAGATTTCTTTTTTAGAAAAATTACCACTTCAAAAATAGAACAACTGATTTTCCATTTAACAACCTCCTTCGAATCATTTTTAAGACGCCTAATCCAAGTTAAGTCACGGATTCAAAATTCATCATTCCCATTGCCACGATTATTTCAAATTCTTTTGCCTGAAGCGGCATTACTGAAAGTCGGCCTATTCTTACCAAAGCGATGTTCTGCAACTCGGCTGTAAGCTTGATTTGTGAGAGATGCACTGGCTTGTTCAGCTTGCTAACCGGAACAATGTCCACAACCGACCAATCGCCTTCAGTGGCAGTTGGGTCTGGATAAAACTCCTTTGACACCTTGCAAATCCCAACAACCTCTTTATCATCAACACTATGGTAGAAAAGGACGAGGTCTCCTAACTTCATTGCCTTAAGGTTGTTGCGGGCCGCATAGTTTCGCACTCCGCTCCAAACCGTGCTCCCATCTTTCAACAAGTCGTCGAAACTGTACTCTCCTGGCTCTGATTTTACTAACCAATGGTTCATTTCAATTTGATTAAAAGTTCAGATTAGTGGGAATTTCAATTTCCTGACCAGTTCCCAAGACACTATGCCGAGGCAAACAGCCACATTCAATGAGTGTTTTGTACCGAATTGCGGGATTTCCAGCGAACCATCACAAGCCGCAATTACAGACTCCTCCACGCCACTAACTTCGTTTCCAAAAACAACAGCAATTTTAATACCCTCTTGAAAATCAAAATCTTGCAATCGAACACTGCCCTCAACTTGCTCAATAGCCCAAGTTTCGTAGCCATCACGCTTCAAGGAATTGACAACATCAACAGCATCTTGGGCGTATTCCCAAACAACCGTTTCTGTAGAACCCAAGGCAGTTTTCAAAATCTCTCGGTGCGGTGGCGTAGCAGTAATGCCGCAAAGGTAAATTTTCTCCAAAGCAAAAGCATCTGCCGTGCGAAATGCGGAACCGACATTGAGCGCCGATCTGACATTGTCCAATACCACAACTATTGGCATTTTGGCCTGACCTCGAAAAGTGTCAGGCGTAGCCCTACCAAGTTCATCCATTGTCAATTTGCGCATTGATGTCGAATCGGATTTCTATACAGAACGGTGCAAACCCCTCCAAGTTCACGGCTGAAAACAATTTCCCAATCCCGCTTCAGCTCGTCAATTTCTGCATCAGAAAAATCGTTCATTATGTTCGAATAGAATACATAACAATTGGACGGCAGGTTTTTATCTACAAAGCCTTCCCCTACCCCATTAAGTTCATAAATTTCACGGTCCCCAATATTTGGGAAAGCCGTTCCTACTTGACCGTAAGGGATATTTGCTTTTTCCAGAAACTCCTTTGTCTGATTCAAAAGGCCATACCAAGGAAGGTGCGCCAATGTACTGTCCCACCCCATCGCAGTTTTCTGAGGGTAAACCCAGAAATTGCCAGTAGCAAGTCCTAGACAGAGCGCTGGAATTGCCAAATTGTACCACCGCTTTTGAACCACCCTTGAATATTGGTTGCAAATAAAATAGAGCACCAAGAAATTTAGGGACAAGAAGAACGGTAGAAAATAGCGATGAGCCAACAATCCTTTATAGAACAATTGTGAAGGGCCTACGGCCAGAAACACGAAAATAGTCAGCGCAACTAGCTGCCACCCAGTTTGGTGACGGTTGGGTTTTGGTATTTTCCAATTTGTTTTTCTGAGGCCAATGTAGCCCAATGAAGCTATTCCAATCCAAACGAACACCCTTCCAAAGTCGAGAAAACGCCACCCCATTATCCCGATATTCCTTACAAAGCCTTGAAAATCAACAGGTTCAAAACTAGGTGCCCATGTGGAGCCTGCATGATAGCCAATCCAACCCGTTTGTGTCCAATGAAAGAGGAGATAACTTACAGACAGCAGCCCTCCGGGCAGAAATGGCAAAAGTTTCTTGAAAAGAAGATTGACGCTAAATTTTTTATCCGATTCGTAAATCGAGAAGGCAAACATTGCAAACCCTATCATCATGCCTCGTGTGCTGATAAGCCCAAGCCCAATAGTAGCCAAGACTAACCACCAACTTTTGTTTGACCAAATTGCCCAAACCGACATCAAAAAGCAACAAACCAACACCAAATCTGGACTGACCAATACGGATTGGCCAGCAAGTACCGGGTCAACAAAACAAAGCAGTACCATCCAAGGTGCCATGCTCTGTCCCAATAGCTTTCTGCCAATTGCTTGAAGAAAGTAAACTATCCCGAAAAGAAATGGAAGCATGGCAAAATGGCTGGCGCAAAGTGTCTTGCCAAATATTTTCCATACTAACGCAATGTACATTCCAAACAGTGGTGGATGCCCACTGTCTATCTCCTTCGGTAGGATAAGCGTCTGGAAATCAGTCACGTAGAAGAAATGCCCATGTTTAGAGGCAAGTTGAACTGTATCCCAAAAAAAAGGATTGTTGCACACGAAACACGTGACTATAAAAACGATTGTATAGAAAAGGGTGAGCCTCATCAAACTGACAATTAGATTTGAAGTGAAGTGAAGTCCAAAACCTCAGCGTACTAGTTCTAACTTCAATCTTCTCGCTAGCGCCAAAACCCAAGTTCCAATAGATTTAGGGTATTGTTACTTCAAGCAAGCTTTCACGAAACCGACGAAAAGTGGGTGCGGTGTTTCAACTGTACTTTTCAACTCAGGATGAAACTGCACCCCGACGAACCAAGGATGGTCCTTCAATTCAACGATTTCAACCAAGTTGTTTTCTTTGTTGATTCCTGTGGCCAAAAGCCCGGCCTTTTCCATCCTTTCCAAATAATCGTTATTGAATTCGTACCGATGTCGGTGCCGTTCGCTGATATGAATTGAGCGATAGGCTTTGTAGGCATGTGAGTTCTTTTTCACGTCGCAATCGTATGCGCCAAGCCGCATCGTACCACCTTTTTTGGTGATTTTTTTCTGGTCTGGCATCAGGTCAATCACGGGATCAGCAGCTTTGGGGTTTACTTCCGTAGAAGCTGCACCTTCAATCTGCAAGACGTTTCTGGCAAACTCCACGACTGCGCACTGCATGCCTAGGCAAATGCCGAAAAAAGGCATATCATTTTCCCTTGCGTATCGGATGGCATTTATTTTCCCCTCAATCCCTCGCTCGCCAAAGCCTGGCGCTACCAAGATGCCATCTAGGTCTGCCAGTTTTCGACCTACATCATCGTAGTCGCCTGCAAGCGACTCAGAGTGGATTGGCACTACATGTACCCGACATTCGTTGACCGCCCCAG
>CAZDSU010000021.1:78960-92341 GCA_964508135.1 uncultured Saprospiraceae bacterium
TTTATGCCTCAAAAATGGACTTGTCGGCATCTTGCAGTTCATGATATTTGCCAATCAAGCCCACCCGAACGGCATGGACGGGGTTCTTGAGCCTACCAAGAAAGGCTTTCCAAGGGGCGAGGTCTGGCTCCTTCCGGTCTGGCAACCGCATCTTCAACATCACTGTGGTGTCCAGTTTTTCCTTTGCCATCAGCAGCGGCACGTCGTAAATCGTTTCGGCATCAATGGCCTCTACTACGGAACCGATGTCCACGTTGCAGAACAGCGCCAATTTGCGACGGATGTCCATGTTGATGGGATGCTCTGTCCGACAAACCAAGATGTCTGGTTGGATACCTGCACTGAGCAACTCCTTGACGGAGTGTTGCGTTGGCTTGGTCTTCAGCTCTTTTGCGGCGTTGAGATAGGGAACCAGCGTCAGGTGGATGACCATGCAATTGTCCCGCCCAAGCTCCCAACGGAGCTGGCGAAGGGCCTCCAGATAGGGCAACGATTCAATATCGCCCACCGTGCCTCCAAGCTCGGTGATGACAATATCGTATTGATTGGTAGCGCCAAGCAGTTGCGCCCTCCGCTTGATTTCGTCAGTGATGTGGGGGATGACCTGCACCGTTTTTCCTAAATAATCGCCCGCCCGCTCTTTGTTGATGACGGTTTGGTAAATGCGGCCGGTGGTCACGTTGTTTGCCTGGGAAGTTGGCTTGTTCAAAAAACGCTCGTAATGCCCAAGGTCGAGGTCGGTTTCTGCTCCATCATCAGTCACATAGCACTCCCCATGCTCGTAGGGGTTCAGAGTGCCGGGGTCCACATTAATATATGGGTCAAATTTTTGGATGGTGACGCTGAAGCCTCTTGCCTGGAGTAGTTTGGCAAGTGAAGCTGAAATAATGCCTTTACCAAGCGAGGAAGTAACACCTCCCGTAACAAAAATATACTTAGCCATTAAAAAAGAATGAAGGATGAATAGAAAGATGAAGGATTTGCCCACTGGCAATTCAGTCATGCTGTTACGGGATGCAAAGGTAGAAATTTATGCCGGTGAACCACCAGCAATGAGGAAATGATTTTTCTCAAAAACATCAACGCCCTTTCCAAACCACTTCGTTTGCCCCAAGGTTTTGGCCTAATTTCCTGGCGAGTACAAATAGAAAGTCGGACAGCCGATTCAAATATTTGAGCACTTCGGGGGACACCGGCTCGTCCATGTTCAGTGCCACCACCAATCGCTCGGCCCGTCGGCAAACGCAACGGGCAACATGGCAATGGGAGACCGTCAAATGTCCACCTGGAAGGATAAAATTTTTCAACGATGGAAGTGTTTCCTCCATCGCATCTATTTCATTTTCAAGGAGTTGTAAGTCAGATTGCGTCAGGGAGGGAATAGGCAGGTTCTTTGCCGGGTCGGTTGAAAGGTTGGCACCTAAGTCAAAAAGTCGGTTCTGTATTTCAAACAAAACTGCCCTGATGTGGCCGTCATCTGTGCAATCACGAACCAATCCAATGAAGGAGTTCAACTCATCCACCGTGCCGTAGCATTCGATGCGAAGGTGGCTTTTAGGCAGTCGCTTTCCGCCAAATAGGGCGGTCTGGCCTTCGTCGCCAGTTTTGGTGTAAATTTTAAAGGCCATCTTGATTGTGTATTTTTGTTTTTGGGAGTGTATTAGGCTGCCCATCCAATCAAGCTTCCTGCATCACCCTGACTGGATTTGGGTTCGGCACATCGCTTTCAATCCTGCCGTCCCGCATTTTTACAATCCGATGTGCATATTCGGCGATGTCCGGTTCGTGCGTTACCAGCACGATGGTATTTCCCGCAGCATGGATTTCCTCAAAAAGGCCGATGATTTCGTAGGAAGTTTTTGAGTCGAGGTTGCCTGTTGGCTCGTCAGCCAAGATGATGCTGGGCGAGTTGACAAGGGCGCGTGCTATCGCCACCCGCTGCCGTTGGCCACCAGAAAGCTCGTTCGGCTTGTGATCCATCCGGTCGGATAGGCCCACGGAATCCAGGACGTGCTTCGCCTTTTCGATTCGCTCAGACCTGCTCAGGCCAGCATAAACCAGTGGCAGTGCTACGTTGTCCAGCGCTGAAAGCCTCGGCAACAAGTTAAAAGTTTGGAAAATGAAACCGATTTCTTTGTTCCTCACTCCTGCAAGCTCGCTGTCGTCCATGGTGCTCACATAGGAACCGTTCAGGATGTACTCGCCCGAAGTTGGGGTATCGAGGCATCCGATGAGGTTCATCAGCGTGGATTTCCCTGAACCGGAAGGGCCCATCAGTGCCACGTATTCGTTTTTGAAAATCTCGAGGTTGACGCCTTGCAGCGCATTGACCACGTTGGCCCCCATGTAGTAGGTCTTAACCAAGTTGCGAACGGAAATTAATGAATTCATGCGTTTTTTTGATTTTTCTTAAAATAGCGCCAGTTAATAAATCACTTTGGGCACTTTGAAATAAGGCTCGTTTTTTTCGGGAGCGTTCATCAGGGCCTGCTCATTGGTCACTTGCCCCTTAATTTCGTCTTCTCGAAACATGTTTACAGCATCGGAAATATAAGTCAACGGCTCCACATTGGAGGTGTCAAGCTCCTTCAATTTCTCGACCATTTGAAGGATATTGGTCAAATCCATCCCTAAACGCTCCCGCTCACCTTCTGAGAGTTCAAGCTTGGCCAAATTTTCAAGTTTTAAAATTAGGTCACGGTCTATCTGCATAATCGTTTTTTAGATGATTCGCCACATTTCATAGAGAGAATTCGGGTTAGGGGTTTTCGAAGTCGAAAGTTTTCCTGGGTTGTGCCGCCTACAGGTTTCCTGGAACCTGAAAACCGAAAACCCTTTATTCTGAGCAAAGTTTCTATTTTCGTGCTTGTTTAGGAAACAACAAAACTGATGAGTGAACAAGTGAAACCCATTGTGAAGCACATAGCAATCGCCGGCAACATCGGCGCTGGTAAAACCACGCTTTGCGCAAAGCTTGCCCGCCATTTCAATTGGGAAACCCATTTCGAAAGCACGGACGACAACCCCTACCTCGCCGATTTCTACCACGACATGCAGCGGTGGTCGTTCAATCTGCAAATCTACTTTTTAAACAATCGTTACCAACAGGTTTTGAAGATTTTGCAAGGTGGGCATACGGTCATTCAGGACCGGACGATTTACGAAGACGCCTATATTTTCGCACCAAACCTGCACGACATGGGGCTGATGACCAGTCGGGACTATGAAAATTATTTCAGCCTTTTCCAAACCATGTCCTCGCAGATCCAGGCGCCCGACCTGCTCATTTACCTGAAAGCCAGCATCCCGACCTTGGTTTCCCATATTCAATCGAGGGGTCGTGACTACGAAGGGAGCATGAGCCTCGACTATCTCAGGCGCCTTAACGAGCGCTACGAACAATGGATCAGTGGCTATAAGGAAGGTAAATTGCTTGTCATCAATTCAGATGAAATTGATTTTGAGTCCAACCCAGAGGACCTTGGCAAAGTCGTCAACAACGTCCGAGCAGAGCTGCACGGGCTTTTTTAAACTTATGGTCTGGGCTGTGCTGGATTGATTGACTCCTTGGTCTTGGCAGAAATTTCATTGCTATTTTCACTGCGAAGTACCAAAAAGCCTATCAGTGCGATGTGAATTACCAAAGCTACCAGCAAGGCAATCCGACTGCGCAAGGTAGCGGCGTTTTCAAATTTTCGATTCGTCATCATGTCGTTGCGTTTTGGTATGGCATGAAAACGGTTGCCGTGGAGCGATATTTCGAGCAATTTCAGATTAACAAAAAATTATATCCCACAAGACTTCGCTAACTTTTAAAACTCCTCCGCATGACAGCAATCGAACAACTCGTCCATGATTTCAAAGCTTTTTACAACGACAACCCGTGGTTTGGCGACAGCTATCTCGATGTCATTTCTGATATTTCGCCAGCCGAAGCACTGGCAACGCCGCCCAACCAGCACTCGATTGTTGTCCTACTTTGGCACATGGTTAAATGGCGTAGGGCATTGACCGAACGGCTACTGGGCAACCTTGACTTCCGTGCCGATGTGTCAGATTCCGACAACTGGCCCGACTCCATAGCACAAAATGCAGAAACTTGGGAAGCGGCAAAAGCTGCGTTTGCGGAGCAGCAAGCCATCATTGTTGAGCAGCTTTCCGCAAGGGACGAGGCGTTCCTGGATACTGATTTTGTGCCGGGGCGTACCTTTCGGCGACTGGCAGGAGGCGTTTTGCAGCACGATATTTATCACTTGGGGCAGGTAGCGATGGTGAAGGCGCTGGTGAGGAATGCAGGAATATGGCGGTAGAGAGGATTCAAAAATAAACCTAAAAATGCCGATGCAAATCTTGCATCGGCATTTTTTTACATAAAAACCTGACAATCAATTACTTCTTGCCACCTGCGTTCGGCTCCAACAACTGAAAAAACTGGTCAAGTTTCGGCAGGATAATGATTTCAGTGCGGCGATTTTTACTCTTGCCTTGATCCGTTGCATTGGTATCCTTTGGCACAAATTGACTACGGCCACCCGCCGTCATGCGCTCGGGTTTCACGTTGTACTTCCATTGCAGGAGTCGTACCACAGATGTTGCCCGAAGAGCGCTCAAATCCCAGTTATCCTTGATGAATTCCGTCTTGATGGGCACGGTATCGGTGTGGCCCTCCACGAGAATGTCAAGTTCATTGTGGTCGTTTACCACCTTGGCGATTTTACCGAGTACCGTCTCGGCGGCTGGCTTGATGATGTAGCTGCCAGAGTTGAAGAGCATTTTGTCGGAAAGCGAGATGTACACCACCCCTTTTCTCACCTCGATGTTCACATCCTCGTCGTTCACGTCGGCGAGGGAACGCTTGAGGTTCATCACGAGGGCGAGGTTTAGCGAGTCTTTTCGCTGGATAGTGCCGGTCAGGTCTTTGATGTAGGTGTTCTGCTGGTTGATGGCCTCCAGCGATTTCTGGATGCTCTCTGCACCCGACTTGCTGATGACGGAAAGGTCGGAAAGCCTATCGAGCAGGTTCTTGTTGGTGCCCTGAAGGTTGTTGATTTGGTCTTCAAGCGACTTTGCCCTGCTGCGCTCGGCGGCCAATTCGGCTTCACGAGCTGAGAGCTGGTTGCCTCGCATTTCAAGGTCAGTGCGAAAGCTGGTTTTGCTGCGCTCGCATTCCTTCAGGTCCTCTTCGAGCTTGCTGTGCGACGTGCGAATGCTGTCACGCTCGGCTTGAAGGTCAATAAATTTTTTCTTGGAAACGCAGGAACTTAGCAAGGACAAGCCAAGGAATAAAAAAAGTATTTTTTTCATGGAGAATAAGGTTTTAATGATTTTAACAAATTGTATTCAACAGGATTTTTTGGAGACAAGAAACTGATAGTCAATTATTTATCTCACTAAAAAATTTCCTTTTTGACAATGATTAAAGTGCCGGCCAAAGATAATCCCACTTATCAATTTATACTCCATCTGGAACAAGATGTTTGATTCAGGCTCACTATTGCGTTTGTTTTTCTGCAAAAAAACATAAGCTTGCAAACGTTTTGAAGCCAACGATTTCGGCTCATGACGCCTTAGCGTGAAAGCTAAGGGGGTTCGGGGGCGGCTGCGCCGCCCCCGATTCTCTTTCACCCCTGGAGCAGCCGCCGGAGGCGGCTGCTCCAGGGGGAGTGCGCTCTTGGGGGCGTTCCGCCCCCAAACCCCCTGTTTTCACGCTAAGGCGTCATGAGCTACGATTTCAAACCAAAATCTAGATGAAAGAACAGGGCAAAATGCAAAATTTCGCCTTCCGAAATGTTGGCGAACTGCTGGCTTTTTTACCAGAAGACCAGTTACTGATAACAGACGTACTTCGTGAATTGGTCTTCACCACACTACCCGATGTCCAAGAGCGCCTCTCGTTCAATGTGCCGTTTTACCGCCTCCACAAAGGCATCTGCTTTATTTGGCCAGGAGCAGTTTCGTGGGGCAACAAGACCTGGCAAGGCGTTGAGTTTGGCTTCAACTACGGCAACCTGTTGGACGACGAGGCCAACTACCTGGAGCGTGGCACCCGCAAGCAAGTGTTCAACAAGCGTTTTTTTTCGCCGGAAGAAATCAATGCCGAATTGTTGAGCACTTACCTGCTCGAAGCTGCGGAAATTGACGAAATGTTGTACTGGGAGAAGATGGCGAAGGCACGAAAGCGGAGTTGATAATGGGGTTGATGAGCGCTATTGAAAGTTGATTCCCCCAATGCCAGAACCAACCAACCCAAACGAAAAAGCTCCGGAGTGGAAAATCCACCCGGAGCTTTTTTATTTTTAAAAACGAGCAGGCACGTGCCTACTTGATTATTATACTTCTTCTTCTACAAGCTCTACTGTCTTAGTATTGCGTTTGCGCTCAAAATCCTTGAGGTAAATCTTGCGCAAACGAATGCTTTTCGGTGTCACTTCCACGTATTCATCCTCCATGATGTACTCCAGCGCTTCTTCCAAGCTGAATTTAACGGGTGGCGTGAGCTTCGTTTTTTCATCAGCACCAGAGGCACGCATGTTGGTGAGCTTCTTGGTCTTGGTCACGTTTACGGTCATGTCACCAGGACGTGTATTTTCGCCTACCACCTGGCCTTCGTAGATTTCCTCGTTGGCATCCACAAAGAATTTGCCACGGTCTTGCAGGTTGAAAATCGAGTACGGAATCGCCTTGCCCTGCTCCATCGAAAGCAACGAACCGTTCTGGCGTTTGGGCAGTTCTCCTTTGTACGGTTGGAACTCCATAAATCGGTGCGTCATGATGGCCTCACCAGCCGTAGCTGTGAGCAGATTGCTCCGAAGGCCAATGATGCCCCTCGATGGCATTTCGAATCGCAGAATAACCCGGTCGCCCTTTGGCACCATCGAAGTCATGAGGCCCTTGCGGCGGGTCACCATGTCTATGGCGGTACCTGAGCTAGTCTCTGGCACGTCAATCGTCAACTCCTCCACTGGCTCGTGCAGGTGTCCGTCAATGCGTTTCAAGATTACTTGAGGTTGGCCAATTTGCAGTTCGTATCCCTCACGACGCATGGTTTCTATCAAAATGGCAAGGTGCAAAACGCCCCTGCCATATACCCTCCAAGAGTCGGTGCCTTCACCATCCTTGATGCGAAGGGCGAGGTTTTTTTCCAATTCCTTTTCCAAGCGTTCACGCACGTGTCGTGAAGTAACAAATTTGCCCTCCTGTCCGAAAAAAGGTGAGTCGTTGATGGTGAACAACATGCTCATCGTCGGCTCGTCAATGCTGATGGCGGGCAATGCCTCCGGGTTTTCAAGGTCGGCAATAGTGTCGCCAATATCAAAACCTTCAATGCCCTGGATAGCGCAAATATCTCCGGCCTGTACTTCATCCGCCTTCACCTTGGCCATTCCCTCGAAGAGGTAAAGTCCCTTAACTTGCTGACGAACGATAGTGCCATCACGCTTGATAAGCGCCACCTGTTGGTTGGCCTTCAGGGAGCCACGGTGCAGCCTGCCGATGGCAATCCGCCCGATGTAGTTGGAGTAGTCGAGCGAAGTGATTATCATTTGAAGTGGGCCTTCCGGGGTTTTCGGCGCTGGAATGTACTCAAGGATTGCATCCAGCATCGCCGTGATATTGTCGGTTGGTTGGCGGAAGTCACTGCTCATCCAGCCCTGCTTAGCTGAGCCAAACAACGTTGGGAAATCAAGCTGGTCTTCGGTAGCGCCAAGGTTGAACATCAGGTCAAAAACCAAGTCCTGGACTTCGTCGGGCTTGCAGTTTTCCTTGTCCACCTTATTTATTACGACGATAGGCTTGAGGCCAAGTTCGATGGCTTTTTGGAGCACAAACCGGGTTTGCGGCATGGGGCCTTCGAAGGCATCCACGAGCAACAGTACACCGTCGGCCATGTTGAGCACTCGCTCCACCTCGCCGCCGAAGTCGGAGTGGCCGGGGGTATCAATCACGTTGATTTTATAGCCTTTGTACCAGAAGGCGGCATTTTTGGCCAAAATGGTGATGCCACGCTCCCGCTCCAGGTCGTTGTTGTCCATGATGAGCTCGCCGGGCGTATCGTGGTCGCCAAAGAGTTTCCCGGCAATCAGGAGCTTGTCCACGAGGGTCGTTTTCCCGTGGTCAACGTGGGCGATGATGGCGATGTTTCTGATTTGCATGTTCAAAAAATGATGAATGGTAAATGATGAATGATGAATTGGAAACGACTAAACGTTAAAGAAGTCAGTCAGTTTTGCAGCCAAATCGGCAGTAATTCACCATTTTTTCAAAAGAGGCGCAAAGGTAGGCATTTTACCCACTTGTTACAATTCAACTAGAATAATATTTTGTTACCTCTATTAAAAATTTATGCTTTCCAAATTTCTGCGAAGAAATTACTGCCCAGAGACCTTCAGAATCCTTTCAGCTGCTTCAATGCTGTTGTTCATGGCATCCCGCACTTTTGCTATTTCCAGCTTTTCGTTCTGGAGGTAGTCCATGATTTCTTCGTGACTTTTTGAGTCCCTCAGTTTTTCAGGCCCTGTGAAGTTGTTCATCCAACTCATCATTGCATCTTCCGCTTTTTCAAGCTGGGATTGGGCGGCATTTACCGCTGCTTCGCTGGTAGAGTCGGTGGGCATTTCCTTCAACCCACCTTTGAGTTTTACGATTTCTGACATCTTCGGCATTACCCCGTCATGGATGGCAAAGACCTCATTGCGAAGCGCATCTTCCTGTTCAAAAGATGGGTTTGAGCCACCACAACTGGTGAGCAGCAAGAGCGCAAATGGCAACAATTTTAAGAACCCACTATTTTTCATCAGTACTAGTTTTAATTTAAATTTTTGATTATCAACGGTTTATCATTTTCTCGTAAGCGGCCACTACCCTACCAACAATTTCCAAGTTATCAAAGTTTTGTCGGATAAGCTCCCTTGCCTCTACCCCGACCTCCTGCATGGACGCTGGGTTTTTCAAGCACCAAATTAAGTGCTTTTCAAAATCAGCGGCAGTATCGGCGATGAGCAGGTGGCGGCCGTCTTCGGCAGGAATCCCCTCGGCCCCAATGGACGTGGTGATGACCACCCGCCCCAAAGCCATACCCTCTAATACTTTGACCTTGATGCCACTACCTGAAAAAAGCGGGGCAACCAGCACCGGATGCCGCCGGAGAAAATCTTTCGCATCCGGCACCTCGCCATGCACGGAGGCCAATTTACCAGCCTTGGTTCGCAACCATGCGGGGGTGTTCTTCCCAGCGATGTGAAACGATGCTTCTGGATGCTTTTGCCTCATTTTTTTCCAAACCTTTTCAAGGAACCAAACCACACCGTGCTGGTTGGGCATCCAGTCCAACGCCCCGATGAAGCAGGAGCTGTTGATATCGATAACTTGCTGATTGTCAACTGGGTAGTCAGCCAAATTTATCCCAACCGGCACGACCACCCCTTCATTGCGATAGCCAAGCGCTCGAAACGCCTCGAGGTCACGGGCGGTGATGGCCAGCAATACATCGAATTGGTTGAGGTGCTCGATTTCAAAGCTGCGAAGGTGTCGGTTCTGGTTTTTAAGGTACCATTTTTTCAGCAGGTTAGTGGTGGTGGAGGCTACCCGCTCCCAGATTTCGTGCTCCACGTTGTGCGCCCGAAGGGATACCACGAGGTTTGGCCGCTTGCGTATTACAGGCAGGTAATGTGCAAGGTAGATGGTTTCCAATTGAACCACATCATAGCGTTTGCTGTGCAGCAGGTCCTCCAGTTTTTCTTCAAAAGCTGAGGATTTGAAGCGGTCGAGTATATAAGATTTGCCAGAAAGTAGGCTCTTTAGCGCACTCCCCAACCGGATGTGGTTGTCAACCCTCACCGAGTGAATTTCGTTAAAAAAGTTTTCGGTTGGTGGGAAGTTCTCAGGTTCAAAATAGTGCTTGGATGTGTTCAGCACCAATAAGTCAACCTCGCAGCCCACTTCTGACAGCGAACGTGCCAAGGAGTTGATGGCGATGGGTTCGCCCTCCTTGAGCGGATATGGAAACTTTTTGGTGACGAGTAGGATTTTCATTGCGGGCACAAAGTTAAGCACCTGTGTGGAATGTGTACATTTTCACAAAAGACTGAAATTCAATAATTTACAACGGTAAATAAACAATGGTAAATCCTATTTCCCAACAATCTCTTCATCGCTAGAAGTCCAAGGTGGACTAACTATGCAAAGGAAAACCAACCTTTCGCTGCCCGTATTCAGAACGGACTGCGTGGCATCCGCTGGCACAAAAATGGTGTCTCCTCTTCCTATCCGGAGTATCTGGCCTTCAACCACGATTGACCCTGAGCCTTCAAGGAAATAATAGGTTTCTGAGCTAGTTACCAACTTGTGAGGAAGGGAGCTTTCACCCGCTTCAAGGTAGGCGTGAGCCAAGCTAAACCCGATTTCAACATTGTCATTTGCAGGATGGAGAATTTCCCGGAGCCAAGTACTATCTCCAGCCCTGAAACATTCGGAATTCGCTAGTTTCTTGACCATAACGTTGATTTTCAAGCAATTGTGCGTATAAATACCTAGCAGAAAATACGGGAAACCCGTATTGGAGGGCGAACAACAGTATCGTTACCTTTGCCTTGCTGCAAAACTAAATGCAATCTTCTTCTACCCATTCATATTTCTCACTCACTCGCAGCTACCATTGCCAATAGCTACGTTGAATCCATCCAGTGGGTTAGCGTCTCGGGACGAATATGCTACTGGTCATTCCACATCACTATCAAGGTAATACATAAAAGTTTCTATAATCCTGATTCCTGCGGTTCCAGATGGAATTGCTGCGATTCAACATCACATTTCAATACTTAAACTGAACTCCCTATGAAAAAGGCAATTCTCCTCTGCTCATCGTTTGTTTTTGCTGGCGCAATGGTCGCTCAAACCAACTCGAACAACCTTGAGCAAGTTGGCAACAACAACACATCCAACATCACTCAAGTCGGCACTCAGAACAAAACGCTCGTCATCCACAATGGTAGTACAAACGTATTGACCCTTGGCCAAAACGGAAGCGCCAACTCCGGTGAAAATCAAGTTTCCGGCAACACAAACTTGATTTTCATCCAACAAGTCGGTGCGGCCAACCAAGGCGTTACGGCCATCCACGCCAACAACAACAAAGCCACCATTTCGCAAGAAGGCAACAGCAACGTTGCCAACCAAAGCCTTCAGTCTGACGACAGCAAGGCGTTGATTTTCCACCTTGGCAACAACAACCAATCCATCCAGCAGCAACTGGGGGTTGGCAATCAGGAGTCTCAAGTGGACATCGAAGGTAGCGGCAACACCACCTCACAGGCGCAAAATGGCGAGAACCAGTTTGCCAAGTTGAACATCATTGGCGACGCCAACCTCAACATCGTAACACAAAACGGCGTATCGAACAGCTTGAACGCAACGGTTGAAGGAAGCGGCAACCAAATCAACACGCTCCAGGATGGTAACAACAACTTCGCTGGAGCAGCCAACGACCCTCGCCTTATCCAAATCGGCGACCAGAACGCCATCCTCGTGATACAACAAGGTGACTTGAACGCCAGCTCTATCCGCCAGGAAGGCAATTCCAACAAGACCATCAATGCGCAGGCGGGTGCGGAGCACACAAACATTGTGCAACAAATCGGCAACGCAAACACGGCTACCGTTACGCAGTCAAATCAATAATAACGGTGAACGGTGAACGGTGAACGGTTCACAGTTAATAAAGATTAGGGATTTAATAAATCAGCTTTCTGGTTAAGACTTTCGTAGGTTCGAAGCGGGAAAATAACGATTTTCCCCTTCGAACTTGTTTTAACCCATCTCCCGTTAATTGAATTTCCCTCCATGATACAAAACCTGTTGGGCATAAAGTGCTCCGCAATTGTTGGGATAGTTTTGCTATCCGGCAGTCATCTTTCGGCTCAAGTGTTGAACGAGGAGGCTTTGCTGTTGCAGCCAACAGAACTGCTCAACTTGGGCACTACCGGAGCTGGAAGTGATGCTTACATCCAGCAAATTGGCTCGAACAACGACTTGCAGCTTTTTCAGCAACAGGCAGGTTTGGAAGGTAATTTGGCCCGTGTGCTACAATCTGGTGATTGGAACGTGGCCATCATCCAACAAACCGAGTCGGGAAACAAGCTGGCACTGATTCAAAAAGGCAGCAAAAACTACTACGAACTGGTTGGCAGCGGTACTGGAAATGAACTGGTTAACATCCAAGACGGCATTGACAACCGCATCATCCAGCAGTTCATCAACAGCAACCAGATAAGTTCGGAATTGGTACAAGTGGGCAATTCCAACGAAATCATCCAGATACTGGAAAATGTTCAGGGCCAAAATTTCACCATTCGCCAAACCGGCAATGGCATGAAAGTGATCGTCCGGCAAACTGGACAATGATTGGGTAGAGAGATATTGAGTTACTGGGTTATTGAGTTATTGAAGGAATTGACAGTAACCCAATAACCCAATAACCCAATAACCCAATAACCCAATATCTCAATATCTCAATCCCCCAAACTTACCCCCCGGTAAACAAAGGGAATTTGAACAAAATAATAGCACTTCTAGGTTTGTTGCCCCTCTCGGCAACAGCTTTCGGCCAGCGCACGGACATGGTCACTGCCTGGGTGGACGTGCAACAAATTGACGGAAAGGTCGTCCTCTCCTGCTGGTGCCAGAACCACACCACTTCCCCACTCCACCTCAGCTACGAGGCTGTTTTGATTGACAATGACACCCTCGTTCGGGAAGGCAAAACCCTGGCGCTACCCAACCAGCCCAATTTGTTGCTCAACGCAAATTTCCTCGTCCAGGATGGCCAGTTTGAAAAGTTGCAGCTTTCCATTTTCAAAAATGATGAGCTGGTAGCATCGGCGCAATCCGTTGGTCCGAAACCTGAAGACCCAGTCACTACGTCGCCAAACGAAGCGAGACCGCACGATGCTGATAATCTGAACCTGGATGGTGCAGAAATTGAGGGGCTGGTGCTGGACGAAACCCGCTCCAAATTGGCACACGATTTCTACGAACTTTTCTACAACGGCTGGACTGCCGTGGAAGAGGACATCAAAAAGAACTACGCCATAACCATCCGGGAGCAGCCGTCTGGCATCGGAATCGGCACCCGCATCATGGTGGAACTGGATGGGCAGGAACTACTGCAACTCAACCTCCAGCCCAGAACCGAAATCGTGGAAAGCCTTGCCCTCCAACTCGTTGAATCATTGTACAACCAAATCCTGAACCCCGACCAGAGTTACCAAGAAATTGGTACGGAGGACATTTTGGGGAGTGGGATTTATTGAATGGAAAATTGTAAACTTTGAGCTAGGGGTGTACGAAGGATTAAAGTAATCAAAAAACCTCAATCCGTTCATTGAAA
>CAZDSU010000022.1:0-90088 GCA_964508135.1 uncultured Saprospiraceae bacterium
TAACCGCCGCCGCCGCTGTTCCTGTCGCCGCCGTAGCCACCGCCACCGCCGCCACTGTAACGGTCTCCACCGCCACCGCCGCCACGATAACCGCCGCCGCCGCTGTTCCTGTCGCCGCCGTAGCCACCGCCACCGCCGCCACTGTAACGGTCTCCACCGCCACCGCCGCCACGATAACCGCCGCCGCCGCTGTTCCTGTCGCCGCCGTAGCCACCGCCACCGCCGCCACGGTTTCCACCGCCGCTGTAGCCGCTGCTCGTGCGTGGGCGATAACCGCCGCTGTTGCCGCTGCCGTCGCCATAGGCACTGCGTTGTTGTGGGCGGTCTTCTTTAGGAGTAGCCTCCTTGACAAAAATCTGCCTACCGTCCATGTTGCTGTCGTTGAGCGCATCAATGGCTGCTTTCGCCTCTTCGTCGTTTGTCATTTCGACGAAGGCAAATCCTTTTGACTTACCAGTAAAATGGTCTGTAATAACCTTGGCTGAAGAAACTTCGCCGAACTTTTCAAAGACGGCTTGCAAATCTTCGCTGGTCGTGTTGAAATCCAGCTTTGCTACAAAAATGTTCATAACAAGAAGTTACTTTAAAAAAATTAAATGAATAAAAAGTGGTTTAGAAAATCCGATAACAGTTTGTAAAGCAAGCCGTTCCAAACAAGTCCGTTTTGATAAAATGGTTCAAAATGCCTCCAGAATCAAGGTTTGCCAACAAGCGAACTTACATCGCAAGGCAAAAGTAAGTGAAGATTTTTTTCGATGCTGATTTTTTTTATTTTAAGCAAAAGCGTTGGGACCACAGGCCGTTTCAAAATTTGTATTTCAATTTTTATCACCATCAAACACGGATAGAGTTTTTTGCTACCTTTGCCCCCGGCAAGCGCTACACGATCAGCTCCGGCCAAACCCCCCCAGGGCAGAAATGCAGCAAGGGTAGGTTGTTGAGCGATGCGATGTAGTTGCTTGCCATCTTTTTTTTACGAGGGGCCGTTTCACTAGAAACGGCCCCTCGTTTGTTTTTGGTAAAGTCTAGTTTCCCGCAAACTTTTGGGCATCTCCCGGCTTTGTTTTAATGGGCAATAACGAGTTTGCCCGAATCAATAAGCCCGCCTTGGCTCAATAGTTTCCATAAATACATTCCACTGGGCAAATCTGAAACCGTAATTTCCGCTTCCTGTTGGCTGCTTGAAAGCGATGTGGACTTTACTGTTCTGCCCTGCAAATCATTTAGTTGCCATTGATTGGCATTGTGAACGTCATTTAAAGTAAGCCTAACGGATTGCTGTGCCGGATTTGGCCAAATGCTAACATTCGACAAAACTTGGCTAGGCTCCTTAGCTGTAGTTAAAACTTCCGTGCAAAAAACGTCATTTGTTCTGTCGGCTTCCTGTTTTTGGTCGGGGCTTGAAGTCCAGAGACAGATTTCTTCACTTGTGCTAAAGTTTGGATTGGCCCTGTGCCATACGGTTATGTCCCCAAAATCTAAATCTATTGATTCACCGGGTGCAAAGGAAAGATTGTTGAAATGGGCTTTATAATCTTGATAAACGGATATGCAGTCTTCCCAACTCAACTGAAATTCACCAAAACTTGCGTTGAGGTTAAGCTTGTTCACTGTGCTGTTGCCAAAGTTTTGCACCGTAGCGACTATGTTTTTATAAGTCATGGTGTAAACATTGGAAAACTTTGGTGTAAAAATAATTTCCGAAGGTTGGCTTACTGCAATGACGCCTACGTCCTCGGATATTGTGGCTGTACTCCCATCAAGACCAAATCGCTTAAGGATGGGCTGGATATTTGAATGCGGCCATTGAGGCCCACCATAATAAGTGTTCCCACCAAGCATGACTCCGTCTTCTTCCAATAATATTTGATAATAATAATTTGATGAGTTGATTTGAAACTCATTTATTGGCATTAAGTCAGCATCATAAAAATAAACATGATTCAACCATGTCAATATGGTCACCTTTCCTCCACTTTCATCAAAATCCAGAATATTCTCATTCTGAGGAAATGTCGCATTGTTTATAACGCTGAAATTTGAAGAGAGCAAATAAAGAGAATCTTGTGTGCTGCCAAGGAAATTTCCTTGGGAATTGATTTCAATTTTTTTTAGGCCGATATTGGTTAATGTGTCAAGGAAATTGCCAGATGAATCCATCAATAATAGCCCATTATCAAAGGCGAAGATTATACTGTCACCAGCTAATAATTCGTAGTCATTAAGACCATCAAAGGTTCCGTCTTTTTCCCATATAGCATTGCCAAACTTGTCAACTTTTTTAATTTTATTTTGCCATCCATTTGAAAAAATTATATCGCCATTGCTCAGTGCCGCAGCAGCATTCCAATAGCCATCAGGAGCATGAAATGATTGGTCCTGATTCCAGTTTTTGTCAAATCTCCTAAAGTCAACTGAAATCCAATCGCAACCCCACCAGCCATACAATAGGAAGGAAGAGTCGGGCAATTCTATCACTTTCTCTAGGTTCCCCAAGTACAAATCTGTTGTGAATAAATAATTTCCAGCGCTATCCAACAAGGTTACTGATGGCATCCCCCTTTCCCCTACTCTTGTCGTATATCCAGTGAGCAAATATTCATTGGATTTGGTCTTGTACATTTTTTCAACCCCGGAGTGAAACCCAATATCTCCGACCCATTCGTATTGGGAAAATAGACTTGTGGCACAACAACTGAGCGAAAGAAAAAAGAAGAGATTAATTTTCATGACGTAAAATTTGAAAATGAAAATATTTTATTACGGCGACAAGTTAACCAATTCGGGCTACAGATGGATGGCTGCTGCTTGGGAATCTATTTGGATTGTCCGCATTTAGCGAATATTCAAGGTGGGCTGGTAGGATGGGTTATTAAAACAAAAAAACACCAGCAGGTAATTGGCACCTGCCGATGTTCTAGTAGTTGTTTCAAAAATTAAAAGAAATTTTTCAAAGCTCCATCACTTCTTCAACCCCCCCAGCAACTCCTTCACCGCCGCTTCCAACTGCTGGTCCCTTCCCTTGCTCACCTCGTCCGGCTCGTTCGGGGCCAGGATGTCCGGCTCCAGTTGCTGGTTTTCGAGGAACCTGCCGTCGTTGCCCTTCATGCCCACCTGCGGGATGCCGAAGACGACGCCGTTTTGGAGGCCCTCCCACCAGACCGCCGTGCCAGTGCCGGCCACGGGCATGCCCACCAATTTGCCGATGCCGAGCGCCTTGTAGGTGTAGGGGAACATGTGCGCATCGGAGTAGTTGCTCTCGCACATGACCACGGCGCTGGGTCGGTGCCACTTGAACTGCGGCTCTGTGCCAATGTTTTGCCCCCGTGGCTCGAAGCTCATGTACTCCTTGCCGTTGAGGAAGGTGGCGAGGTCGTCGTGGAGCCAGCCGCCGCCGTTGAAGCGGGTGTCCACCACGAGGGCCTCCTTGTTGGCGTTTTTGCCAAGGGCATCCTCGTAAACCGTGCGGAAGCTGCGGTCGTCCATGCCACGCACGTGTACGTAGCCGATTCGGCCAGCGCTTAGGCTGTCCACGAGGAAGCCGCAACGGTCCACCCAACGCTGGTAGCGCAGCTCGCCCTCTTGGCCGAGGTTGATGGGTTTCACGACTTCTTCCCAGCGTTCCTTGGTGCCTTCGTTGTACAGCGAAAGCAAGGTGTTTTTGCCGTCCTTACGGTTCAGCAGGCTGTGGTAATTGGTGGTCGTGGTGATTTCCTCACCATCAATTTTTTCGATGACCGTGCCTGCCTTGATTTTGGTGCCGCCCTTGAACAATGGCCCCTTCTTGATTATCTCCTTGATTTTCAGGCCGTTGCCCTTATAGTTTTCATCGAAAAAACAGCCGAGCGACGCCGTTCGGTCGGGGTTGTCAATGGATTTGCCAAAAAAAGCGCCCGTGTGCGAGGCGTTCAGTTCCCCGAGCATCTCGCCGCACACATCCGCAAAGTCGTAGTTGTTGTTGACGTAGGGCAAAAAGCGGGCGTACTCTTTTTTGTAAAAGTCCCAGTCCACGCCGTGCAGGTCTTTGGTGTAAAACTTCTTCACCACCTGCCTCCAGATATGCTCAAACAGGTAGGCCCGCTCCACGTTTTCGTTCAGCACCATCTCGCCTTTCAGGTTGACTCCCTCCCGTTTGCCATCCTCCACGGCGATTTTCGTGATGCTGCCATCCACGATGAGGAAGAGCGTTTTACCAGAGGTGTCCATCACCATGCTACTGACGCCTTTGGCACCAAGCTTGGCCAAAATCTTTGTTTCCTTGGTGCGCAGCTCCGTTTGCCAGAGGTCAAAACCCTTCTCGAACAGGGCGAGGTAAAAGATTTTCTCGCCGTCTTTTGACAGAATGGCATCCGCCAATCGGGTAGAGTGCATCGTGAGGCGGGCTTTGCGCTTCTCGATGTCGTCCAGTTCGATTTTGATAGGGTCCACTTTTTTCTCTTCTTTTTTCTCTTCTTTTTTCTTGTCGTCATCCTTCTTTTTGTTGCCTTTTTTAGCAGCTTCTTTCTCTTCTTTTTCCTTCTTTTCTTTTTCTTCCTTTTCTTTTTTCTCTTTTTCTTCCTCTTTTTTCAGTTCCCAATCCTCTTTGCTCAGCTTAAAATTGTCAAATGCTTCCTGGGTAAAGAACATGGCGTAGGCATCGCCCTCGCCGCCCCAACTTGCATGGTTTTTCATACCGTCACGGTCGCTGAACCAGGTCATGGCCTTGCCGCCCATTGCCCAGCGGGGCACCCAGTTGGAGTAGCCGCTTTTGGTCAAATTGACGACTTCCTTCCCGCCCTCGGCGCTCACCAGGCCGCACTGGCCAATCCACTGGTTGTCTTGCAGGAACTGTACGAGGAACCATTTCCCATCGGGCGACCATTCGTACCACTGGTCGCCGTCGGAATACGAATAGTTTTTGTTGCCGGGCAAAATGGTGCGCACGGCCTTCGTGGCGAGGTTGATGACTTTCAATGCAGTGCGCTCCTCAAAGTAGGCCACCTCCTTGCCGTCGGGTGAGTAGGCAGGCTGGAACTCCTCCAGCGGCGTTTCGAGTATGGCTTTTTCCTTCAAAATCGTGGCGTTGAAAAACTGTTTTTCAGACTCCCTTGCCAGCGAGGTTTCATAGACGTTCCAACTGCCGTGGCGCTCCCCGGCGTAGAGGATGCTGCGCCCGTCTGGGCTGAACATGATGTTGCGCTCCTGCTCCGGCGAGTTGGTGATGCGTTTGGTGGTGCCTTCTTTCACGGATGAAACGAACACCTCGCCCCGGAAAACGTAGGCCACCTCCTTGCCGCTCGGGGACAGGGCCATTTCGCTGGCGCCCCCGCCCACGGACACGGTTTTGACGGGGTTGTAGCGACCGTCGTTGACCATGTTGACGGTCAGTTTTTTTGGCTGGCCGCCCTCCTTCATCGTGTAAAGCTCGCCGTTGTAACTGAAGGCTAAAGTGCCGTCGTTGCTCATGCTGAGATAGCGGATGGGGTGCTTGTCGAGGCGGCTGATTTGCGTGGCAGCGCCGCCGTTGAGGCTCATTTTCCAGACGTTGTAGGAACCACTTTTTTCACTTAAATAATAGATGTCCTGCTGGTTCGGGGCCACAATGGGGTTGCGGTCTTCGCCCTCGAACGTGGTGAGCTGAGTGAATCTTTTTGTGGTCAAATCGTATTTCCACACGTCACGGGTCACGCTGGAGGTGTGGTGCTTACGGAACTCGTCCTCGTATCCTTTGCGGTCGTGGAAAACGAGCAGGTTGCCCGCCGCATTGAATCTTGCATCTTCCGCTGGCGACGTGATAAGCTGCCTCGGCATGCCGCCGATCACTGGTATTTGGTAAAGTTCCGGCAGCGCCCCGCTAGGAAACATCTGGTTGGAAGCAGCGTCGAGTTGGCTGCTGCCGAAGATAACGGATTGATTGTCAACAGTAAAGTCCATTGGCAATTCACCAGCGGAGTGAAAAGTGAGCCGGATAGCCGTGCCGCCCGACGCAGGCATCACGAACACATCGGGGTTGCCGTAGCGGTCGCTGGCGAATGCAATCTGTTGGCCGTCGTGCGACCAGATGGGTGCGGCATCGTAGGCGTCGCTGGTGGTGAGCAGCGTGGCCGTGCCGCCGTCGGCAGCCACTTTGTACAGGTCACCCTGGTAGCTGAACACGATGTTTTTGCCATCGGGCGAGATGGCGGGGTAGCGCAGCCAGAGGGCTGGTGATTGGGCAAATGCCCCGAAAACAGTCGCAAAAACGAATGCGAGGGTGAAGCTGGATTTTTTCATTTTTTAAGATTGAAGGTGGTTGAATACTGGATTATTGGGTTATTGGGTGATTGGGTTGCAATATCTAAATAACCCAATAACTCAATAACCAAGATTGATTTTTGACGTGGCAAAAAGAGGGCGAAAGGTAGGGAAAGTTGCACGATGCACAACAATAGCGGTTGGTTAGGAGGAAGAAAAACGACGACAGGGTGCAGTCCCCATCGTCGTTTTTGTTTAGCAATAAATGTTAACCTCAACCTTCCATTTTTCAATTCCGAAGGAAAGTCGTTCGGTCAGAGCTAACGTGCTGGAGGTCACATGCCAGCTTCTTCCTCGGTGTCGTTGGTTGGAGTAGGGGAATCTGTGTTATTGGCATTCTCATCCGCTGGCGGCGGGTTTTCACCACTTGGAGGGTTGGCAGGGGGAGTTTCGCCGCCGCCAGCCGGTGGATTGTCACCACTTGGCGGGTTAGCTGGAGGTGGTGTGCCCCCGCCAGTTGGTGGGTTGGTCGGAGGTGGTGGTTTTACGGGCCCTATTTTGTACTTGTCCATAAAGCTCTGCATGGCTTTTTGGATTTCATCGGACATCTCGGCTTTTTCCTTTTGGCGGGTCACTTCGGCCCAGCGGTTGTTCTGGTTGGCCATGAGGACTTCGACGTTGCCCACCAGCTTTGAAAACGCACTTTCACCTACGAGGCCGGCATAGTCGCCCCCTTTTCCAAGGAAATAGGAAAACTCCTGCTTGAGCTGTTCCGCCGTTACCCGGTAGTCAATATAAAGTTCCTGGCTTTTCATCAGCGAGTTGAAGCCTTCGAGCACGGCGATGATAACCCCGGCGGCAGCGACCAATATTTTCACTGCTAAATCTATGGCATCATTTGTTGCCGGGGTTGCGCTGATATTGAGTCCGATAAGCCCAACCAAAAAAGGAATAGAAGCTGAAAGGATGATGACAATCTTCCGGTATTTCTCCCATTTCCTTTTGAAATAACTGCTCTTTTTGTCGTACCAGATGAGTTGGTCGCCTAGCCGGTTGATGAGGTAATTGCTCAAGTAACCCGGTGCATTGTTGTAGTCCTTTAAAAAATCACGCAGCATCTGAATGGGGTCGTATTCAGGTTGCATCGCTGGCGCTTGGGATTGAGAATTGATGGTGTTGTTTGACATGATTTTTGATTTTATTTTGTCGGTGCAATATAGGTTTTATCGGAATAGTCTCTCCATTTTTTGAATTTGAAAAATGCTCATGCCCAATATTTTTTCCGCCGGGTAAACTGGTGTTTAGGGGCGTTGACTTGTGCAAATACATTTTCTTCGGCAAGTCGTCATTTCGGGTTAAGTTTGGCCAACAGTTCGTCAAGCGATAGGATTGCCTTGAGTAATCCCATCGTCATCGCACTGCGCACCAAACAAAAGCTACCAACCATCGAGCCATCCAAGCCATCCAAGTTCCTTTCCGTTAGCGTCATCCGCATGTTTTGGGCGGTGGTGTTCTTTTCCATCATGAACGCCACCATCAAAGGGGTGGAGGGCTTGCCGACGATGGAAATCGTGTTCTTTCGCTGTGTGATTTCCATCTTGTTTAGCGTGTTTTGGCTGCGGCATGTTTCAGTTTCGTGGCGGGGCACGCACACGCTGCGATTGGTGGGCAGGGGGCTGGCAGGCACCACGGCGCTGTACTTCTTTTTCCTTACCATCCAAAACATGCCGCTGGCCTCGGCGGTGACCATCGGCTACACCTCCCCCATCTTCACGGCGCTCTTGGCAGTGCTGTTTCTAAAAGAAAAAATGCGGCTAGCGCAATGGCTGTTCTTCGGAGTGTCGTTCCTCGGTGTGGTGGCGCTCAAGGGCTTCGACGAACGGGTATCGTGGCTGTACTTGGGCGTAGGTTTGCTTGCTGCCGCAATGTCCGGGGTGGCCTACGTGCTGGTGCGCAGCCTCACGGGCAAGGAACACCCACTGGTGGTGGTTTTTTATTTCCAGTTGGTGGGCACAGTGGTCGGCGGGGCGTTCACGGTGTTCAACTTCAAAATGCCGCACGGCTGGGACTGGCTGCTGCTGCTGGCAACAGGGGCTTGCGCCCATTTTGGACAAATTTATCTTACGCTGGCCTTGCAAGGTGAAAAGGTGGGCGTGGTGTCAAGCCTCAACTTTTTGGGGGCTATTTTCGCCACCATTTTCGGTATCCTTTTTTTCAGGGAGCACCTGACGTTGGGCAACGTACTGGCCATGCTGCTCGTCATCGCTGGGGTGCTGCTCAATATTTGGGCGAATGCCAATGGAGGCACTGGCATTCGGCGGTGGGTGGCAAATTTGTTGTCGAAGTGAGCTACCCAACGGCCAATGCCAATTTCAGTGTCTTTAGCAGAAATACTTTTATGAAAAAAACAGCTTTTCTACTATTGTCAGTTTCATTATTAATCGGATGCAGCAAGGATTGTGATTCACTTTTGCCCAATTGCTTGAGCGAAAAAATCAAACACAAACACATCCAACCGAGCGGCGCCGTGACAAGGTACACCACCCAAAAGGGATTCGTGTTTGAAATTTACGTCGGAGATGGTGCCGATGTGTACGATGAAGAATGTAACATCATCTGTTTTTTGGGTGGCTTCGTAGGCAATACTACCTGTGTGGATGGCACCGACACCCTCGCTTTTTCAAACCCCGTTGTGGTTTGGGAAGAGTAAACAAGGTTTCAATAGTTGCCTATTTTTGCCCAAAATCCACCATCCAATGAGCAAGAACAAAAAGTCCGACCAGTTCGGCTTCGTCTTTTCCACCAACCCCGATTTCAACTACCAGCCGGAGGAGCCGGAGCAGTCCGTTGACTTGCCGAATGCCCAGCAGCCCCTCAAAATCTCGCTCGACCGCAAGCAGCGAAAGGGTAAGGACGTAACGCTCATCACGGGTTTCGTCGGCAGTGAAGACTCGCTGGAGGCGCTGTCCAAGGCACTGAAAACCAAGTGCGGCGTGGGCGGCGCTGCCAAGGACGGCGAGATTCTGCTGCAAGGCGACCACCGTGAAAAAGTGCTGGCCTACCTGCTGGAAAAAGGCTACTCGAAAGCGAAGAAGGCGGGTGGATAGTTCGCAGTTCTACAGTTGGCAGTTGGCAGTCTGTTCGACAGTTGTTTAGTCGGTGCCAAGGTGAACGTAAAGTGACTGAAGAACTACACGACTGCACACTGACTGCCAACTGCCAGCTGTCGAACTGCCAACTTGAAAAGACTGCCCACTGCCGACTGACGAACTGCCAATTTAAAGCGGTCTCCTGCCACAAATCATCCTGTCCCTTTTGTTCAAATCTTGTTTCGTTTCAATGTCCAAGTAACCCAATTTGGCCAAAATCTCCGTTGAAATTGGCACGTAGAACTCGTTGGTTTCCAAAAACAGCCAACCGCCTGGGTTCAGGTGCTTGACGCCAAACTCTCCGATTTTCTTGACGAAACGCTGTGCATCGTTGCCGCCTGCAAACAAGGCGAGGTGCGGCTCATAATCCACCACGTTTTTTGGTAAAATGGGGCGCTCGTCCTCCGTGACGTAAGGCGGATTGCTCACGATCAGGTCAAACTTCGGCAATGCCTTCCAAGCTTTTTTATCCAAAATATTTACTCCGTAAAAATGCACGTCAGCATGGAGGTTCCTGGCGTTTTCGGTGGCGACTTCGAGGGCGGCGGTGCTCACGTCTAGGGCATGGACATCGAGGTCGGGCCTGCGTTTTTTGATGCTGATGGGAATGCAGCCACTCCCCGTTCCGATGTCGAGGACGCTGCGGATTTCGGGGTGCTGCTTTGCTGTTTCCAGCACCCAATGCACAGACTCCTCTGTCTCGGGGCGGGGTATCAGCACGGCTGGGTTTACTTTGAACCGATAGCCGTAAAATGCAGCCTGCCCCATCACGTACTGCACGGGTTCATGGGCCATTAGGCGTTGGATTATGGAATCGAGATGGATTTCCTGCTCTTTCGTCAGCTTGATTTTACCAGAAATTTGGCTGGGCTTGATGCCGAAAGCATCCTCCAATACGATGGAGGCAATGCTGACGGACTCGCCGGGGTCGTAGATGTCGAACAGTGGTTGTACGATGTGCTTGAGGGCTTGGGCAGCGGTCATTTTGAAAATGTATTTCGATATAACGTCGGGGAGGTTTTGAACCTCCCCGACGTTGAAGCCGGGAAATGAAATATTTTTTTGTCGTTTCTTAGGGCGCAAAATTGGCAAAATCCGTCACTTTTGTATGAAGCGAAGACTCCTTCGGCGCAAAATGAATTGGGCGCTGAGGCGTTACGACGCAGCGAAAGACATAAAACCTCTAAACGAGTTGAGTTTTTTTTAAAAATCGTATCCAATGGCCAATACACTAGAAGGTTCCGATGCACCCCAATCCGCAATCCGCAATCCGCAATCCGCAATCGTCTTCGCCACGGGCAATCCCAACAAAATCAGGGAAGTGAACGACCTGCTCGCTGGGCTGCTTGAGGTGCAAGGTTTGGCCGACATCGGCTGTCCGCTTGACCTGCCCGAAACCAGCCCGACCATCCCCGAAAACGCCCTGCAAAAAGCCCGGTACGTTTACGAAAACTTTGGCGTGAACTGCTTCTCGGAGGATACTGGACTCGAAATCGAGGCGCTGGGCGGCGAGCCGGGCGTACTGTCCGCCCGCTATGCGGGAGAAGGGAGAGAGGCTGAGGCAAACATGCAGTTGGTGATGCAAAAAATGGCTGGCGTGGAGAACCGAAAGGCTCGTTTTTACACCGTCATCGCCTTGATTTTAGACGGGCAGGAGCACTTGTTCGAGGGCATTGCCGAAGGCACCATCCGGCATGAGAAATCGGGTACGGACGGCTTTGGCTACGACCCAATTTTCCAGCCGGACGGTTTTGGTGCTACTTTTGCCGAACTGACGAAAGCGGAAAAGAACGCCATCAGCCACCGAGGCAAGGCAGTGCGCAAGCTGATAGATTTTTTGACAAGCCTAAATCATTGAATATCAACAAGAAAAACTATTTTTGCAGTCTTTTCCGGCGCTTTTCACCGATTTAACAGCCCAGGATAATGAATTCAGAGAATTTTCATGAATACGTCAAAAATCCCTCGATGCTCCACCAAGTGAGCTATCAGGAACTGAAGAGCCTTGTGCTCCAGTACCCGTATTCGCCCAACCTGCGCTACCTGCTGCTGCTCAAAAGCCTGTTTGACCAAAGCAAGGATTTCGACAAGAACCAAGTGTTGGCTTCGTTGACCAGTCCCGACCGAAAAAGGCTTCGGCAATTGATCAAACAGTATTCCCGCCTCAAAGAGATGCAGGAAAATTATACGTTGAACGAGGATTTTCTGGAGCTGAAAGACCTGTCGGTACTGGAAGATTTGATGAAAGAACCAGAAGTCAAGGAGGCTGTTCCTCCAAAGGGGGCAGGTATCGCCGGAGCTGCCGTTCCACCACCGCCAATCGTGTCCACTATCGAAGACCTTGACGAAGAGATTGAAGCGGAAAGTGACCTCAGCTTTCTGGAGGGGCTGTTTGAAGGAGCCAGCGGTGAGGCTACCAATATCGGTGAGCCAGAACTTGCCGCTCCAGCAGAACCGCAACCAGAAATAGTGTCAGAGGAACCCATGAAGGTGGATACTTTGCTCACGCTCGAAGACTTGATGGAGCAAGCGTCGGAAACGACGGTTGAAATGCCGACAGACGAGACTGCTGCCGAAGAAATAATACCTGAAATTGAAGTCGAAGTAGCGCCTGAGAATGCCGATGAGCCGAAGCCTCATGCTGCCGATATTCCACTTGAAATCACCAATGAGGCGGATATTCAACCAGCGCCCATGCCTCGGTCGTCGTTCAACGCTTGGCTGCGCCAGCTCAATCCGCCACAAGCCGGAATTTTGCAAACCGACTTGAAGGATATTTCGTTGAACAGCAAGCAGTTGCACCATCCGGAGGAAGAGAAGGAGACCTCGGCGAAACAGATTGCCGAACAAAGCGTAGAGGAGGACAAAGAAATCGCAAGCGAGACGCTGGCCCTGCTGCTCGAAAAACAGAAACTCTACGGCAAAGCAATTTCAATGTATCAACGGTTACAGTTGTTATATCCCGAAAAAAGCAGTTTATTTGCGGCCAAAATTGAAGAATTGAACAAGAAAATCTAATTTGAGAAGTTAGACAATAGACATTAGACCATAGACCATGTCGGTTTTCATCTAATGTCTAATGTCTAAAATTCTAAAGTCTAAAAATAATTACAATGGTAGCAATGACGATTTTGATAGCAATTGTGGCATTCCTCCTGATTGCTTCCGTATTGATTCAAAACCCAAAAGGCGGTGGCGTTGATGCCACTTTCGGTGCAGGTGCCAACCAGATGTTCGGCGTTGCAAAATCTGCCGACCTGATTGAAAAACTTACTTGGGGCCTTGCGGCAGCGCTGATAATCCTCTGTGTGCTTACGACGTTCATGTTGGGCGGTGGCGCTGTTGGGCCAGAGATTCAGTCGGCTGGATAAGGGTGGAAATTGGGAAATTGGGAAATTTAGTACCCAGTCATTCCAAACACCTAATTCCTGAATTAAATTGATTTTCAATAAAATAGCTCTGTGCTGCACAACGGCCAGAGCTATTTTTCGTAACCCAATTTCTTAATTTCTTAATTTTCTAATTTCATGCGAATTGCAGCCATCGTCCCAATGCGGCACTCCAGCGAGCGAGTCGTTGGTAAAAACTACCGGGATTTTGCCGGAAAACCGCTTTACCACCATGTCGTTGAGAGCCTGTTGGCTTGCTCCGCAATCAGCCAGGTCGTCATAGACACGGACAGCCCTGTGATTTTGGAGGATGCAGCCAAGTACTTCCCGACCCTCACGCTGTTGCAGCGCCCAGCGCACCTGCGGGCGGGCGACATCCCGATGAACGACGTGCTGCTGAACACCATCAACCAACTCGATGCCGATTTTTTCCTGCAAACGCACAGCACCAACCCGCTGCTCACCGCCGAATCCGTCAAAAGTGGCGTGGATATTTTCCTGAAAAACTACCCGATTTACGATTCGTTGTTCAGTGTGACGAGGCTCCAAACCCGCCTCTGGGACGAGCTTTCCCGTGCCGTGAACCACAACCCGAACATCCTGCTGCGCACCCAGGACTTGCCGCCGATTTACGAGGAAAACTCTTGCCTGTATATTTTCTCCAAAGAGATTTTGCTCCGCAAACACAACCGCATCGGCGACCGCCCCTACCTGCTCGAAATCTCGAAGGAAGAGGCGCAGGACATAGATGTGGAGATTGAATTTCGGATTGCAGAGTTTTTGTTCAAGGCGAGGCAAGTCGAATAGAAAAGAATGCCATTTTTTTGAAACTGACATTCCTCCAACCCTGTTGATTGGAACAAAAACCACTATCTTGCGATAAATTTTTTCAAATGACCGCCATCAAGAAAGCGCTTCACGAATTAATAGAGGTGACAACCGACGAGCGGTTGCTGAAAGCCGTTCATGTGATTTTGACATCGCAAAGCAAGGTATTTGCGAAGCCAAAAACAGCCAAGGTAGGTAAAGCTAAAATAGAGAAATTGGTTCTACCCAACGGTCGCACAGTTCTTGTAACACTTGGCGACCCAACCATTGACACTTCCGAGCTTTTTGGGATTTGGAAGGACACACCTGAAATAATAGAAACGCTGAGAAAAACAGCATGGGGGGGCCGGGCATGAACTACGTTATCTGTGATACGAACATTTTCGGCCATTTTTTCATCGGGCATGAATCAACAGCCGCTGAAATACAACGGATTGGCGAGCGCAATATCTTGATTTCGTCGGTTGCTTGGATGGAAATCATACGTGGAAGTGCCGACCGTAAAGCGCAGACTATCATTGAAAAACGAATTTCAAAATACACCATCGTTCACATTGATGAAAATATTTCACTCAGGGCAGCCGATTTGATTCAGACTTACCATCTCAGCCACGGATTGAACATTCCCGATGCGCTTATTGCTGCCACAGCCCTTGAACTTGAATTGGAGCTTTTCACCTACAACACCAAAGATTTCAAGTTTTTGCCCAACATCCGCCTCTATCAGCCTGCAAAGCCGTAAATTTTTAGCGAAAGCATCGGCGACCGTCCCTACCTCCTCGAAATCCCGAAGGAGGAGGCGCAAGATATTGATGTGGAGATTGAATTTCAGATTGCGGAGTTTTTGTTCAAGGCGAGGCAAGGCCAGTAAGTTCAGTTTTTCATTACCACCAGTTTTTCCAGTAAACCACGACCATTTGCCATTGTGATTTTGAGCAAATAAATGCCCGATGCCAATTCCTGCATGTGCCATTCGAATTGCCCGGCAGCCATTTCTCCTTGCCAAGTTTGGAGAGTTCGCCCGTTTAAGTCAGTAATCTTGACTTTGGAAATGGCCTGATTTCCAGTTTTTATGAAAAAATGACTTGAAGTTGGGTTGGGAAAAATCAGTAGCTCATCCTCCACATTTGTTGTTTCTACAGCTGATTCCACGCAACCAAAATTGGCCAATTGCGACAGCAAAGCTGTCCGCCGCCCATTGATGAACGGCTTCAGTCCTGCGATGATGTACGGGCCTTGTGGGCCGCCCGGCGTGGATACTTCCTGCGAAAGGTTTTGCTCGAAAACGTTGTTCGGATAGAACTTCTTCGTGTCTTCGTAAACATGGGTGCGGATGAGGTCGGCCAGCGAGTCAATGCTGGCATCGAGTGCTTCATTGCTGAAATCTTGTAGCAGTTCGCAGTAACGGTCGGCGTAAGTTTGCTTCATGTCGGCGTTTTGGAGCAAGCGGTTCATCAGCGGCCGCTGGTCTAAGGGCTGCGGGATGTGCGTGAACGGCAGGTTCAGCAACTGCTGCTCGCTCAGACCCATCTTGAAATTGCCGAACGCCTCGTTTTCGTCCCAGGCGATGAACTCAAATTTGTCGGTGTCCTCGTTGTGGTACAGGTAGTAGTTGTGGCCGGACCCCACATAGCTGTCGAGGTTGACGAACAGGCTATGCGCCGCCCAGTAACCGTACCAACTGTCGAGATTGAGGCGGTCGGCGAGAGCGGTGTGCAGGTCGGCGGCGGTAGAGTTGTTGAGCGCATCGAGTAGGGCGATGAGGTCGCTCCAGTCGTTGAGGTCTTCGTTGGTTTTCAGCTCGTAGTCCCCGATGTAGTTGTTCTGCTGAGAGCCTTTCCACTGGAGCGTACCGTGCGGGTCGCCCTTGAAGAGGTTGCCGTCGTTGTTATCGAAACGCTGCTTCAAAAAGGTTTTCCCGATGTCCTCCACAACTGAGTACAGCCCCCAAAACTCGCCGTTGAGGTACAGCCGTGCGAAGGTCGCCCTTGGCGCGGCGATGCCGTGCTGGTTCATGAAGTCGAGCGCCAGTTTTTCCCGCAGGAAAGTAGGGTCTTTGAAGCCGTTGTTGAGCGAAAGCTGCTTCAGGCCGTCGTGCGTCTGGTCGTCCTCAAATTCTTCAAAGTCAATCTTGAAGGGCTTTTTCATAGTGGGGCCGTTGAACGAGGAGTTGCCTTTGAAGCGCACCCCAGCGTCGGTGTAGAGGATGCCGTCAATGGTCACGTCGCATTTCATGTAGGTCTCGCTGGGCTTGTTGGCCACGAGGCTGTCCCAGTAGCCCACCTGTGAGAATTGGAAACTGATTTCGTGGACATTGCCTTCGGCAAAGAACTGGTCGCCTTCGGTTTGGGCGAGCATGGGGGCGATGGTTGCGAAGCAAAAAAGGATGGTGGAAAGTTGTTTCATGCTGGAAATGGATTGGGAAAGGTACGGGGTTCGACTGCGAAACGCACTTCATGTTTAATTCGGGTTGGCGTTTTTCTTAAAACACTGTTCGCCATCCGATCGCTGGCCCGTTTTCTCGATAGTTTTGGCACCTCCCCTTCACGCTTCAATTGCCATTTCCCCCCGCTTAATTGAATTCTGCGCCGGGTCGTTTCCAAAAATTAGTTCCTGCCCTACCCCTGCCCACATCTTTGGCTTATCAAAACAAAAAACGAGGCTTCAAGCGCTTCGAAAATTCAAATCAAATCATCTTAAACAAGTTAATATCATGAGCCAGACAATCCAAGTTGACATCTACCAATCCCTGAGCGACTTCATGAAAATGGCCCCTCATTTCGACGGGCAAACCAAACAGGAAATCGAATCGTTCTTCGCCTACTGCATGGAAGGGATGGAAACGGATTCGCAGAAGCTGCTGGCAACGCTGCTCATCAAGGCCCTGAACAAGAAAATCAACTCCGAATCCATTGGCGAGAACATCTACCTCGGCAAGTACGAGATTTCACAGATACAGTTGTTCAACATCCTGATTGAGAAATTCCCCTTCGTCAAGTTCAGCCAGCACATCACCAACAGCGCCATCGTGGAGGAAATGCGGGGCTGCACCGAGGTGACGCTTATGGACATCGGCATCGGCCAAGGCACGCAAGTCATCAACATCATAGAGCTGTCCAAAAGCCTGCCCCAGCTCCAAAAACTGCACGTGGTCGGAATCGAGCCATTCGGCGACGCCCTGAACATGGCGCAAGAAAACATCCTCGGCTACAACGGCAAAGTGCCGTTTGAAATCAGCTTCACGGCCATCAACGACTCCGTGGAAAACGTGGATTTCGCTACCATCGAAAACGTCGGCGGCAAAATCATCGTCAACGCTTCCCTCGCCCTGCATCATATCCAATCCGACCTGCTACGCATGGACACCATCGCAAGGGTGAAGGCCATGAACCCCAGCGCTTTCATCTTGATTGAGCCAAATGTCAACCATTACGAGCCTGATTTCCACACCCGTTTCGAGAATTGCTACAAGCATTTCTACCATATTTTCCAGGTGATTGACCGCATCGAAAACACCGGCAACAACTTTGCACTGAACGGCAAGCGCATCGTGATTGCGCAGCCCTCCTACACCCTGTTCGACTACCACTGCAAGACCTACAACATCCCTTACGAGCCGTGGATGCTGACCCCAGAATTGGAGTACGATTATGAGAATATCCCGACACTGGGCGCTGGCTCGGTGCTCATCATCACGACCCCGAACAACCCGGTGGGCAACACCATTGAGCAGGAAAAACTGGAGCATATCCTGCGCTCCAACCCGGAGTCTTTCGTGATTTTGGACGCCGTTTACGCCGAATTTGCAGAGATGGACCTTGCGCCGCTCGTCCGCAAATACGACAACCTGATGATGCTGCGGTCGTTTTCAAAAGCCTTCCCGATGGCGGGTTTGCGCTTCGGTTACCTCTGCGCTGCGCCGCAGGTGGCAACCGTCATCCGCAAGTTGATGCTCCAGTTTTCCATCAACCACCTGACGCAGGTTTTCGCACGGGAAGTGCTATTCACCCCTGAGTTTTTGGAAGACTCCCGCCAGCGGGTAAATGACATGATAGATGAGAGGGACAGGATGTTCCGGTTGTTGAACCGTCGGTTCGATGGCAGCACCTTGAAGGTGTTCCGGTCGTCGGGCAACTTCTTGCTGGTGCGTGTTTTCGACGATGCTGCCTTCGGCAAGCTCCTGTCTGATTTTGAAAAGAACGGGATTAAAGTGCTGAACACTTCGCCATTTCCGCTGCTCCGCAATACTTTTAGGGTGTCCATCGGTACGCCGGAGGAGAACAACGTCTTTCTGCGCTGCATGACTGACAGCTTGGGCCAGCAAAGGAAGCCGCAGATGCAGCTCGTTGGCGGTTATTACCCCGTGGGAAGGGTGAGCCAGTTTCAGCGGGCAGCCAGTAATTAACAGTTGCTAACCCACATCCGCTCCAATCAAGCAGTGGTTCATTCGAGAGGCGGGGTTATCAAACCCCGCAGTTCCGGAAATCGGGGTTGGATAACCCCGCCGCTCCATAAACCCCGTCATTAATTTTCAATGCGAACAGCTATAAAATTCCATTTTAAAGCAATTCATATCATGCAAAATCCAAAATTTCACCCTTACCAAAACGATGGCCTCAACCATCTTTATGAACTCCTTTTCTGCGACAACGAAGCAGCATTCAGCAGCAGCGGCCCATACCCCTGGCCGGTCATATTTGCCGACCCACCAGATGCTGAGGCCCTGCTCCAACTCGCCAACGATACCAACCAGGAAAGCCGCCTTCGGGCACTGGCTGCCACGAAACTTCGCTCCATCGGCGGCCCTGCGCCAAAGGCCGAACTGCACGGCGTCATCGTCGAAGTGGGCATGGAGGGTGGTCTCGATGTGCTGGCCGCCTTCGGTGACGGCACGGCCCGATACCTCAACCACGCCGAAAAGGCCATTATTTCCGACGCTCCGACGGATGCCACCAACAGCCTGATTGACACCCTGTGGCAGCACAGCATCAATGTGGTCACCAAGATTGGCCCGTGGGACAAGCCCCGCCTCGAACCACCGCAAACTGGCATGGTCAGGCTGAGCTTCCTCGTGTCAGGCCAACTTTTTTTCGGACAGGCACCGATGGATGTCTTTTTCAAGGACCCGATGGCTGGGCCGGTCCTGAATTCGGCTGCTCAGTTGATGGCTTATTTGACTGAATATGCGACCAAAAATTGAAATTTCGGAAATCTTCAAGATTTCCGAAATTTGACCTATAAAAACCACTGTAAACCAACGAATTTCACCAAAAACAAAGCATCAAATGTCAAACATTAAAACCAAAATTGATGAATGGGAAGTGCGTGATTTGGAAGACAATGGCGTACTGAAAATCTACGTGGAGCACAATACCGAAATGGGCAACCAAGGTGTGCCCGGCATTCAGGTTTGGTACACGGTGGCGGGCGGCACTTCCATCGTAAATTATGAACCAAACCATGTGGAGCGCTGGGCCTACCAAGCGCAAAAAGCTAACGAAACCGATTACCTGCTCACCGATTATTCATGGATAAACCACAAGGATATGTTTATCAAAAACAGCCTCATTATTGGCGATAAATTAAAGGCAAAAGTATCGGTAAAAGTGCGAAGCAAAGCAGCGCCAATCACGAAAGAATATGAACTGCCATTTACCCTCGAATAAACCTTAAAACCAACATAATGGTAGTAATTGGGAATTTTGTGCTGGCCTTAGCCACTTTGGTCTTCTTCCTGCTGGTGAAAGATATCTTGTTTACTAAAATGCCCGGTGGCGATGCAGGCGTTGGCTATGCATGGGCACTGGTTATTGGTGTTTTGGTCTTTTCTATTTGCATGGCGATAGTGACAACCATTATTGGTGGGCAGGGCGGGTTTTCGTGGGTCGGGTCGGCAGGAGGCACAAGAGTCATGCTGATTTTGGTGGGTTTTCTATTGATAATGGTAGGCAATGGCTTTTTTATGTTCGGGGAAGGCTTCGGCGGTTTACCTAATTTTATACGAATAACATTTACTGTCATACCTGCTATACTGCCGCCTTTACTGATAATATGCGCTGCTATACTATTGAATGCAGAACGCTCTTCTATACCTGCATTTACTTATAAACTGCCCATATATTTTGGGTTAATTACCGGTCTAGTGGCCGTTGGGTTCCTCATGGCAGAAAGTGCTCGAAACTCAGCTGCCAGAATCCAATCGGATATTGATTTCACCGATAAAATCCATCAAGACCACCTGAACCATATTGACACGACCGACGTGATGAAGGACGGGGTCTTCCTGTTCGTTTACACCGATGCTAATCACGATAAAGACGTGCGGGAAAAGGCTTTGGCGAAGATAAAAACCCGCCCCGACTGGCAGGAAGAACTGGTGCGCCGCCTGCAAAACGATTGGGCACCCGAAGCCTTCACCTTCCTCGCCTCCAACGACGTGGACGACAAAACCATGTTCCCGGAACCTGTTCGCCAAGGCGTTTTGATTCAAGCGAAGCTCATCCTGGAAAGCATCAGACGCTGCCGGGGCGATTACGACCTGTACCCCGGCCTGTTCAGTTGGGAGGTGGAGCGGATGCTGCGCACAGTGGGCAAGTTCCAGGGCATGGGCGTGGACTACCACCCGGCGGTGCAGGAAGTCCGCAATGCGCTGGACGAGCAGACGAGTTTTGAAAAACCGAAGTTGACTGCAAAAGCTACATTGGACAATTGGCTGAAAAAGCATTGACGGCATGTATGTTTTCGAGAAAACCTTCGGCAACGAATGACACAGCCCAACTTCCCCTGCGAGTAAAACGGGTGAATTTCTTTCTGGAACGCTTCATTGCAAATCCTCCACACTTCAAGCAGAAAAAAGCGGCTCCGTCCTGCCTAAAACCTAATTTCGCCCAATGCGCCAGCTATTTTTCAAATGGTCATTTCACTGCTGCTTATTGTTTTGGGCAGTCACGGGTTTTGCCCAAGGGCAACTCCTCTCAACAGCATATTTTGGCGAAGACAAAGGGCTGAATATCACCTCTTTAGTTGATATTTTCCAAGACAACAAAGGCTTTCTTTGGTTGGCCACACGAGAAGGGTTGGTGCGGTTCGACGGGCATACGTTCAGGTATTTTCGAAATGAACCGGGCAATAGTGAGACTATCTCCAGAAACTTTGTCCACTGCATATCGGAAGATGCCGAGGGGAATATCTGGGCGGGGCTGGCGCGAGGCGGTGTCAGTCGGTACGATCGCAAAACCGGCAAGTTCAGGAACTACCCCTTTACCGAAAAACTAAAAATCAAGACGGCTCCAGTCATTCGTATTTTTTTTGACAGGGAAAACGAGGTTTGGATCGGGGTAGTTGGGTACGGTCTGGTACACCTCGACCAAGAAACTGGCGAGTTCAAAACCTACGACCTCGTTACCGCCCAAACCGCACCGCACCTGACCCCGGAGGAGTTGCCCAGTTACAATATGGCCCAAAATTTTTGGCAAGATGAAAATGGCCTGCTCTGGTGCGCCACCTCCGACGACCTCTACACTTTTGACCCGAAAACTGGGTTGGCCACCCCGCACCGATTTGAAGGGAAGGCACCCAACGGGTTCCGACAGAACCAAGCTTTCACGATTTTCCAGATGGCGACTGGCTCTGGGTGGGCGGCTGGGGAGCAGGCTGCGGCGCATTTTCCCAAAGCAAATGGGCGACCAGTACAAGAAGCTGATTGACATACTCTCTGCGATGGTGGCAAGGCTGGAAAATATCGGGAGCTTGGAACAGGAAATCTTTGATATGGCAAAACGCCACGAGGGCTATGGCGTGCAACCAAAACATTATGACATGGTCGGTGCTGCCCTTTTGTGGACACTGGAACGAGGCCTTGGTAATGATTGGAATGAGGACACGGCGGAGGCTTGGGTGGCTTGTTATGGCATCATTGCTGGGCAGATGGTGCAGGTTTGAGATTCCTATGAGCTAACTGATAGCTGTCTTTTAATCGCTTTGACCAGATCAAATGGCATCACCTTCCATCCGTCTCCGCTGCCCTCCTCAATGTCAAAAACACCTCCTTTAAAGGCTGTGAAACTGCACTCGTCGGCTCTGCCAAAACCATAGCTTGATATTTGTCTATGTATTGCGTTCGGAGGCGATGAAAAAAATGTAGAAAATGCCGAATAAACCCGATGCAATCCAGAATCACGAACTCCACACCAACTACGTCATAGATGTTCTTTGCGTACTCAACAGCTTCATTTTCAATAGCTTCTGTTGTGATAAAGATATAGTTGTCAATTTTACCTTTGGTGGTTGAAATCTTTTGTAACGCCACATCTATATCAGTCTTTGTCACCTTTTTGTCCTTCATTTCATAGCAAGTTGCCACCTTGTCTTCATTGACTAAAGTAATTTCCACATCGCCAATAGAACCAGTTTGTTTGTCAGCGGCATTATGCGCCAACAATGATTTGTTTTCCTCGCCGATAAAGTTCTTGACCGTCTGGTAGGCAGCAGCGACCATCAGTACAGGCAATCTGCTGGCTCCTTTGCAATTCAGGTGTTGAACCAGTAAAGTGACAATTTCTTCCGATGCCAGTGGGAGCACATCATCACCATTCTTTAAGTCGGCGATGAGTTGGGCCATGCGCAATTCGTTCTCTTGTTTGACTACAATCAAAAAACGTAAGATTTCCTTTAATGCGATTTCTGGCTGCTCTTTTCCACCATGTACCAAGTCGAGTATTTCCAGTACATATTCATAAACCCTTCGTGGCCTTCCAACGAGCACCAAGTCTGTCGTCAGTGTTCTGTCAAGGTTGCGGAAAGCTGGTGTCAGGAACGCAGTGGTCGGATTGCATGGCAGTTTATGTTTATGTACAAATGGCTCGACGTATTTTTCGTCGTACAACCTGCCTGAGTAGCTATCACCTCCCGGTATTTCAGTGTAAGGCTTGCGAATGTCCAAATTTGGGTGACAAGCCTTTGCCAACAAGCAAGCCATTAAGAAACGGATAGGTGCTTTATTGGCATTGCAGCGGCAAACGAATTCCAGTTTCTCACTTGTTGTTGGCTCATTTACAGCGGATTGCGTCAATTTCTGAGCGGCTTTTCCATGCAAGGACTCCAATAATTCTGTTGGCTTTAAATTACTCATGGGCAAAGAGAGAATACATGTTTTTTGACTTCAATATTCCAATATCATAGTTCACCCAAAGCACCTCCTGCCGTACATCTTTGGTAGAATGGATGATTTTCTCTGGGCTGTAAATTTTTGTCCATTTGGTGGTAGGGTAAAGCTCTTCCATCAATTCACATTCATAATTGGAAACTGCCGCCAAGCCCTCTATACTGTTCAGTGTATTTGCCAACTCGTGGTGCGCTTGGTCGTCCATTTCAAAGCCATAAGCCTTTGTGTCGCCCCTTGTTTCGTGAATATAAGGTGGGTCGCAATAGAAAAGCGTTTCGGGACTGTCGTACAAGCGAATCACCTCTAAGGCGGGTCGATTTTCAATCTGCACCCGCAACAGCCGCTCGGCGATGTGCCCAAGTTGGTCCACACCACCTATCCAGCGGCTCACCACGCCACTCATACCCGCCCGACTGGTGTTCTTGCAGTTGGCCCAACGGCCAATGGAGGCCGTTTGCGCCAACCCAGTGCGAACCTGCCTCGCCCTTACGTAGAATCGCCTCGCTCTTTCGAGTGGCGTCAGGTCGGGGTCGAGTTCACAGGCGATGCCAAATTCTTCTCTCGAAAAAGGCGTGAGGGCTATTTGCTCGATAAGGGTATACTTCTCCTCCCGCAGCACTTTGAAGAAATTTACAACCTCACCATCAATATCGTTGTAGGTCTCGACGGGTGAAGGCTCCCGGTTGAGGAGCACGGCTCCTGAACCAGCGAATGGCTCGCAGTAGTGGACGCAATCTGGCAGTTGTGGCAACAGCCAATCCAAGTGCGAAAACTTGCCGCCATACCAGCCAAAGGCTATCAGTTTCTTTGGCTTTGTCAGCTTCTGCAAAGGCGCTGCCTCCTTTCTTCCGTTCTTAATGGTATTGTTCAAATGGATGTGTTTTGGGGGTAAAGATATAACATTCCATAGTTTACAATCATCTCCAACTTTCCTTCCCAACCTCCTCAAAATCCCGTAATCTTGCACCTCCAACAAATGAAAGTTCATGACGCAATCACCCGTAAAACATTCTTATCTCGACGAACTCAACCCTGTGCAACGCCAAGCCGTGACGCAGATTGATGGCCCCGTGCTTGTGATAGCAGGCCCTGGCTCCGGCAAGACGAGGGTGCTCACCTACCGCATCGCCCACATGATTCAGTCGGGCATTGCGCCTTGGGAAATCATGGCGCTGACCTTCACCAACAAGTCCGCACGGGAGATGCAGGCCCGCATAGAGAAAGTGGTGGGGCCACGGGCGGGCAGGGTCTGGGCGGGCACGTTCCACTCGCTGTTTGCGAAAATTTTGCGGGTGGAGGCACAGCACATCGGTTACCCCAGCAATTTCACCATCTACGACTCCGACGATACGAAGAGCGTCATCACGTCCATCATCAACGAGATGAACCTCAACAAGGAGCAGTACAACGCCAACTCCATCAAGTCGAGGATTTCTTCTTGCAAAAGCAACCTCATCACCCCGAAAATGTACGTGAACCGGGCCGACATGATGGAGGAGGACAAGCTCGGCAAGCGCCCGTTTTTCCACCAGATTTACGAAAAATACGTCGCCCGCTGCAAGCGAAGCGGGGCGATGGACTTCGACGACCTGCTGTTCAGGCTCTACGAGCTGTTCCAGAACCACCCGGAGGTGACGAACAAATACCGCCAGCGCTTCAGGTACCTGATGGTGGACGAGTTCCAGGACACGAACCACCTCCAATATTCCATCGTCAAAAAGTTCATCAGCTACGAGGGCAGCCCCCGTAACATCTGCGTGGTGGGCGACGACGCACAGAGCATCTACGCCTTCCGGGGCGCCACCATCCAGAACATACTCGACTACGAGCGGGACTTCCAACCCTTCGGCATCAAGACCTTCAAGCTGGAGCAAAACTATCGCTCCACCGAGCACATCGTGCAGGCGGCGAACGAGGTGATTTCGTACAACCGCAAGCAAATCCAGAAGACGATTTTCAGCGACAAAGGCGAAGGCCAGCGCATCCGGGTCATTCGAGCGATAACGGACAGCGAGGAGGGCAAACGGGTGGCGGACGCCATTTTGGAGCAAAAAAACCGCTGGCATTTATCGAACAAGGAAATCGCAATCCTGTACCGCACCAACGCCCAATCGAGGGTCTTCGAGGAGTGGATGCGGCACTACAATATCCAGTACCGGGTGTTCGGTGGCATGTCATTTTACCAACGGAAAGAGGTGAAAGACCTCATCGCCTACCTCCGCCTTGCCATCAACCAGCAGGACGACGAGGCGCTGCGCAGGGTCATCAACTACCCCAAGCGGGCCATCGGCGGCACCACGATTGATAAAATCAGCGCCCTCGCCGACCAACGGGGCATCACGATGTGGGAGGCGCTGCCGCTCACCGATTTCCCGCCCCGCACCCGCAATTCCATTGAGAATTTTGTGATGATGATTCAAGATTTTGGGGAGAAAGCCAAGACGCACGACGCCCACGTGGTGGCCGAATACATCGCCCGCAAGTCGGGGCTGATGGACGAACTGAAGCAGGACACCACGGTGGAGGGCATTCAGCGGTTGGACAACGTAAACAGCCTTTTGGACGGTATCAAAACTTTCGTCGAAGACGATACGATTGACGATTTACGATTTACGAATGACGATTTACGAGAGGACGACCCCGGGACCCCAATCGTAAATCGTCAATCTGAAATCGAAAATCTATTTGATAAGTCGCTGTCAAGTTATCTGCAAAACATCGCCCTGATGACCGACCAAGATTCAGGTGACGCTGATGGCGACCATGTCACGCTGATGAGTGTCCACTCGGCCAAAGGCCTGGAGTTCAAGAGCGTGTTCATTGCGGGCTTGGAGGAGCAGCTTTTCCCATCGTTCATGAGCTTCGACACGCCGGAGGGGCTGGACGAGGAGCGTCGCCTTTTTTACGTGGCCATCACGCGGGCGGAGCAGTTTTTGACGCTGAGTTATGCTGCCAGCCGCTACCGTTTTGGGCAGGAGCGCAGCAACCCGCCGAGCCGATTTTTGGATGAAATCAACATGGCGCACCTCGATGCGGCGTCGCCGATTGGCAGCTCGTCGAGGGCTCCGCAAGGTCGTTTCGAGCGGACTTCGGCACACCCCGGCGCAGCGCCAGCCAGTTCAAAAAGCGGCGTGACGGGCAGCTTCAAACCACGGGGCCCGCAGCAAGATGAAATCATACGAGCCGACCCTGCCACTTTCAAGCCCAGCCCCAGTGAGCAGATTCAGGGGGGCATGAAGGTGGTACACCTGAAATTTGGCGAGGGCAAGGTCTTGGCCATTGACGGCAACGGCGACAAGCGCATGGCGACGATTTTCTTCCCAGACTTGGAAGTGGACAAGCAGAAGCGGATCATGCTGAAGTTTGCGAAGTTGCAGATAGTGGGATAGGTTTTACCGAAAATCAAAAAACATGCTTTTGAAACACTTCTTTTTTCTAATCACTTTTTTGCTGATTGTGCCATTTTTGGGCTTTGGCCAAAACGACACCATCTCTCCCTTTCCTCCATTTGAGGAAGTTAAACCCGAATATCCTGGGGGCGAAATGGCACTTTATCAGTTCATTTCCGATAATTTGGATTATCCAGACAATGCTTCTCGAAAGGGCATTCAAGGCACCGTTTATACCCAATTTTTCATTGATGAAGAAGGCAACGTAATTGAGCCTACAATAGTCAGGGGCATTGACCTAGAACTTGATGCCGAGGCGTTGCGGCTTGTAAAATTGATGCCTAAATGGCAGCCAGGAATTCAGCGGGGCAAACCTGTTCGTGTACGGTTCACGATGCCATTGATATTTAAAATCACGGGTGGAAATATTCCCCAAACAACCCATGATACGGTTTCTACAAGTCCTTTTGATGGTTCAATCGGCGTATATTTAGCCACTGGCTACAACCCACTTTTCGGTAGTTTTTCGGATTATCTTGGACACCAGGGCTTAATTGAATTTGGCACCCACTTTTCGGTAAACCGACTGAATTTCATGCTTGACATTGAATTCAGTTTTGGCTCAAAAACAAAGCAAGAATTTGAAGCCAACGGGCATTGGCGCAAGGGGCGGTCTGTCGGTATATTATCACCTCATGTACTGGTTGGTTATGAGGTTTGGAAGAAAAACAAATGGTCTATCGTACCTTATGGCGGCCTGAGTCTAAATGGTTTTTTACCTTCAAAACTGGAAAAATCCGACCCAAAAGGAGGCTTCCAGCTTGACAATACCTCCTTCGCAACGGGGGCAATGGCACTCTTCCGTTATCGCTACAAAGACCGAGGGCCAAGCAGGTTCAACACTTCACTGTTGCGTTTCAGGATAGGGTACAACTACATGAGGTTCAATGACTTTTTAAAAGGAAGCAGTTTGGCATTTTCTGTTGGCTGGGGAAGAGAATTTAGAGGAAAGCCCAATCGTTGATTCAGTATGGAAAAAAAACCATCCTTCGCACTCATCACCGGTGCCTCCCAGGGCCTTGGCCGAGCGATGGCCTTCGAGCTTGCGAAGCGAAAAACAAACTTGCTCTTGGTTGCCTTGCCCAATGAAAATCTCCAACAACTAGCCGCACAACTCGCTGATTTTCAAATACTTGTTCATTGTTTTGAAACTGACCTTTCCCTTCGGGAAAACGTGCTTTCGCTGTCGCAAACCATCAATCAAAACTATCAGGTAAGCATCCTCATCAACAACGCAGGGCGGGGCGGCTCAAAACGTTTTGAGGAGGTTGAATTGGACTACATCGATGGCATTTTGCAACTGAACATCGTGGCCACGACGCTGCTGACCCACTTGCTGCTGCCCAATTTGCGCCAGCAAAATCAAGCTTGGATTCTGAACGTCAGCAGCATGGCTGCTTTCAGCCCGATAGGCTTCAAGACCGTTTATCCGGCCAGCAAGGCATTCATCAGGCACTGGTCGCTGGGGTTGCGGGAGGAGTTGAAAGGAAGCGGCGTTTCAGTGTGCGTAGTCTATCCCGGGCCGATGAAGACGAACCAAGATGTCACGCAACGCATTGAAAACCAGGGATTTAAAGGGAATATTGGATTGCTCACACCGGAAGATGTGGCAGTCATTGCCCTGCGGCAAATGTTTCAAAACAGGGCCACCATCACCCCCGGTTTCACCAATAAACTGACCCGAATCTTGATGGCCTCGCTACCAAATTGGCTCAAAATCCCGCTGATTTCAGGAGCAGTAAAAAAGGAAATTAAATAATAGCTCACCCCCTCACCCTCTCAAACCCTCAAGCCCTCAACCCCGCAACCCCTCCTAATCCACCCACTCCGCCACAAACACGTTCGTGTCCCGAGTGCCGCCATTGTTGCGGTTGCTGGAGAAGGCGATATACTTGCCGTCCGGCGAGAACATTGGGAAGGAGTCGAAGCCAGTATCGAAGGTGATTTGCTCCAGTCCCGTGCCGTCAATATTGATGGAAAAAACGTTGAATTGGCGACCGCTTTGGCTGTGGTGGTTGCTGCAAAACAAGATTTTCTTGCCCGACGGGTGCATGAACGGCGCCCAGTTGGCCTTGCCCACGTTGGTGATTTGGCGCAGGTCGGAGCCGTCCACGTTGCAGGTGAAGATTTCGAGGGCAGTGGGCTGCACGAGGCCCTGAGCGAGCAGTTCCTTGTAGGTTTTTTGCTCCTCTTCGGGCTTAGGTCGGCTCGCCCGGAACACGAGTTTTTTGCTGTCAGGTGTAAAAAATGCACCACCATCGTAGCCGAGTGCCTTGGTCACTTGGCGCTGGTCGGAGCCGTCAATGTTCATCGTCCAAAGCTCCAGGTCGCCGGAGCGGGTGCTGGTGAACACGATTTTCTTGCCGTCTGGTGATACCGTTCCCTCGGCGTCATAGCCGGGCGAATTGGTGAGTTGTTTGACGATTTTACCTTTTAAATCAGCCACATAAATATCGAATTCCTGGTGAATTCCCCAGACGTACTTGCCGCCCACGCTTCGGGGCGCACTTGGGCAGCCGTGGCCGCTTTGCTCGCCGTGCGTGCTTGCGAAGAGGATGGTCTTGTTGCCGGGCATGAAGTAGGAGCAGGTCGTTTTGCCGAGGCCGGAGCTTATTTGAATTGGTTTTGCGCCGCCATTTGTACCAGATTCGATGGGCATGGTGAAAATCTGGTCGCAAGAAGCGCCCCATTTTTCGTTGGTGGCCTGGAAGGAGAGCGACTTGCTGTCGAAGCTCCAGTACGCCTCTGCGTTGTCGCCGCCGAAGGTCAATTGGCGGACGTTGCGGAAATGCTTTTCGCCAGGAAGTCGAAGGGTATCGGTTGCCGGGTTGTAAGTCGTGAGTTGTTGATTCACAGCGGTTTTTGAGCTGTGGCAACCAAAGGCGAAAGCAATGACGGCAAGGGTGAGAAATGTGATACTTTTCATCATAAAAATTTTCGCAAAGATAGCCACCACAGCAGTTTTGCTACTTTTTGATGGGATAGCTTGCGTAAACGTTTTGTCAAAATTGCTTCGCCCCAAACCTCACACCTCATACCTTTCTCCGCCGCTCCATCAAAACATTGTCGTGCCAAACGCCGTCACGCTGCGCAATGCGCTCCCGGATGCCCACCATCCGGAACCCCGCCCCCTCGTGCAGCCTGATGCTGGCAGTATTTTGAGCAAAAATAACCGCCTGTAAAGTCCAGAAGCCAGCCTTTTCTGATGTTTCGACAAGGTGCTTGAGCAATGCCTGGCCAATGCCTTGGCTTCTGAATTTTTCACCCACATAAATCGCCACCTCAGCCACGCCACGGTAAACCTCGCGCTTTGAGTAGGGCGTTAGCGCCGCCCAGCCAGCTACTTCGCAATCGAGAAGCGCTACCCACCGGCAGGTCGGGAGGTACTTTTCGTCCCAGGCTTGCCAGTCAATTGATTTGGTTTCAAACGTGGAAATGCCGGTGGCCAACCCCTCCTCGTAGATGCGGCGGACGGCAGGGTAGTGCGCTTCCAGCAGCGGTTCGATGGTCATTTTCATGGACATTTATGTTTTGCAAACCAATGAAAACAGGTTTTGACACCTCCCAAACACTTAAATACCCAAACACATTTCTCATGAGCAGCAGCCAACGGTTGAGTGTCCCGCCAGTTCAAGTTCGAGCTTGGGCTTGCAGGCGGTAGGTGGTATAAACATTTTCACAACAACTTGATTGTCAGATATTTCTGCGTCCAAGGGACGGTAGTTGGAGGTGGGCAGGTACTCGTTTCCCCACTCGAACAGGATGTCGGCATCGCCCCGCATCGGCTTCATCCGGTCTACGATGTCGAAGATTTTAAGTGCCTTTTCGGTGGCCATGTGGCGCTCGACCTGCTCGTCGCCTGAGACCCAGAGCTGCACCACGGTCTGGAAGTCTTCGCTGGGCCTGCCGCCGCAGTCCACGGCTTCGATGTGCAGGTTTTTGACCTCCGTGATGTGGTAGGCCATTGGCACGAAAAAGTCTTGGCGGTATTCAAAAACGAGTTCCTTACCTGGGTTTTCCCGCAGGGTTTGGAGAAATTTACTGGTTTTCATGTTTGATAGATTTTAATTTTTTTGAAAAAGCGGGGCGGCACTTCCCAAGGAAAGCGCCGCCACCAAGTTTTTAGCAACAGCCGTTTCCGCAGCCGGTGCCACAGCAGCCGCCTCCGGCGGTGCTGAACAGTAATGCAATTGAATTTAGCATAGCACAAATAGTTAAAAGGTGAAGAAATATGCTTCCCATCGCAATATTGCGATGATTTTAGCCAAAAAAATCTCAGCAACAACGGCTGAACATCTCGCCAAATGCCGAGTTGAATTCCTTCAAAACAGCAGTGTTCAGGCAGTAACAAACTTTCGGCGGCTCTACGCTGCCGGTAATGATTCCCGCCGTTTTCAGCGCTTTCAAATGCTGCGACACCGTGCTTTGCGACAGCGGCAGTGCATCCACCAAGTCGCCGCAGATGCAGGCTTCGGCCTTGAGCAGGTGCTGTACGATGGCCACCCTCGCAGGGTGGGCAAGTGCCTTCGCCAGTTCGGCGATGCGGTTCTGTTCTGTAGAAAAAGATGCTGTTTTGCTGAGGCCCATTTGTTGATTTTGAAACTCATCGCAATATTACGATGAAAGAAGTTACAAGTCAAGTCCTCGCTTATTTTTTTATCAATTTTTTTATGAAAACGCCATTTTGGGTTTGGATTTTTACCAAAAGAACTCCGCTCGGCACCGGCCGCAAGTCCAAATATGCCTGACTGGCGTAACCAGACCAACAAGTTGGCAGTAGGTGGCCATCCAAGGTGAAGCATTCAATTTTTTCGAGGTGCAAGCTCGATGATTCCACCGTGAGCCAATCGGTGGCTGGGTTCGGTGACAAGACGATTTCTTGCTGCAACGGAATGCTTTGCTCAACCGCATTCACCGGGTCGAGCAGCACGATGGTGTCCACCAGTACCTGCCCTGGGCAAACCACCTGTTCAAGTTCATTGACGATCAGGAAATCGGACGCATCCATCCAAAAATCAACGGCGGTGGAGCGCAAAATCATATCCTCTACTACCAGTTCAACTACCCCCAGTGGACGAGGGAAAAACAGCGCATTCATCCCCCTGCCCGCAGCCCCGAAACCAATGCTGCCCGATGGCACGGCCCGCCAAGCCTTGGCCAACGTGTTCGTCGCTGTCACGAACATCAGGTCGCCGGGCAAGGTGTCGGGGAAGACCATCGTGAGCGAATCTTTCACGTTGTCGGGGTCGTAGGTTAGGTTGAAGGCAATCCCAAGTGCCCCGGCGGACGGTGGCACGTTCGGCGGATAAAACAGCGAGAGTTCGGCATAAAAAGTATCGCTCACCATTGCCGTATCTTGGTCGAAAGCGATGCGCAAGATGGGCTTGGGGCACGAAAAACAGGTGTCCGGCAGCAAGTAGGGCATAGGCGGGGGTTGTGCCCCGGTTTGGGTGCTGTCGAAATTGAAGGCGATGGCGTCAATGTCGAACGAGTCAATGAGGCCGTTGCCGTCGCTGTCGCAAAACCCAAGGTTTACGCCGCTCACCGGCAATGCTTGCAGCCACTGCTGCGGGAGAAACTGTGGCAGCCAGTCGGGCATGGCGCCCAGACGGGGGAACCCCTCCTGCCCGTAGGCTACGCCGATGGGCAGGAGGTCGTACTGGTTGGCCACACCGTCGTTATTGGCATCGCCGGGAAAAAGGATGACGGGTTGCGCCGCCAAATGCAGGCTGCGCATGAAAAGAAGCAAAAAAATGAATCGGCACATGGTATTTTTGTTGAATCAAAAAAATAGCAGGATGCACCATAGCAAACTCCTCGATTTACTTCGCAAGTTAAGCCCAAAGCAATTGTCACGCGCAGGGGATTTTGTCGCTTCGCCCTATTTCAACAAAAACAAGGACAACATTCTGTTTTTCAATTACTTACAAAAGCATGCGCCCGATTTTGACCATAAAAATTTGACTAAGGAAACGGCCATCCAGAAAATCGCCACCGAGAAACCGCTCGATGAGAAGTCGCTGACCTACCTGATGAGCCAACTCACCAAACTGCTCGAAACTTTTTTGGCAGTTGAAAATCTGATGCAAGACGGGTTTGAAATGCCGCTTTCCCTGCTCAAAAAATACCAACAGCTCGGTTTGCAGCGCCACCAGAAGCCAACTGAGGACTCCATCGAAAAAGCCTTGGAGAAAATGCCGCTCCGCAATGCCGATTTTTACCAGAAACAACTGGTTTTCAAGCGTTTGCAGTACGAACAATCCAATCCCAACCAACGGGGCTTCAACGAAAAACTGCAAGAGGCTTCTGATGCCCTCGAAGCCTACTTTCTGATTGAAAAGCTCCGTTACGCTTGTGGGATGCAAAATTTGTCCAACACGCTTCACCTTGATTACCGCCCCTCACATGCCAGCGAGGCGGTAGATTGGGCAGCAGAGGGCAAATTCAGCGATGAGCCTGCCATCCAAATTTACAGGCAGTTGTTTCTGCTGCTGAGTGGAACGGGGGAACCGGGACATTTCGACGATGCAAAAAAACTGCTGACCACGCACGGCCACCGCTTCGAGCCGGATGAATTGAAGCAACTTTACACCCTCCTCCTCAACTATTGCACCCGCCGCATCAACCGTTTCAACGACGAAATTTTTTGGCACGAGTACCTGGAAATCAACAAGTTGCTGCTCGAAAACGGGCTGGTTTTCGAGAACGGGCACTTGCCGCCCTGGCGCTACACCAACCTCGTGACGGTAGGGCTGCGCACTGGGCAAACCGACTGGACGCACGGTTTTATCCATCGGTACAGGAGCAAGCTGTTGCCTGCCTACTCCGAAAACCTGTTCCGGTACAACTTGGCCCAATTCCATTTTCATCAAAAGGATTTTGACAATGCGCAGCGAGAGCTGGTGCACGTTGAGTTCACCGACGTTCTGCTCAACTTGGGCGTCCGAAGCCTGCTCATCAAAATTTATTATGAAACCGGGCAAGACGAACTCCTTTATTCCTACCTCGAAGCCACCCGGATTTTTTTGCTCCGCAACAACCTGCTCGACAAGCAGGTGAAGCAGCAAATGAAAAAGTTCGTGGAATACTGTGGCAAGCTCTTGAAAGCGCAGGGCGATACCGAACGTTGGCGGGAACTGCAAGAAAATTTGCCGCCGGCAGCCGATGTACTGCACCGTGACTGGCTGTTGGCGAAGCTGGCAGCACGCTGAAAAGAACGTGAGTTCGGAGATTTTGAAAGCCGCAGAGCGGCGAGAATGTTTGTAGAATGCCATGAAACAAAGGCATTGAGCACCAGCGGTGCGGCAGTAATATTACGCACCGCTGGTGCTCAGCATGAGGGCTTGGGTTTTTCTACAAATATGGCCGCCGCCCTGCGGCTATATGGCTGATTTTCAGTAGTTTAATCCTCGAACTCACGCCAAAAGAAGGTTTTTTTTCAAAAAAAATTGCTTGCCCAATTTTCGGTTGCAGCCTTTTTTGTCCAGTTCTACCTTTGACCCGTATCAAAAAATTTAATGAAATGACAAGTACGAAACTACCTGACCACACGACGATGTACCAAGCGCTGGTGAACAAAGACACCAATTTTGAGGGCATTTTTTTCGCTGGCATCAAGACCACGGGCATTTTTTGTCGACCAAGTTGCACCGCCCGCAAACCCAAGCCCGAAAACGTGGAATACTACACCAGTGCCAGCGAGGCCATCCGACACGGCTACCGCCCCTGCAAGGTCTGCCATCCGATGGAATTGAAGGACGCCACGCCCGCCTGGCTCGAAGGGCTGCTGAAAGAAATCGCCGCCGACCCCTCCATCCGGCTGCGCAATGCCGACCTTCAGGCCCGTGAACTGCAGCCGGAGCGGGTGAGCCGTTGGTTCAAAAAGACGCACGGCATCACCTTCCAAGCTTACCTTCGGATGCTGCGCATCAACCAGGCTTTTGGACAAATAAAGTACGGGGAAAGCGTGACGGACACTGCGTTCAGCAACGGTTACGAGTCGTTGAGCGGATTTGGCGATTCGTTCAAAAAAACCACAGGGTTTGCACCAACAGAAAGCCCCAACAAGAAAATCATCACGGTCACCCGCCTGCTGACCCCACTCGGCCCAATGATGGCCGGAGCCACCGACGAGGGCATTTGCCTGCTCGAATTCACCGACCGCCGGATGTTGGAAACGCAAATTTCAAGGTTGAAAAAATACCTCAAAGCCGAGGTGGTGCCAGGCGAGCATCCGCATTTCAGGGTGCTCGACGAGCAGTTGAAGGATTATTTTGCTGGAAAATTGAAAGAATTTGACCTGCCACTGGTGCTGCCCGGTTCGGACTTTCAGCATCGGGTTTGGGCGGAGTTGCGAACGATTCCCAGTGGAAAAACCCGCTCGTACAAGGAGCAAGCGGAGGGCATTGGCAACCCGAAAGCAGTGCGGGCAGTAGCCAAGGCCAATGGCGACAATCGCATTTCCATCATCGTGCCCTGCCACCGGGTCATCGGGTCGGATGGTGCGCTGACGGGCTACGGCGGTGGGCTTTGGCGCAAAAAATGGCTGCTGGAACACGAGGGGAGGTGAAATTGGAAATTGGGAAATTAAGAAATTGGAAAATTAATTGGTGCGGAACAATTTCTGAATTTCCCAATTTCCCAATTTCCTCTCAGGGCTTCGCCCCTTCGAGCCACTTGTAAATCCCGGCGCAGCCGAGAAAACTCTGGTCAATTCGAATGAAGGTAGAAAGCACTTTTTCCTCCACCCACTTGGCTGTTTGAGATGATTTCTTCTGCTCAATGGCGGCAGTCTGGATTTTGGCGTAGTCCTTTTCCAAGCTGGCGACGTGTGGCTGCGACCGGCTTTGGAGTTGGACAATCCGGTAAAAAGTCTCGCCCCTGGAGTCGGTGTAGCTGAACGGTTTTGAAAACTCGCCCACTTTCATCGTGTCAATGGTGAAATAAATGGACGGTTCGAGGTCGCCGATTTCAAAAAAGTTGTTGCCGCTGGCCTGGTTCACGAGCTTGCCGTCGTTGTTGTAGCTCTGCACTTCTTTGTACCCGTAATATTTCACGGCTTTTGAAAAGCTGGTGCTGTCGGTGACCAATAGCTGGCGCACGGAGTCTAGTTTGTGCATGGTCAGTTCGAGGTCGGCGTCGGTAATTTCTGGTTTCACGAGGATGTGCCGGGTGCTGATGCTGTTGCCACGGCGGCCTAGCAATTGGATGAGGTGGAAGCCAAATTCCGACTCTACCACTTCCGAGATTTCGTTGTCGTCGAGCTTGTAGGCGGCTGCCTCGAACGCCGCCACGAACTTGCCACGCTTCGTCCAACCTAGGTCGCCGCCGATGCGGGCGCTGGCGAAGTCATCCGAGTATTTTTTGGCGAGTTCTTCAAACGACTCTCCGCCTTCCACGATGCGCTTGCGGATGGCTTCCAGCTTTTCGATGGCCTTGCGGCGCTCGGTTTCGTTGATTTGGGGCTTCATCACGATTTCGCCGATTTCTACCTCGGAGTTGAAGTATGGCAGGCTGTCTCGGGGTATTTTTTTGAAAAAAGCTTTTACTTCGGAGGGTGTCACGCTGATGCCCTCCATCACTTTGCTGCGCATCCGGTCGGCCAGGAGTTGGTTCCGCAAATCTTCCCGAAAAGTCTCCCTAACCTCGCCGATGGACTGGCCATAATAGTCCTCAAACTGGTTGACATCGCCGCCCATGTAGTCGAGTATCTGCTCGATGCGGGCGCCCAGTTGGGCTTCTACCTCCTCGTCGGTCACAGCCACGCTGTCAATTTTTGCTTGGTTGATGAGCAGTTTTTGCGTTAGCAAATTGTCCAACATCAGACAGCGGGCGTCCGGTGGGAGCTTGCCGCCCTGCCGCTCGCCGATGAGCGCCAGCTGCTCCTCCAACTCAGAAAGCAGCACGTACTCGTTTCCCACGTTGGCTATCACTTTGTCAATCACTTCACGTTGCGCCACCAATTGCGAAGCGAAAAAGATGGTCAAAAATCCGAGGGCAATTCTTTTTATCATTGGTAATTTTTTATTGGCGTTTTGGCTTATTAGCAAATTGGTGTTTTAGGTAGTCCTTGCCTAACACGCCAAAACGCTAACCAGCCAACCCACCCCTACTCGTACACCTCCATGTTTTTTTTGCGCACGGCCTCTTCGTAGAGTTTGTCTTTCAGTTCTTCGAGCAGCGCTGTTTTTCTTTTGTGCAAAATGACCTTTCTGGCCTGGCTCTCGATGTACGAAAGTGGCGCTATCTCCTTTTTTCGCACCAATTCGAGCACTTTGAAATAGTACACGAAGTTTTCGTCCCGCTGGATGAAGTCCCTTCGGTTCTCCACGTTGTCAACGGTCAACGTGCCTTGGGGCATGTAAGCGGCTATGTCGTCCACGTTGTACCAGGTGCTGTCCTGCAAGTGGTGAACGGCGGCATGTTGGCTGCACCACCTTGCCAGTTCGGCAAAGTCTCCGCCTTTGTTGCTGTTCCACCAGTCCTGCGCCTTGTCGGAGCCGGGGGCGTTTCGGGGTGCCTTGATGAAGCGACACCGGAGTATGGGCGTTTCGAGCTGGTACTGCTCCTTGTTTTTTTCGTAAAACTCCTGCAACTGCACCGTCGTTACGGTCGAGTCCAGCAGTCGGTTCATCACGATATTGCCGTAGTTATTCTTGATGAGCGAAGCGCGATAGTCTGCCACCAGTTTTTCCAGGTTCAAGTCTTTCGGGATGTTCTTCTCTGCCTCGTTTAGCAGTGCCATTTCCCGCATCCAGTACCGCACGAAGGTGTTGATGATAACGGTGCTGTCCTCCCCGGTGATGCCCTCTGGCAACATGCCCTCCATGTCGGAGAGGTAAAGTGTTTTGTCGTAAATGCGGCCAAGCTTGCGGTCGTCCTTCGAGCGTTTTCCGTCTTTGGTGCAGCCCAAAATTTCCCCAAAAATCAACACTAAAAAAAGCAGAAACCAGGCGGGGCCATACGCCCCGCCTGGTTTAACTTCCGTGTTTGTTTTTTTTGAAACGCCCATGTTGGGTTGTTGGCGTGTTGGGCAGTTGGCAAATTGGGTAGGCGCTACCTAACACGCCAATACGCCAAAACGCCAACCCCCCAACCCACTATTTTTTCACCATGCTGTTGAACACTTTTTCGTTCAACTTCACCTTGTATTCTTTGCGGAGCGCCTCCAACCAGCGCTTCTCCAAGTAGTCCTGGTAGTCGGCCACGACGTAGCCACGGGCCTCTTGCAAGGTCTTCTGGCCTGGGGGCAGCATCTGCTCCAACTTGAAGAAGTTGTAGGACTTGTCCCGCTTGCTGATGTCAACGGCCGAAAGCGCACCGATTTTCCACTCCATTTTGTCCACCACTTCGTTGCGGCCTTTTTCGTACTGCTTCTCGATGCGGCTCAGGATTTTCTCGGCTTCGGTGTTGAACTTGGCAAGCACGGCCTCCGGGTCGTTGTGCTTCGAAAACTCCCGGATCTGGTTGATTTTGTCCTTTGATTTTTCCACCAAAGCATATTGGCTCACCACCGCACGCTCCTCCCATTTGAAGTTGGTTTTGTTTTTTTCAAAAAACGCTTCCAGCCCAACGGAGTCGGCAGAGGCTTTGTCCCAAACCTCCATTTTCGTTACTTCAAACAGCATCACGCCCTCCTCGTACTCCCGCATCAGCGATTTGAATTCAGGGTATTTGGTCTCCAACATGTGCTCCTCATGCTTGAGGGCCGTCTCACCGATGTAGTCGGAGTACAAGCTTTTTACCGCCTCAGCCACGCCGGACGTAGCCATTTGCTGGCGTTTGCGGGAGGCCTTGCTGCAGTAGTCGGCAAAATCGCCCAACGTGATTTTTTCAGTGTTGCCGAAGGCAAAAAGCGGCTTCGTGGAGGGTGATTCCGGCGCTTTCCATTTGTATGTCAAAAAACTTTTGGTTGTGTCCGCTTCTAAGGTGGCGATAAAATCGGACAGCGTTGTACGGTCTTCCGTAAAATTGCTCTCCCGCTTGATGCGCTCTACCATTTTCAATCTGGACAATTCGAAGCGGGCGTCCTGCTTGATTTGGTTTTGAAGCCTCGACTTCACCACGGCAAATGGCTCGTTACTTTTCAGGCTGATCCGCTTGATGATGTGCCAGCCGATGGTCGTTTGCACGGGCGTTGAAAAATCGCCGTCGTTCTTGAGCGAAAAGGCGGCGTCCTCGAAAACCCTTTCGTAGCGGTTGATACCGAAGAAGCCGATGTAGCCGCCCTTGGCGGAAGTGCCCTGGTCCATTGAGGATGATTTGGCCAAATCCTCGAAATTGGCGCCACCCTGGAGCAGGGTGTAAAGCGAGTCAACGGCTCGGCGGGCCTTGATGCCGTCCGGGAACTTGTCGAGGCGCACCATGATGTGTGCCACCTCCACCTCGCCCCGGGCTGGGCGCCGGCCATGCACCAGGAACAGGTGGTAGCCTCCAGTGGTGCGGATAGGCCCCTGTATTTTCCCCATCGGGCTGTTGTAGGCAGCGGTTTCCAGCGCATAGAATCCATTGGGGAAAAGGGCAGTCACGAAGCCGATATGCCCCATGTTTTTCGACACCGATTTGTCGGTAGAATAAACCATTGCGGTAGCGGCAAAGTCCTCACCAGTTTCCAGTTTTTTCTTGGCCTCCAGTAGCTTGTTGTAGGCTGCCAGCGTGTCGGCTGGGGATGCGTTCGGTGCCAAGTTTATCATGATATGGCTCACATCCACGTCCTGCTTGGTGCGTTCGTAAGCTTCGTCCACCAGTTTTTCGGTTACTTCCCGGTCAATGAGGTAGGAGTCGGCAAGCTGGCGGCGGTATCCATCAAGTTCTTGTTTGAGGGAAGAAATGGTGTCGAGTTTCATTTCCATCGCCTTTTTCACCTTCAGTTTGAAATTGGTGTAAAGATCGAGGTACTCTTGCAGGCTGGCCTTTGAAAAATCAGCCTTGTCGCCGTTTGTTTTGGAATAAATGTACTTGAATTCCGAGAGGTGGACTGGCGTTTCCCCAACGGAGAAAAGCACAGGGTCATCTTTTTGGGCAAAAAGCGCGGTAGCGGAAACGAAGGCAAAGAGCAAAATCAAAAAACGATTCAGCATGGTAGGATGTATTTTGGTTATCAAAATGCTTAGCACGATTGCCGGGTTTTGTGCCAAAACGGCGGCAGTATTTTTCGGGGCTGCGGTGGAAAATAGCGCAGCAGCGAAAAAAGCGTCGCAAAAGTAGTAAAAATTAAAGGCGGTCGTTGTTTTGCCCTTGTCATTTGAATTTCATTTGATTTTGTGCCCAATCCTCGCATTTAAGCTATTTTTGCGCACTTTTTTTTAAGTGCTTGAGGGTTTGAGGTTTTAAGGTTTTGAGTTTGTTCCGAAGCTTAAGCCCTCAAACTCTCAAACCCTCAAGCTCCCAAACCCTCAAATTCATGTCCGAACAAGAACTCGTCCGCCGTGACAACTTGCAGAAAATCAAAGACTTGGGCATCAACCCCTACCCGCCCGAGCTGTTCCCCGTGAACGTGACCGCTGCTGAGATCAAGGCCAACTATGCCGAGGAAGTGCTGGAAGACGGCACTAAAAACCGCCTGAACTACCAGAAGGTGGTCATCGCAGGACGCATCATGGCGCAGCGGGAAGCGGGTAAAGCGATGTTCATGAACATCCTGGATTCGACCGGAACCATTCAATTGTACATGAAACGGGACGAGCTTGGGCATGGCGACGACTTCACGTTCTTCGATGTTTTGGTGAAAAAACTGCTCGACCTTGGCGACTTCGTCGGCATCAAGGGCTTTGTTTTCAACACAAAAACGGGCGAGACGAGCATTCACGTCCAAGAACTGACGCTGCTGGCCAAGGCCCTGCGCCCATTGCCCATCGTGAAGCGGGACGCAGAAGGCAACGTCCACGACGCCTTCACCGACCCTGAAATGCGCTACCGGATGCGCTACGTGGACCTCATCGTGAACCCAGAGGTGAAGGAGACCTTCCTAAAACGCACGAAAATGGTCAACTCCATCCGCAACTTCCTCAACGAGCGGGGCGGGCTGGAAGTGGACACGCCAGTGCTGCAGCCCATCCCCGGCGGGGCGGCTGCCCGTCCTTTCAAGACGCACCACAATGCGCTCGACGTGCCTTTTTTCATGCGGGTGGCCAATGAACTGTACCTCAAGCGCCTCATCGTTGGCGGCTTTGAGTGGGTGTACGAGTTCAGCCGCAACTTCCGCAACGAGGGCATGGACCGCACCCACAACCCGGAGTTTACCATCCTCGAATTTTACGTGGCCTACAAGGACTACTTCTGGATGATGGAAACCACCGAGCAGCTTTTGGAAAAAGCTGCATTGGATACCTGCGGCACGACGGACGTTGTTTTTGGCGACAAAACTTTGAACTTTAAGGCACCGTTCCATCGCATGAGCATTTACCAGGCCATCGAAAAGCACAGCGGCATTGACGTGAGCGAGATGGACGAGGCCGCACTTCGGGAAGTTTGCAAGAAGCTGCACATCGAACTTGACCCCAGCATGGGCCGGGGCAAGTTGATTGACGAGCTATTCGGCGAAGTGGCCGAGAAGCATTTCATCCAGCCTACTTTCATTACCGACCACCCGGTGGAGATGTCGCCACTGACGAAGAAGCACCGAAGCAAGCCGGGCCTCGTGGAGCGCTTCGAGCTGTACTGCAACGGCAAGGAAATCGCCAACGCCTACACCGAGCTAAACGACCCGATTGAACAGCGGGAGCGCTTCGAGGAGCAGGTGAAACTGATGGAGCGTGGCGACGACGAGGCCATGTACATTGACCACGACTTTCTACGGGCAATGGAGTACGGGATGCCTCCCATGTCGGGGATTGGCTTCGGGATTGATAGATTGGCGATGTTGTTCACGGGGCAGGCGAGCATACAGGAGGTGCTGTTCTTTCCGCAGATGCGGCCGGAGGTGTTCAAAACTATTGAAGAGATTGATAAAGAAGGGAAAGATAAATTTGGTGAAAAATGGTTCGATAGATTGAGTGGTAATAATGAAAGTCAAGTTTAGAAATCAATAATTGATTTCCTAAAAACTGGCTATTTTTGGAAAAAAATATTGAAGATTATGAATGCATTGGAATTAAAAGGAAGCATCATAGACATCGTTGCCAAAGTCAATGATTTAAAACTACTAGACGAATTGAACCTCCTAGTTCATGAATTTATCAAGCAAAAACAAAAGGACACTGACTGGTGGGATGAGCTCACACCAGAACAACAAGAAGAGCTTCAACTTGCCATTGACGAAAGTGACGATGAAAACAATCTCGTTTCTGAAGAAGATGCCAATGAAATGATTCAAAAATGGTTGTTAAAGTAAGTTACTCGAAAAGAGCTTTGAGGAAACTGCATGAAATAATTGAATATCTTCAAGACAATCATTCCCTCCAAGCTGCCATCAATTTCAATGCTGAAATTTCTAAACGAATCCTTCAGTTGAAAAAACAGCCCGGTGTTGGCCGTAAATCAACTAAAGCCAAAACCGTGAGATACGTTCCTGTGGGTAAGCATAGGCGAATGTATTATCGTGTAATTGGTACAAATCTCCGCATTGTTGGTTTTTTCGATACACGGCAACATCCTGACAAAAGCATTTTCTAAAAACTATGTCCAAACTCACCACCGCCATCCTCTGCGGAGGCGTTTCCCCGGAGCACGAGGTCTCCATGAACTCGGCCCGCAACATATACAAGGCCATTGACAAAGCAAAGTACGACGTCGTCGTCATCGGCGTGAGCCGCAGCGGACAGTGGTTGCACTTGCCCGAAGACGAGTTCATGTCGCTCACCAGCATCGAAACTGGCAACGTCGGGTTCCCGGTGATGCTCCTTCCCGGCGAAGAACGGGTCATCCAATACCGCCCCGGCACCCCCAATTTCCCAATTTCCCAATTTCCCAATATCCATGTTGTCTTCCCCATCATCCACGGCCCGTTCGGGGAAGATGGGACGCTGCAGGGGCTGCTGGCCATCCTCGGATTGCCGTTTGTTGGCCCAAACTCGCTCGGCTCATCGGTGGGCATGGACAAGGACTTCGCCAAGCGGCTGCTGCGGGATGCAGGGATTTTGGTTGCACCCTGGGTTACTTTGCGCAAGCACGAATCACCTGATTACAAAGCCATTGTGGAGCAATTGGGCTACCCAATGTTCGTGAAACCCGCCAACATGGGCAGCAGCGTGGGCGTGAGCAAAGCCGAGGATTTGGAAGGACTGAAAACGGCCATTGCGACCGCATTCAAATTTGACACAAAAGTGCTGGTGGAGCAAGGCTTGAAAGGTCGAGAAATCGAGACCGCCGTGCTTGGCAACGTCGAAGACCTGCGGGTGAGCGGCGTCGGCGAAATCGTGATGGAAAAAGGCTTTTACGATTACGAGAGCAAGTACATCTCACCAGATGCCGCCAAGGTGGTCATCCCTGCCGAAAATGTCAGTACGAAGGATGTGGAAAATATTAGGGGTACGGCGCTTCGGGCGTTCCAAGTGCTTGGTTTAGAGGGGCTTAGCCGCATGGACGTGTTCCTGCTCGACGATGGGCGGGTCTTCGTCAACGAGCCGAACACGCTGCCGGGCTTCACCAACATCAGCATGTACCCCAAGCTCTGGATGGCCGCCGGGCTGACCTACCCCGACCTGATTGACCGGCTGCTGACGTTGGCCATCGAGCGGCACCAGCGGGATGGTTCGCTGCAACGGACGAGGTTTTGAGAAAGTTTTTTCGATACCTTGCCCCCCTAATTTAAATTCCTTGAACCTGAAACCTTCACCAAACACACACCAATGGATTTTAATCTTAAAAACGACCTCTGCTTCTTCGACCTTGAATCAACTGGGCTGAACGTCATCCGTGACCGCATCCTCCAGATTGGCATCATCAAATACTTCAAAGACGGGCGGGAGCCTGCGGAGCTGGAAATGCTCATCAATCCAGGAATCCCCATTTCGGCGGAGGCGATGGCGGTACACGGCATCACCCCGAAGGATGTGGCCAACAAGCCTGTTTTCGCACAAGTTGCGCAGCAGATTTTCGACTTCATCGGCAATGCTGACCTGGCCGGGTACAACATCAGCCGCTTCGATGTGCCGCTCATCATGGAGGAGTTTGCCAGGGCCGGCCTCGATTTTGACGTTGAAAAGCGCCGACTGGTGGACGTGCAGCGCATTTTTTACAAAATGGAGCCCCGCAACCTCAAGGCTGCGCTGCGTTTTTACTGCGACAAAGAAATGGAGGACGCCCACGACGCCATGGCCGACGTGCGGGCAACAATTGACGTGTTCAAAGGCCAACTCCAACGGTACGAAGGCGTTGACCACCGGGACGACGACGGCAAGGTGACACCCACACCCATCGTCAACGACATGCAGGCGCTGCACGACTTTACGCAGGACACCAACGCCATTGACGTGACCAACCGCCTGAAGTACAACGAACAGGGTGAAATTGTCTTCAATTTTGGCAAGTACACCGGCGTACCTGTGATGAAAGTGCTGGAGCAGGAGTTCAACTATGGCCACTGGATTTTGAACAAGGAGTTCAGTGTTCAGGTGAAAAGCATCGTGCGAAAGCTGATGAAGGAGTTTGAGAAACGGTGAGTGTTGTATTGTTGAAATTGTTGAATTGTTGCCCGTTTGACGAGTACGTAACAATACAGCAATACCAACAATACAGCAATACCAACAATTCAACAATCCATCCATGATAAACTTAGCAGAAATTTCAGCCGACCCGCCCAAGGGCACTGACAAGGACGACCTAAAAAAACGGACAGAAGATTATTGCAAGCGCATTGGCGAGCTGAACGAAATCTTGCGGGCGCAGCGCAAGTACTCGCTGCTCATCATCTTCCAGGGTATGGACGGCAGCGGCAAGGACGGGGCTGCCAAAAACGTTTTCAAGGACTGCACACCGTTCAACCTGAGCGTGTATGCCTTCAAGAAGCCGACGGAAATCGAGGTTGGGCACGATTTCCTTTGGCGTGTACACCAGCAGGTGCCGTCCAAGGGCGACATCAAGATTTTTAACCGCTCCCACTACGAGGACGTGCTGATTCAGCGGGTTCATGCCTGGATTGACGAAAAGCGGGTAAAGCATCGCATGGCCGCCATCAATGCCTTCGAGGAGCTGCTGCAATTTGACAACCATACAACCGTCCTCAAGTTTTGCCTCCACATTTCAAAAGACGAACAGGAAAAGCAACTGCAGCAACGCATTGACGAACCAGAAAAGCACTGGAAGCACAGCGACAACGACTGGAAGGAACGGGAGCATTGGGACGACTACATGCGCTGCTACTCCGATGCCATCAACGGCAGCACCATACCCTGGACTATCGTTCCGGTGGACGACCGCTGGTACCGTGACTACGTGATTGCGAAGAAAGTTTGCGAGGCATTGGAGGCGATAGATTTGAGCTACCCCCCGCTAGTTTCACTTACAAACCATTAAATACCAATCTGTTATGAAAAACCTGAGAACACTTCTTTTTCTTTTGCCATTATTTATAGTCGCCTGCAAGCCAATTGCTTTGGTAGTTAGCTATTCAGATGATACCACTGCCACAGGCACCATGAAGATTGTCCCCTCAAGGCCGCTGTCTGGTATCAAGCTCATTGTTGATAATAAACTATTAGTGGAAAACGATAGCCAAGTAGTGAAAAGCATTACGGTCAATCACATCCCCGATGGACACCACTCCTACCAAATGACCTGCGAAAATTCAAAGCTCAAGGAAAGGCTAGACGCAAGCAACCAATTCGGCGTGAAGGGAGAGGAGGAAAAGGTTTTCCTGCACGAAGTTCCACCTTACTCGTCTGGCCATTGGATCGGCCAAGGGCTTGGGCATGTCAGTTATTGGGCCGCTTTGGTGGTACTTTATTCAATAGATTGGTGAACTTATCCTACCAATTCATTCAACCCACCCGTCTCCATCATGGAAAAAGTTAGAATTGACAAATGGCTCTGGAGCGTCCGCATCTTCAAGTCAAGGACGTTGGCAACCGACGCCATCAAATCGGGCAAAGTGCGCATTGGCGAAGCCAACACAAAGCCGTCGGACAACGTGGCCGTTGGACAGGTAGTTTATGTTAAAAAAGAGGGTTTCAACCTGGAGTTTTTGGTAAAAAAACTGATAGAAAAGCGAGTGGCCGCCATCGTTGCCGTGGAGTGTTACGACAACCTGACCCCCGAGGAGGAGATGAACAAGTACAAGGAATGGTACGTCGGGAAAATGGGCGTGGAAGTGCGGGAGCGGGGCGCTGGTCGCCCCACCAAGCGGGAGCGGCGGGACATTGACGGTTTCAAGGATGACCGTTTTGAAATCGAATGGTAACCCTAAACAAATTGGGCCGCAAGCCACCTTTTGCGCAACGTTCTGACAAAAGATTTCATTTAGTGAAATATCGAAGCGTTAAAGCACACTTGGGCAGTAGATTTTCGGTTGAAGTGTGAGTACATTTATCCACTATTTTACAATCGGGCAAAAACTCAACGGAGCAAGCCCATCAATCACCACATTTTTCACCTAAAATTTTCCTTTTTATGAAAACGAAGCTCTTCCTCCTTGCCGCCATTATGATAGCCTCCTTTACTTCTTGCTTGAAAGACGAAAGCGTCACGATTACGCACAACTACGACCCCGAAGATTACAAAGTAATCGCAGCGAACCTAAACCTACCTGACGAAGTTGACAACTACACCCTGAATCTCCCCCAAACCGTGGGCGGGTTCGAGGTTTTTGCGGACAACAAGCAGGCAACGCTCGGCAGGGTGCTGTTTTACGACAAGCGCCTCTCCGTGAACAACGAGGTCAACTGTGCCTCCTGCCACAAGCCTGAACTGGCCTTCACCGACGGGGAGCAGTTCAGCCCCGGCGTCACCACCGAGCGCACTTCCCGCAACACACTTGCGCTGGGCACTTTCCCCAGCTTCAATGCCTATTACGGCTTCGGCGGCACCCGCATGTTTTGGGACAATCGTGCGTCCAGCGTGATGGAACAATCCGCTGAAACCATGAAAAACCCTGTGGAGATGGGCAACGTGGACCTTGGCGAACTTGCCGATAAGCTCTTGCAGGAACAATATTATTTTATACTTTTCAAGAACGCATTTCCTTATCAGACCTACCTAACCAACGAAGAGAAAATGCTCACGGCCCTCCAAGCATTCGTCAGCTCCATCGGCTGCTTCAATTCGAAGTACGACCAGGAATTAATTGATAACCACGGCGACGAGACAGCCCAATTTGCCAAGTTCACCGCTCAGGAAAACCAGGGCAAAGCGCTTTACAATACCAACTGTGCCAGTTGCCACAACCTCGGCGCTGTAGCTTTTTCTCTTGGCATCGTCGCCGCCAACAATGGCCTCGATTTGGATTATCAGGACGAGGGCGTTGGAGCCATTTCCAACTTGCAACCCGAGAACGGCGTGTTCAAAGTGCCGATGCTCCGCAATATCGAATTGACTGCCCCCTACATGCACGACGGCCGCTTCGCAACGCTGGAGCAGGTAGTTGAGCATTACAGCAGCGGCATCAAAAACCACCCGAACCTCCATGAAAACTTGAAGGACAGCGGCTCGCCAAAACAGCTTAACCTCAACGAAAGCGACAAGCAAGCGCTGGTCGCCTTCCTGAGAACTTTGACCGACAAGGAGAGCCTTTTGGCGACTCGCTACTCCGACCCGTTTAAGCATTAATGCTGGTTATTTTCGGTAAAAGAGGCCGCCCGGACAGTACCGGGTGGCCTCTTTTACGTTTCAGGCAGATTTGCTTTTGAATTGGGAGTTGAAGGAAAAAATCATCAAGTCGCCCCATTTTCAATTCTCAATTAGGGGTGTTAAGAGAAATTTTTATTGCCTGATTTCAGGTGGGCATTACCTTAATCACCAAACACTCGCGAGGAGGATTGGAACGCGGATTGGGCGGATTTAGCGGATAAAAACAGATTTAATCCGTGTTAATCCGCTAAATCCGCCCAATCCGCGTTCCAATCCTCCTCGCGTCTGCGCTATTTAGTAGAAAATCATACCGGTATATTTTTTCTTAACGCCCCTAATTTTCAATTTTCAATTCCCCGCCATCTTTTTTTCCAAAATCACAAACTCAAGCGGCACCCTCGGCACACCATATTTTGGGTCGCCGTCGAATGACATCCGCTCGCCCGTGGGCAGGTAGCCGTACCGTTCGTACCAGTCCATCAGCGAGGAGCGGACGGGGATTACCCGCATGAAAATGGCCCCACAGCCCAGCGATCGGGCATGAACCTCGGCGGCCTGGAGCAGCCGCTTCCCGATGCCGGATGCTTGCCAAGCAATGTCCACCGACAACATGCCGAGGTACAAGCGGTTCCCTTTTTTTTCCAAATACACACAGCCAACGATACCTACCGTTGCATGGCTGCATTTCAAAATTGTGGCGGCATCGTTGGCCATGATTTCCGACAGGTTGTCCTCGTCGGTGCGGATTTCACCTGCAATCAAGTCTGCCTCGGTCGTCCAGCCCTGCTTGGATGCCTCGCCCCGGTAACAGCGGTTGATCATCTCGGCCAGCCGTGGAATGTCGGCGGCGTCAGCTTTTTGTATGCTGAAAATGTCGTTTTGCAAGTTGTACACTTTTAGTTTTGAGGTGACATCTTTTTCCAGCTCAACACTTGAATATTGAGCAGGCTTTTCAAGGAAAAAGGTGTAATCTCAATTGCGGCTCAATATCACGATTTAACGTCGGGGAGGTTCAAAACCTCCCCGACGTTGTCAATATCACGATTTAACGTCGGGCAGGGTTTTGAACCTCCCCGACGTTGTAGCGAGTACCAAAAAGCTGAATGGTTATTTTCTTTTACCTCACCAACGTCACGTTCCCCTTAAACAAGTGTACCGTCCCATCCAAAAAGACCACCTCGGCGAACCAAGCGAACACCGCCGGGTCGAGCGCCTTTTCGTTGAAGTTGCCGTTCCAACCTAGTTGCAGGTCGTTGGGAGAAAAGTTGTAAAGCTCATAAACCAATTCGCCCCAGCGGGAGAAAATCTGGAAGACCTTGATTTTGTCCACTTGCGGCCCAGCGAACACCGTCAGCTCGTCGTTGATGCCGTCGTTGTTGGGGCTGAAGGCACTTGGCACGTACACCTGCACCAGTTTTTCGACCAAAACCGTAAGTTCGCCCTCGGCGGTGCAGCCGTTTTCGTCCGTCACGGCCAGGGTGTACACGATGTCGTTGAGCGGGGTGCAAAGTGGCATTGGGCAGTCCGTGCAGTCGAGGTAGTCGGGTGGCGACCAAGCCCAGGTGGCTATTTGCGAAGCAGTGCCCGCACTCAGCACCACGCTGTTGCCAAGCGGCACGGTGAGCGAGCTGCCCATGTCAAGTTGCAGTTCCGGGGCGTCGGGCATGAAGATTTCCTGCGAGGTGATGTTGCCCAACGCATCAATGATGGTGAGGGTGTGGAACCCAAAAGTCAGGTTGTCGAACACCACTGGAAAGGTCACGACCGGGGCAGAATTGCCGCCGTTCAGCGCCACCACGAAGGGCGGCGAGCCACCTTGAATGCCCGTCAAGGTGATGACCCCGTCGCCTCCAAAATGGCAGAGCGGGGAGCTGACCTCCACGATGCCCACCATTTCTTCCCCTTCAAAAATCAGGTTTACGACCACCATCGAGTCGCAGCCCGTGTAGCTTCCCCCAACGAAAATTTCCGTTCCCGAAGGGTTCTGCTCATTGTACACCGTGCCGTTCACCACGATGGAACCGCCGGATTGCAGGATTTCTGTGATGTTGCCAACGGCATCCGGGTAAAACGACAGGCTGACGTTCACCGTGGAGTCGCAGCCGAGGTAGCTGCCGTTGGGGAAGGTCACGCTTCCCGTGGGGTTGTTGGACGAGTAGGTCGTACCGTTCACTACCAAAACCTCACCTGCGCAAAGCGTCGGGTCAAGGCTCACGATGACGGAACTGCCGAAGGTCAAATTGACAAAAACAGTCGAATCACAGCCGTTTGCGCTGCTGCCCAATATGATTTCTGTTCCACTTGGGTTGGCCTCGTTGTACACCGTGCCGTTCACGGTGATGCTGCCCCCGGTGCAGTATTGGTCGTCAATGGTGCTGCTGGCCACAGGGTAAAATGACAGTGCCACCTGCACCGTCGAATCGCAGCCGAGGTAGCTCGATTGCGGCAGCACGACGCTGCCACTGGGGTTGGTTTGGGTAAAAATGGTGCCGCCGATGTTCAAAGTTTCGCCGGGGCAAATTGTGGCGCTGAAACTGCCTTGCGCCGGGGGCGCAAACTGGAGGTTCACCTGCACCGTCGAATCGCAGCTGTTCACGCTGCCGCTGAGGATGACCACCGAGCCGCTTGTATTGCCTTGGTTGAAAACCGTCCCACCCACCGTGACGCTGCCGCCGGGACAAAGCGTCGGGCTGAAACTGCCCAAAGCGGGTGGGAAAAACGACAAGCCGACCACCGCCACCGAGTCGCAGCCGAGGTAGCTGGCACCGGGCATTGTTTCCGTGCCGCTCGGGTTGGCGGCGTTGTAGGTCGTGCCGTTCACCGTCACGCTGCCGCCGGGGCAGAGCGTCGGGTTGATGATGGATGTCACCACCGAGTTGAAACTGAGGTTCACCACGATGGAGGAGTCGCAGCCATTGGCAGCGCCCCCGATGATGACCTCCGTGCCGCTGGGGTTGGCTTCGTCGTAAACAACGCCGTTCACCGTGATGCTGCCGCCCGTGCACAGGGTTTGGTTGAGGTTCGTTACCGAAGGCTGGTTAAACGTCAGGTTGACGATAACCGTTGAGTCACAGCTATTTGCGGCTGCATTTTGAAGGATTTCAATACCGCTTGGGGTGTTTTGGTCGTACACCGTGCCGTTCACGGTGATGCTTCCGCTGCCGCAGAAACTTTGCTCAAGCGTAAACGAAGCAGGCGGGTAAAACGCCAAATTGATGTTCACGATGGAGTCGCAGCCGGAAGCGCTGCCACCAAGAAAGACCTCCGTACCACTGGGATTGGCGGCATCGTATTGTGTGCCGTTCACCACCACTACTTCGCCGGGGCAGAGGGTGGGGATGAGGTTGTTGACCACACTGGAGCCGATGGTGATGTTTAGAGATGGCACAAAAACTGAATCAGAGTAATCTATTAGACAAAAATTGTTATCTACCATCCCAGATATTTCTATCTCAACGACACCACTCGTAAGGTTAAAATCGGCGGGGCACAATTCAAGAGTTGAACCATTCGACAAATTGTCAATAAAAAAATTTGCAACTTGATTACCGTTCAATGAAACTGTGTAATCCACACCGAATGGTGCAGATCCAGTAAATTGCAAGGGTATTTCATAACAGTCACCGGCACAAATACTCACATCATTCCCCAACTCCACAGAAAGCAAATAAAACAATACAGGAACTCCTTGAGAAACAGATAGGCAAGGGTCACTTAAGTCCACATTCCCACTGCCATCATCATTCCCCGCAATCACCGACACGTAGTAGGTTTGTCCAGGCGTTAAGCCAGGTGGTATGGGAATCACGGGCGAATTGCTTATCCAGAAAATATTGCCCAGTGTCGCACCAGGGTTGTCGTGCAACACAAATTGCAGCACATCATTGTTGTCCAGCAACGAATCTTGGTTGAATGGAACGGAAAACCCCCCGGATTGATAGCAAACCGTCAGCGGCGCATTCGCAAAATCCATCGTGCCAGCGTCAGTGGTGCAACTGCAATTCTGCGTACCGCTCACCGTCACCGGCCCGCAGCCGTTGGCATCGTCAATGACGAAGCTGTAGCTCGTGCCGCTCGGTATTGTCGGGGAACTGAAGGTCGAACCTGCCAGCGTCGTGCCATCCACGGTGTAGGGCGCAGTGCCACCCGTGATGGTGAAGCTGACCGTGTAGGTCTGTGTGGCGGGGTCACACGGCTCCATCAGGGCGGTGAAGCTGGGCGTCGTGTTTACCGTGACGATGGTGGTGGCTGGCATCGTGCAGTTTGCCGAAGGCGAAAAAGTCAAGGTCACGTTGCCGTTTTGACCAGTCGGGTCGAAGTCGCCGCCACTGACGCCAGGGCCGCTCCAGGTGCCAGCCGGGTAGCTTGGGTTGGCGAGGGTGGACAGCGCCAACGGGCTGTCGTTTTGGCACAATGTGGCCATGCCGAGTGCAGGCGCAATGGGCAGGTTCACCGTGACCACCGTCGTTGCCGTGTTCACGCAGTTTGCCGAAGGCAAAAAAGTCAGCGTCACGTTGCCGTTCTGCCCAGCCGGGTTGAAGTTGCCGCCGCTGACGCCGGGGCCGCTCCAGGTGCCAGCCGGGAAGTTGGGGTCGTTGAGGTTGCTGAGGACATAAAGCCCATCATCTTGGCAAAGCGTGACAGTGCCCAGCATTGGCGTTGCGGACAAGTCCACCGTGATGCTCGTCGTGGCCGGGTTGGCGCACTGCCCCGCATTTGGGGTAAACGTCAGCGTGATGCTGCCGCTCAGTCCGCTTGGGTCGAAGCTGTTGTTGGTCACGCCCTGCCCCGACCAGTTGCCAGCGAACCCGCCCTGCGGCGTGGGCAGCGGGATGGCCACCGCCGTTTCACAAATGGAAGCCGGAACGCCCATGATTGCTGGGTTTGTCGGCAAGGTGACGCTGATGCTGGTGGAGGCTGGGTTGGCGCACTGCCCCGCATTCGGGGTAAACGTGAGCGTGATGCTGCCGCTCAGTCCAGTTGGGTCGAAGTTGTTGTTCGTAACGCCCTGCCCCGACCAGTTGCCAGTGAAGCCGCCCTGCGGCGTGGGCAAAGAAATTGCCGCCTCCGTTTCACAAATGAAAGCCGGAACGCCCGTGATTGCTGGGGTCGTCGGCGTGGTGACGCTGATGCTGGTGGTGGCCGGGTTGGCGCACTGACCCGCATTCGGGGTAAACGTCAGCGTAATGCTGCCGCTCAGTCCGCTTGGGTCAAAATTGTTGCTCGTGACGCCCTGCCCCGACCAGTTGCCAGCGAAGCCGCCCTGTGGGGTGGGCAACGGGATGGCCGCCTCCGTTTCACAAATGGAGGCCGGGACGCCCGTGATTGGTGGTGTGGTGGCAGTGTTTACGGTGATGGTCGTATTAGCTGGCATCACGCAATTGGCGCTAGAAATGAAGGTGAGGTTGACGACACCGTTCTGTCCAACTGGGTTAAAGCTTGTGCCGTTGACTCCGGGCCCCGACCAAGTGCCAGTGGGGTATAGTGGGTCTTGCAGCAGTGTAAGGTCGTAAAGTGGGTCGGTGGAGCAGAGCGTGGTGGAGCCGAGGTTGGGCGTGGCCGCTTGCGTGACCATGACCGACAGGCTTGCGGTGTTGGAGCACTGGCCCGACGTCGGCGTGAAGGTTAGGTTGAAGTTGCCCGGCCCGGCGGCCATTGGGTCGAAGCTGTTGCCAGCAACGCCTTGCCCTGACCAGTTGCCGTTGATGCCGCCGAGGTTGGTGGGCAGGCCCACGGGCGGGTCGTTGGTGCAGAACGGCCCGATGGGGTTTGCGGTTGGGGTTACTGGCTCGTTCACGACAATGTCCATCGTGGTGGGCAAGGCGCACTGGCCAGCGGTTGGGGTAAAATTCACGGTCGTTGTCGTGCCACCAAGCCCAGCCGGGTTGAAGTTGGCGGGGTTCCAGGTACCGTTGATGCCCTGGTTGGAAGTGGTGGGAAGTACCACCGATGCCTCGTTCTCGCAGAGCGGCCCCACTTGCGTGAAGGTGGGAACAACGGCTGCGGTACCCGTCACCACCACATTGTCGAAATAGTAGTATTCGGCATTAGCCTTGTTGGCAACGAAAACCCGAATTTGTAGCGTGTTGCCGTTTAGACCCGCTGCCGAAAGGATACCTGACCCAAAGCCGCATACATAGCCAAACTGCGTCCAAGGCCCAGCATTTAGGCTGTATTCAGCCACTATTTGGTCGTGGCCGTTGTCGGAAGTGGGGTCGCCCATGCAGGCAAAAATAGGCCCACCAGCCGAGCACTCAAAAGTGCCAACTGAAGAATAGTCCATGCTGATGCTTACGTTGCAATAACCCGCAATGTTGATACTCTCAGATTGCCAAGCATTGTCGTTGCCGCCGCCGCCAAAGGGAACACAGCAAGGCGCACCTTCAATATCGTTGCAGGTAAATGCGCCCGCCCAAACACCCCATTGGCTGACACCAGCGCCGAGGTTGATGTTGCCGCCGTCGTCACAATCAGTGGCGTATGAAGTCCATTTTGGTGGTGCGTTAATAGTGGCGTCGGCGTAGGAGTTGAAGTCCTCCGTCCAAATCTGGGCGGTGGATTGGTTGGCACAAAAAACGGTGAAAAGCAACAGCCAGATGCCGTGCCGAATGACTGCGTGGAGCAGCCGGGAATGCCGTTTAGCCATCATCAATTCTAGTTTTGGGCGAATGTTTGCACAAATGTAAAACAAAGCAACGGGAGATTGAGGGGGTGAGAGGTTGAGAGATTGAGAGATTGAGGGGGTGAGGGATTAATTCTACTTTGTTACTTTAGAATATTGAACATATCACTTTGGAAAGTAGGGGGTTTGGGGGCGGAACGCCCCCAAAGGCTCCCTCCCCCGACGAGCCGCCGAAGGCGGCGAGGAGGGGAAATGGCAGTTTTGATAAAGTTTTGGCGGAGCATCGCCCCACTTGGATAGATTTTTTTTAAAGTAACAAAGTAGAATTAAGAGGTTGAGAGATTGAGAGATTGAGAGATTGAGAGATTGAGGGGGTGAGGGGGATTTCTCACGCTCTCACCCTCTCAATCTCTCAATCTCTCTTGAGGCGGTGAGGGGGTGAGAGCAGTGCGCGGGATTTCTCACGCTCTCACCCCCTCAATCTCTCAACCTCTTCTTCAAAGGGTCAGCAAGAAACCAATCGTGAAGTTGGCGTCCCAGTCGAACACGAACGTCTGGCAACCAGTGGCGTCGGCGATGGCCTTGTAGATGTTGAGGCCGGCCTTTTGTTTTTCGCCGTCAGCTTTGTAGTCGCCGGGGGCTTTCAGCACGGTGTAGCGCTCCTTGCCGTTGCGGCCCTGCTTGGCCAGCTCGAAAGGCACACCGCCGATGATGAAACAGGTGCCACGCTGCCCAGAGGGAATGCCTTTGGCCATGGCGGCGGCGTTCTGGTAGGCTGCCTCGTCGGTGACGTTGTTTTGGTAATACTTGGCGCCGTAAGCTTCTTTTCCAATGGCCGAGCCTCCTTGCATCCACGAAATTTTGGTGTTGCCGGAGCCGATGTCCACCACAAATGCCTTGTCACTGAAAGCTGCGGGCATCACGCTTTTCAGCGCAAGCTGGCCCTCCTTTTCCGGTGTCACGGTGTTCACGAAGTAGTTCATCTTCTTCAGGGCTGCGATGATTTTCTTGGTCATCTCCACTTTCTGCGCCCCGGAGCTGATGACGAAGTGGATGTCTTTGCCGCCCACGCCGAAGGCCAGCATGTTGGAGATGTAGTTCTTCAAACCTGCGGAAATTTCGGCGTCGTTGGTCATGCTCTCGTAGAGCAGGCTGCTCCCGTAGTCGGCCTTGGCCAGCTTCCAGTTTTTCTGGGCATCCACGTTGATGATGAACGAGTTGAAGCCCGTGGCGCCAAGCTCTACCACGCCACGCAGCTTGCCGTTCACTGGCTCCGGTGCGGTGTAGTTGAAGCTCGGTGTTGTGGTCGTGGTCGTGCCACCGCTGTTGTCGGCGGGTGTGGTGGTTTCTGTGCCAGTGGTGGTGGTTGGTTCTTCCGTGGGAGTAGTCGTCTCGGTGGTGGTATCGCCGCCGCCGATCAGGTTCGGGAAGAATTTCTTCACCCCAAAGAACAAGGCTGCCACGATGGCCAGCACGATGAGAATCCTTGCAAAAGGAGTTAGTCTTGACATGGTTGCGTTGTTTTTTGTTTTTAAAAAATTAGTGCAATGGTAAGGGTTTTGGGGGAGAATTTTTGCCAAGGGCAATGGATTTTAGATGAATAGTGGGCGAGGCTGGATTTTCATTACCCCACTACCGATACCCCGATGAGTTTGCCAATCCCAAACGTGATGGCCGCCGCTGCCAACCCAAAAACCACTTGCCGGAACCCTGAGAACCAAACGCTCTTGCCTGTGAACAATGTGATGGCCGAACCAATCAAAAACAGCCCAACACCGCTCATGGCCGTGCTTATCAAAATCGCCTTCATGCCGTCCGTAAAGAAAAATGGCACTACTGGAATTATGGCACCCATGGCAAACAGGACGAACGAAGTAATGGCCGCTTCCATCGCCGAGCCTTTCAAATCCTCGGCATTGATGCCCAATTCCTCTTTAATCAAAATCTCGTGGGCGTGTTCCTTGTCCGAAATAACGTCCATAGCCATTTGTCTTGACTGCTCCACGGGTATCCCCTTGGACTGGTAAATCAGGGCCAGTTCCTTCTCCTCGCCCTCGGGGTTGGCTTCCAGTTCCTCCATCTCCAGTTGCATCTGGTTTTCATGCAATTCCTGCGAGCTTTTCACGGAAATCCACTCGCCCAGGGCCATGGACAATGCGCCCGCCAACAACCCCGCCATGCCCGCCAGCAGCACCCCGCTCTGCCCGCTGGTGGCACCGGCGATGCCCATCACCAAACTGAAATTGGAAACCAGCCCGTCGTTGCCGCCCAGCACGGCTGCCCGCAGGGCATTGCCGCCAACGGAGCGGTGCCGCTTCTCGAACCTCGCCAGGTTGGTGCCGGAGACTTTTGAACTGGTGTTCAGGATGTTCTTGAGGATGGTCACGTGCGCCGTGTCGGAGATGGAGCTTGTGGACTTGGTCCTGCTCCTTGCTTTCGAAACAGCGCTGGAAATGCTCTTTTCCGTGTCTAGCAGCACGCCCAGCACGTAGTCGTAGCCCAGCACCTTGCCGATGGATTTTAGTACCCTCGCCCGTCGGGAAGGTGGTGGCATCTTGCTGACGTCCAGGTTGTTTTTCCGCATGAAGGCCTGCGCATGGCCGTGCTCTATTTCGCTCATCTGGCGGAAAACACTGGCAACGTTCGCATCCGCCTCGTGGTCGGCAAGCACTTGGTAGAGGAAGCTGGCGTCAATCTCGGTCTGGATATTCTTTAGGTTTGTCATGATTGTAGCTCCTATTTTGGGCAAATATAGCGGCAGTGCGGGAGGTATTGGGTGATTAAAATCAGAAGAGGGATTCATACTTCTGGCTGTTAGCTTTTTGCCATTTGCTGTTGGCCAACAGCCAATAGCCAGAGGCCAACGGCAAATTGTAAATGGCCAAAACCTGGCGCTCGAAAGCATAATTACCTCGATTCAATTGGTTGGTCAGCATGACCTGCCTAACTTGGCACTTAATTTTTTAAAAAACAATTTTATGAAAAATTCATACCTCCTATTTGCCACTTTGCTTTTCATGTTCTCTTTTGCGGCCAACAAAGCGGAAGCCCAGTGCCTCACCTGGTCTGCCCCAACACCTCCAGGCGCTTACAACGATTTCAACAATATCTTCTTTGGAGCGCCTTGCGATGCTGGCACCGGCTGTCCGTTCAATGAAATAACGTCGTTCGAGGTGTATGCATCCGAGGCATACATCTGCAACAATTTCCAAGCTGGCGGCACCTACGCTTTCAGCATCTGTAATGGCCCAGGGGCGGGCACGTGGGTGCCCGAGTTTACCATACTCGCCCCCAGCGGCGCCGTTGATGCCTTCGGTCCCGGCGACGGTGACGGGTGCACCATCACCTGGACAGCTACGGAAAACGGTGCTTACACCATCGTCATCAACGAAGCTGGGAATTGTCCTGGAGGCCCAAACACTACCACCGACAACGGCTACCCCGCACTCACCTGCATTAGCGGTGCGACATGCCCAACGACGCCCTGCGCAGCAGGCGAGCTGGCCACCACGGCCCCAGTTTCCGTCTGTGGCCCTGGCGCTACCTTTGACATCGCCACCGACGGCACAGAGGTCATTCCACCGAACGGCGGCCACGGCTGGTTCTTCAATGATGAACTGGGCGGCACTGGTGGTTTGGCGGGTGGCTTTACGCTCACCGGCGTTCCGGCCTCGGGCACTTTTGACTCGGACTTGAACGGCGTTCTGAGCACAAACTCTCTCCCGCTTCTGGCAGGTACTTGGGTCATCAAAAGCGTGACTTATATTTTGGCCAGCAACCCGTCTGGCACGGTTTGCAGCACTTCCACGGATTCGCTCATCGTCTCCTTCTCGCCCACCGCCCCGCCGACCGTTACGGTTGTGGACAACGGCAACAGCAGCGCCACCGTCACCGCCACGGGCGGCACCAGTCCCTACACCTATTTGTGGTCAAATGGCCAAACCACGGCGACTGCTACGGCATTGCCCACGGGCGACTACTCTGTGGTCGTGACCGATGCCAATGGTTGCACGGCGATGGCCTCGGTGAGCGTGGTTTCGGGCATTGGAGAGATAGCGGCGTTGGACGCTTTTTCCATTTCGCCCAACCCGGCCAACAGGCTGTTTTCGGTTAAAATGTCCTTGAGTTCCATCGAAAACGTGGAGGTGAGCATCCTTGACATCACGGGTAGGGTAGTGGCATCGGCTGCCGACAACACGTCGGGCCGGGAGTTCCGCTTCGACCTTTCCAACCAGCCTTCGGGCGTCTATTTGGTCAAGCTGACGGTTGGCGGCAACACGCTTGCCCGTCGGTTGGTGCTGGCTCGTTGATATAGTTTGAAGTTGTTTGAGGTGGTGGTAAAACACTGGTTAGCAGTTGCTTACCACAACTTCAAACAATTGCTTGTTTCCGAAATTGTGTTGGCGACAACACCCCGCAATTCGATTTCCCCTACTTTTGCCCGCAATGAAAAACTCCCCCATCGGCATCTTCGACAGCGGCTATGGCGGCTTGACCGTCATGCGGGAAATCGTCAAGCTGCTGCCCGATTACGACTACCTGTATCTCGGCGACAACGCCCGTTCGCCCTACGGCCCGAGGGATTTTGACACCATTTACCATTACACGTTGGAGTGTGTGCAGTACCTGTTTGGGCAGGGCTGCCAGCTCGTCATTCTTGCCTGCAACACCGCTTCGGCTGAGGCGCTTCGCAACATCCAGCAATTGGCCCTGCCAAAAATAGCCCCGGAGCGCCGGGTGCTAGGCGTCATCCGCCCCACGGCGGAGGTCATTGGGCATTTCACCAAAACCAAAAAAGTGGGGGTGCTCGGCACGACTGGCACGGTTCGCTCGGAGAGTTACGTTATCGAAATTGGGAAGTTCTTCCCGGAGGTCACGGTCTTCCAGCAGGCCTGTCCGATGTGGGTGCCGCTCGTCGAAAACGGAGAACTGACGGGCATCGGCACTGATTTTTTTGTAAAAAAATACCTTGACGCACTGCTCGCCACCGCCCCCGACATTGACACGGTGCTGCTCGCCTGCACGCACTACCCGCTGTTGGAGCCGGTCATCAAAAAGTTTTTACCGATTTATCCCCGTGGGAAGGAAATAAAGGTCATCTCGCAGGGCGAAATCGTGGCGAAGAGCCTCGTGGACTACCTGCGTCGCCACCCCGAAATGGCCGAAAAATGCTCGAAGCATGGTCGGCGGGTGTTCCACACCACTGGTTCGCCGGAGGATTTTGATGGCCATGCTTCGGCGTTTTTTGGGGAAAGTGTTGAGTCAAAACACGTCAATGTAGCTGCTCAAAACGCAGGCACATAAATCTCGTAAGTGTACGTGATTTCCAACTCGCTGTTAGCTTTGATGGGCGTCTCCCAGCACACGTTTGTCTTGCGGTTGCGGGGGTTGTCCGGGTTGATAACCTCCTCTTTCTGCCAGTCAATGCTGCTCTTTTTCAAATTGCCGACGATGGTGCGCTGAAGCCGCAGGTCGAGCTTTTTATCCTTAAAGTTCTTCACTTTGATTTTGCCCTCCACCTGCACCAGGTCGAAGACGAGGCCACGGCGTTTGTCCGTCCAGGCGGCGGTTTCCCGTTTGGTTTCCCGTTCGGCCTGCTCCGCTTTCACTTCCAGTGCCTCGGTCAGTTTCACGAAGGTCTTGCCGCCCGTGGGTGTGTAGGTCAGTAGGTCTTGGCTGATGGGGCGGCGGTCGCCTTGGGCGTTCATCACCAGCAAGGGAGCGGTGGTCCAAGGCTGTTTGGTCTTGTTCTCTAGGCGCAGGGTGTGGTACACCTTGTTTATCTGCGGGCTAAACAAAAATTCCTGCTCGTAGTAGCGTTCGTTGTCGTTGTTGCTTGGCAATTGGCATTCGTAGATATGCGCCACCTCCACTTTTTCCTTGAAAATGGGCTGCATGGAGCGCCCGCCCTTTGGCAGCGAGAAGTTTTGGAGGGTGTAAAAAAATAGGTCTTCATTGCGGTTGCCTTCAACCATTTCCTCTCTTTCGGGCAAATCTCCTGTTACTCGAATGCCATCAATATAATAATTAGCTGATTGAGACCTCAGTGCGTTGGAATTTGAGTTGAAATCGTCACGACTACCTCTCAAGTTGATATTTATACCATTTAGAAAATCAACGATATACGCCAATCGGTTGGCGTAGGCAAAATTCGGGACGCCCACCACAAGGTTCACCGAGGTGTTCACAATGTCCTCGGCGTCGTTGGCCACTTCGCCCTGCAAGGTTAGGGTTCCTGTGGTCTCACCCGTGAGTTCGAGGAGGTATTCGGGCGCCCAGTTGAGGCCGTTGGCGAGGTACATCATGTCGAAGGGCTGCTCGCCTTTTTTGTTGTTGAATGACAGCTCGAACAGGTGGCGGGGCGTCACTTTTGGCATAGAAACGTCGAGGTTTGGTTTCCCCCCAAAAAGCACGTATTGGATTTTCCCAGCGGGGATGGTCGTCCAAAGCCCCTGTTGGCCCTGGATGGTCACGAGGCTTTCGGGAGAAAATTGTGGCTCGCCCTTGCTGTTTTTGTAAGCCGGGCTGACACTGATGATTGTGCCAGCAACTTCCATTTTTTCAGCCACAACACCGGTCATCGTTTTCCCAATGTTGTTGCGCAGCAAATCCCAAACGGCCACAGCGGCCTCGGTTTTTTGCTCCCGCAATGTATCGGGATAAGTGGCCACACGGGTCAGGCTGCCCTCCGGTGAGTTGAACCAGAGCGTGCCGTACAGCGCCTGCGGGGCAGGGTCGGGCAGCAGGAACTTGCCGTTGGTGGGCTTCAGCAATCCGCTTTTTAGGTAAAACGCTTGACCATTTTTGAAGATGGAAATGCTCTGTGTGGTGAGCGGCTGGCTTTGGGCAGACATTTTTGCGAAGCAAAAAATGGAAATGGCAAAGAGGATGATGTGCTTTTTCATGTTGTTGAAATTTGGTTTGTTTTAATAACGAAAGGTTGGTAAAAATAAGCGATTGCTCCTAATTTAAGGTAAAAATGACAGCATTGACTTTTCTCAGCCCAACTCCTTGCTTCTCCAATTTTGAATTCCGCTTACTTTTGCGCCGCTTAACCCCCCCAGCCAGTTCAACCAATTTACAAATTCAACCAATTCCCAATTTATGAATACCCGCAAAGAGAAAGATTCCCTCGGCATCGTGGAAGTGCCGATTGACGCCTACTGGGCAGCCCAAACCCAGCGCAGCATCCAAAACTTCAAGATTGGTGGCCACCGGATGCCCGCCGAAATCATCGAGGCATTTGCCTTTTTGAAAAAAGCGGCGGCACTTACCAATTTTGACCTCGGTGTTTTGCCGAAGGAAAAATGTGATATCATCGGGCAGGTCTGCGACGAGATTCTGGCGGGCCAGCTCGCCGACCAGTTTCCGCTCGTGGTCTGGCAGACGGGCAGCGGCACCCAGTCCAATATGAACATGAACGAGGTGGTGGCAAATCGGGGCCACGTCATCAAGGGTGGCAAGCTGACGGATGAGAAGAAGGTGCTGCACCCCAACGACGACGTGAACAAGTCGCAGTCGAGCAACGATACCTTCCCGACGGCCATGCACATTGCCGCGTACAAGATTTTGGTGGAAACGACCATCCCCGGCCTCGAAAATCTGCGGGACACGCTGCGGGCCAAGTCGGAGGCTTTCGCAAATGTGGTGAAAATCGGCCGCACTCACCTGATGGACGCCACCCCGCTGACGGTCGGGCAGGAGCTTTCGGGCTATGCTGCCCAGCTTGACCACGGCATTCGTGCCATCAAAAATACGCTGCCGCACCTCGCCGAGCTGGCGCTTGGCGGCACGGCGGTCGGCACAGGGCTGAACACGCCTCCGGGCTACGCCAAAGCCGTTGCCCAGAAAATCTCGGAGCTGACGGGGCTGCCGTTCGTCACTGCCCCCAACAAGTTCGAATCGCTGGCGGCGCACGATGCCATCGTGGAATCGCACGGGGCGCTCAAAACGGTGGCGGTTTCTTTGTTCAAAATCGCCAGCGACATCCGACTGCTGGCCAGTGGTCCTCGATGCGGCATTGGCGAACTCATCATCCCTGACAACGAACCCGGTTCCAGCATCATGCCCGGCAAGGTGAACCCGACGCAGAACGAGGCGATGACGATGGCGATGGCGCAGGTGCTCGGCAACGATGTGGCCATCAACATTGGCGGCATGAACGGCCATTTCGAGCTGAACGTGTTCAAGCCGGTGATGATTTTCAACTTCCTGATGTCTGCCCGGCTCATTGGCGACGCTTGCGTGAGCTTCAACGACAACTGCGCCGTGGGCATTGAGGCCAACTTGCCGAAAATCAAGCAAAACCTGGACAATTCACTGATGCTAGTCACTGCGCTGAACACGCACATCGGCTACGACAACGCCGCCGCCATTGCGAAGAAAGCGCACAAGGAAGGCACGACGCTCAAGCACGCAGCGCTGGAACTTGGGTTGCTGACTTCGGAGCAGTTTGACCTGTGGGTGAGGCCGGAAGATATGGTGGGTGAGATGAAGGGATGATTCCTCGTTTGAATTGTTTGAGTCATTTGAAGGGTTTGATTTGTTGAGGCAAGTCAAACCCTTCGTGTTTTTATAGGCCGGGGATTTCGATGGTTTCTTCGTTTGTACCGTCTAGGTTCATGCTCACTAAGCTGGTATGTGCGGTTGCTTGATTTTTACCAGTGATTTCAAAGTCGGTTCGTTGAAGGATTACTTTTTTGGTTTGACGGACAATGCAGGGGTTTTTATACGTAGAGGAATTGCAGTTTTTTTCAAATATCTTTTCAACCTCACCGACCATTGGATTAGCGAAATTTACTTTGTAAATCCCGTTGGATGTGGCTACAACTAAAATTTCATTATCTATCCAATCACAGCCTCTTCCGACTTCTCCACCAAAAATTATCGCTTTGGCATGATAGGATGAACTATTCATTACTTCGATAGGTGTGAACACATTAATGTAAGTATTGCTGTCGTAGGGATAATAATTGTCGGCAGATGCCAAAAGAGAATCGTGTCGCCAAGTATCGAATTTTGTTGAGAAATTGGACTCGTAAGTTTGGGAAATTGCCCCATCTTCGTCACAAATATGAACTCCTAAGTCACCATTTTCGTAGAAGCCATAAATAAATTTATCTCCTTCAGAATTCCAACGGAATCTATGAGATGAAATTGGATTCAAGCATTGGGTCAAACTATCGCCATTTGATTTTATTTTATAGAATTTGTAGTCATCATAGTTCTCGAAAAGAATCCAATTCTTTTTGCTCCAATCAGGGAATTCAACCGCCCCTTCATAGACAAGCCTTAACTCTTTTGTAGCCATGTTGAATATCATCAGGCTTTTTTTGCAGCATGAAGTTGAATCAGCCTTTTTAACAAAAGCGAACTCGTCAGGATTGTTAGGATTGACAGTTATCGAGGTGATAATTGGATAGTGGGAATATATTGTAAAAGTGGAATCTATAAAACAAGGGTCAGTTATCAACATCGGTCCTTTGTCCTCTTTTTTGCACCCAAGCGCAAAAATCAAAGCAAGGCAAAACAACAACAAGCAGTTTTTCATGAGCGGTAATTTTTTAGAAAAATTTCGTCGCAAAGTACCAAAAAACCACCGTCAATGACCTTTACCCATCACTTTCGATGAAAAAAATCTTCGGGGCTTTATTTCTAGTCACCTTGCTTTTCTCCCCACCTTCGCCTACCTTGACGGCTGATACTTCCTCCAAACAGGACACAGATTGACGAGAATGAAACACGAGCAATATTTGGATTACTTACGATACGAAAAAAGGTTTTCACCGCATACCCTTACAGCCTACGAGTCTGACATGGGCCAATTTGTTGAGTTTTTACAGAAGACTTACGAACTCAGCGACCCTGGCGAAATCCGGCATACACACGTCCGCTCGTGGATGGTTGACCTGATGGAGCGTGGCAACGTGCCCCGCAGCATCAACCGAAAGCTTTCCTGCCTGAAATCATTTTTCAAGTATTTGCGGAAGCAAGGAGATATCACCACCAACCCCATGCTCAAGGTGATACCGCCCAAGACGGGCAAGCGCCTGCCCGTGTTCGTGCCGGAGAAAGCCATGTCGCTGCTGTTCGACCAAGTGGAATTTGGGGAGGGGCATGCCGGGCTGCGAAACCGGCTGGTGATGGAGGTGCTCTACTGTACGGGCGTCCGGAAGTCGGAGCTGATAGGGCTGAAGACAGCGGACGTGGATTTTTCCTCCAATAATATAAAGGTGTACGGCAAGGGCGGTAAAGAGCGGCTAATACCTGTAGCCCGGCACTTGGCCGAACTGATGGGACGGTACATCGGGTTGCGGAGGGCCGTATTTCCGGGAAATGACTTTCCTAATCTGATTTTAACCGATAAGGGAAAACCTCTCAGCGCTGGGTTCGTTTACAAATTAGTGAACCGGTACTTGTCCATCGTAACTACAGTGGAGAAGCGCAGCCCCCACGTGCTTCGGCACAGTTTTGCTACACATTTGTCAAATGGAGGGGCCGACTTGAATGCAATCAAGGAATTGCTGGGGCATTCGAGTTTGGCATCCACGCAGGTGTACACGCACAATTCCATTGAAAAGCTGAAAAAAGTATACCAGCAAGCACATCCGAAAGCGGAAACAACGACGGAGCCGTGAGCAGGTGCGACCCTGTGCCATTGCAGGCGAGCTTCGTGTAACCATAACTTCTAACCTTTTAATTTTACGTCTATGAAAATTCACACGGAATCGGTTCAGTTTAAAGCTGACCAAAAATTGCACGAGTTCATTGAGAAAAAAATGGAAAAACTTACTTCGCACTTCGACCGCATCATCAATGTAGAGGTGAAGCTGCGGCTTGAAAACTCAGGCCAAGTGAAGGACAAAGTGGCGGAAATACAACTGCACGTGCCTGGCCAGAATTTCTTTGCGAAGGAGACCACCAAGACCTTTGAGCAGTCAGTTGACAGCGCCATTGACAACCTCCGAAGACAACTTTCGAAGTACAAGGAAAAACTCAAACCTCATGCCGAGGCATAACGGTTAGAAACAGGGTGAAAAAACCGGGCTTGAATCTCAAGCCCGGTTTTTTTATGAGCACCTTTGCCGGTGGTGAACTTTTTTTCAAAAACCTTTTGTTTCAAGGGTTGCAAAACCGAATGAAACGCATACTTTTGCGCCTCCAAAAAAAATCAATAAAAAGGAAAGGCAAAATTTTCTTTTTTTGTCAAAACGGCTATCTTTGCGGGCGCTTTTAAAAAGGCGGGCCGAAAGGCCAAAAAGTTCATTGCAAGAAGGGGGATTTATCTTGATAAATTTCCATTTATAAGCCAGTGTAGCTCAGTTGGTAGAGCAGCTGATTTGTAATCAGCTGGTCGGGGGTTCGAGTCCCTCTACTGGCTCACTAGATTGCGGAATGGGGATTTCGGATTGTGGATTCGGGGGTGACATCCCGCTGCCTCCGTTCATTTTCAAGTCGAAATGCTGCGCAGGCTACTAATCCGAAATCCACAATCATAAATCCGAAATCGCACGGGGGTGCGCCGAAGTTGGAGAGACGGGGCAGACTGTAAATCTGTTGCTTTACTGCTGAATAGGTTCGAATCCTATCACCCCCACTTTTGAACGGTGAACTGTGAATTGTGAACGGTAAAACATTCACAGTTCACAGTTCACAGTTCACAATTGAAATCATGCGGGAGTAGCTCAGTTGGTAGAGCATCAGCCTTCCAAGCTGAGGGTCGCGGGTTCGAGTCTCGTCTCCCGCTCTAAAACCGGTTGGGTGCAAGTTTGAATGGTTTATTGGTGAAAAAGCTAGCTTGTTTTGAAACCATTTAGCCATTTTAGCATAAAACCATACCGGTTAAGCCAATGTAGCTCAGGGGTAGAGCACTTCCATGGTAAGGAAGGGGTCGGGGGTTCGATTCCCTTCATTGGCTCGATGCAAAGTGTACCATGTTGAAGGCCAAGCCCTGAAGACAAGCTGCCGTTGCAAAATCAAAAACTCCTTTACTAAATAATTTATTAAATTCAATTCCGATGGCAAAAGAAACATTTAAGAGGACAAAGCCGCACGTAAACATTGGTACGATCGGCCACGTTGACCACGGCAAGACTACACTGACCGCTGCCATCACGTATGTACTAGCGGATATGGGTCTTGCTCAAAAGAAAGATTACGATTCAATTGACGCCGCTCCCGAAGAAAAAGAGCGTGGTATCACCATCAACACTGCTCACGTGGAGTATGAAACCGTAAAGCGTCACTACGCACACGTTGACTGCCCAGGCCACGCTGACTATGTGAAGAACATGGTAACTGGTGCTGCCCAGATGGACGGTGCCATCATCGTTGTGGCTGCTACCGACGGTCCGATGCCACAAACCCGGGAGCACATCCTGCTCGCACGTCAGGTAGGCGTTCCTTCGCTGGTTGTCTTTATGAACAAAGTTGACCTTGTTGACGACCCAGAGATGCTGGAACTCGTTGAAATGGAGATGCGCGACCTGTTGTCCCAATATCAATTTGATGGTGACCATACACCAGTAATCCAAGGTTCTGCTATCAACGCATTGTCTGGTGAAGCTTCTGGCGTTCAGTCTATCAAAGACTTGATGGCCGCTGTTGACTCCTGGATTCCAGATCCGATTCGTGCTGTTGACAAGGATTTCCTCATGCCTGTTGAAGATGTATTCTCAATCACTGGTCGTGGTACTGTTGCCACCGGCCGTATTGAGCGTGGCGTCATCAACGTGGGTGACCCGGTTGAAATCATTGGGATGATGGCCGCTGACCAAAAGCCACTTACTTCTACAGTTACAGGTGTGGAAATGTTCCGCAAACTGCTCGACCGTGGTGAGGCAGGTGACAACGCTGGTCTGCTCCTCCGTGGCATTGACAAAGACACCATCCGTCGTGGTATGGTTATCTGCAAGCCAGGTTCCGTGAAGCCCCACTTGGAGTTCAAGTGCGAGGTTTACGTACTTGGCAAAGACGAAGGTGGTCGTCACACGCCATTCTTCAATGGCTACCGCCCGCAGTTCTACTTCCGCACAACGGACGTAACTGGTGACTGCACACTTCCAGCTGGTGTTGAAATGGTAATGCCTGGCGACAACGTTTCGCTGTCAGTAAAGCTTATCAACCCAATTGCAATGGAAAAAGGTCTTCGCTTCGCAATTCGTGAAGGTGGCCGTACAGTGGGTGCAGGTCAAGTAACTGAGATTATCAAGTAATCGGGTTCCGATTCACTTTTTGATAAAATAAGAAGTTAAGTGCCCCGGTACCGGAGCACTTAACTTTTCTGCACTTATAGCGTTGGTGTGGCAGAATGGTTTTTGAAGGAGCGTTTTGCTAGTTCATTACAATTGATGCTTCGCCAATTTTGAAATCATCGTTTACGGGCGTAGCTCAAGTGGTAGAGCGACGGTCTCCAAAACCGTAGGCTGAGGGTTCGAGTCCTTCCGCCCGTGCCATGTTCACTTTGTTTGGCGAAAGGTTGACCGGCTTTGACCAGTTTTCCTGACACCTGCAAAACATTTATAGTTTCATAATGGACAAGATTAAGCTCTATTTTCAGGAAAGCTACAATGAATTGGTGAACAAGGTTACTTGGCCTACTTGGCCTAACCTTCAGAGTACCACCGTTGTGGTTTTGATTGGATTGTTCGTGTTCACCCTTTTGGTTTTCTTGATGGACTCCGCTTCAAAGGGGCTTATGGACGGTGTTATTTATAAATTGAGGTAATTAGCCAAACAAACACTTCATGTCTGAAGAAAAAAAATGGTACTCCCTCCGGGTTATCAGTGGCAAGGAGAAGAAAATCAAAGAGCGTATTGAGCTGGAAATAAAGCGCAATGGCTGGGAGAATTTCATAACTCAAGTCATTGTACCTACCGAGAAGGTCTACAAAATAAGGACCGGCAAGAAGGTGATATCCGAACGGAACATTCTTCCTGGATACATTTTGGTTGAGGCCGACCCAATTAAATTCTCAGGCGAAATAGTACAGGCGATTGCCAACGTTCCGAACGTCATCCATTTTTTGGGCAAAAATACGCCGATACCAATGCAGACCTCCGAAGCCAACCGTTTGCTTGGCAAGGTGGATGAATCCAAAGATGCAGGAGAGCAAATGTTGGAGCCTTTCATTGTTGGAGAAACGGTGAAAATCATTGACGGCCCGTTTGCCGAATTCGTTGGAGACGTTCAGGAGCTGAACGAGGAAAAGAAGAAACTGAAGGTTATCGTTAAAATCTTTGGCCGCGGAACGGAAGTCGAGCTGAATTTCATGCAAGTAGAAAAAACACAGTAATATAATGATGAATGATAAATGATGAACGATGAATTGTGAGCCGAAAGGCCAGTTCAATTTCTCCCTGATTCATCATTAACCATTCATCATTCATCATTAAGAATGCAATGGCAAAAGAAGTCGAATTTCTCATCAAACTACAGGCGAAAGGTGGCCAAGCCAACCCTTCCCCTCCAATTGGCCCTGCACTCGGTTCCAAGGGCGTAAACATCATGGAGTTCTGCAAGCGCTTCAACGCTGAAACGCAGGACCGGATGGGCAAGGTGCTTCCTGTACAGATTTCTGTTTACAAGGACAAGACCTTTGAATACGTCATAAAAACCGCACCTGCGGCTATCCAATTGTTGGAAGTGGCCAAGCTGAAAAGTGGTTCACCGGAACCCAACCGCAACAAGGTGGGCAAGGTTTCTTGGGATCATGTCCGCACCATCGCCGAAGATAAAATGTCCGACCTTAACTGCTTTACTATTGACTCCGCAATGCGGATGGTGGCAGGTACAGCTCGCAGCATGGGTCTTAAAGTTGAAGGCGGTAAAGCACCTCAGTAACAGGATAATGTGCTTCGGGAAAGCAATCAAAATTCCCGGATAAACGACGCAAAATTGAGGCAAAGCTTCAAGAGAATTGAGTAGGGAGCCTTGGCGGTGAAGTCTGCCGGGCGCTATTTACCTCACAAATTTTTATTCAATGGCAAAAGTTCCTAAAAAAAGAAAGGCTGTTGACAAGAAAGTTGACAGCACAAAGCTCCACACTTTGGACGAGGCTATGGCCATGGTCAAAGATGTGAACACGGCAAAGTTCGACGCATCCGTTGACGTGCACGTGCGCTTGGGCATTGACCCTCGTAAGGCCGACCAGGCTATCAGAGGCACTGCAAACCTTCCTCACGGTACCGGTAAAACCAAACGTGTCCTTGTTTTCTGCACACCAGACAAGGAGCAGGAAGCCAAAGATGCCGGTGCCGACCATGTCGGACTCGACGAATTGCTCACAAAGATTTTGGGTGGCTGGACGGATTTTGATGTTGCAGTTGCAACACCTACCGTAATGGCTCAAGTTGGTAAAGTCGCAAGGGTGCTAGGCCCTCGTGGTCTCATGCCCAACCCCAAAACGGGCACGGTGACCATGGACCTTGCCACCGCTGTAAGCGATGTGAAAGGTGGTAAAGTTGCCTTCCGTGTTGACAAGTACGGCATCATCCACTCCTCGATTGGTCGTGTTTCGTTTACACCGGACAAGCTGGTGGACAACGCCAACGAACTGATCAACACGTTAGTGAAAATGAAGCCATCCTCATCCAAGGGCATCTACCTCAAATCAATTACAGTGGCCAGCACCATGAGCCCGGGCATCAAAGTTGACTCAAAAACAATTCGTTAAATCCTTAAGTGATAAGCTGAACTGGTCTGTTTGACCGAGTCGGCTTTTCGCCAAATCGTTATAAAAATGACAAGGGAAGAAAAAACGGCTGCGATTGAGGTTCTGAAAGAAAAATTCTCTGGTTCCTCTTTCTTCTACCTCGCAGACTCATCTGCGCTATCAGTCGCACAAATCAACGTTCTTAGGAGGAAACTTCACGAGCAGGGTATGAACATGACGGTGGTAAAGAACACCATCGCCCGCAAGGCGCTCGAAGCAGCTTCCTCAGAAGGTACGAGCTACGATGGTTTGTATGATTCATTGCATGGCCCGACCGCTATCATCTTTACAGAGGTGGCCAGTTCGCCTGCGAAAATCATCAAAGCATTTCGTAAGTCCGCAGATGTGGGGCGTCCGCAGATAAAAGCTGCCTACATCGACTCCGCAATTTATATAGGCGACGATCAACTCGATGCACTGGTCAACCTCAAGTCCAAAGAAGACTTGCTGGGCGAACTCATCGGCTTGCTCAATTCGCCAATGTCGAGCCTACTTTCACAGCTCAGTTCTGGTGGACAGAACGTCATGGGCTTGCTGAAAACACTCGAAAACAGGGGTTAAGTGTTTGAGTGTTTGAGCGCTTGAGGGTGTGTCCATTCTCAAATCCTTAAATCCTCAAATCCTCAAGCCCGCCCAACTACGGCTTCCAAGCTTCGCACATAAGTTTCTTAAAAAATTAAAACGTATTAAAATGGCTGATTTAAAAGCTCTTGCAGAACAGTTGGTAAACCTCACCATCAAAGAGGTGACAGAACTGACTGGCATAATGGAAAGTGATTACGGTATCAAGCCTGCTGCTGCCGCGGTAGCTGTTGCTGCCGGTCCCGCTGGTGGTGGCGATGCACCTGCCGTTGTAGAAAAGACGGAGTTTGATGTGATTTTGACTTCTGCCGGTGCTGCCAAATTGCAGGTAGTAAAGGCCGTTAAAGATGCCCTCGGTTTGGGCCTCGTAGAAGCCAAAGGATTGGTAGATGCTGCTCCTGGTCCAGTGAAGCAGGGCGTTTCCAAAGACGAAGCTGAGAAGCTGAAGAAACTTTTGGAAGATGCCGGTGCTCAGGTGGAACTGAAGTAAGCTGATACCCGGCTCGCCGGACTATTAGCAAAAGCAGTTATTTACTAATCTAAATCAATGCTTAGTCACAACTTTTTTTGCTACATAGCGCTTTTAGTACAGGAGGCTTAACTAATCCGCTTGCGGATTGGTTAAGCCTATTGTCGTTTTTTAAGTTGTGATACTTTGTTTCTTCCTGAATAGCAGTCAGTTGGAGTTTATTCTATTAAGATTTGCGGTGCCGGAAAAGGAAGGATTGGTTATTCTTTAGAGAACGAAAAATATGCCATTCTTTTCAAAATCCTATCCGCTCGAATATCCTTCAGGAAGCAGGCTTGACCGCAATTACAATCACAAATAAATTTTTTCGCCAGATATGACATCAATTCCAAATGTCAGCGTTACCGAAACAGGCAGGTTAAGTTTTGGTAAAATCAAGTTGCCCTCCGAGCACCCTGACCTGCTTGAAATCCAATTGAAATCCTTCCAAGAATTTTTTCAGTTGGAAACAACGCCAGAGAACAGGGGGAACGAAGGTTTATTCAAGGTTTTCAAGGAGAATTTCCCCATAACCGATGCCCGGAACATTTTCGTTCTGGAGTTCCTCGACTACTACGTGGATCCACCCCGATACACCATCGAAGAGTGTATGCAGCGTGGCCTTACCTATAGTGTGCCGCTGAAGGCGAAGCTCCGTTTGTCTTGCAACGACGTTGAACACGTTGATTTCGAGACAATCGTGCAGGATGTTTTCCTAGGGAACATCCCGTACATGACACCGAAAGGTACATTCGTCATCAACGGTGCCGAACGGGTGGTTGTTTCGCAGCTCCACCGCTCACCAGGCGTGTTCTTTGGCCAAAACTACCACCCAAATGGTACAGCAATTTATTCCGCAAGGGTGATACCGTTCAAGGGTGCTTGGATGGAATTTGCCACCGACATCAACAACGTGATGTATGCGTACATTGACCGGAAGAAGAAATTCCCCGTGACGACGCTGCTTCGGGCCATTGGTTTTGACAACGACAAATCCATTCTTGACCTATTTAACCTGGCGGACGAAATTGCAAACACGAGGGCAAATATTGAGGCAGCCATTGGCCGAAAACTGGCCGCAAGGGTACTCCGTTCTTGGACGGAAGACTTTGTGGACGAAGATACTGGCGAGGTGGTGACCATCGAACGCAACGAAATCATCCTTGAGCGGGACGTGATTCTGGATGAGGACAATATCGAGCAGGTAATCAGCTCTGGCCTTGCCACCATTATCCTCCAGCGGGAGGACATTGAGGAGGATTACACCATTATATACAATACGCTCCAAAAAGACCCGACCAGCTCCGAGATGGAGGCGGTGAACTACATCTACCGCCAGCTTCGTGGCGCCGAGCCACCCGATGACGAGACGGCTCGTGGTATCATTGACAAACTCTTCTTCTCCGACAAGCGCTACAACCTTGGCGAAGTTGGCCGTTACAAAATCAACCGCAAGCTGGGCATGGAAACCTCGCTTGAAACCTTGGTTTTGACCAAAGACGACATCATCGCCATCGTGAAATACCTGGTTCGCCTGATGAACCAGCGTGCGGAGATTGACGATATTGACCACCTGAGCAACCGCCGTGTACGCACCGTTGGTGAGCAACTTTACGCCCAGTTTGGTGTCGGTTTGGCCAGGATGGCCCGTACCATCCGGGAGCGCATGAACGTGCGTGACAACGAGGTGTTCACCCCGATTGACTTGATAAATGCAAGGACTTTGTCCTCGGTTATCAACTCGTTTTTCGGTACCAGCCAGCTTTCCCAGTTCCTCGACCAGACGAACCCGCTTTCTGAAATCACCCACAAGCGACGTATCTCGGCACTTGGCCCAGGTGGTTTGTCGAGGGAGCGGGCAGGCTTTGAGGTTCGGGACGTTCACTATTCGCACTACGGTCGCCTTTGTACCATTGAGACACCGGAAGGCCCGAACATCGGGCTTATTTCGACGCTCTGTGTGCATGCCAAGGTGAACAAAATGGGCTTCTTGGAAACGCCATACCGCAAGGTGAACAATGGCGTGGTTGACATCCACAATGCTGCTACTTATCTTTCTGCCGAGGCAGAAGATACCATCAAAGTGGCCCAAGCAAATGCGCCATTCGACAGCAATGGCAAGTTTCTCAACGACAGGATAAAGTCGAGGGAGCACGGTGATTTTCCTGTGCTTTCGCCAGATGATATTGAATACATGGACGTGGCACCGAACCAGATTGTGGGCGTATCCGCATCCATGATCCCGTTCCTTGAGAACGATGACGCCAACCGCGCGCTCATGGGTTCCAACATGCAACGTCAGGCAGTTCCGCTCATCCGCCCGGCGGCCCCTGTGGTCGGCACCGGTTTGGAGGGCAAAGTAGCACGTGACTCCCGCATGTTGATCAACGCCGAGGGCGATGGGGTGGTGGAGTACGTGGATGCCACGGAAATTGTCATCCGCTACGACCGCACTGAATCCGAGCAGTTGGTTTCTTTCGAGGACAACCGCAAGACCTACAAATTGACCAAGTTCTTGCGTACCAACCAAGCTACTTGCGTCAACCTCAAGCCCATTGTCCGCAAAGGACAGCGGGTGAACAAAGGTCAGATTCTCTGCGACGGCTACGCAACAGATAAAGGCGAATTGGCCCTCGGCCAAAACCTCAAGGTGGCCTTCATGCCCTGGAAAGGTTACAACTTCGAGGATGCCATCGTGCTTTCGGAGCGTGTAGTTCGGGAGGATGTTTTCACCTCCGTCCACATCGAGTCATTCGAGATGGACGTTCGTGACACCAAGCTTGGCGAAGAGGAACTCACCAATGATATCCCGAACGTGAGCGAGGAAGCCACTAAAGACCTTGACGAACACGGCATTATCCGTATTGGCGCATGGGTAAAAGAAGGTGACATCCTCATCGGCAAGATTACGCCCAAAGGCGAAACCGACCCGACACCAGAGGAAAAACTGCTCCGTGCCATCTTTGGTGACAAAGCAGGTGACGTGAAGGACGCTTCGCTCAAAGTTCCACCGTCCATCAGCGGCGTGGTCATCAACAAGCAACTTTTTGCTCGTGCCAAAAAGAGCAATGTGCAGAAAACGCAGGAAGCCGAGGTTTTGAAAAAACTCGACGACCAGCACGCAATTGCCACCAACGAGTTGAAGACGATTTTGATAGACAAACTCCTCGTGTTGGTGCGTGACAAGACCGCCCAAGGTGTCAAGACCATCTACAACGAGGCAATGATTCCGAAGGGAACAAAGTTCACCCAGGAGCTGCTTCGCACCATGGAGTTCACCCAGTTGGATTACAGCGGCTGGACGAACGACAGCACCACCAACGAGTTGATTGCCAGGCTGCTGCACAACTACAGCATCAAGCTGAACGAGGAAGTTGGACGCTACAAGCGGGAAAAATTCAACATCAGCATCGGTGACGAGCTTCCTGCTGGCGTGTTGAAATTGGCCAAGGTTTACATCGCCAAAAAGCGCAAGCTGAAAGTGGGCGACAAGCTCGCAGGCCGCCACGGCAACAAAGGTATCGTGTCCCGTATCGTGCGCATGGAGGACATGCCCTTCACCGAGGACGGTGAAGCAGTGGACGTTGTACTGAACCCGCTGGGAGTACCTTCCAGGATGAACCTCGGGCAAATACTCGAAACAGTGCTTGGCTGGGCAGGTCAGAAACTTGGTATGCGCTTCGCAACGCCGATTTTTGACGGTGCAAACCGTGACGAAATCGAGTACTACATCCAGCAAGCTGGGCTTCCTTCATTGGGCCAAACTTGGCTGTCTGACGGTGAAACGGGTGACCGCTTCCACCAGCAAGCCACAGTGGGCGTGATTTACATCTTGAAACTCTCCCACATGGTGGACGACAAGATGCACGCCCGGAGCATCGGGCCATACTCGCTCATCACGCAGCAGCCGTTGGGTGGTAAGGCGCAGTTCGGTGGTCAGCGTTTTGGTGAGATGGAGGTTTGGGCACTCGAAGCATTCGGTGCGGCCTGTATCCTACAGGAATTGCTCACCCTCAAGTCGGACGACATCGTCGGACGGGCGAAAGCCTACGAGGCCATCGTCAAGGGCGACGTGCTGCCGGAGCCGAACATCCCGGAATCGTTCAATGTACTCGTCCACGAGTTGCGTGGCTTGGCATTGGACATCAAGTTTGATTAATTTTAGTGATTGGGAATTGGGAATTGGGTATTTATTTTACGAATATCCAATCCCCAATTCCTAATAACCAATCTGCCTAAAATATGTCTTTCAAAAAGAATTTTGCAGCTCCCGGTTCAAATTTCGATTCAATCACCATTAGCCTTACCTCCCCTGACGACATCTTGGAGCGCAGCTACGGTGAGGTGTTGAAGCCGGAAACTATTAACTATCGTTCCTACAAACCGGAGCGGGACGGCTTGTTTTGCGAGCGCATTTTTGGTCCGGTAAAAGACTACGAATGCTACTGTGGCAAATACAAGCGTATCCGCTACAAAGGCATTGTCTGCGACCGATGCGGTGTGGAGGTGACAGAGAAAAAGGTGCGTCGGGAGCGCATGGGCCACATCAAGTTAGTCGTGCCTGTTGTGCATATTTGGTTCTTCAAATCATTGCCCAACAAGATAGGTTACCTGCTCGGGCTATCTTCCAAGAAATTGGAAAGCATTATTTATTACGAGCGCTATGTCGTTATCAATTGGGGTGCTGCGCAACGCCCGGACAATGCCGACGATGACAAAGCCCTGCTCTCCGAAGAGGAGTATATGGACATCATGGACGCACTGCCACCGGAGAACCAGCAACTGGACGATTCTGACCCGAACAAATTCATCGCCCGCATGGGCGCCGAGGCCGTACGTGACCTGCTCAACCGCCTGGACCTCGACCAACTTTCCTTCGACCTGCGCCACCAGGCTGCCAACGAAACCAGCCAGCAGCGCAAAAGCGAGGCACTCAAGCGCCTCCGTGTCGTTGAAGCATTCCGCAGTGCGCAAACCCGCATGGAAAACCGTCCGGAATGGATGATCATCCAGTACCTGCCAGTGGTGCCGCCGGAACTTCGTCCGCTCGTGCCATTGGATGGTGGCCGCTTCGCAAGCTCCGACTTGAACGACCTCTACCGTCGGGTTATCATCCGCAACAACCGCCTCAAGCGCCTCTTGGAAATCAAGGCACCGGAGGTAATCTTGCGGAACGAAAAAAGGATGTTGCAGGAGGCAGTTGACTCACTGTTCGACAACAGCCGCAAGTCCAACGCCGTGAAGGCCGAGGGAGGTCGTGCGCTCAAATCGCTCTCCGACATCCTCAAGGGCAAACAAGGCCGTTTCCGCCAAAACCTTTTGGGTAAAAGGGTGGACTACTCTGGCCGTTCGGTCATCGTGGTAGGCCCGACCCTGAAACTGCACGAATGTGGCTTGCCCAAGGGCATGGCTGCTGAGTTGTTCAAGCCGTTTATCATCCGAAAACTCATCGAGCGTGGGGTGGTAAAAACAGTAAAATCAGCAAAAAAACTCGTTGACCGCAAGGATTCAATCATTTGGGACATCCTCGAGAACATCTTGAAAGGACACCCAGTACTGCTCAACCGTGCACCAACGCTTCACCGTTTGTCCATTCAGGCATTTCAGCCTAGGTTGGTGGAGGGAAAAGCAATCCAACTCCACCCGCTTGTATGCGGTGCGTTCAACGCCGACTTTGACGGTGACCAAATGGCCGTGCACGTGCCATTGAGCCAGGGTTCCATCCTGGAAGCGCAGTTGCTCATGCTGTCTTCCCACAACATGCTCAATCCGCAGGACGGCTCGCCCGTTACGCTGCCTTCGCAGGACATGGTTTTGGGCCTGTACTATATTACGAAGGCCAAGAAATCTATGGGCGATCTCGTGGTGAAAGGCGAGGGTGGAAAATTCTATTCCTCCGAGGAGGTGCGTATTGCTTTCAACGAAGGCAAGCTCGACCTTCATGCCAGCATCCACTGCCGCTGTTTGGTGGAGAACGAGAAAGGCGAACTGGTGCTCAAGGTCATCGAGACAACCTGTGGCCGGGTGCTTTTCAACGAAGCTGTACCGGTGGGCGTGCCGTTCGTTAATGAACTGCTCACCAAGCGCAACCTTAAGAAAATCATCTCCGACATCCTGCGCCGTACCCACTTTGCTGCCACTGCCGAGTTCCTCGACAATGCGAAGGAACTTGGGTTTACTTGGGCATTCAAAGGCGGCTTGTCGTTCAACCTTGGCGACTTGATTACGCCAAGCGTCAAGGAGCGTATCCTTGAGCAAGCGCAATCGGAGGTGGACGAGGTTTGGGAGAACTACAACATGGGTCTTATCACGTTCAATGAGCGTTACAACCAGATCATTGACAAATGGACTTATGCCGACAACCGCATCACGGATGCATTGATGAAGGAACTTTCCACGCACAAACAGGGCTTCAACTCGGTATTCATGATGTTGGACTCTGGCGCACGGGGTTCCAAGCAGCAAATCAAACAGCTTTGCGGCCTTCGGGGCTTGATGGCCAAGCCGAAGAAATCCGGTGACAATAGTGGCGCCATCATCGAAAACCCGATCCTTGCAAACTTCATGGACGGCCTGTCGGTATTGGAATACTTCATCTCTACCCACGGTGCTCGTAAGGGCCTTGCGGATACGGCCTTGAAAACGGCTGACGCAGGTTACCTTACCCGTCGTTTGGTGGACGTTTCGCAGGATGTCGTCATTATCGAAGAAGACTGCGACACACTGCGCGGTATTGCGACTTTGGCACTCAAAGACAACGAAAAAGTCATTGACCCGCTGTCCAACAGGATTGTGGGCCGGTACACTTTGCACGATATTCAACACCCTGTTTCGGATGAGCAAATCCTCAAAGCAGGCGAGTACATTACCGAGAGTGCAGCTAAATATATTGAGGACGCAGGCATCGAAGAGGTGACCATCCGTTCGGTACTTACCTGCGAAACCAAGCGTGGTGTTTGCACGAAGTGCTACGGTAAAAACCTCGCCTCAGGCCGCATCGCCGAGCGTGGCGACGCAGTGGGCATCATCGCTGCACAGTCCATTGGTGAGCCAGGTACGCAGTTGACACTCCGTACCTTCCACGTGGGTGGTATCGCATCCGTGACCAAATCTGAAAGTGAAATCACCGCCAAGTTCGATGGCAAAATCGAATTTGACGCCCTTCGTGTAACTACCTTCAAGGACAACGATGGCGATTTGCTGAATGTGGTTCTCTCCCGTACGGGTGAGATCCGTATCACGGATGAGGAAGGCAAGCGCCAATTTTCAGCCCACCACATTCCTTATGGTGCAACCATTCACGTAAAAGAAGGCCAGCAAATTTCCAAAGGCGACCTGATTTGTGAGTGGGACCCGTTCAACGCCGTGATTGTCTCCGAATTCCAGGGTATTGCCAAATTCGAAAGCATCGAAGAAGGCGTTACCTTCCGGATGGAGCGTGACGACCAGACCGGTTATGCCGAGAAGGTTATCATTGAAAGCAAAAACAAGAAGAAAATTCCGGCCATTTCTATCGTAAGCCCGGGTGGGGAAGAGCTTCGCCGCTACAGCTTGCCTGTGGGTGCGTACATCTCCATCGAAGACAACCAAGAGGTGAACGCTGGTCAGAAGGTCGTGAAGATTCCACGTAAACTTGGTAAAATCCAGGACATCACGGGTGGTCTTCCGAGGGTAACGGAGCTTTTCGAAGCAAGGAACCCATCGAACCCAGCCGTCGTTTCCGAAATTGACGGTGAGGTGCTTTTTGGCAAAATCAAGCGTGGCAACCAAGAGGTCACGGTGAAATCAAAAGACGGCCAGATACACCGCTACTTGATTCCCCTCTCCAAGCACGTACTCGTGCAGGAAGGCGACTTCGTTCGGGCAGGCACTTCGCTGTCCGATGGTACTACTTCACCAAAGGACATTTTGGCCATCAAAGGCCCATTTGCTGTGCAGTCCTACCTCGTCAACGGGGTACAGGAGGTGTACCGCTCGCAGGGTATTGCCATCAACGACAAGCACATCGAGGTCATCGTTCGCCAGATGATGCGCCGGGTAACTATCCAAGATCCGGGAGACACGACCTTCCTCGAAGGCGAAGCCGCCGAGAAATGGGAGTTCTTGGAGCAGAACGACTGGATTTACGACAAAAAAGTAATCACGGAACCTGGTGAAAGCAACCGTCTGAAAGCAGGGCAGCTCGTGAACCTGCGCCAAATCAGGGAGGAAAACTCCTACCTGAAGCGCAACGACCGCAAGCTTGTTGTATTCCGTGACGCTGTGGCTGCTACTTCCAGCTCAATGTTGCAAGGTATCACCCGGTCATCATTGGGTACGGAAAGCTGGATTTCAGCTGCATCGTTCCAGGAGACGACCAAGGTACTCAGCACCGCTGCCATCGAAGCCAAACCAGATTTGCTGTACGGCTTGAAGGAGAATGTCATCGTGGGCAAGAAGATACCCGCCGGTACTGGTATGCGCAAGTTCGACGACCTTTTCGTGACCAGCATGGAGTCGCACAAATCGTTCAAAGATCGCCGCCTCCTGATGGAAGAAGAGGAAGAAGAGTTTGAGACTTACGAAGATTAAATTCGAAGAAGATATTAACAGATAGCTGTTCGGCCCGTCCTGTGCACACAGGATGGGCCGTTTCTTTATGAGGATTTGAGCGGTTGAGGATTTGAGGGGTTGAGAGCGTGAGAGACCACCCACCCGCTCTCTCTCACGCTCTCAACCCCTCAAATCCTCAAATCCTCAACCCCTCATAAAAAATCCACCTGCACCATGTCGTCCAACTTGAGGCCGAGCAGGCTGCTGGCCTTGCCCATGCTCACTGCTATTTCGAGGAACCCGGCGGAGTTGAACAGGCAGAGCGTTTCGCCAACCGGCACATCGGTGTAGTGGTGGCTGACTAGGGTGATGGGGTCGTTCCGCTTGAAAAACAGGGCGAACTTCCGCCCGTTGCGCACCTTTTCAAACAAATCCTTCGGGATGTTGATCACTACGTTTTCATAGTGGTCAACATAGATGACCGAGCCACGAATCTGCGAGTGGCTGAGCACGGGTTGCAGGGCAATGCGCTGCACCGTCTCCTCGGCTGGGGTGCCGACTTCACGGATGGAATTGCCGCTGGCAAGGTGCTGAATTGCTTTGGCCAGCGTTTGCTGAATGGGGAAGGGGCTTTCCTTGTCGTGGTCGAGCCGCCAGGCTTCGGGCATTTCTGGAAAAATCAGCGAAAAAATGCCATTGTCCGGGCCGATAAAAACCTGGCCAGCCTGTTGCAGGCAGATGAGCGACATGCCCTCGGCGTTGTTGTTCACCGTGATGACGTGGATGGTGCCGGGCGGAAAGCTGGGGTAGGTGTTTTTCAAAACAAAAGCGCCCTGTACGATGTCGTAAGGCTTGACATTGTGCGAAACATCAATAATCTGGAGCTGGGCGGCTTGCTGGAGGAGCGCCCCTTTGAGCAGGGCGACGTAGTAGTCATGCAGCCCAAAGTCGGTTGTCAAGGTTACTATTTGCATGGCATGGTCGTTCTATTTACTGGACAAATTCTCATAGCAGGTTGGCACATTTTTTAAGCGAACTTTTCGAACCGTTTGGCAGTTTCTAGGGTTTCGTGCAGGTTCAGCCCAATTTTTTTCGCAGAAAAAATAAGACACGGATTTGTTCCAAAAGTCTATTTTTACCGACAAAAGTAGCTGAAATTTAAAAGCCGTAAAGCCAAATCTAAGGCCAATCGGCAATTATGAACCTTGTTGTTTCACCATTTATCCATCAACAACCTAACATTTGAGCGAAATAATCCTGACCATCGAAGACGTTGACCCCGTCGAGCTGTACGGCGAGAACGACGTCAAACTCAACCTGCTCCGCAAAGCATTTCCCGACATCAGCATCACTGCCAGGGGCAGCAACCTCAAGCTCTCCGGCGAAAAAAGGTACACCCAATCCGCCAAGGGCAAGTTTGAGCAGATGGTTCGCCTGCTCAGGGAGCGCAAAAACCTCCCCGTGCAGATGGTGGAGGAACTGATGCTCGACGGCAGCGCCCCATTCCAGGCCCACCTTCACGATACCGCCGGCAAAGTGCTCGTGCATGGTGTGGACGGTAAAATCATCCGGGTAAAAACCCTCAACCAACGCAAACTCGTAGAGGCTTCCGAGCAAAACGACGTGGTGTTTACCGTAGGCCCGGCGGGCACGGGTAAAACTTACACCGCCGTAGCCTTGGCTGTCCGTGCTTTGAAAAATCGTTTGGTCAAAAAAATCATACTCACCCGCCCTGCGGTGGAGGCTGGCGAGAGCCTCGGCTACCTGCCCGGCGACCTCAAAGAGAAAATTGACCCCTACCTCCGCCCGCTCTACGATGCCCTCGACGACATGATTCCGGCAGACAAGCTGAAATATTTCATGGAAACCAGGGTCATCGAAATCGCCCCGCTGGCCTACATGCGGGGCCGAACCCTTGACAATGCGTTCATCATCCTGGATGAAGCGCAGAACACCTCTTCGCTCCAAATCAAAATGTTCCTCACGCGCCTCGGCCCCACTGCCAAGGCCATCATCACGGGCGACCTCACGCAGATTGACCTGCCAAGGAACACCAAATCGGGTCTCAGCAAGGCCATCGAAATCCTGCGGGACATTGATGGCATCGCCGTCATTCGCCTCACAGTGGATGACGTGGTGCGTCACCGATTGGTGAAGGAGGTCATCAAAGCCTTTGAACGCGACAGCGAGCGGCAGCGTGAAAACTGGGAGGAACCTTATGGCAGGTTGCCCTACCGACGCAACGAACCCCAGCAGGAAACCAACGAAGAAGAGTGATGAGGTCTGAGGTGTGGAGGTCTGAGGTTTGGGTGTCTCTCCCGACATCAAATGTCTAAAGTCTCCCGTCTAAAGTCTCCGGTCTTCCCCAAATTTGTCACCCGGCTTTTATTTTCGGTATTTTCTTCGCCCCAAGAAAATCATTGCGCTATTTTTGCCCGGTAAGCACACCTTACATCATATTAACTGTCTAACTAAAACATTCCAGTATGAAATTTAAATTTACGAAGCAGTTCGTTCTTTCGTTGGCGTTCCTGCTGGCAAGTGCGGTCGCATTTGCCCAGTTGCGTACACCAGTTGAAATAGCCAATGAACATGTACAGTCCCAATACGCAGCATGGGGACTCACCGGCCAGGACGTTGACGGCATGACCGTCAGCGACCAGTACACCGACCCGACCACGGGCATTTCAAGGGTATTCTTTATCCAAAGGCACCAAGGCATCCCGGTGTACAATGCAATCCAAAACATCAGCATTTCAAAAGATGGCAAAGTGTTCCATGTGGGCAGAAGGTTTGTGCCAAGCCTCGCAAGCAAGGTGAACACCACCGTGCCGGTGCTTGATGCAGAGGCCGCTGTCGTGAAACTCATGCAGCACCTTCAAATCCCTTATGCTCCGCTGCGCCCCATTGGCCAGAACGACCAGGGTGATTTTGTTTTTGAAAAAGGAAACATGGCGAAGCAAGACATTAAGGCCCGATTGAGCTACCAGCAGTATGGTAGCGTGGTGCTGTTGTCCTGGGATATTTCGCTGGCGCCCACCCACTCTTCCGACATGTGGAGCGCACGTGTGGACGCCGTGACTGGCGACCTCCTCGACCAAGTGAACTGGACGGTTTACTGCAAGGTTGATGGCAGTGCTTTCGCACATACGGACAAGGATTGCGAAGCAACAGCAAACCACAACCACGAGGCCGTCACGTCAAGCTTCAACATGGCTGCCGAGGGCACTTACAACGTGTGGGCTTGGCCAATCGAAAGTCCCAAGCATGGCCCTCGTAGCGTGGTCATTGACCCGCACGACCTAACTGCCTCACCTTATGGATGGCATGATACGAACGGCGCAGCAGGGGCGGAGTACACCATCACCCGTGGCAACAACGTACATGCCTACGAGGACAGCGGCGATACCGATGCTTCCATTGACAACGAGCCAGACGGGGGAGCGAGCTTGGTATTCGATTTTCCCTACGATGCCTTGGGAGAGCCTGTGACCTACACAAATGCAGCAATCGTGAACCTATTTTATTGGAACAACATCATGCACGATTTGTCCTATACTTATGGCATGACCGAATCTGCTGGTGCATTTCAAGCCCACAACTACGGTAACGGCGGTGCTGGCAACGACTTCGTGAACGCTGAAGGCCAAGATGGCGGCGGCACCAACAACGCAAACTTTTCCACACCACCAGATGGCGGCAATGGCAGGATGCAGATGTACCTCTGGAGCGCAGGTAGCGCGGGTGAGGTTTTCAATGTGGATGAGCCTGCCTCTGTGGCTGGCGCATATCCATCTTCACAGCCCGGTACAGGATGGGGAACTGGTGCGTATGCTTCTATGGCCGGGGTGACCGCAGATGTGGTCATCGTAGATGATGCACAGGCCAATCCTTATTATTCCGACGCTTGTGACACTATCACCAATGCGGTTGACTTGCAAGGCAAGATTGCTTTGATAGACCGTGGCGGTTGTGAATTTGGTTGGAAATCGCTGCAAGCTCAGCAAAAGGGCGCTTTAGGTGTCATCATTTGCAATTTTGAAGATGCAACGATAGGGATGGCCCCAGGCACTTATGGTGGACAGGTGAACATCCCAGTTGTTATGTTGACTTCGGTCAACTGCCAAACAATCCGCCAGTTTGCTGGCAGCGGCCTTGTGGCTACTATTAAACTTCCAGACCTCCCGATGGGCCCAGCAGAGCTTGATGGCGATCTTGACAATGGAATCATTGCCCATGAATACGGGCACGGCATCTCCAACCGCCTCACGGGTGGCCCGAGCCAAGCCGGTTGCCTCAGCAACGCAGAACAAATGGGCGAAGGATGGAGCGATTGGTTCGCGCTGATAACTTCCGTAGAAGCTGGCGATACCGGAACGGACAAGCGGGGCATCGGCACCTATGCGCTGGCCGAGGAGCCAATTGGACAAGGTATCCGCCGTTACGCTTACTCCACTGACATGAGCGCGAACCCGTTGACCTATGCTGATGTAGCTGGCAACACGCAAGTACACGCCCTCGGCGAAGTTTGGACTGTCATGGTTTGGGATATGTATTGGGCTTTTGTGGACGAATATGGTTGGGATCCTGACCTCTACCATGGAACAGGTGGCAACAACATGGCCATCCGACTAGTGTACGAGGGCATGAAAAACCAACCTTGCAGCCCAGGCTTCCTCGATGGCCGGGATGCCATCATTGCTGCCGACGCAGTGTTGAACAATGGTGTAAACAAGTGCATGATTTGGAAAACTTTTGCCCGGAGGGGTGCTGGTCTGAGTGCCGAGCAAGGTACCTCAGACAATGCCAGCGACCAGGTTGAAGCGTTTGACATTCCTTGCGAATGCCGTGACGAAGTGACCATCACCAAATCGGTCACTGATTTTATCAATGCTGGTGAGGATATCAATGTTACCGTCAACGTTTCCAACTGCAAGCTGGAGACTCGCACCAATGTGGTGATTACAGACCAAATTCCAAATGGCACCAGTTTCAAAGCTGGCTCTGCCAGTGTGCCTGCCACGGTGTCCGGCAATGTTCTTTCGCTGCAATTGGGCGATATTGATTTTGAGGAAACGGTGACCGTTACTTATACTTTGACCACATCGCCAGACAATTACTCCATCCGTTACTTCTTGGATGACGTGCCTACGGCTGATGCGGAGGACAACTGGGATTACTATGACATGGGCGCTCCCACTCCTAATGTCTTCCAGATTGACGACACCTTTTCGAACAGTCCAGAATTTGCTTGGCTGGTGCCCGACCTCGCTACCGAAAGCCGCACTGCGCTTGAGCTGATTACGCCTTGGACAGCAGTTGGCAACCGCCCAGTACTCCGTTTTTACCATCTCTACGACACGGAGCCAGGCGCAGATGCCGGTCTGATTGACGTCAAGAAGGCCACCGACAACACCTTCGTACAGGTAGCAGATAAAATGTTGAGGAATGGGTATCCAGGGCAGATACAATATGGGACTTTCATCACTCCTAACCTGTACGGCTTCTCTGGCAGCACCAATGGTGAGTTCGTCCCCACTTATGTTGACCTGAGCGACTGGGCAGGTGAGGACGTGGTTTTCCGCTTCCGTTTCGGTACGGACGACAACACGGAAGGCCCACTTGGCTGGGTAGTTGACGACATCGAGTTCATGGACCTTTTGAACTACAACAGCGAGGCCTGCGTGACCACTGCCCAAGGAGACAACGAGTGCGCCATTGCTCCAGAAGAGGGTACCATCGTGGAGTCCAAGTTCGTTTCAAACACCGTTGAAACATTGGAGGATATGACCATGACTGTGTTCCCGAACCCTGCCCAGGACATGCTGAACATCTCACTGACGGCAGAGCGCCAACAGGATGTCAGCTTGAGCCTCTTGACGATTGACGGCAAGGTGATGATGGACAAAAAAGTGAACGTTTACGGCAACGGCCATTTCCAAGTCAACGTTAGTCAGCTTCCAGCAGGTTTCTACTTGGTAAAAGTAGCAACGAAGGAAGGCGTGATGGTGACGAAGGTGGTGGTGGAATAAGCACCGTCAATTTCAGGCAAAAGGCCCAACGCCAAGCAGCGTTGGGCCTTTTTGTTTTTTCAGAAATTGGCTACCTTGGCGGAGTGTATTTGTCCGTCCATCGTTGTCCGTCCACCGTCCACCGTAAAAAGATGCGCACCAACCGTTTTTACATTTACCTGCTTTCCTTCCTCGAAGGTGGCGCCGTCATGGCCTGCGAACTGTTGGGGGCCAAGATGCTCGCCCCCTACTTCGGCACCTCACTTTATGTTTGGGCCGCTGCGCTTGGTTTGACGCTCGGCGGCCTGATGTCGGGGTATTTCCTCGGCGGCATCGTCTCTCGGCGCTTCGCAAACAACGAGGTGCTGCTGTACTGGTTACTGGTGCTGGCAGGCTGCGCCCTTTTTGCCATGCCGTTCACCAGCAAGTGGGTGATGGAACTGACGCTTGGCCTCAACCTCCAGTTGGGGGCCATGCTGTCGCTGCTGGTTTTCATGTTCCCGCCGCTGGTGTTCATGGGCATGGTGTCGCCGGTTATCATCAATATTTTGACAGAATCGGCCAAGGAGGCGGGCAGCAGGGCAGGCACCGTCTATGCCATCTCGACCCTCGGCGGCATCCTCACCACCTTCCTGATGGGATTCTACGTCATACCCGAATTTGGCCTCAAACACCCCGCCATCGCTGCTGGGCTGCTGCTGGCATTGCTCCCCGCCATCTCGCTTTTTAGGATGAAAAACAAAATGGCGTTGCCCGTTTGGGGGCTGCTGCTGGCGTTGGGGGTTACTGTGTGGGGCGCAGCCACACAACCAGACGACGTTTGGAAAATCCACTACCATTCCGAAGGGGTGCTGGGTCAGGTCAAGGTTATTGACTTCCAGCCATTTGAAGACCAGCCGCAGCGAAGCTTCCGGGGGCTGGTCGTCAACAACACCTTGCAGACCGTCTTGGAACTTGGCAACCCCGACAAGAACTTCTGGCACTACACCGAGGTGATGGTGAACCTGATCTCGCAGTTTCCCAAGGGGAGCAAGGTATTGGTGTTGGGAATGGGGGGCGGTACGCTTGTGCGGCAGTTGGTGCAGGCGGGCTACGAAGTTGAAGCTGTCGAAATTGACGGGCGGTTGGAGCAGTTGGCGAAGCAATATTTTAACCTTCCCGATGACGTTCCCGTTTTCTTGGACGATGCCCGCCATTTCATCAAAACCACCCCCAGCAAGTACGATGTCATCATCTACGACACCTTCCGGGGCGAGTCGGCACCGGAGCATGTGCTCACCCTCGAAAGCCTCGCCGATACCCGCGACAACCTTTTGCCGGGAGGCTGGCTGCTGGTCAATTTTTATGGATACTGGGAATCGGAGCGGGGGGCCATCGGGCACGCCGTGTTCAAAACGCTTTCCCATGCAGGGTTTCAGACGAAGGTGGTGGCTACGGAGGGCAGTGAAGACGATCGAAACCTCGTGTTTTGGTCAAGAACCGACGACGGTTCGCTAAGCGCCGAACTGACCGGGGCGCAACTTGGCGGGGAGCTGCTGCCCGTTTCATCCGCCGATACTCTCGGCGCTGTCGTGCTCACCGACGAGCAACCCCAACTTCGGCTCTACGCAAGGGCTGCCGCCCAATGGCGAAAACTGTACAATGATTTCTACACCAAGCAGTTTAGCCGGTTTAAATTCTTTTAAAAGGGCCTGTTTTTTGCTTTGCTTTCGGAAATTGGAAAGATTGTGAAATTTATTTTGAACAGGAATATAAAAAGTTAGATTTGTAGCTCCAATTTCCTTTGAGGACAACCCAACGGTATTTTCGAGCGACCGCAAACACAACGCCCAAACATTCCAACTAAATCACCCTGATTGCCAAAATTATGCTGATTTAGTTCAAAGACTTGGGCATTGACGCCAAGTCATGCCTCTTGTACGATAGAATTCCAACCAATTTTTTCAAACTTAAATCTGGACCGTATGAAATTAGTAAACCTGTTAAGACTTTTTCTGGTCGTTCTTGTCATGGTCGGCTTCGCACTGAGCTGCAACAAGGACACCGAGCTTTCCAGCCTGCCCGTTGAGGAAAGCAAGCTCATCACCTTCCAGCACAGCGGGGTCATCCCTGGCCAGTACATCGTGGTACTAAAAAGTGACGCCGTCAGCGACCGAGCAGCAAAGGACTCAGACTACAAGGAAAACATGGCAAGGATGCGCAAGGAAGCGGAAACCATACTCGGCTCCCTGGGCATCAGTACCGACAAAATTGACCACGCCTATGGCACTGCGCTCCAAGGCTTCTCTGTCAAAAACGTGACAGATGATGAAGCAAAAGCCCTGTCCGCCCACACACGAGTTGACTACGTGGAGCAGGACCAGACCATCTCCATCCAGGGCGGCCCTCCGGGTGGCGGTGGCGGCGGCCCCCAACAAATACCATGGGGCATCACTAGGGTAAATGGCGTCTCAAGCTATTCGGGCTCCGGCCGGGCTTGGGTCATTGACACCGGCGCAGATTTGGACCACCCTGATTTGAATGTTTCCCCTGCCACCACTGCCACCCCTGCGGGACTCAGCAAATCGTTCCTGTCAGGCGGCGGCGGCAATAATTCCCCGGATGACCAGAATGGCCACGGGTCGCATGTGTCAGGTACCATTGCTGCGAAAAACAATACAGTCGGGGTCATCGGTGTTGCCCCTAACGCCTTGGTGATAGCAGTGCGGGTATTGGACAGGAATGGCAGCGGCACTACATCTGGGGTCATCGCAGGCGTTAACTATGTGGGCGCAAACGCTGTTAATGGCGATGTCGCCAACATGAGCCTTGGTGGCGGCGTTTCTACATCGCTCGACGCTGCCGTCGTCACTGCTTCCGACCCGTGCAAATTTGCCCTGGCTGCTGGCAATGAAGCTGACGACGCCGACAACCACTCGCCCGCCCGTGCAAACGGTTCGCATATCTGGACGGTTTCTGCCATGAGCACTGGTGACAACTGGGCAAGCTTCTCCAACTTCGGCAATCCGCCTGTGGACTATTGCGCTCCTGGTGTCGGCGTTCTATCTTGCTGGAAAAGTGGAGGTTACAATACTATAAGCGGCACCTCCATGGCTACCCCTCACGTAGCGGGTGTTCTGTTGCTAGGGAATATCACCACCAGTGGTACCGTTAGTGGCGACCCGGATGGTAATCCAGATCTGATAGCAAGCCATTGATTTTAGCCTTTGGCAAAATATAAAGGGCATTCTTGCATCAAGAATGCCCTTTATATTTTTCCAAAGAGCATCATTTTCAAAACTCCATCGCCAGTTCTTTTATCGCATTCCCCTTATTCGTAAGTCTTGCGAAGTATTTGCCTTTTGGCAACCCCTTTATTTCAAACTCAAACTTGAACTTGTGGCTGCCTCGCTTCTGTAGTCTATTCTTAAAAAGTGCGTGCACCAAGTCACCCGTTTCGTTGTACAGCCCGAAATCCACTTGTTGGTCACTGGCCAAATCGTAATAAAACAGGCCGTTCATGGCAAATGCCTCTCGCCAGTTAGCTGGTTGGCCCGGCAACTGGCGGTCTTGGGGAGGTGCTTGGTATTCTATATGGTATTCAGGCATGGGTTTGCCCAGCATGTCCGCCACGAATTTTGTGAGCGCAGGGTCTCCGATTCCCTCCAGCCTATCTGCATCCGTCACCGCCCATACGGCGTACTGAGCCGATGGGTGCTGGTGCAGCTTGTTGTCATTTAGGTATTTGGCCATTTTGAGCAGGTTGCCATCCGCCAATTTTCCCATTTTGAAAAAGCTGTTCTCGCCGGGCGAACCATCACTGGCCTCAATGCAAAGGCCGAACAGCTTGGCGATTCTTGAAGTGCCACTTTCCACAAAGAAAGTCTCGTTTTTGCTCACCATCAGGTTTTGCAGGCTGGAGTCGCCCGCTTCAAATATTTGACCGGCTGGCACCCGGACTTCCAGTTTTTTCTTCGATTTATTTTTGAGGTTCAATTTCAGGCATTCCCCATCGTGTCCACCTGCTCCTTCGGCAGATACAGTGAGGTAGCCTTTTCTGACGGCATCGGCGATGTCGAGCACTTGGGCGGAGAGTTGTTGAAAGGGAAGTAAAGTCAATGCAAGCATGGCGAGCCAAACGTTAGTTTTCATCATGTTCGATAAATTTTAAAGTGAATTTTTTATCAAACGTGGTCAATGGTTGAATTATTGGGAGCGTTGAAATTTGTTTGATTTTAAAGGTTGGCGAATAATTCCCTATCATTGCCAACAAAATTGCACAGGTCATTGGCGAGGCAAAGCCTGGCCTCTATCAACAAAGCCTAAAGTTTTGAACCTGACTACTCGGCTCCGCAGCGATGACAAAACCGTGCTCAAAGAACTCTTTGAAGCACACTATCAAGCTGTTTGTGCAGCCGTCCATCGCATTGTAGGGGAACGTGGAGTGACCGAAGACCTTGCGCAACAGGTTTTTATTAGGTTTTGGGAAAAAAGGAACCAAATTCAAATCGACACTTCACCGGGAGCCTATCTTCACCGGATGGCAGTGAATGAAGCACTGGCTTGGCTTCGGGCAAAAAAGAACCAACAATCGGAGGAACTTACCTTCGCCACACCCTTACCTCTCCAAATGGACGGAGAAGACATATTGCTCCACAACGAACTTCACGACCAGATACACAAAGTAGTAGATTCTCTCCCTCCCCGCTGTAGGGCTGTGTTTCAATTGAGCAGGTTTGAAGAACTTAGCTATCAGGAAATTGCGGACCACATGGGCATCTCCATAAAAACAGTTGAACATCAGATGGGGAAAGCACTCCGGGTGCTTCGCGAACAGTTAAGTGTTTTTCTTTCGTGACAATGCTTTGCAAGTGGTAAGCCAGGTGCCCGTACATATACTTAAGGTGTATGCAGGCTATGCCTTCTGTAGTATTCTCGAAATGACGCCATCTGGGAAGCAGTTAAAAAAATAGCTAAAATATATTTGGTGAAGTCAAAACAGCGCTTACCTTTGCGCCCGCTTTGAAAAACTGCCTTAGATAGTAAGGCAACCATCAAACCGAAAACGACAAAGGTAGGAGGCAAAAAATCTTAGTTATTTTCGATAAAAGATTTGCCAGTTTAAAACAGAATGCTATCTTTGCCATCCCTTACGAAAAGACGTTTTAGGGATGCCCACAAAAGACCAAAAAAACTGTGCCACGCCGAGACCGGTGGCCCGATTGCGGG
>CAZDSU010000023.1:0-87463 GCA_964508135.1 uncultured Saprospiraceae bacterium
CCAGGCTTACCTTTATTTTTCACATTTCGACAAATCCTAACGGCTTACAGTATAAAAGAATCTGGCTGCGCTTTACCGCCTCGCTGCTACTTTTGCGGCGCTTTACAATGTCCAACAGCCTGCCCCGCTCTTCTAAAGTCAAATCAACATGGTAAGTCTTTTTCATAGGTGCTTGATTTATGGCACCTAAGATAACCGACATTATTAACTTGACAAACTACTTAGCGGTCAAACAGCACCAGTTGTGGCCAAGAGGTTACGACCATTCATCACGCTGCTGTTTTTGCCAAGCGGCAGGATCGGCTATTTGCTGAAAAAGCGGGTTGGTCTGCTGTTGGAGGACCTGTTTCAATAAGGCGAGTTGGTTGGCAGCAGGGGCTTGCTCATTGGGGTAAGCGATGGGCGTTTTTTGGACTGGCTTTACGATGCGCACATAGTCCAGTGTGCTCAGGAATTTCAGGAGCACTTGATAACGGCTTTCTTCGATATTTATAATAAGCTGTTGCATATCAATGGTTTAGTGCAAAGTAGGGGAAAATGCCTGTTTGTGACACCTATTTTTGAAACTGCCGACAAATTTCTTGATTCATCCGGCTAAACCGCATCCGACGATTTACTCCCCAGCACTCCCTGCACCACCGCCGCCACCCCCATCACCGTCAAGCACCCAATTGGGTTCAGCCAAATAAAACCGAGGTCATCTTTCCCGTCCATTTTATCCCCAAAATAAACAGCCAAGACCACTGCCTCCCCGATGATGGCGGCGATGAAGACCGCCGTGCCACGAATCCATTTCATCGCAAAAGCTACCACGAAGATACCGAGTATCGTACCGTACAGCAGCGAGCCAATGATGTTGACGGCCTGTATCAAGTTTTCAAACAACAAGATGATAGAGGCAAAAGCGATGACCAGCGCACCCCAACCGATGGTCAGCCATTTTGAAGCGCCCAGGTAGTGGCTGTCGGAGCCGCTTTTGAACATCGAGCGGCGATAAACGTCCACCACTGTCGTGGTGGCGAGGGCACTGAGTTCGGAGGAGATGGACGACATGGCGGCGCAAAAAATCACCGCCAGCAGCAGGCCAATCATGCCCTTGGGCAGGTAGTTGACGATGAAGGTGATGAACACGTAATCCTTGTCGTTCGGCTCTATTTTTTTGTTGGCTTCCTTGGCGTAGTCCAGCAGCAGGGTATCCACTTCGGAGCGCAGTTTTAGCTCCTGTTTGTTCAAGGCGATGACTTTGGTTTTGGCTGTTTCGATATCCGAAGGCTTTTCCTGTTGCAGCGCTGTCACCAGCCCCATCACTTCCTTTTCTTTTTCTTGAAATACGGCGTCGTACCGTTTTTCCAGCGTGTCGAGTTGCGGCTTGAAAGTTTCGGATTTTTCCAATTGGCTGAGGTTCGCCCTGTTGTAGTGGATGGGCGGTTTTACAAACTGGAAGAAAATAAAGACCGTCACGCCCGTGAATAGGATGAGGTACTGCATCGGGATTTTGATGAACCCATTGAACAGCAATCCGATGCGGCCCTCCCGCAGCGACCGCCCCGACAAGTATCGTTGCACCTGCGACTGGTCGGTGCCGAAATAGGAGAGGAACAGGAAAACCGACGCAATCATGCCCGACCAGATATTGTACCGGTTGGAGAGGTCCCACTTGAAATCCAGCGCATCCATCTTGCCCATTTCCCTGGCCACCCCCACGCCGTCAACCAGCGAAACATCCGCCGGAAACTTGCTGACGATGATAAATCCAGTGATGATCATTCCAATAAGGATAATAGACATCTGCTGTTTTTGCGTCACGCTCACCGCTTTCGTTCCCCCAAAAACCGTGTAAATGGTGACGACCAGGCCTATCAGCACAATGGTGAGTGGCAGGTTCCAGTCCATGATGCTGGACAGCACGATGCTCGGCGCAGCGATGGTGAACCCCGCCGCCATTCCCCTCGAAAACAGGAACAGGATGGCTGCCAATGTGCGGGTTTTCAGGTCAAACCGTTGCTCCAGAAACTCGTAGGCGGTGTAAACTTTGAGCCGATAGTACATCGGCAACACGAAAACGGCCAGGATGATAGTGGCAATGGGCATCCCGAAGTAGAACTGGACGAATCGCATCCCATCGTCGTATGCCTGCCCCGGTGTACTGAGGAAAGTGATGGCGCTAGCCTGTGTTGACATGACGGACAAGCCGATGGTCCACCAGCCCAGTTCGCTGTCGCCTTGCAGGTAGCTTTTCACGCTGCTGACGGTGCGGGTCTTCCACATGCCGTAAACGATGATGCCGCCAAGCACCACGAGCATTACTGTCCAGTCTATCCAATGCATTTTTGAGTTGGCAGTTAGACAGTTGGCAGTTGGCAGTCAGGGTGCAGGTGTTTAGCAGTGACTGCGGTTAAGCCAACTTTTATGAAAATTTTTCGGGGTTTTCTATCATTGAAAACAACATCCTGCCGACTTCTTCCGATTCGGCTATCCATGCGTCGTATTTCTGCTTGGTGATGTATTTGCAAGTCAGTGCAAAATCACACCAGACTTGCGTTTCCGTATTTTCGCTATCAGCATCGGTCAGTTTGCTTGAAAAATGCTTGGGGTATTTCTTCTTGCGATATGCCTCGCCGATGCAGCTACAAACAGACCTAGAGCTTCGTCGAATTTGGTCGGTCAATGAATACTTTTCTTCTGGTGGAAATTTTTTACTCTCTTGGAAAATATCCATCGCCAGCTTAAAAGCCTTCCTGTAAACGACGAGGTCTCTAAATGTTCCCATAGTATTGCCCTAATTGGGTTAATAGTTATTTCAATTCTATTCCTACCCCTGACTAAACAACTGCCACCAGACTGCCAACTGCCCACTGTCGAACTGCCAACTAAAAATGCCGCCACCCTTGCGCCACCAAGTCATGAATCTTCCCCCCCGACGAGTGCAGCTTAACCCCCTCGCTGGCCTCGGTGATTTCGCCCATGATGTAAATGTCCGGCATCAGGCGCACCTTGTCGAGGTCTTTTATGTCAACGGTGAACAGCAACTCGTAGTCCTCGCCGCCGTTGAGGGCGCAGGTAAGTGGGTCGAGCTGGAACTTCAAGGCCATCATTTTTGCATCATTATGGATGGGCACGCCCGCCTCTTCGATGATGGCTCCTACTTTGGACTGCTTGCAGATGTGCATCAGGTCAGAAGAAATGCCGTCTGACACGTCAATCATGGCCGTCGGCACGAGGTTGGCGTTTTTGAAAACATCAATCATGTCCCTGCGGGCCTCCGGTTTCAGGAAGCGCCCAACGAGGTAATCCTGCTCTTCCAAGTCGGGTTGGATGCCGGGGTTGGAGAGGTAAAGTTGTTTTTCCCGCTCCAAGATTTGCAGACCGAGGTATGAAGAACCAAGGTCGCCAGTGATACAAATGAGGTCGCCGGGCTTGGCACCGCTGCGGTACACCAGTTCATCTTCCTTCGCTTGCCCGATGGCCGTCACGCTGATGATGAAGCCTTTTTGCGAGCTGGTCGTGTCGCCGCCCACGAGGTCCACGCCGTAGAATTTGCAGGCTAAATGCACGCCTTCGTAAAACTCGTCCAGCGCCTCCACGCTGAAGCGGTTGGAAATGGCGATGGACATCGTCACCTGCTTCGGTTGGGCATTCATGGCGTAGATATCCGAGAGGTTCACGACCACAGACTTGTAGCCCAGGTGTTTCAGTGGGACGTACATCAGGTCGAAGTGGACGCCCTCTACCAACAAATCGGTGGAAACGACGGTCAGGAAGCCCGTGTTGTCAATCACGGCGGCATCATCGCCAATGCCGTAGTGGCTGGACTCGTTCTGGATTTCGAAGATTTTGGTCAAATGTTCGATGAGGCCAAACTCGCCAAGCGAGGCTATTTCCGTGCGTCCGAGGTCTTGTTTTTCCATGAAAAAAGTGGATTTTAAAGCGGTGCGAAGGTAGGATTTTTGGGTGGGAAATGGCGGTGCTAAGGTAAAGCGGCGGGGTAAAAAGCATTTTTCGTAACTTCGCCGTAGAATTGAGCAATCAAAACAAAGAAATGAAAATCAAAGAAATATCGCTGCGGAATTACAAGCGGTTCGTCAACCCAAAGCGAATCAATTTTTGTAATGAGGAGGGCAATCCTAACGAGATGACTTTGTTGGTAGGAGACAATGGTAGTGGTAAGTCTTCTATTTTACAAGCAATTGCAATGGTAGTTGGTGGGGCGGTGAAACCTCATTTTAGGCCAGCCGACTTGGAGTACCCAGGATTCCAGTACAACTATATTCAGACGGGTAGATTGCCAATTGACATAAGAGCAAAGATTCAGTTTTCAGAAGATGAGGGAGCAGCTACGAGGGAATTTAGTGACGAGTTGGCAAGACGCTATCCTGAAAACAATTATATCCAACCTGCTAATTTGCCAGAGATAGAACTAAAACTTGATTACGAAGAAAATGCTGTGAAATCAAGTACTCGTAAAGCATTCTTGCAAACAAAAGGCTATCAGTATGCGCTGCAATTAAGTGTACAACACCCAGACCCATCTCAATTATTTGGAAGGGTAGGCTCCATTTTCTGGTACAATGAGCAACGGACTTTCACTAGCATCACTCCCCGTGTTATAGCCAATGGTAATGAGGAAAACGTGTCGCCTAGTAAACCGGATGAAAATATCGTGCGAGATTTTTTGATAAAATGGTATCGTTTTCACGACAACTTAGAACGAGGGAGATTCGAGCAGCGACCTGGACAAAAGGATATTTATGCAGAATTAGCAAGGGTTTATAATCAAGTTTTCAGACCTAAACAATTCGTAGGCCCTGCCCCTAAAATGGGTATCAATCAAATTTTTGACATTGAAGATTTCTGGATTTCAGAAGGAACGGAGCAGTACGAGATTGGCAGCATGTCTGGGGGAGAAAGGGCGTTGTTCCCCTTGCTGGTTGATTTTGCAAATTGGCAAATCAATAATTCCATCATATTGATAGATGAAATAGAATTGCACCTGCATCCGCCGCTCCAACAGGCGTTAATCAGGATGTTGCCGCAATTAGGCAACAACAATCAGTTTATCATTACTACCCATTCAAGTAGTATTACCTCAATGTTTACTGAATCGCAAATTATCCGTCTATCATGAGTCCAATTATTACTCTTTTTTGTGAAGGTAAAGAAGAAAGTCTCGATTATAGAATTCTTCAAGAATTAAATCCTATTAGGAGCGAATTGAAACCCGTGGGTGGCAAATCAATTTTTAATGCTTTTATAAAAGGTTTTTTTTCTAGCCCACAAGTGGCTCAAAAAGAGTATGCTCGTGCTTTTAGGGACAGGGATTTTGATTACTTGATACCTGATAATCCAGTTCTAATTGAAGATGGGCGATTTCTAATCTCATACAGGACTACGATTGAAAACTACCTTCTTGATCCGCAAATACTTTTCGATTACATATGCGCCAAAGGTGATACTCGGCTACAGTCAAGGTTGCCATCTATTTTGGATTCCGAGAATCTTTTTAGAGAAATTTGTGCAGAACTTAGATTCTATAACGCTGCTCGGTGGGCACATGGAATTACTAAAAGTAATACAGTTGATAAGTTTATTTTTAAATCAAGTTGGCCACATAACAGTGGTGCTGTTCCTGCCGAGATTGGAGATTCCGATTGTAGAATGATATTGTCAGATATTTTAGATAAAGTTAAGAACAAGGCAAGGCAATTGGAATTAGATATTTTTGAGGAAAAATATGCAGAATTTACTTCCAAATTTACTACTGAGTTTGTTCAAGATATTGACAACTGCCTAATTTGGTTCAATGCTAAAGATATTGCATCCTTGATTCATCGCAACTTGGGCGGAAATAGCTTTTTCCAAAATGGACAAAAAGATGATTACTATGATTTTGCTATAGAAAATGGATATTTCAGTAAGTCGCTTGAAAACAACGAATTCCCTGACCTTTTTCAACTTCAAGAAATTCTTAACGGAAACATGCCAATAGAACCAATTTAAAATAGCCTAACCATGCAAGAAGTACAGCCCTACCATCCCCACCATAAAATCCGCCTCGTCACCGCCGCCAGCCTTTTCGACGGGCATGATGCTGCCATCAACATCATGCGCCGCATCATGCAGGCGAGCGGGGCGGAGGTCATCCACCTCGGACACAACCGCTCGGTGCAGGAAATCGTGAACACCGCCATCCAGGAGGACGTGCAGGGAATCGCCATCACCTCGTACCAAGGCGGCCACAACGAGTTTTTCAAGTACATGCACGACCTGCTGCGGGAGCGGGGCGCCGGGCATATCAAGATTTTCGGCGGCGGCGGCGGCACCATTTTGCCCTCCGAAATCGAAGAACTGCACCAATATGGCATCAGCCGCATCTACTCCCCCGACGATGGGCGGCACATGGGCCTCCAAGGCATGATAAACGACTTGCTGAAACAATGCGACTTCCCGGTCGGTATCAATTTGAATGGCGAGGTGCGGCGGGTCACAGACCTGACAGGTTTAAAAAACCTGTCAGGTCTTGCCGTGCCCATCGCCCGCATGATTTCGGCGGCGGAGAACGATGCCGAGCATTTTGAAAAAGCCATTCGCCCGCAGTTGCAGGCAGTTTTTGATAAAAATCCGGTGCTGAAAAATACGCCCGTCCTCGGTATCACCGGCACAGGCGGGGCGGGCAAGTCGAGCCTCGTGGACGAGATTTTGCGGCGCTTTTTGCTTGATTTCGACAGCAAAACCATCGCCATCATCTCCGTTGACCCCAGCAAGCGCAAGAGCGGCGGGGCGCTGCTCGGCGACCGCATCCGAATGAACGCCGTGAACAACGAGCGGGTCTTCATGCGCTCGTTGGCCACCCGGCAGAGCAACTTGGCGCTGTCGAAATATGTGCAGTCAGCCGTTGAGATTTTGAAGGCAGCGGGCTTCGACCTCGTGGTGCTGGAGACCAGCGGTATCGGGCAGTCGGACACCGAAATCATTGATCATTCGAACGTGTCGCTCTATGTGATGACGCCCGAATTTGGTGCTGCTTCGCAATTGGAGAAGATTGACATGATTGACTTCGCCGACCTCATCGCCATCAACAAGTTCGATAAGCGGGGCGCTCAGGATGCCCTGCGTGACGTGCGCAAACAGTACCAGCGAGCGCACCAACTTTGGACGAAGGACGTGGACGAGATGCCCGTTGTGGGCACCATCGCCAGCCAGTTCAACGACCCCGGCACCAATGTTTTGTACGCCAAAATGATGAAACTTTTGGTGGAAAAAACGGGCGCTGACCTGAAGTCCGACTTCCACGCTGCCGAGGAAATGAGCGAGAAAATCTTCATCATCCCGCCGCACCGGACGAGGTATTTATCGGAGATTTCGGAGAACAACCGCAAGTACGACGCTTGGGCGAGGAAGCAGGCGGAACTTGCCGGGAAAGCTTATGCCCTCAAGGTTTCCGTAGCGGCTACGAGCGGCGATTTGAAGGCTGGGTTGACTAAGATTTACGAAGAAATTTATGGGGAAATAGACGCTTCGGTACGCAAAATCATCGAAGGTTGGGAGGCGAAGAAGGCCAATTACGCCTCCGACGAGTTCATTTACGAGGTGCGTGGCAAAAAAATCGCCGTGCCCACGAAGTGGAAATCGCTTTCCGGCACTATGATTTCAAAAGTGCTGCTGCCGAGGTTCAAGGACTGGGGCGAAATCGTCCGCTGGTGCTTGCAGGAGAATGTGCCGGGCGAGTTCCCGTACACGGCGGGCGTGTTCGAGTTCAAGCGCAAGGGCGAAGACCCCACCCGGATGTTCGCCGGGGAGGGCGCACCGGAGCGCACCAGCCGCCGCTTCCACTACCTCAGCAAGGGCATGCCCGCCAACCGCCTTTCGACGGCTTTCGACTCGGTGACTTTGTACGGCGAAGACCCGCACCCACGCCCCGATATTTATGGTAAAATCGGCAATTCCGGCGTGAGTATCTGCTGCCTCGATGATGCCAAAAAACTCTACTCCGGCTTCGACCTCTGCGCTCCCAATACTTCGGTGAGCATGACCATCAACGGCCCCGCCGCCACGATATGCGCCTTTTTCATGAACGCCGCCATTGACCAGCAATGCGAGCTATATATCCGGGAGCATAAATTGGAGCATTTGGTGGAAAATAAATTGGTGGAATTATATGACAATAAAGGAATAAAGCGCCCGTCTTATTTGGGCGATATTCCCGAAGGGAATAATAAATTGGGTTTATTATTATTGGGTTTAACGGGCGATATGATATTGCCCGCCGATGTTTATAAACCATTAAAAGAAAAGGCATTAAACGCTGTTCGTGGCACGGTGCAGGCCGATATTTTAAAAGAAGACCAAGCACAAAATACCTGCATATTTTCCACGGAATTTTCCCTTAAAATAATGGGCGATGTGCAGCAGTATTTCTCAGACAATAAAGTGCGAAATTTTTATTCGGTGAGTATATCCGGCTACCATATTGCGGAGGCTGGGGCGAACCCAATTACGCAGTTGGCCTTCACGCTGTCCAATGGATTTACCTTCGTGGAATATTACCTCAGTCGGGGCATGAACATTGACGATTTTGCGCCCAATTTGTCCTTCTTTTTCTCCAACGGCGTTGACCCGGAATACGCCGTCATCGGCAGGGTAGCCCGCCGCATCTGGGCGAAGGCCATGAAGGAAAAATACGGGGCGAACGAGCGCAGCCAGATGCTCAAATACCATATCCAGACCAGTGGGCGCTCGCTCCACGCTCAGGAGATTGACTTCAACGACATCCGCACGACGCTCCAGGCGCTCTACGCCATCTACGACAACTGCAACTCGCTGCACACCAACGCCTACGACGAAGCCATCACCACCCCGACCGAGGAAAGCGTGCGCCGTGCGGTGGCCATCCAGCTCATCATCAACCACGAACTGGGCTTGGCGAAGAACGAAAACCCGCTCCAGGGCGCTTTCATCATCGAGGAACTGACCGACTTGGTGGAAGCCGCCGTGCTTGCCGAGTTCGACCGCATCACCGAGCGAGGCGGCGTGTTGGGGGCGATGGAGACGATGTACCAGCGTGGAAAAATCCAGGAGGAGAGCCTGTACTATGAGCACCAGAAGCACAGCGGCGAATACCCCATTATCGGGGTGAACACCTTCCTGAGCAGCACTGGCTCGCCGACCATCCTGCCCCGTGAGGTCATCCGCTCAACGGAGGAGGAGAAGCTGGCGCAAATCACTACAGTGGAAAATCTGAAAAAAGCCAATGCCGGCAAGGGCGCTGCGGCGTTGAAAACCCTGCAACTCGCCGCCCTGCACAACGAAAATATCTTCGGGGCACTGATGGAAGCGGTGAAAAACTGCTCGCTGGGCGAGATTACGAATGCGCTGTATGAGGTGGGGGGGCAGTATCGGAGGAATATGTAAACGATGAAAAACGTAATCACAGTTACGAACTTGACACTGATATTCGCAACGGCTTATGCCATCTGGTTTTTGAGCGCCTACCTCTATTTGGGTACCGAAGATATGCATGAGCAATTGAAAGCTGAATTGCCAAGAAGTTTCCTGGAACGTGCAATTATGCCGCTTGCATTATCGGCCATATTCTCTGTGTTGTTAGGGCTGGTTAACTCACTGGTGGCCTATTTCTCAAAAATCATAGAAAAGCCTTATCCATTGAAAATCGCTGGTCTAGCTTTTATTGTTTGTATATCATCTGGGTTGTTTGGGGTTGCCGTCTTCTTTTGGTAATTGACTGTTACGAATGCACTTTACAAGGTTGGGGCAATACCAAAAGAATACGTAAGACCTCTTTTCAGTAAAAAAAGCGGGTCGCCCACGTATGGGCGACCCGCTTTTTTTATGCCAATTGGCCAGATTTACTTCGACCCAATCGCATATGACAACCCAATCAGATAATACATCTGCAACGGATTATCCGTCTTTCCAGCGGCCAGTGCCTCCTGCTTGTTGCTGCGCAGGCCGAGGTCGAGGCCAATTCCTATGCCTTTGTATGCGGTGGTGAAGCCGTTGACCCAAGTCCAGTTGTGTAGGTCGCTGCCCTCGTAGCTGAAGAAGCTGGAGAGGTTGGATTTCCAGGCGATACCCTTCGTAATTTGGCGCTTGTAGTCTGCCACGACCTTGCAGCCGAGCGATGATTGATAGTCAAAACCTTCGCCGTCGGAGAACACGAAGTTGTAGTTCAGTGGGTGGACTACAACGACGAGGTCGGTGACGGGTGTCCAGGTGGCACCGGCTCCGAGGTCGAGATAGCCAGGGTTGTTTAATTTGTCATCAAGCATGGAGGTGCGGTACTCGCCCAAGGTGGATAACGCTATTTTTTCAGACAATTTGTAGCCGAACAAGGAGGTGATATTGAAGGCGTCAGCGGCCACTTGCAGGGTATCGGCATCCTCGTCGCTGTCTTTGTTGTCAAACTTCAACCAGCCCAGCGTGAGGTTGGTGCCGTTGCGCCAAAAGTACTTCTTCTGCTGGAGGTTTGCGAACCCATTTGCCGAGAGGCCGATGGTAACAGCTTGAGTGTTGGGCGTACCCTTGGAGTACCAATTATTGAAGCCGGAGAAGTTAAGACCGAGGTTCCCAAGTGCGCCCACGTCCCAGCGAGGGTATGGCGTTATTTTTTCAGTCAGGTCGGCCACTTCGGATTTCAGCGCGCCAACTTTGCCGGTCAGTTCAGCCAACTGGGCTTCGAGTGGTGCGAGCTGTGCTTCCTTTTCGGCTTTAGCAGCTTTGAGTTCTTCCGTAGTTTGCGCTTGTATTGCGAAGCAACATGCCATCATGGCAAGTAAGGTGAGTGAAACTTTCTTCATCATAGTTCAGAAGTGTTATTTTAAGTTGATTAATGAATCGTGGTAGTGGCGAACCAGCTTGTCAGTTAACCAGCCTATCGTTGGAAAAGATTTCCACCTTGTCAGACGTGAGTTTCATTAAAGGTATCACAATTATTTTCCCCTCGCCTTGCAGGGTCAGGGAGGTGCTGTCCATCGCAATTACCCGGCCCTTTGAGCCATCAATCTGGATGTAATCGCCAATTTTTACTTTGTTTTTGCTGTAAAATGAGGCCAGGAAATTGGACATGGTATCCCTGGATGCGAAGCCGTACCCGATGGAAAACGCCAGTACGACGCCACCGAGGATGACGGTCAGGTTGGAGGTTATCAGCGAGGTTTCGATGCTCGCTTGTGCCAGTGCGCTGATGGTCAGCGTCAGGAAAATCAGGTAGAAAACAAAGTTTGCGATGATTTTGCCGGAAGAAATACCGAGGGCGTTGGTGGTAGCAAGCACGATATTCTTTACGAATTCGGCGAGGTAAATACCGAAGACAAACAGTGCCAGTGCGGACAGCAGTTTCGGGAGGTAGGAAATCAGGTCCTTTACCATCTCCGAAACGATGGGCACGCCCAATACGTCGGTGGCCATCATCAAGAAGACCAAAATCAATACATAATATGCCAGCTTGGATAAAAAGACGCTTAGCTTGACCTTAAATCCTGCTTTTTGTGCGAACTCGGTCTCGTTTATTTTTTCGCCAAACCTGTCAATTTTCAGTCCGGTGAATAGTTTTTCCAGTGCCTTTGAAACGAATTTCGCTATGCCCCAACCTATTGCTAAAACGATAGCTGCCTTGGCAATATCTACAGCGGCGGATGCAAATTGGAAAATTACTTGCTTGATTACTTCGACTACTTCCATGCTGATTGTCTTGTTTTTGTTATTTAAAGTGTATCGAAAATAAAGAAACCCTGTGTGGCGGGAGCGAGTAAAGCTGGGTTTTTTAGTGTGTTAAATCGTCGTCGTCGTGGGGTAATGTGCCTGCCATGCCCGGTGTGGGGCTGTCAGCGTCGGGACCTGGCGTTCCTTCGGTGATTTCGTTTTTCACGGCTTGGTCAAGTTCATTGACGGTGCCGCCCAAGGTCAATATGAACATTTCGAAGACCTTCGGGATGTACAATTCCATGGCCTGCCCCATCATGGTCAATATCTGCAAACTACCGAGGATGTGCTCTTCGATTTCGGGTGGCGGCGGAAACATCAGTGCATCCTCCTCCATTAATTGCTTGAAACTGTTTGTAGTGCTCATGACTTCACACGATTCGATGGATAATTTTTTAATCTCCGGGGAATAGTTCTTCGTATACCATTTGGGCTTTGTGTTTTGCTCGTTTGATTTTCATTTTGATGGCGCTCTCGGTCTTGTCCAGCATGTTCGCTATCTCCTTTATTTGCAGGTCATCCTGGTATTTCATCAATAGTATGGCCTTGTCGCCAATGGGGATATTCTCCAGCACCACCCTCAGGCGGTCGGACTGCATGGTCAAAAGTGCCTCGTCGTGCACGTCGTCAACCATATCTGGGAGGCGTTCCATGTCGTCGGAGAAAATATCTCCAGTCTTTTTCTTCTTTCGAATAACATCAATGCAATAGTTGTACGTGATGGAATACACCCAGGTCGAAAACTTGGCCTGCTCGGCGAACTGGCCGAGGTTCAAGAAAATCTTCATGAAAATGTCCTGTGCTGCGTCCCTCGCCAAATGCTCCTCCTTCAGCAGCGAAATACACTTGCCGTACACCTTCCCAGAGTACCTCCGGTAAAGCGCGGTAAAATGGCTTGCGTCTTTCGTTGCAAGGTATCTCCTTATCAAGTCTATGTCCTGTTCCTTGGAAATGTCTTCTGTTCCCATTAAACTGGCAAGTGCAATTTTCCTACGGCACGAATCTTTAAATAATTAACGACTCGCTACCTAAAAGATTGGTTTTCAATTGATTACTCCAAAGCCGCTTTCGAAAAGTTTGCACGAAAATAGGAAAACTACCACTTCTGGCGGGGGATATGTGTTTTTTGACGTGAAACGGGTAGGGCGGGTACGTTTTTTTGAAATATTTTCTCGCAGCGGAAAAAGGAAGTAGAATGGCCTGTCCAAATGGCAAAAAAAAGAGGTAGCGCTCTTGTAGCACCACCTCAGCCCTAACCAAATAAAACCAAATTATTTATCTTCGATTCGCCAAAGCAGGAATGGCCTTGGTTGAATTTTTTAGCTTGGTGTAAAAACTACTCTTAGTTTCTAAGCGCTAAGGTAAAATGATTTTAAATAAACATGCAAGACTTTGCCTAGTTTTTTTTTAAAAAAAAGATAATTTCTGTGGCTAGAAACGAAAACTGCCCCAAAAACAGTGAGACAAAACCCAAAAGGCAGTTTAATTTTTTGAAGAAACCAAAATGAGGCATTTATTATTCCGAAGTTTGGCTTTGAAATAATATCAAAAAAAAATCTCCTATCATTCAAAAAAAATAAAAATCCTACTGGGTTTTTCAAAAAAATAAAAAATGAGCAGACAAGTCCTAAATCGCTGGATTTACCTTTTTCTTAGTGTATTGCCTACGATTAGCCTTTTTTCACAAGCCAAAACGAACAACAACGAGGATGCCCTTTTCATCCGCCAAATCCACGACGTGGCGCTGACCGAAGGCCGCTGCTACCCTTGGCTCCACCATTTGACAAAAAAAATTGGCGCAAGGCTGGCTGGCTCCCCGCAGGCCGCTGCCGCCGTCGAATATACTTACCAGATGCTCGATACACTTGGCCTCGACTCCGTCTGGCTGCAGCCCTGCACCGTGCCGCATTGGGTTCGGGGCGAGCAAGAGGTTGTGCGCATTGCCCAATCGGACATGGGCACGGTGGAACTACGGGCACTGGCACTCGGCAATTCAGTCGGCACCGGCGAGGCGGGAATTTCTGCCGAGGTAATCGGAGTGATGGGCATTGACGAGCTTGAAAAACTCGGCGAGGCCAAGCTCAAAGGCAAAATCGTCTTCTTCAACCGCCCGTTCGATGCCACCAAGCTCAATACTTTCGAGGCTTACGGAGGTGCCGTTGACCAGCGGGCCTACGGCGCTTCCGAGGCAGCCAAGTTCGGGGCCATCGGTGTGTTGGTACGCTCCATGGCCTCCGGCCTGAACGATGACCCGCACACTGGCGGCCTCGTTTACAAGGACGGTCTGCCAAAAATCCCCGCTTGTGCTATCTCCACCAACGATGCTGAATTGCTCGGTCGCCTTTTGAAAAAAAGCCCCGTGAAAGTGTACATGCGTACCAACTGCGAACAACTTGCGGAGCGCCCATCTTACAACGTCATTGGCGAAATCAGGGGCAGCGAGCATCCCGACGAAATCATCGTGGTGGGTGGCCACCTCGACTCCTGGGACGTGGGCGAAGGCGCACACGACGACGGTGCTGGCTGTGCGCAATCCATGGATGTTTTACAGGTATTTAAACGGCTGAATTACAAGCCAAAACGCACCATCCGCTGCGTACTTTTTATGAACGAGGAAAACGGCCTGCGGGGTGGCACAGCCTACGCTGGCGAGGCCAAGCGCAAGGGTGAGCATCACGTGGCTGCCATCGAGAGCGACCGGGGCGGCTTTGTGCCGAGAGGTTTCACTGTGGACGGCGAAGCAGCTGTTTTTGCCGAAAAATTTCCGCTAATGCAGCCGTGGCATTCTGTGCTCGAACCCTACGGGCTGCACATCAAGAAAGGCGGTGGCGGTGCCGATATTTCACCTTTAAAACCACAGGGCGTTTTGCTAATTGGTTTTGAGCCAGATTCGCAACGCTATTTCGACTTCCACCACACCGAAGTGGACGTTTTCGAGTCGGTGAACAAGCGGGAGCTGGAATTGGGCACTGCCGCCATGGCCAGCCTCATTTTTTTGATGGATAAATACGGATTGTAGGGGGATTAAAAAGCTGGGCTGCATTTGCCGCCCAAGTTTTTCATGTTACCTTTGCGCCCCGGAACGAAGTAAGACCAGACTTCCCATTCGCCAGTAGGTGGAATCGGAAGTCTTTTTTTAAAAAAGCAAACCGAACTGCATCACATGCCAAAAGATACTTCCATCAAGTCAGTCCTCATTATTGGTTCCGGTCCCATCATCATCGGGCAAGCCTGCGAGTTCGACTACTCCGGTACGCAGGCCAGCCGCTCGCTGCGGGAGGAGGGCATCGAAGTCACCCTCATCAACTCCAACCCAGCCACCATCATGACCGACCCGGTCACTGCCGACCACGTCTATCTGCTGCCGCTGACCGCAGAGAGCATCGAGCAGATTTTGCAGGAAAGGCAAATTGATGCCGTGCTGCCCACGATGGGCGGCCAGACAGCCCTGAACCTCGCCATCGAGGCCGACAAACTGGGCATCTGGCAGAAGTACAATTGCCGCATGATTGGCGTGGACATTGATGCCATCGAACTGACGGAGAACCGGGAGGCGTTCCGACTGCACATGATTCAGCAAGGGTTGGGTGTGGCGCCCTCGAAGATTGCCAACTCGTTTTTGGAGGGAAAAGAAGGGGCGCAGCAAATCGGCTTCCCGCTCGTCATCCGCCCATCGTACACGCTGGGCGGCTCGGGTGCGGCCTTCGTTCATCGGGAAGAGGAATTTGATGAACTGTTGCGGCGGGGGCTTTCCATGTCGCCCACGCACGAGGTTTTGGTGGAAAAAGCGGTGCTTGGCTGGAAGGAATTTGAGTTGGAATTATTGCGGGACGCAAACGACAACGTGGTCATCATCTGCGTGGTGGAAAACCTTGACCCGATGGGCATCCACACGGGTGACAGCATCACCGTGGCACCGGCCATGACACTGAGCGACACGGCCTACCAAAACATGCGCAACCAAGCTATCCAGGCCATGCGCTCGCTGGGCAATTTTGCTGGAGGCTGCAATATCCAGTTTGCACAAAACCCGGAGAACGAGGAACTTATCGTCATCGAAATCAACCCACGGGTGAGCCGCTCCTCGGCGCTGGCGAGCAAGGCGACAGGATACCCCATCGCCAAGATTGCTGCAAAACTGGCCATCGGCTACCATCTAGACGAACTGAAAAACCAGATTACAAAGAGCACCAGCGCCTTTTTTGAGCCGACGCTAGACTATGTGATTGTGAAAATACCACGCTGGAACTTCGCCAAGTTCCCTGGGGCAGATACCCGCCTCGGCCTGCAAATGAAATCGGTGGGCGAGGTGATGGCCATTGGCCGCAATTTTCTCGAAGCATTGCAAAAAGCCTGTCAAAGCTTGGAAAACGGTCGCATGGGACTCGGCGCCGACATCAAGGAATGGGTGCGCACCGAGGACATCATGAAGCGGCTGGAGGAAGCGAGCGAAGACCGCATTTTTAGGCTAAAAGACGCCCTTCGACTCGGCGTACCGGAGAAGTCCATCCACAAGATTACGAAGATTGACCCCTGGTTCATCAAGCAAATCAAGCGGCTGGTGGACATGGAGCACGAGCTGATGCGCTACAACGTGCCGGACGACATCCCCGAAAAATTCTTCCGAGAACTGAAGGAGGTCGGCTACTCCGACGCCCAAATCGCTTGGCTGATGAGGGTAAAAGAAGAGGAGGTTAACAGGGCCAGGAAGAGCCAAAACATCCGCCGAACCTACAAGATGGTGGACACCTGCGCTGCCGAGTTCGAGGCGCAGACGCCCTATTTTTACTCCACATTTGACAAAGAAAACGAGAGCATTCCTTCGGACAAAAAGAAGGTCATCGTGCTCGGCTCCGGCCCCAACCGCATCGGGCAGGGCATCGAGTTCGATTACTGCTGCGTACATGGACTGATGGCCATCAAGGAGGTTGGCTACGAATCCATCATGGTCAACTGCAACCCCGAGACCGTCTCCACCGACTTCGACATGGCGGACAAGCTGTACTTCGAGCCAGTGTTTTGGGAACATTTGGAGGAAATCATCGAGCTGGAAAAACCATTGGGCATCATCGTGCAGCTCGGCGGGCAGACCGCTCTCAAATTGGCAGAGACTTTTCATAAAAAAGGCATCCCCATCATTGGCACCAGCTTCCCGAACATGGACCTGGCCGAGGACCGTGGCGCTTTCTCCGATTTGCTGAAAGAGCTTGGTATCCCGTATCCTAATTACGGTGCGGCCAGCGATGCGACCGAGGCACTCCGCATTGCCAATGAAATCAGCTACCCCGTGCTGGTTCGCCCGAGCTACGTGCTTGGCGGCCAGGACATGCGCATCGTCATCAATGACAAAGAGTTGGAGCACCACGTACTTTCCATTTTCAAACATGCGCCCGACAACAAGGTGCTCGTTGACCACTTCCTCGACCGGGCAAAAGAGGCAGAGATTGATTGCATCTGCGACGGCGACGAGGTACATGTAATGGGCATCATGGAGCATATCGAGCCAGCGGGCATCCACTCTGGCGACAGCAACGCCGTGCTGCCTACCTACAGCCTCTCCGTGGACGTGGTGAACACGATGGTGGAGTACGCAGAGCAATTGGCCAAAGCATTGAATATCAGGGGCTTGATGAACGTGCAATTTGCCATCAAGGGCGAAAAAGTGTATGTGATAGAAGCGAACCCACGGGCAAGCCGCACCACACCCTTCATTGCGAAAGCCTACGGAGTACCTTATCTGAAAATCGCCACGAAGGTGATGCTCGGCACACACAAGCTGAAGGACTTCGTCATCAAGCCGCAACCCAAGGGCTATGCCATCAAGGTGCCGGTTTTCTCGTTCAGCAAGTTCCCCGAAGTGAGCAAGGACCTTGGGCCAGAGATGAAATCAACGGGCGAGGCGATTCACTTTATACGGGACTTGAGCGACCCGTTTTTTAGGGAGTTGGACAAGAATCGGAATATGTATTTGACGAGGTAGGTGATAACGTTTTCTTACAAATTTAAAATTCAATTTTAAATTTGTAAGAAAATCGTCCCGCTCACTCCCCCGAAAATGTCCATTTCACCATCTCCTTCAGCGTCGCCTTTTTACCGTAAAGTAGCACACCCACCCGGTAAATCCTGCCCGACAGCCATACAAAAAATACCGCCGAACCAGCCAGCACGACCATCGAGAGCAGCACCTCCCACAGCGGCGGCTCGAACGCCAACCGGGCGGGCATGATGACGGGCGAAAACAACGGAAAAATGGACATCCACCGCGCCAACGAACTGGTCGGGTTCTCGATCACCGGGCTGATGAGGATGATGGACAGGATGATGGGCGCCATGGCCACCATCGAAAGCGATTGGCTCTCGCCCATGTCGTCGCCCATAGAAGCGCCGACGGCAGCGAAAAGCGAGGCGTAAATGAAGTAGCCGCCCACAAAATAGAACAGGAACAACGGCAGGATGTACCCCCAGTTTTGGCTGGCAAGCGCCTCGAAAACCATGGCGGTCTGCGAGGCCATTTCCTCTGAACCGGATTGTTGCATGCCCCCCATCGGAGGCTGAATCGAAGCTGCGTCCATGCCCAAAAAGGCGGTGGCCACGGTGGTCAGCACGAAGGTCATCAGCATCCAAATCAGCATTTGCGTAAGCCCGACGGCGCTAACGCCTAATATCTTTCCCATCATCAACTGGAAGGGCTTCACCGACGAAATGATGACCTCCACGATGCGGTTCGTCTTCTCCTCCATCACCGAGCGCATGATCATCGCGCCGTAAAAAATCAGCACGATGTAAATCACGAAGCCAGAGATGAAGCCGATGGCGGTGGCGAGTTCAGCGCTGCTTTTTTTGCCCGTTTCCACGAGTTGGCCCTCCTCGTTGAAGGCCAGTTCCTCCTGTTCGATGCCGATGGAGGTCTTGAAATTTTTCATCACCTCCTCGCTGTACCCGGCATCTTTTATCTTTTTGGCCTCCACCTGTTCGGCCACTTTGTCCTCGACATAGCCCACCACGCTCAATGAAAGCTGGCCTTCGGAAAAATAGCTGAGGCTAATTTTCTCTCCGTTGGTCGGCAGTGCTGGTATGTGCAGCACGCCATCGAAGCCCATGTTTTTGTAGCTGGACTTAAGCACGTCGAGCGGCTCCTGCGAAAGCGTGAAGCTCGCCCTCGCCGACGAGTCAACTGGCGGCAAGAAGATGCCAGAGTCATCTTTCACCAACAGCGATTTGTTCTCTTTTCCCGCAAAAAGTGCCACCAGCACCGGAATGGTGAACAGCGCCACGAAGATGATCGGCGACAGCAGCGTGATGAGGATGAAGCTCTTTTTTTTCACCCTCGTCAGGTATTCCCGTTGAACGATAAGCCAAAGTTTATCCATGATGAAGAGTTTGAGGATTTAAGTGGTAGCGGGCTTGAGGGGCGATGTTAACTGCCCACCGTTTCGTTGACCCGTCGAATGAAAATCTCGTTGATGCTCGGTAGAATCTCGTTGAACGAGCGGATTTGGACGCCTTGTCCGATGAGGTAGCGCAGGATTTCGTTCGTATTCCCGCCTTCGTTCACCTGCACCGTCATGCGCTGGTTTTCGTTGTTTTTTAGGGTAAAAAGTTGGGTTGCGTTCAGTGTGGTTTCAGGCAACTGCCCCCCATATTCGATGCTGAAAAGGTTTTCCTTGAAGCGTTGTTTCACCTCCGTTACCCGACCTTCCAGCACGTTTTTGCCCTTGTTGATGAGCACGATATAGTCACACATCTCCTCCACCTGCTCCATGCGGTGCGTGGAGAAAATGATGCTCGTGCCCTGCCTTGCCAGTTCCCGGATTTCCGCTTCGATGAGGTTGGCGTTGATGGGGTCGAGGCCGCTGAACGGCTCGTCGAGGATGAGCAGCTTGGGCTTGTGCAGCACCGTGGCGATGAACTGCACCTTCTGCTGCATGCCCTTGGAAAGCTCGTCCACTTTTTTGTCCCACCAGTCCAGGATGTCGAAGCGCTTGAACCAGTAGGCAAGCGCTTCTTTGGCTTGTACGGCGCTCAGGCCCTTGAGACGGGCGAGGTAAGTGAGCTGCTCGCCGACCTTCATTTTTTTGTAGAGGCCTCGTTCTTCGGGCATGTAGCCGATTTGCTCGGGGTGGCGGCTGTTGAGCGGCTCGCCGTCCAGCCAGATTTGCCCGCTGTCGGCACGGGTGATGTTGGTGATGATGCGGATGAGCGAGGTTTTGCCAGCGCCGTTCGGCCCCAACATGCCGAACACCACGCCCTTTGGGATATCGAAAGTTACATCGTCCACGGCCCGGAAATCGCCGTAGGATTTGACCACATGTTCAAGTCGGAGGATATTCATGTCTTGATTTTATTGCGGGGGCAAGGTAGGTTTTTCGGCAAAACGGACAGGCAAGTTATTCTATTGGGCAACGTTTTTTTTCGATGAAGGCGCTTTGTCTTTGGCATTTGACAAACCGTTTCCAAAAACTCTTTACTTTAACGCCCTCAATCGCCTTTCCAACCTCACTTGGGCAGGCGGACTTACACTCATCAAAAATTATCTGGTAATCATGTCAACTACACCATCCGAAAAGAAAAACACCTTCAAGCGCCGGGACTTCGTCAAAGCCGCCGGGCTGGGCGCAGCGGGTTTCTTCATCGTGCCACGCCACGTGCTCGGCAGGGGCTTCATCGCCCCCAGCGACAAACTCAACGTCGCCCTCATCGGGGCAGGTGGCCGGGCCAACTCGCACCGTGATGCACTCAAGGACACCGAAAACCTCGTGGCCTTCTGCGACGTGGACGATGCGCGGGCAAAGGAAACCTACGAGATGTTCCCGAAAGTGCCGCACTATCGGGATTTCCGCAAAATGCTCGACGCACAGGACAAGCAAATTGATGCCGTCGTCATCACCACGCCCGACCACACCCACGCCGTGGCCGCCATGGCCAGCATCGTGCGAGGCAAGCATGTTTACGTCGAAAAACCGCTCGTACACAGCATCTGGGAGGGGCGTGAACTGCTGAAAGCTGCCCAAAAACACAAGGTCGTGACCCAAATGGGCAACCAGGGCGCTTCGATGGACTGCAACCGGGAGCTCGTGGAATGGGTGCAGAGCGGTGCCATCGGCGACGTGACCCGTGCCCATATCTGGACGAACCGCCCCGTTTGGCCGCAGGGCATACCCACCCCGAAGAACGGCGCAAAAGTGCCCGCCACCCTCGACTGGGACCTCTGGCTCGGCCCTGCCCAAATGCGGGACTACGACCCCGCCTACCTGCCCTTCGCTTGGCGTGGCTGGTGGGACTACGGCACCGGCTCCTTCGGCGACATGGGCTGCCACCTTGTTGACCCCGTCTATCGGGCGCTCAAGCTGCACCTGCCCACCGCCGTGGAGGCCAGCACCAGCACCGTTTGGCTCAACGGCGTTGAACAAAACTACACCGACTCCTGCCCGCCTTCCAGCTTCGTGAAAATGGACTTTGCAGCCCGTGAGAACCTGCCCGCCTTCGAGCTTTTCTGGTACGATGGTGGCCTGCGGCCAATGCGCCCCGCCGAGCTTGGTTCCGACGAGCCTTTCGGCAACTGGGACGGCGGCGTACTCATTGAAGGCTCGAAGGGCAAAATCATGTGCGGCATCTACGGTGAAGAAGCGACCCTGCTACCGACCAGCCGCATGAAGGACACACCAGCGCCAAAGCCCTGGCTCAAGCGCCGCAAAGGTTCGCACCAGCGGATTTGGGCGGATGCCTGCAAGGGCAATGGCGAGGCCACTTCGCCCTTCGAGTACGCCGTGCCGCTGACCGAGACGCTGAACATCGGCAACCTCGCCGTGCGCTGCTACGACATCAAGCAACTGCAAAAAGGCAAGCAGCCCGACTGGTGGGCGCCCTACGACTACCCCGGCCGTGTGCGCCTCGACTGGGACGCCGAGAAGGGGCAGTGCAAAAATTTCGCAGATGCCAACCAGTGGGTGAAGCGGGAGTATAGGAAGGGTTGGGCTTGGTAGGTTGGGCTTGGTTGATAGGGGGTTTATGAGGGTTGATTTTTGGCGTTGGTGTGCTGGAAGTCAGGCTTTGTAAACTTCTTATCATTCTTATCTGTAAGTTATGCCCAATGCTATGGCGACAGTGCTACGATTTAACATTTCGGCTTGACATCAACCTTTTGTGCAAAACTTACCGCCCTGACAGAACAGATTTCAACTCTAAAAACATTACCTTAGCAACATATTTTTCAAGACAGAAATGAAGCGAAAATTAACTATAAATACTCTAATCAATGAAGCTCAACTTTTTTGTGTTGAACAATCTAAATTTCAGCATAAAGAACTTTTTGGAGTAACTGACGGTAAAGCGGTTGGGACACTCATTGAACAGAAATTTCAAAAGCACTTAAAAGACAAATACGAAGTTACAATCGGTTCTTCTGCAAGCGGTGTTGACCTTCCTTCGGACGACATTTTAACTGACATCAAAGTAACTTCAATAAGGCAACCTCAATCCTCTTGCCCTTTCAAAGATGCAAAACAAAAGGTTTTCGGGCTTGGTTATAACTTACTTGTTTTTGTTTACGACAAATCTGACGACCCTAAAAGCAAATCAGCAACATTAAATTTCGTTAGCTGTTCGTTTGTTGCAAAAGAGAGAACAGCTGACTATACAACCACTTTTCGTTTAAGAGAAATGGTTAAAGACGAAGCCAATGAAGCGGACATCATTGCTTACTTACAAGATAAAAACATTCCAGCGGACGAAATAACATTATCGAAATTAGCTGCACAAATCTTAAAAACTCCGCCAGAACAAGGTTATTTGACTATTTCCAACGCTTTGCAATGGAGATTACAATACCAAAGGATTGTGGCACTGACCGAAGATATTCCAGGGATTTCCAAAATAGTTAGCTATAACAAACCTAAATGATGAAAGTATTTGAAGCAAATATTTCTCATCAGGTTTCAGATTTCTTAAATGACAATCTGAAAAAGATTACATCTTTTGAAACGGCAAATCAAAAAATGTATGATGCCTTCGGCATCATACATTTTTTTGATAATAACGAAGATTTGGAAACTCTTAAGGAAGTGCTTTCTGAAACCAATAATATCGTTGAAGAACCCGACAGAGCAGAATATGGCGACTTTCAAACCAATTCAGATTTAGCTAACAAAGTAGCTTTACACTTGGCTTCAAAAAACATTTCACCCGAAATTGTAATTGAGCCAACTTGCGGAAAAGGAAATTTTATTATTGCATCATTACACAATTTTAAAAACATCAAAAATATTTTCGGAGTTGAAATTTACAAGCCTTACGTTTGGGAAACTAAGTTCAGCATTGCAGATTTTTTTCTTTCAAACCCTAACTCGAACAAACCCGAAATTTCAATTGTTCATTGCAATGTTTTCGACTTCGATTTCAAAGCAATAGCTAAAAAATATTTAACGAATGATATTTTAGTTATTGGCAATCCACCTTGGGTAACCAACTCAAAATTGGGTAGTCTTAATTCAACCAATCTTCCTAAAAAAACAAATTTCAAAAATCATAGTGGCTTAGATGCGATGACAGGTAAAGGCAATTTTGACATTGCTGAATTTATTACACTTACTATGATTGAAACCTTTCAGAATATGAAAGGGAATTTATTGTTATTGGTTAAAAACTCAGTGATTAAAAACATTGTCTTTGACCAAAATAAAAACCGTTACAAAATTTCAACTATTGAAAAACACTGCATTGACAGTAAAAGAGAATTTAATGTTTCCGTTGAAGCAGCTTTATTTTATTGCAAACTAAACTCTCATCCCACTTTTGATTGCACAGAATTTGATTTATACAACAATCAAAATTCTCAACTCAAATTCGGTTGGCTAAACGATAAATTTGTTTCAAATATTGACACTTACATTCATACAAAAGAGATTGACGGGGAATGTCCTTTTGTTTGGCGACAAGGATTAAAACACGACTGTTCAACCGTAATGGAATTAGACAAGGTGAACGGACATTATGTAAATGGATTGAACGAAGAAGTAAAGCTCGAAGACGGTTTAGTTTATGGTATTCTTAAAAGTTCAGACCTTAAAAACACTGTAATAAATCAGACAAGAAAATTTACGATTGTTACTCAAAAGAAAGTTGGACAGGAAACTAAATACATTAAAACCGAATATCCTAAAACTTATCAATACTTGACACAGCATCAAGCAAATTTTGATGCAAGAAAATCAAGTATTTACAACAATAAACCTTTGTTTTCAATATTCGGCATTGGCGACTATTCGTTTAAACCTTACAAAGTTGCCATTTCAGGGCTTTACAAGACATTTCATTTTACACTTATTTTGCCACAGGACAACAAACCTGTAATGCTTGACGACACTTGTTATTTAATAGGTTTTGATAAAATCGAATTTGCTGTTTACGCTTTAATTCTTTTGAACTCCGACACGACAGTTCAGTTTTTACAATCAGTGACTTTTCCTGACGCTAAAAGGACGTTTACAAAGGATGTTTTAATGAGAATTGACCTTTTAGAATTAGCTAAACACATTGACAAGGCAGACCTGCAAGCAGAACTTGAAATGCTTAACGAAAAGTATAAATTCAATTTGACATTGGACTTGTGGGACAGCTTTATTAACGAAATGACTCCTGTAAACAATGGACAAATGGCAATGTTTGCATAGATCGAAAGAAAGCACTGGGCATAACAAGAGGTTGCGATAGCAGGGTTTCCGTGCTTCGTTGACACTTTTGTGCAAGGTGGAAGTTCAGTTCTCCGAATGAAGTTTAGTGCTAAAAATCCCCGCCATCGCCAACCCCCGAAACGTTAGTTTTGGTAGATTCAATCTGGCCAAGTCAACCGCTAACAATCAACAATTACCAAAATCTTTTCCAATGAAAATGCTAAAACCTTTCCTGTTAGCCGCCCTGCTTTTCCCGGGCACAATTTTCACGGCACTCGCCCAATCCTTCAACAACCTTCCCGTGACCACCCAAAAGCCGCCGCTGCACGGCAGGCATTGGATGGCCATCACCGGCAAGCCGTTGGCGGCCACGGCGGGTGCGATGATTTTCGCCAAAGGCGGCAATGCCGTGGATGCGGGCTGTGCCATGCTCGCAGCCACTTGCACCATGTGGGACGTGCTGAGTTGGGGCGGGGAGACGCAGGCGCTGATTTACAACCCAATCACCCAAAAAGTGGTGGCCATCAACGCACTGGGCGTCGCCCCGACGGGCGCTACGGCCGATTTTTTCAAGGAAAAAGGGATGAAATACCCGCCCGAATTTGGCCCCTTGGCGGCGGTGACGCCCGGCACGCCCGGGGGCCTGATGACCATGCTGGCCGAGTACGGCACGATGAACCTCGGCGAAGTGCTGGCACCTGCCATCGTGCTGGCACTAGGCTACCCCATCGATGCGCAAACCGCCAATTCCATCGAGCGGAACAAGGCGGAAATCAAAAACTGGCCGTACTCCAAAAAGGTGTTCCTACCGCACCTCGGCGAGCAGCGGGAAGCCCCGTCCGGCGGCGAAATCTTCGAGCAAACCGACCTCGTGGCCACGCTGCAAAAATTGGTGGAAACGGAGCGCCTTGCACTGAACAGCGGCATGACGAGGAAGGAGGCGATTTACGCCGCCAACGACCGATTTTATTCGGGGGATATTGCCGAGGAGTTTGTCCGTGGCTGCCAGGAGCAGGGCGGTTTGATAACGGCAGAGGACTTGGCCAACTGGAAGGTAAAAATCGAGGAACCAGTGATGACGACCTACAAGGGCATCGAGGTCTATAAATTGCAGCAATGGACGCAAGGCCCCGCCATGCTCCAGACCCTGAACATCCTCGAAAACTTCGACCTGAAAAGCATGGGCTACAATTCGACCCGGTACATCCACACGTTGTACCAGGCGATGAACCTCGCCTTTGCCGACCGTGATTTTTACTACGGCGACCCTGCTTTTGGGCCGGAAGAACCCATGACCGGGCTACTCTCGAAAGCCTACGCCAAGGAGCGCAGCAAGCTCATCAACCCGGACAGGAACGACCCGAAAGCCGCACCCGGCGACCCCTATCCTTTTGAGGGGAAAACGAATCCCTACCTCGATTTGCTGAACAATTGGGGCAATGGCAGCCTCGATTCCCCCAAGTCGGCAGCGCCGCTGGACGAGCAGTTTTTGGAGGATTTTGCCGCAGGCACCACCAGCATCGAGGCCACGGATGACGAGGGTTGGGTGGTGTCCATCACGCCGAGCGGCGGCTGGGTGCCCGCCTGCATTGCGGGGAACACGGGCATCGGGATGAGCCAGCGGATGCAGTCCTTCATGCTCGACCCAAAGGAAAACCCGTTCAACGTGGTGGAGCCGGGCAAGCGCCCCCGTGTCACCCTCACGCCCAGCCTCGCCATGAAGGACGGCAAGCCTTTCCTCGCCTTTGCGAAGCAGGCCGGCGATGAGCAGGACCAGTTGCTGCTGCAGTTTTTCCTGAACATGGTGGAGTTCAACATGACCGTGCAGGAGGCTTGCGAAGCGCCCAGTTTCAAGACCTACCAGATGTTCAGCAGCTTTGGCAACCACGAAAAAAGCGCGGGTTCCCTAACGCTCAACAGCGAAATGCCCGCTTGGATTCGAAAGGAATTGGGCGGCATGGGCTATAAAATCAACTACCAAGACCGCACCAGCGGCCCCATCAACGCCATCTATTTTGACTGGGAGCATGGCAGTTTTTGGGGCGGTTCCAGCAATCACGGGGAGGATTATGGGATTGGGTGGTAGGTTTTTGAGTTCGGCAGTTCGACAGTTGGCAGTTGGTAGTCAGTTCGACAGTCTTTCAGTCCATGAACTGCTAATTAGGAGATGCTGTGCCTTGTCGAAGATACCACCTCACTTGCTTCAAGGAGGGCACTGACTAATCAACTGTCGAACTGGACTGCCAACTGCCCCCTGCCGAACTGCCGAACTATTCCCTACATTTGCGCCCCGAAATTTTTATAAAAAATGAGCTTAAAAGAAGAAATCGCACGGCGCAAGACCTTTGGCATCATCTCGCACCCCGATGCCGGAAAGACCACCCTCACCGAGAAGCTGCTGCTTTTTGGTGGAGCCATCCAGACCGCCGGGGCCGTCAAATCCAATAAAATCAAGAAGACCACCGTCTCCGACTTCATGGAAATCGAAAAGCAGCGGGGTATCTCCGTGGCCACCTCGGTCATGGCGTTCGAGTACAAAGACCTGAAAATCAACATCTTGGATACGCCCGGTCACCAGGATTTCGCCGAGGATACCTACCGTACTCTCACGGCGGTGGACAGCGCCATCGTGGTGATTGACGTGGCGAAGGGCGTGGAGACCCAGACTGAAAAGCTCGTCAAAGTCTGCCGGATGCGCAACACGCCCATCATCGTCTTCATCAACAAGCTCGACCGGGAGGGCAAGGACGCCATTGACCTGCTCGACGAGGTAGAGCAAAAACTGGGGCTGCGGGTCTGTCCGTTGAGTTGGCCGGTGGGCATGGGCGGCACCTTCAAGGGTGTGTACAGCATGTACGAAAAGAACCTCGTGCTCTTCCGCCCACACGGAAAGCAAGAGGAAGAAGACATCATCGAAATCAATGACCTCGCCGACCCGGCGCTCGAAAAACATATCGGCGAGCGGGCGGCCAACACGCTCCGGGAGGAGGTACACATGGTGCAGGAGGTGTACCCGATTTTCAACCAAGAGGCATACCAACGGGGCGAGTTGTCGCCTGTTTTTTTCGGCTCCGCCGTCAACAATTTTGGGGTGCGGGAAATGCTGGACTGCTTTGTGAACATTGCCCCGACGCCACTTCCACGGGAAACGGAAGAGCGCCTCGTTTTACCAGAAGAAGAAAAATTCAGTGGGTTTGTGTTTAAAATCCATGCAAACATTGACCCCCGGCACCGTGACCGGATTGCGTTCCTGCGGGTGTGCTCCGGCATGTTCGAGCGAAACACCAACTACCTGCACGTGCGGAACAACCGCCAGATGCGCTTCGCAAACCCGACTAGTTTCATGGCCTCGAAAAAGGAGGTGATTGATGATGCCTACCCCGGCGATGTGGTGGGGCTCTACGACAGTGGCAACTTCAAAATCGGCGATACGCTGACCGCCGGGGAAGTGCTGCACTTCAAGGGCATACCGCACTTTTCGCCGGAGCAATTCCGGTACGTGGAAAATGCTGACCCGCTTAAGTCGAAGCAACTCGCCAAGGGCCTCGACCAACTCATGGACGAAGGCGTGGCGCAGCTTTTTACGAAGGAAATCAACGGCAGGAAAATCATCGGCACGGTGGGAGCGCTGCAATTTGAGGTCATCCAGTACCGCTTGCAGCACGAATACGGGGCATCGTGTTCTTACGAACCCGTCAATCTTTACAAGGCCTGTTGGGTAAAATGCGAGAACGAGGCAGCGTTCAAGGAGTTCCGAACCCGCCGCTCTAAAGACCTGGCGAAGGACAAGGACGGGCAACTCGTCTTCTTAGCCGAAAGTGCTTGGGCTCTGAAAATGGCGCAGGAGGCACATCCGGCGGTGGAGTTTCGGTTTACGAGCGAGGAGTAAAGTTGGCAGTTCGACAGGGGGCTGTTGGCCTTTCAGTTGGCAGTTCGACAGTTGGCAGTTGGCAGTCAGTCGGCAGTCGTTTAGCAGGGCGTCGTAATAACAAAAGAGAGTTGGTACCTACAATGGATACCAACTCTCTTTCATTTTAGCAGGTTACAGACTAAACAACTGCCGACTGACTGCCAACTGCCAACTGTCGAACTGCCAACTGAAAGGCTGGCTGCCAACTTAAATCAGAACTCCAACTGAAGGTTGTAGCGATACAAGTAAATGAGTAGGGCGATGAAGAGCACGAAGTAAATGATGAACCACATCATAAAGTTGCCTTTTTTGCCTTCATTTTCAATATGGTCTGACATGATGATATTTTTTTTGATGAATTGTTTTGATTGAACGGCGCAAAAGTAAGCCTATGAAATGGGTTTTCCAAAAGCGATTTTTGTGCTGAAATCCATCCAAGTTCACGCCGTTTTTATCCTTGGGTCAAAAACGAAATCTTCCGTTCGGAGCAGCTTAATTTTTTGAAAATCAGGGTGTTGCGGATTGAGCAACAAATTCTGCTCCTGCGGCACAATGGCCGAAGGCACAGACAAAACAGCGCTTTTCATGCCATTGAGCCAAGCATCACCAAGTTGTTGGCTGAGGTGGTAGTATTCGAATTCGTGCCAGCCATCGGGCAAGTTTTCGAGCCTTATCGTTTCTATGAAAATATCTTCGGGTATCTCCACCACCATTGTTTTGAACAATTGGTTCAGGCCCCTACCGTTTCGGTGAACGACATTTTCAAGGCAAGCCAGCGCCCTTGTGCCAGCGGAATAAAGCACGAACCTGCCCCGGCTGTTCCAGCGGGCAGCTTGTCCCGAAGCGGTCAACAACTGCGACCATTTTTCCAAAACGATTCGGTAAACGAGCATGTGTGAGTGGATTAGGCAGTAGCACCAAATTCAATGCGGTACAATTCGTCCATGATGAGGTCAATACCTGTGGACATGCTCAATAACTCAAGCGGTACCTGCCCGCCAACGCCATAAGCCGGTTCTTTTAACCAGCTATTGAACTCATCGCGGTTGCCAAAGATTTCAATGCCTTTTTTGTAAAGCGCCTCCAACTTGAGAACCGCTTCCCCCTCCCTTGGCGTTAGGGACTTGGCCTCTTGCGCATAGCGCTGCAAGGTTTTGAGGGAAAGCCCCAAAAACTCCGTGGCGAGCCATTCCCTGTTTAGGCCAGTAAAATCTGCAAGGCCAAAAAAGCGGTGGCTGCTAACACCGCTGCGGCTTGTGCTCACGATATAGGCTGGCTGGTAGACAATGTCATTGACCATGTTTGCGGTGGTGGGTTCTTCACCAAGTGTTTTGTAGGTTCTTGGCTTTTTGGAGACTGCTTTTTCGGTGCTTTTTCGTTTTTTCATTTTTTCAGGACTTTTGTCCCACAAATTTAGACTTTTTTCTTTTTATTCAAAATTTTTTCTAATTTTTTTACACGACGATGCCTAGTGCTGAGTTATTTCGACCTTTCAAGGCGATTCTGCTACTTTTGCCTTCGCAACGCACCCAGCGCATACCCATTCCTGACACATCATCTTGAACAACACCGACCACAAATCCAGGGAACTGGCCCGACTGTTTTACCGGGAGCTTGAAAAAATCCACGTTAACACCGACTGGACTGCTGCCGCCAAGGCCGATGCCCTCGCCCGCTTGCTCGAACTGCTTTACCTCGAAGTCACCAAGGTTGACAGCATCCATTTTACCACATTGTTTGCCCGCATAGCCTACGCGTGCCACCGCCACCAAGTGGACAAAAAGACGCAGTATTGGGTGCATTTTTTCCGAAAAAAAATCCGCTCCGCCGTACCGGAAGCCGAAGCCAAAGGAGTTTACGCCCTTGGCCTGAAGGCCGTGGCAGAGAGCATTGAGGGACTGTTTGGCGAAGCGCCACCGGAGGAAGTACGGGCATTTTTGCCCAAAAAAATACCCTACGCATACACCGAAGTACAGGTGAAGGCGTACCGAAAAACCGCCCGTGTCATCGCCCTCGCCGATGACGAAGCCAATGATATGCTCCTCGCACAAGACGAGGAAAACCCTTCGCAGCTCATTCATATTCAGTATAATATCCCCGAACGAAACGAACCGTTCAGCCCCACAATCCGGGAAATCAGGAACAGCTTCGGCTTCCCCATCACCCTGAGTTTAATTGAAGTGCAGGTCGTCGAAGGTAAGGAGTTCGCCAGTTCGACAGTGGCCAGTGGGCAGTCAACCCCCTCGCAGCCCACGACCCTCGAATACCTCAATACCTCAATACCTCAATACCTCATTTACCGCCCCCGTGCCATCGTCGTCGAGCCTGACTATCTTCTCGATGTGTCCACCGTGGCGGGCTGCTTTCAGGGAAGCAGTGCCGAGCCGGTGGTTTATTTGCTCCAAAAGTTCCTGCCCGTGGCACAGTCGCTGCCGATGATTCTGGGAAACATCGCCAACTTCTTCCTCGACGAGCTGATGCACAACCCAGAGGCGGTGTTCAAAGAAACCTTCCCGAAGGTGTTCAAAACCAGCCCGCTCGTGTTCTCGCTGCTGTCCGATGCCGAGATCAAGGAGATTTACGAAAAGGCGCAGCGGCACTGGCTCACCCTGCAACTGATGGTGCGGCAGGAGATGCGGAAATTCGACATCGAGCCGAAGGAGTGTTACTTGGAACCAAGTTTTTACGATGAAAAACACGGCTTGCAGGGCCGCCTCGACGTTTTTTACAAAAAAGAAAACCGCAGCGCCATCATCGAACTCAAGAGTGGCAAACCGTTCATGCCCAACCGCCACGGCATCGGTGCCAGCCACTTCATCCAGACTCTGCTTTATGATTTGATGGTGCGCTCCGTATTCGGCGACGAGGTGGAGCCAGCCAGTTACATCCTGTACAGTGGCTTGGAAACCAGCCAGTTACGTTACGCACCGCCCGTGAAGGCGGAGCAAAATGAAGCGCTCCAAGTGCGCAATCTGCTTGTGTCCATTGACCGTAGGTTAGCCGCTGTGCAGGGCGCTGGGGTGGCGCAAGTGCCGCTGCTGGAGCGCACAACAACTGCCCGTTTTCCACAGATCAAGGGCTATCTCGCCCAGTCTATCGGCCTGTTTGAAAAAACCTACCACGCCCTCAACGAGCTGGAGCGTCGCTACTTCAACGCCTTCACCGGACTCATCGCACGGGAGCACCAACTGGCCAAAACCGGCGTACAGGGCATGGACAAAGCCAACGGCCTCGCCGCCCTCTGGCTTGACACGATAGCAGAAAAAGAGGCGGGCTTTGACATCATCAAGTCACTGACTATCAAAGAGAACCGGGCATTTGAGGACGAACCTATTTTAGTTTTTGAAAAAACGCCCGACTCCAGTCCGCTCGCCAATTTTCGGGTGGGCGACATCGCTGTGCTTTATCCAAAAGACGATAGACAAGAGATTTTAGACATTAGACGGGAGACGGGAGACACGCAGGCTCCATCTAATGTCTATAGTCTATCATCTAATGTCTTAAAAACGCAAATCTTCAAAGTTACCATCCTCTCCATCACCAACGAGGAAGTGACCGTTCGGCTGCGCTACAAGCAGTTCAACCTGTTGATTTTCAACGAGTTCAAAAACTGGAACCTCGAACACGACCAGATGGACATGGGATTCACAAGCATGTACCAAGGCCTGTTCCGCTGGGCCAGCGCCGACAAGCGGAAACGGGATTTGCTGCTGGCCACCGAGCCGCCTGGTCAATTTGCTCCGCAAAATATGGAACTGGGTGACACGGGACAGTTGACGGAGGAGCAGCAGCGCATCCTCCAAAAAATGCTTTTCGCCCCTGACTACTTCCTGCTCTGGGGGCCGCCCGGCACGGGCAAGACGAGCCAGATGCTCCGGCATTTTGCCAAATGGATTTTTGAAAATACCGACGAAAACCTCCTGCTGCTGGCCTACACCAACCGTGCCGTGGACGAAATTTGCGAAGCGCTCGAAAGCATCGGCCCGGCGGTGAAGGACGCCTATCTGCGCATCGGAAGCCGCTACTCGACGAGCGAACAGTTTAAAAATCAATTACTTACGAGCAAAATAGCGAACGTGACCACTCGGAAAGGACTGCTGGAAGTGGTGGGGCGACACCGCATTTTCGTGAGTACGCTGGCCTCGCTGTCCAACAACCAAGAACTGCTGAAACTGAAAAAATTCCGGCGGGTGGCCATTGACGAAGCATCGCAAATACTGGAGCCGGTGCTTGCAGGGTTACTGCCGCAGTTCGAGCAGTTCGTGCTAATCGGTGACCACAAGCAACTGCCCGCCGTGGTGGTGCAGCCGCCCGAAGCCTCCGCCGTGACGGACGAAAAGCTACTCGGCATCGGCCTGCAAAACCTGCGCAACTCGTTGTTCGAGCGGCTTTTCCGACGCTGCACCGAGCAGGGCTGGCACTGTGCTTACGACCTCCTCAGCCACCAAGGTCGCATGCACGAGGACATCATGCGCTTTCCCGGCGAGCATTTTTATGAAGGGAAACTGCGCATTTTGCCTGCGGACACCCCTGTTTCACAAAAACAGACTGCTCCACTGGCTGCGCAATTGGCCGACTCTCCCCACGATTGGCAGCGGATGGTGCAGCGGCAGCGCTTCGTTTTCCTCAACACGCCCATTGACCGCCAAAGCTCTTCCCGCAAAACCAACCGCCACGAAGCCGAGCTACTGGCGCAATTGGTCAAATTCTTTCAGTCACCTCAATTCTCAATTCTCAATTCTCAATTCTCAATTGGAATTATTACTCCCTACCGTGCGCAAATCGCTCAAATACAGGAAGTTATGCAACGGGAAGGCATTTATTGCGGCAGTATCACCATTGATACGGTGGAGCGCTACCAAGGTGGGGCGAGGGACATCATCCTGATTTCGCTCTGCACCAACGCCGCCTCGCAAATGGAGACGCTCGTCTCGCTCTCCGAGGAGGGCGTGGACCGTAAGCTGAACGTGGCGCTAACGAGGGCACGGGAACAGGTGGTGGTGCTGGGCAATGAGGAATTGCTGATGCGGAACGAGGTCTATCGGCGGTTGATTGAGTGGGCAAGGAGGTAGGGATGAGAAGCAAACTACCAAGATAGTTTGGGATGGTGCGATTTGATAAACGTTTATCTAAACGTTTTTGCAGGTTTTCGACGGAGGATTTTATCACCAGTAGAAGCCCCTGTCGTCCCTTTTACTGAATCTGAACATACCTCAAACCCGAGAGCGGGAGTCTCAGGCGTTCGGTATCCCAATTTTGCCTTTCTCCCTATCAAATATGCAACGCCCTATCCCCCGTAGCCGCCAGCGCCGCCTCTTTGATTGCCTCTGCATAAGTTGGGTGTGCATGGCTCATTCGGGCGCAGTCCTCCGCTGAGGCCCGGAACTCCATCAGTGTCACGGCGTCCGCAATCAGGTCGGCGGCTCGTGCGCCGACGATGTGCATCCCGAGTATCTCGTCGGTGTCCTTGTGGGCGAGGATTTTCACCATGCCCTCGGTGTCGGTGCTGGCACGGGCACGGCCAAGGGCCTTCATCGGGAATTTGCCAGTTTTGTAAGGTACGCCAGCAGCTTTGAGTTGCTCCTCCGTTTGACCTACGCTGGCCACCTCCGGCCAGGTATAAACCACGCCGGGGATGAGGTTGTAGTCAATATGTGGCTGTTGCCCTGCAATGGTCTCTGCCACGAAGACGCCCTCCTCCTCGGCCTTGTGGGCGAGCATGGCACCCTGTACCACGTCGCCGATGGCGTAGATGCCCGGCACGTTGGTTTGTAGGTGGTGGTCAACGGCGATGCGGCCTTTTTCGTCTTTCAGAACACCAGCGTTTTCGAGGCCGAGGTTGTCAGTGTAGGGTCTGCGGCCAATGGCAACGAGGCAGTAGTCTGCTTCGAGGTTGAATTTTTCCTCGCTGTCCCGTTTTTGCACCTCCACGGTCACACCTTTTTTGGTGGCCTTCACGGTGTTCACCTTGTGCTTCAGGTGGAATTTGAAGCCGAGGGATTTCAGCGCCCGCTGGAGTTCCTTGCTGCAATCGCTGTCCATCGTGGGAATGATGCGGTCCATGTATTCGACCACTTCGACTTCGGTGCCGAGGCGGGCATACACCGACCCCAGTTCCAGCCCGATGACACCGCCGCCGATGATGACCATTCGCTTTGGCACTGCGTCAATATTGAGGGCTTCGGTGCTGGTGATGACCCGTTTTTTATCATAGTTGAACGCCTCCGGCACAATGGGCTTGGAGCCAGTGGCGATGATGGCCTTGTCCGTTTCGATTTCTTCTTTCGTTCCATCGGCCTTGGCGATACTGATTTTGTTGGCCGTCACGAACGAGCCGTGCCCGGTGAACACATCAACCTTGTTTTTCTTCATTAAAAAATCAATGCCCTTCGTAGTCTGCTCTACCACCTCATTTTTGCGCTTGACCATCTGCGGCATGTTGACCTTGAGGCCGGTGACGCCGATGCCGTGAAGTTCAAACTTGTGCTTGGCATTGTGGTAATGCTCGGAGCTGTCGAGCAGTGCCTTGGAGGGGATGCAGCCTACATTGAGGCAGGTGCCACCGAGCACGCCGTAGCGCTCGATGATGGCAGTCTTGAGGCCCAACTGGGCACAACGTATGGCGGCCACATAGCCGCCCGGGCCGGAGCCGATAATGGCAACGTCGTATTTCATGCTGGTTAGTTTTGGATTATGAGTTATTAGCTATGAGTGGCAGGGATGCTCCTCATAACTCATCACCCATAACTTGTTAGTTGCCACTTGGTGGGTTGCCGCCGCTTGGCGGGTTGCCGCCACGGCCTCCACCGCCTCTTCCACCACGGCGGTTTTTGCCGCCACGGCCACCTCGGTTGCGGCCACCGCCGCCACCTTCCGGACGATTGCCACCACCAGTTTGGGCGGGTGGCTCTTGGCCGGGCGGCGGTGGCTGCCTTGACTCTTGAGACCTAGCGGGTGGCGGATTGCCCCCACTGGGTCGGCGGTCGCCACGGTCGCGATCCCTATCTCGGTTGCGGTCACGGTCGCCGCCCTCCTTGCGTTCAGTGGGCTGGCCTTCTCCACCACTCGCCTTGTTTTCGGGGCGGGCATCACGGGGCCTACCTTCTCCGCCACGGTCACCGGGGCGTTTCTTTTTCTTGCTTTTTTTGCGGCGCTCTTCCATTGGCAGCTCCACGACGCCGGTCAAATCACCAGTGCTGTACTCTGGCTCGTCCTCAACATTGGAGGTGTCGGCGACGATGACAAGGTTGGCAAGGTCATCGGGGAACTCGCCCTGCTTGATTTTATCCCGAACCGAGCGTACCTGGGCAAGGTCGAGGGCAAAGAGGCGGCCACGCCCGTGGTCCTTCTCGTAGGCGTAGTACATGAGGCCCTTGAAAATATCGGTTTTCACCAATACGGCCATTCCCTCTTTCGTCTTGAGCTTGTCGGCGTCATCGGGGAAGTTGGAAAGTGCCTCCATGTACGTGTCCAGCTCGTAGTTAAGGCAGCATTTTAGGCGTCCACATTGTCCGGAAAGCTTGGCTTGGTTGATGGCGAGGTTCTGGTAGCGGGCGGCTGCCGTGCCTACCGTGCGGTAGGAAGTGAGCCAAGTGGAGCAGCAAAGCTCCCGTCCGCAGGGGCCGATACCACCCACCCGGGAGGCTTCCTGACGGGCACCAATCTGGCGCATCTCGATTTTCATTTTAAAATCCTTGGCAAACTGCCGGATAAGCTCCCGAAAGTCCACCCGGCCATCGGCGGTGTAGTAGAACGTGGCTTTTTTTCCGTCGCCCTGGTATTCCACGTCGCCGATTTTCATGTTGAGGTTGAGGCTGCGGGCGATGGCACGGGCACGTATCATGGTTTCCTTCTCCGAATTGCGCACCTCGTCGAGCTTTTCGAGATCCCGCTCGTTCGCCTTGCGGATGACCTTGGGGAAATAGCCGTCCTGTGACACCCGTTTTTTGCGCATCTGGAGGCGTACCAGCTCGCCGGAAAGCGAGATGCGGCCAACATCGCAGCCAGCCTGTGTGTCCACCACCACCATGTCGCCCGTGCTGGCACGGGTATAGGGCTGATTGAAGTAAAACGCTTTTCGTGAGCCGTTCTTGAAGCTCACTTCCACCACCTGGAACGGGTCAACATCCTCGATTTCCATCGTGGTGAGCCAGTCGAAGGTATTGAGGCGGTTGCAACTGCCGGAGGCGCAACTGCCCTTGCTTCCGCAACCCGAAGGTGCCCCGTTATCTTTAGAACCTACTGTACATCCTGCACATGCCATAATCTTGGAAATTGGGAAATTGGGAAATTGGGAAATTGGGCATCGGAAGTTGGCCAAGGCCTGCTTCCAATTTCTAATTTCTTAATTTCTCAATATCTTATTTAGCTGAATGGACGCATCCAAAAAAAGCAGCTTCTGGTTGGCGTTCCGTTCGATGTGGAACGAGCAATCGTTGAAGAGCTTCGCAATGCGCTCGATTTGCCCAAACCCGATGATTTTGCTCAGGTTTTGGGCGGTTTTGAGTTCTTCCGGCAGCAGTCGTACCTGCTGGTCTCCGGTGGTTTTTAGGAGCATGTACTCCCGCATGAAATGCAGGGCGTACTGCAAAAACTGCTTCTGGTTTTCACGTCCCAGTTCAGCGAAGGTTTCAGTCCAGGTGGCCATTTCCACGCCGTTGCCCTGGTAGCACTTGCGCAGCCAGTCGAGGAACAGGTTCGAGTTGTCCTTCATTGGCTGTGCGGCAATGTTCAGGGCTTCGTTGAGGTTGCCTGCGGCCAAATGGGCGATGGAGCGTGCTTTTGCCGAAGGCAACCCTTTCAGGGTGACAAGGCCTGCTTCCACTTCCTCGTCGCTTAGGCGGTTGACTTTCACAAGTTGGCAGCGGGAGAGGATGGTATTCAGAATCAGCTCTTGGTTCTCTGCCACGAGGAGGATGAGCGTGTCGTCGGGCGGCTCCTCAATGAGCTTCAGCAAGCGGTTTCCCTCCTTGCCGAGGTACTCCGGCAGCCACATCACCAGTATTTTGTAACTGCCCTCGAAGGCTTTCAGGCTCAATTTTTTGATGATGCTTACGCACTCCTCCTTGTTGATGTTGCCCTGCTTGTTCTCCGCCCCGATGCTTTGCAGCCACTGGTTCACGTCCAAGTATGGGTTTTCCGCAAGGGCCTTGCGCCAGTCGGCGATGTGGTTGTCACTGATGACGTTGGCGCCGACGGTCGGGAACGAGAAGTGCAAGTCTGGGTGGATGAGCTTTTCCACCTTGCTGCACTGGTTGCACTGCCCGCAGGCATCGCCGTCCTGTTTGTTTTGGCACAAAACGTACTGCGCAAACGCCACTGCCAACGCCAAATCGCCACTTCCTGGCGCACCCAACAGCAAGAGTGCGTGCGGGATGCGCTCGCTGTCCGCCATGTGCCGCAATTGGGCTTTGGCGGCGGGTTGGCCGATGACAGTGTTGAAACGCAAATTGGAAATTAGGAAATTGAGAAATTGGAAATTGGGGAATTGCAATGGACACAATTTCTCAATTTCCAGCTTTTACTGGTTTAGCCATTCCAAAATCATAGCATCCAAGGGGCTGGCGGAAGGTGGGAAGCAATGGACGAGGCGGCCCTGTTCGTCAAGGGCATATTTTTGAAAATTCCAGGTTACTTGGCTATCAAGGACGCCATTCTGCGATTTTTGCGTCAGCCAATGGTAAACTGGGTGGGTGGTCACGTCAATTTTCGCTGAAAGCGGAAAAGTAACGCCGTACTGCCGGGTGCAAAATGCTTGAATTTCGTGGTTTGACCCCGGCTCCTGCCCGCCGAAATTATTGGCAGGAAAACCCACTATCGTTAATTTATCTCCAAACTCCTCGTACAATTCTTGTAGTTGCTGGTATTGTGGCGTGTAACCGCATTCCGAAGCAACGTTCACGACCAGGATTTTTTTGCCCGCAAAGGCAGCAAAATCTATCGTTCCCCCCTCAATTCCTTCTACCTTGAATGTATGAATCGTGTTCACAAATATTTTTTACTGATAAAAATCAGTGACGGCCAAAGGTATGAAGATTTACGATTTTGGGATTGACGATTTACGATTGGGGGCAATCGTAAATCAAAGCTCCCGTTTCCACAGCCGCCCAGCAATCAGCGTATTGAAAATCGTGTCCTGCAAGCTGCGGCTGACGGGGATTTGCTTGCCCTTGATAACGAGGTTGCTGCCGTCCACCAGCTCCACTTTTTCGAGGGAAACGAGGAAGGAGCGATGCACCCGCAAAAACCTGTCAGGCGGTAGTTCCCGCTCCAACTGCTTGAGCGACAACAAGGTCAGGTAGCGTTTTTGCTCAGTGTAAATGAAGACGTAGTCCTTTTCGCTCTCAAAATACAGCACATCGGCCAGCTTGATTTTGATGAACTGACCGTCGCATTTGATGAAAAAAAACTCGGGGCTGGCAGGTATGGGTTCAGCGGGCTTTGCCAGGTTTTGGCGCTGCATTTCAAAGAAGGACTGCGCCTTGTTGGCTGCCTTGAGGAACCGCTGAAACGAAATCGGCTTCACGAGGTAGTCCAGTGCATTCAGCTCAAACCCCTCGATGGCGTAGTCGCGGTAGGCCGTCGTGAAGATGACCGCTGGCGGGTTTTCGAGGGAGCGCACGAACTCGATGCCAGTGAGGTCAGGCATCTGGATGTCGAGGAAAAGCAGGTCAATCTTCTCCCGGTGCAGCACGTCGTTGGCCTCCACGGCGCTCTTGCAGATGCCTTCCAAGGAGAGGAACGGCACTTGCTGCACGTATCCGGCAAGGCCCTTGCGGGCCACGGGTTCATCGTCCACCACAAGGCATTTTATTGTCATATCTTTTTGGTTTAGATGGTTTAGATGGTTTAGATGGTTTAGATAGGTCCCAACTAAACCTTCTAAACCCTCTAAACTCCCTAAACCTCCATCGGTCATTTCAAGTTGATTTTCAAGTGTGATTTGTAGGTGTCGCCATCGTCCTCGATGGTGAGTTCGTGGCGGTTGGGGTAGGTCAGGGCAAGTCGGCGCTGTACGTTTTTCAACCCGATGCCGCCGACCCGTTCCTTGTTGCGGCTGTTTTGGTTGATGCTGTTTTCGATGGTGAAGTCGAGTACGCCATCCTTCACTTCGAGGTGGACGCCAACCCGGTAGCCCGTGGAATTGGAGCTGTACTTGAAGGCATTTTCGACGAAGGGAATCAGGAGCATGGGCACGATCACGTTGCCGTTGGTGTGACTGGGCAATTCGCAGCTCAGGTCGAGCAGGTCTTCATCGTGCCGCAAGCGCTGGAGTTCGATGTAGTTCTGGAGGTAGTTCACCTCCTTGTCGAGGTCAATCCAGTCCTTGTTGTAGTCGTAGAGCTGGTGGCTGAGGGTGTCGGAAAACTTGAGCAGCGCCTCCTTGGCCCGCTCGTCCTCCTTTTGCTCCATCAGAAAATAAATCGTGTTGAGCGTGTTGAAAATAAAGTGCGGGTTGATTTGCGACTTGAGCATCTCCAACTCACTTTCGAGGTTTTTTTTCTCCAATTGCACCGCGTAGTTGTTGCGCTCGTGCCACTGCTGGATGAACTTGAATGCCGTGGTGAACGCCACCAGCACCATCGTGTCCACCGACAAGGTGAAAGTAGGCTCCCAGGAGAAATAGTAGTCCCTCGGCGAAATGAAGGCCCGCATGAAGAGGTTCACCAACCAGGCATTGAGGATGATGATGGCAAAGATGCTGATGGTATAAAACAGCGCCTTTCGCTGTTTGATGAGGTATTTTGGTATCCAATAATAGTAATTGAAATAGACCACGCCCATGGAGCCGAGCACCGTCGGGAGGTTGAACGTGTCCTTGAACTGAGAAATGAAAACCACGTCCTGCATACTGGCAAACACCCAGTAAATCAGCCAAAAGACAGCATGAAACGCCAGCGAATTGATGGGCAGCGTTTCGGGCAGGGCTTGCGGTTGTTGTTCCATTCGGCAAAAGTAAGCATTCAGAGGATTTCAGGTTTCGTTGGGTTTCAGGGAATACCTGTACCGAAATTACTGTCGGGGCATTTCTGGGGAAAACCTAATTTTGCCAATCAGTTTGAAACGATTTTTCCTTAAAAATCACCTAGCAACGCAAGTTGTAATCACTGAATTTACCATGAAAAATAGAGCCATTCCACTCGTTGACCTCGCCAAATTCACGCACGGCACGCCTGAGCAACGCACCGAGTTCGTTGCAGAACTCGGCAAGGCGTTCCACGAAATCGGCTTCGTCGGCGTCATCAACCACGGCATCCCCAAACAGTTGATTGATGATTTTTACCGCAGTAGCCGGGCATTTTTCGCCCTTCCAGAGGAGGTGAAGCGTCAGTATGAGATACCTGGCCTCGCTGGCCAACGGGGTTATACTTCCTTCGGAAAGGAGCATGCCAAGCAATCGAAAGTGGCAGACTTGAAGGAGTTTTTCCAGATTGGTCAAGAAGCTGCCGGGGGCGAAGTGCCCGCCGAGCACTACCCACCCAATGTGGAAGTGGCCGAACAGCCGGAGTTTTTGCGCTTGGGCAAGGAACTTTACCGCAGCTTTGAAAAATCAGGCGGGCAATTGCTCAAGGCCATTTCCATCCACCTCCGCCTCGGTGAAATCTATTTTGACCAGCACATCCACCTCGGCAACAGCATCCTCCGGGCGATTTTCTACCCGCCCATCATGCAGGAGCCAGCCAGCGCCATCCGGGCCGAGCAGCACGAGGACATCAACCTCATCACCCTGCTGGTGGGTGCGTCCGCTGGCGGCCTCCAAGTGCTCACGATGGACAACGAGTGGCTGGAAGTGGTGCCCGAGAAGGACGAAATCGTCATCAACGTCGGCGACATGCTCCAGCGCCTGACCAACAATTACCTGAAATCCACCACCCACCGGGTCGTGAACCCGCCGAGGGTCGAGTGGCACAACTCCCGCCTCAGCATCCCGTTCTTCCTGCACCCCCGCAGTGACATGAACTTGAGTTGTTTGCCCTCAACTGTCACCGCCGAAAGTCCACTGGCTTACGAGCCGATCACGGCTGGGGAGTATTTGAATGAAAGGTTGCGGGAGATTGGGTTGAAGAAATAGTTTTGAGTTTGGCGCAGCCATAGCAATCAAGAAAAGCCTCGGCAAGTCGTCGGGGCTTTTTTGTTTCGCTTCGAAAAACCATAAGTCTCTTCAATGGTTTTATTCACTCCTTTACCCCCAAATCCCCTACCTTCGCACCTCGTCCGCCCGAACATACATGCCGGATTCCACTAGTTTTTCAATCACGGCAAACCCAGCATTTTTCATGGCAAAGAAATCAGCACCCGCTACCCCAATAATCGTCAATCATCAATCATCAATCGTAGATGACGACGTCATCGAAGTCATCGGCGCACGGGAGCACAACCTCAAGGACATCTCACTGCGCATTCCCCGCAACAAGCTCGTGGTCATCACGGGCATCAGCGGCAGCGGCAAGTCGTCGCTGGCCTTCGACACCATCTACGCCGAGGGGCAGCGCCGCTACATGGAGACCTTCAACGCCTATGCCCGGCAATTCTTGGGGGAAATGGAGCGGCCCGACGTCGAGCAAATCACTGGCCTCAGCCCCGTCATTTCCATCGAGCAAAAGACGACCGGGCGTAATCCACGCTCCACAGTGGGCACCATCACCGAAGTGTACGACTTTATGCGCTTGCTCTTCGCACGGGTTGGCGAGGCGTACTCGCACATCTCCGGCAAAAAAATGGTGCGCTACACCGAGGAGCAGATGATGGACGAAATCATGGAGCAGTTCAACGGGCGGAAAGTAATGCTCCTCGCACCGCTCATTCGGGGGCGCAAGGGACACTACCGGGAACTGTTCGACCAGATGCGCAAGCAGGGCTACACCAAGATGCGGGTGGACGGCGAGGTCGTGGACATCCAGGCCGAAATGCAGCTCGACCGCTACAAGGTACACGACATCGAACTCGTGGTGGATAAACTTTCGGTGGCCAACGAGCGGCGGGAACGCATTTCGGCTTCGATGCAAACGGCGCTGAAGATGGGGAACGGGTTGATTTTCATTTTGGACATTGACAATGTGACGCAACCCCTGACCCCTAAAGGGGGACCTAAAACGAAAAAGTCTGCTGAATTAAGCGATGCCGATGCGTCTGTGGGTTCCCCTTTAGGGGTCAGGGGTCAAAGTGGCGAGGGCGAAGTCAAAGCATTTTCCAAGCACCTCATGGACGCCGACAACGGCCTCAGCTACGAGGAGCCGTCACCTAATTCCTTTTCCTTCAACTCGCCCTACGGCGCTTGCCCCACCTGCAACGGCCTCGGCCAAATCAACGCCGTGGACATCGCCAAGGTCATCCCCGACGACACGAAGAGCATCAACCAAGAGGGCATCGTGCCCTTTGGCGAGGTGCGGGACAACTACACCTTCAAGCAGTTGCGGGAAATTGCGAAGCAATACAAATTTACTTTTGATACGCCCGTGAAGGAAATCCCCAAGGAGGGGCTGGACGTCATCCTGTACGGCGGTGGGGAGGCCATCAAGCTGCCGTCCATCAGCAGCGACAACGAATGGGTGTTCAGCCTGGCGCAGGAGGGCCTTGCGAAGCAACTCAAACGCTGGTACGAAGACACATCGAGCGAAAAAATCAGGCAGTGGGCCGAGGATTTCATGACCGTGGACACCTGTCCGACCTGCAACGGCCAGCGCCTCAAAGTCGAAAGCCTACATTTCAAAATTGCTGAAAAGAACATCGCCGAACTGGCAGATATGGACATCCAGACACTGGCCGACTGGCTGAACGAACTCGACAACAAGCTGACAGACAGGCAGTTGACCATTGGTAGAGACGTTTTGAAGGAAATCCGCCTGCGCATCGGCTTCCTGCTGCACGTGGGGTTGGACTATATCTCGCTCAACCGCACGGCCCGCACCCTCAGCGGTGGCGAGAGCCAGCGCATCCGGTTGGCTACGCAAATCGGCTCACAGCTCACGGGCATCACCTACATCCTCGACGAGCCGAGCATCGGACTGCACCAGCGGGACAACCAGCGCCTCATCACGGCCCTTCGGGAACTCGCCGACATCGGCAACTCGGTGCTGGTGGTGGAGCATGACAAGGAAATCATGCTGGCCGCCGACTACCTGATTGACCTTGGCCCTGGCGCCGGGAAGCACGGCGGCGAACTCGTCGGCGAGGGTATCCCAAGCAGCTTCGCCTTGCTCCACACCCTCACCGCCGACTACCTGAACGGCAAGCGGCAAATCAAAGTACCGGAAAAGCGGCGGGCGGGCAATGGCCATTTCCTCGAACTCACAAAAACCACTGGCCACAACCTAAAAAACGTGACGCTTCGCCTCCCGCTTGGCACTTTCATCTGCGTGACGGGGGTGAGCGGCAGCGGCAAAAGCTCGCTCATCAACGAGACGCTGTACCCGATTTTGCGGCAGCATTTTTACAAAAGTGTGCAGCGGCCATTGGGTTTTGGGGAAATAAAAGGGCTGGAGCATTTGGACAAGGTCATTGAGATAGACCAGTCGCCCATTGGGCGAACGCCCCGTTCGAACCCGGCCACATATACCAATCTTTTCAGCGAAATCAGGAACTTGTTCACGGGTTTGCCGGAGGCAAAAATCAGGGGCTACAAGGCCGGGCGGTTCAGCTTCAACGTGAAGGGCGGGCGCTGCGAGACCTGTCAGGGCAGCGGCCAGCGGGTCATCGAGATGAACTTCCTGCCCGATGTGTACGTGGAATGCGAAACATGCCTCGGACGACGTTACAACCGGGAGACGCTGGACGTGCTGTACAAAGGGAAAAGCATCAACGACGTGCTGAACATGACGGTGGAGGAGGCGACCACCTTCTTTGAACCCGTCCCGAAAATACACCGCAAGTTGAAGACGCTGAACGACGTGGGCCTCGGCTACATCACCCTCGGCCAGCAAGCCACCACCCTCAGCGGTGGCGAGGCCCAGCGGGTGAAACTGGCGGAGGAACTCTCGAAAAAAGACACAGGCAACACCCTCTACATCCTCGACGAACCCACGACGGGCCTACATTTCGAGGACATCCGCCACCTGCTGCGGGTGCTGAACAAACTGGTGGAAAAGGGCAATACCGTCCTCGTCATTGAGCACAACCTCGACGTGGTGAAGACCGCCGACTGGGTGGTGGACATGGGGCCGGAAGGCGGTCATCGTGGCGGTAAAATCGTAGTGGAAGGAACTCCGGAGACGGTGGTGAAAAAGAAGGGGAGCTTTACGGGGGAGTTTTTGAAGGCAGAGTTGAATTGACTTGGTTTTGTTGTACTTTTGTAATCAAATGATAATCAATGATTAAGCACTTAAAAATCAGCCACTTTAAGTCCATTCGGGAGATGGAGTTGGATTGCAAACGGGTGAACGTGTTTATTGGGGAGCCAAATAAGGGGAAGACGAATATTTTGGAAGGGATTGCTTTGTTCTCTCACAATCTACCAACAAGATTTCAAGATACATTCAGGTTCTCGATTGTCTCTGATTTATTTTACAATTTCGACATTTCTAAGCCTATTGATATCCAAACCAATGACACCCAAGGTCAATTCTTTTATAATAAGAAAGCAAGTAATTTTGAATTTCATCAGTTGCTTTTAGGACAAATGAAGCTTAGATTCTCGATTGGAATTAATGGAAATGGAGGTGGCTCTGTTGGAGGGTTTACAGATATTGGCATCCGGTTTTATAATTACAATAAAAACCTTACGAATTTTAAAGGTGCTGACTTGGGACATCTCTCTACTCCTGATGGAGATAATTTACCCTTACTTATCTATTCACATAAAGACCTTAGAAAGATTGTCTCAGATTTTTTAAAAGAACACGGCTATAGGTTAAACATTAACCCTGTTGAGCGTGAAATACTGCTCACCAAAGAGGAAAACGACGAGCTATATAATTTCAAATATTCACTTGTCTCCGAAACCATAAAACGCATCGTCTTCCTCATGCTCGCCATCGAAAGCAACAAAAACTCAACCTTGCTTTTCGACGAGCCAGAAGCCCACACCTTCCCCTTTTACACCAAATATATCGCAGAAAGAATTGCATTGGACACAACCAATCAATACTTTTTAACCACTCATAACCCCTACCTTTTATCATCCATCATATCAAAGACTCCCACTGAGGATTTATCAGTAGGCGTTGTTTATATGGATAATTACGAAACCAAAGTGCGTGTTATCCAACCTGACCAATACGAGGAGTTAACAGATGCCGATGTTTTCTATAACCTCGAACACCTCACCGAAGCATGATTTTCATCGAAGGAAAACCAGATGAAGTTTTGGTGAGGGCGCTGGGTGTGCCTCGAAGAGAAGTAAGCACAGCGAGGGACAAATTCCGTGTTTGCATAAAACTCTCAAAAAGGCAACGTTCAAAAGGAATGATTGACCAAGACCCCGGCACGGTTCAGCCTGAATATTTACAAAAACTTCGATTGACTGAAGAAAAACATCGGATTCAGATTTTTTATGACAACAAAAGTAAAAATACTCTCATCATGCTCTGCCCCCGCCTCGAAGAATGGATGATAGCGACCACCCAAGCTGCCGGACTGAAAATGAGCGATTTCGGCTTGTCAGACAAAGGCAATGAACTGCACCGGGAGATAAACGGAAGGCTCCAAGCCGTGCAAAAATTGATTGAAAAGCTGCTGGAAATTGAAAGCAGTGGAATAGTGTTTTTGAAAAAGCATTTGCACTCCTAGCCTCACCTTTCCCCCATCGCCTCCGACAACCCATCCCCAATCAAGTTGAAAATCGTCACCGTCACGAAAATGGCAGCGCCGGGGAACACCGCCAGCCACCAGGCACTGGCGTTGCTTCTTGCCATTTTGAGGAGGCTGCCCCAAGTCAGCCCTTCTGCCCCGATGCCGATGCCGAGAAACGACAGCGTTGACTCCATCAAAATCGCCGAAGCCACCCCGAAAGCCACGGTGATGAGTACCGGCCCGATGGCGTTGGGCAGCGCATGGCGCAGCAGGATTCGGCGGTTCGGGAAGGCCATGGCACGGGCGGCCTCTACGTAGCCGAGGTTTCGGATTTTGAGCAGTTCCGCTCGCAGGTAACGGGCGATGGACGTCCAGCGTAGCAGGCCGATGATGGCCATCACGTAAAAAATCGAACTTTTTTCCAGCACCGCCACCAGCGCCAGCAATATCAGCAGGCCGGGGATGGAGTTCAGCACCTCAATGACCCGCATGATGAGGAGGTCGAGTGGGAGGGTAATTTGACGGCCTCGGCGCCCCGCCAGTTTTTCCAACAGGAACACAAGCCCATTTGCCACCAAAAAGACAAGCGCCACAATGGCTAGGCTTTGGAGCAGTTCCCAGCCAAGTCCACCATTTTTTGCCGCTTCCGACAGTGTAAAACTCCTCGCTTTGAAGCCGTAAAACCACGCAAAAAACAGCGCCACCAAGTTCAGCGCCAGTGCCAGCCAACCGACCCGCATCCGGTCGTCGCCGAAGTACCCGGCCAGGGAACCGAGCAGCAGTCCAATCAGCGTGGCGATGCCCATCGAGATGATGCCGACGAGCAGTGCCACCCTCGTACCGGCCACCATGCCAGCGGCCACGTCAAGCCCAAGGCTACCGCCAGTGCCAAGCCAGTGTCGGAAGCGCCAGCTTCGCAAAGTCTGTCGCCCAAAGGGACTGGAGTTGCTGTTTTTAATATCTTGGGAGGAGGAGGAATACGGGATGGGTGGGAAAATGACGTCCTCGTATTTGTGCTCGTCCCAGCTTTTTTGCAGGAAAATGGTATCCCATTGCGCCAGCCCGAGGTTCACGGCGTACTGGCGCAGCACAGGGAAGTAGGTCTTTCCGCCGAGCTTGCAGTAGAGCGGTTTTTCGTTGGCAATGAAGTCGCCGAACAAGGCCACAAACCCCAGCACGAGCAGCACCCGCCACGACCAAAGCGCCAGCTGTTTCTTGCGGAATCGCCGACGAACATGCGACCACGGGCTTTGCGCCAGCGTGCCCTGCTCGGCTTTTTCGGCCAGTTTGTTTGCCTTGTTTTTGAAAATCATTTATTGCTTGTGGTCGCCCAATTTATTGGGCTGACCGATGGTTAACACATTCATTTCGGTCAGCCCAATAAATTGGGCGACCACAAAACCTAGTCCTCCATTGCCCGAAAATACATCGCCACCTTCTCCGCAGCCCCTTTGCCGATGGCGCCGACGATTTCCTCGGGGCTTGACTCCCGCATTTTTTTCACCGAACCGAAGTGCTTGAGCAGCTTGTCGGCGGTCTTCGTGCCGATGCCGGGGATGTCTTCCAGTTCGGTTTTGGTGAAATCCTTCGAGCGTTGGTTGCGGTGAAAGGTTATAGCAAAGCGGTGCGCCTCGTTCCGCGCCTGCTGAATGAGCTTGAGGCTCTCCGATTTCTTGTTGATGTACAGCGGCACCGAGTCGCCGGGGAAGAAAATTTCTTCCAGCCGCTTCGCAATGCCAACGACTACCACCTTTTCGAGGATACCGAGGGCTTCGAGACTCTTGACGGCGGCGCTGAGTTGGCCCTTGCCACCGTCAATGATGATGAGCTGCGGCAGGGTTTGGCCTTCGGCCAACAGGCGCTTGTACCTTCGGAAAACGACCTCCTCCATCGTGGCAAAGTCGTTGGGGCCAACCACGGTCTTCACGTTGTAGTGACGGTAGTCGCTCTTGCTAGGCTTGGCGTTTCGGAACACCACGCACGACGAAACGGGGTAGCTTCCCTGCATGTTGGAGTTGTCGAAACATTCGAGGTGGAGCGGCACGTCGGCCATTTGGAGGTCGCTTTGCAGGGTGCGGAGTATGCGCTCGGCGCTGGTCTGCTTGCCCGCTGCCGAGGCTTCTTCCTTCCTTTTTTGGAGGAGGAAAAAATGTACGTTCTTTTCCGACAGTTCCAGCAGCTTTTTCTTGTCGCCAATTTTCGGGACAGTCACGGTCACGGTCGTATCGGCCACCGGCACGTCCATCGGCACGATGACCTCCGGGGCGATGCTCTGGAAGCGCTCCCGGATTTCGGGGAGGACGAAGGCGAGCAGGTCGGCCTCGTCGTCGTCGAGGTTTTTGACCATCTCCTGCGTCCAAGTGTTTATGATGGCGCCGTTAACGACCTTGATGTAGTTGACGTAAGCGTTCTTTTCGTCGCTGGCAATGCTGAACACGTCCACGTCACGGATGGTGGTGCTGACGACGGTGCTCTTGCCCTGATAATCCTCGAAAGCCAGCAGCCTGTCCTTTATTTGCTGGGCTTTTTCGAACTCCATCCTCTCGGCGTGGTGCGCCATCAGTTGCTGGAAGTGGCGCTTCACTGGCCCGAAATTACCCCGCAGCATGTTCTTGATTTGCTCGATTTTTTCGCCGTAGGCGGCGGCAGTTTCCAATCCCTCGCAAGGGCCTTGGCAATTCTTGATGTGGTATTCGAGGCAGACTTTGAACTTGCCCTTAGCAATGTTTTCTTGGGTCAAACTGAGGTTGCAGGTGCGAAGCGGGAACAGTTGCCGGATGAGGCCGAGTATGGTTTCCACGCGCTGCTTGGAGGTGTACGGCCCGAAGTAGCTGCTGCCGTCCCGGATGACCCGGCGGGTGAGGAAGACCCTTGGGAATGGCTCGTTTTTGATGCAGAGGTAGGTGTAGCTCTTGCCGTCCTTGAGCATCACGTTGTACGGCGGCTGAAAGCGCTTGATGAGCGTGCTTTCGAGGAGCAGGGCGTCCACCTCGGAATCCACCAGCGTCATTTCGATACGGCTGGCGTGTTTGACCATGACACGGGTCTTGTAGGCCATGTCCTTGGTGCTGGAAAAGTAGGAGGCGAGGCGGTTCTTGAGGTTCTTGGCCTTGCCGACGTACAGTACCCGGTCCTCGGCGTCGAGGAAGCGATAGACCCCAGGGTCGTAGGGCCAGTTAGGCAACAGGGTTTTGTAGTCGTCGTTGGTCATGCAAGTGTTTGAGAATTTGGGTGTTTGAGAGTTTGAGAATGCATAGGTTTTCAGTGGAGCAAAAGTAGTGGTTTGGGGGAGAAAACGGCTGCGAAAGCCCACAAAGTTCAACACCGGAAAAGCCGCCAAAAATCAGGTTTCTGATTTTTGAAACAAGTAGGATTGGAGTAGTAAAATTCCTACATTCGGGCTTACAAAATGGCTGCGAGCCACTCAAAACGCATCGCTCAAAACTTAAAACTCGCTTAAAATGAAGACGCCATCCAGCAGATTGTACGATTTGGTGAAGTCACTTTCGAGTGCGGAGCGGCGCTATTTCAAGATTTACATCAACAGCAAGGAGGCTGCCATCAGCAAGTACGTGCGGCTCTTCGACGCCATTGCTGCCACCGAGCATTTCGACGACGAAGGGTTGATGAGGTCTGTTTACGGCGACGAAAAAGTGGCCACCCGCAAGTACTCTGAACTGAAAGCCTACCTCTACGAACTGATTATCAAGAGCCTGCAATCTTACGACGATAGCTCCTCGGTGGACTACCACCTGAAAAACCAGCTCCTCGGTGTCCGCACGTTGTTCAAGCGCTCACACTTCGAAGACTGCAAGGCCATCATGGCAAAACTGAAAAAAACGGCTACCGATTACGAGGCATTCAACGTGCTGGTTGAAATCCTGGACTGGGAAAAACGCATTGCATACGCTCAGACGGACATCAGTTTCCTCGACCGGGAAATGAAGCGAATCATGGCGGAAGAGGCGGAGTACCTCGACAAGCTGGCCAACATCTCGGCCTACCGCAACATGTTTTTCCACATCCTCGTCGGCATCCGAAAGGACGTGTCGAGGAGCAAGACCCAGCGGGAAGAGTTTGCGGCGCTGATGGAAAATCCGCTAATGAAAAACGAGTCGCAGGCACTTTCTTTCATCGCCAAAGTGCTGTATTACCGAATTTTATCCATCTATTATTTTTCCAACTCAAACTTTGAGTTGTTCTATTCCGTCAGCAAAAACCTGATAAAACTGATGGAGCACAACAAGCTGATGTTGAAGGAGGATGTGTCGGAGTATATCTCAGCGCTCAATAACCATATTATCAGTTGTGGCCGACTGAACAAAGTGCTGGAGGTGCGCAAAACCCTCGATAAGCTCAACAAAGTGAAGCCCATCACCGCCGACGACGAGGTGAAAATCCATCGGCAGTACTACATGAACAAGTTTCGGCTTTGTATCAGCACGGGCGAGTTTGAGGAGGGTGGCCGGGAGTTGAAACGACATCTGAAAACGGCAGAAAAGTTTGATAAACAGCTATTTATAAAGAACAGTTTTTACCTTCAATACTTCTGTATCTACTTCGGAAATGGAGATTTTCAGAATGCCCTTGATAGTTTAAATGAATGGATAAACCTAATGTCGGGCAGTGTGGAACGCAAGGATTTGCAAAGTCTCGCCCGCATCCTGAACTTAATAATCCACTACGAACTGGGCAATACCATGCTATTGGACAGCCTGCTGCGCTCCACTTATCGCTACCTGAACAAAGCCAATCGGCTTTCGGATTTTGAAAGGAAAATGATGAATTTTATCAAGGAGGCAGGCAAGCCCCATTCGAGAAAGGAAATGCAACAAATCCTCGAAACCCTGAAACAGGATTTCGAGGAGCTATCGCGGCAGCCGTCTTATGGCGTCTTCGATTTGTTCGACATCATCTCCTGGCTGGAAAGCAAAATCAACGGAAAGCCCTACGCCGAGGTAGTGAAAGAACGATTCAAGCAGCAATCACTTATGCTTGCCAACAGGTCCAAAGTTTAATTTTTGGAACGGGCTGCTGATAAGGCCTTCTTCCCGGATTTCCACATCGTCCCAGTTGATATAACCTACCGAGCCGGTGTCCGTGGGCACATAGCTTTTGCCACCCTTCACGGCATTGCTCTCTTGTTGGTCGAGCGAATTTTTCAGGAAATCGAGTAATGTTTTTGTAGTAGCCATATTACAAGTTTTTAAGTAGGTGTAAAGATAGAAAATTGCAAGGTGTAAAGTACGGCCATAACCTTGCGGGGCAAAACCAATATTTGTTAAAAGTCAGGTTTCTGAACATTGAGATTTGGATATTCTGCCAATACCACAAAGTTAAATCTGTTCATGAAGTTTGTCAAACGTCGGGGGCAGTTGCGTCGGGTAGGCTGCAAAATTTATCCAGTGCGGCGGTGGTGAGCTTCACTCATTTTCAAAGCCAAGGTCAAACCGTTTGCGCACCTCGTCCACCAGTGGGTTCACGGCACGCATGGCGTGGTACTTTTCGCTGTCGGTGAGCCGTTTAGGCTTGGCGGGAGCAGCATTGGAGCGGCTTGGGTCGAGCTTGACGGACAGGGCCAACAGGGGGGAATGCAGTTTTTTCCGAAGGAAATCCATCAACGCCGTCTCTTGCCGGACGGTGTTTTCGGCGAGTGCCGAGCCAACTGTCACAGTGACTTGTTCAGGGTTGATGTCAATGTCGGCGCCACGGAGGATGGTCTTCACGGAGTCCTTGTCAATGGACTCGATGTAGGCGGCCCAAGCTTCTTTCAGGTCGTCGAAGGTCAATTTTGCTTCTTGAACGGGTGCGCCGTTGGACTCCGCCTCCTCAATTTCATCGTGGATTGACTGCAACGACATGCTCTGGAGGCCACCGAGTGAACCTTTGCGAAGCAAGGAAGTTGCCGCACGAGTTGGCTCTTCGGCGATGTCGGCATGCTTCGGTGGCAACACCTCGGCATAGCCGGGCTTCGGTTCGGCCGGTGCTTCTTTTTCTTTGATGATTTCTTTGGTGGATGGCCTTGGCTCCGGCGGTGTTTTTGTTTTTTGTGCAATGGTCGGGACGGTAGCAGGCTCCGGCTGCCCTCCCGATTCGTTCCTCATCGGGATGACCTCGCTTCGCTCGGCCAACTGCCCACTGCTCAGTTCAGGCGTTTTTTTTTCAGCCCCAGTTTCGGTTGCCAGCTTGACGGCTTGGCCGACGTAGCACATTTTTATCAGGTAGAGTTCGACGTGCAGCGGCTTGTTGCGGGCCATCTTGAAGTTGATGTCGCAGTCGTTGCAAAGATTGAGTGCAGTGAGCAGGAACGAGGCCGGGGCGATGGCGGCCTGTTGGCGGTAGCGTTCCCGAAGGGAGTCGCTGACTTCGAGTAGGCGCAGGGTCTCGGCGTCCTTGCACACGAGCAGGTTGCGCAAGTGTTCGGCGAGGCCGTTCACGAAGTGGTCGCCCTCAAAGCCATTGCGCAGCACCGAATCAAAAATGAGCAGCACCTGCCGCAAATCCTCGGTGAGCAATGCGTCGGTGAGCCGGAAAAAATAGTCGTAGTCGAGGACGTTCAAGTTCGTGATAACGTCGTCGTAGGTGATTTTTTTACCAGAAAAACTGGTGATGCGGTCGAAGATGGAGAGCGCATCCCGCAACGCCCCGTCAGCTTTTTGGGCGATGATGTGCAGGGCGTCGCCCTCTGCCTCGATGCCCTCTGCGTCGCAGATTTTTTGCAAATGCGCCACCGTGTCCTTCACCTGTATCCGCTTGAAGTCGAAAATCTGGCAGCGGCTGAGGATGGTCGGGATGATCTTGTGCTTCTCGGTGGTTGCCAAGATGAAGATGGCGTACGGCGGCGGCTCCTCCAGTGTTTTCAGGAAGGCGTTGAAGGCTGCCTGCGAGAGCATGTGAACCTCGTCAATGATGAACACTTTGTACTTGCCCTGCTGCGGTTGGAAGCGCACCTGGTCCACCAATGTGCGGATATGCTCGACGCTGTTGTTGCTGGCGGCGTCGAGTTCCATGATGTTGAAGGAGGCGTTTTCGTTGAAGGCACGGCAGCTCTCGCACTCGCCGCAAGGCTCGAAGTTGGCTGTCACGTTCTGGCAGTTGATGACCTTGGCGAGGATGCGGGCGCAAGTAGTCTTGCCCACCCCACGAGGACCACAAAACAGGAAGGCATGCGCCAAGTGGTCGGTTTGCAGCGCTTTTTTCAGCGTCTGCGACACGTGTTCTTGTCCAACGACATCCTCAAATCGGACAGGACGGTATTTTCTGGCGGAGACGACGAAGGCCATTTTTTTAGTTTGCAGTTCGACAGTTTGCAGGTGGCAGTTAGTGCAAATTTGATAGTTCTTGACTGCCAACTTCAAGGTCGTAAAGGTAGGAAAAATACCTCGGCGGAAGCGGTGGTTGGCAAGGGGGGTGAGATTCTTTTTTGTAAAAATTAAGCCTCAAGCTTTATCAAAGTGTTAAGGTTGCTGTATGAAAACCATGTATTGACAGCTAAAACGCTAACTTCGCCACCGTTTAATAAATCTTTTTCAAACAAAATAGAATCATAATGAAAAAAGCATTCCTGACACTCGTGACCTTCGCAGTTGTGGGCATTTTTAGCCTCGCCACTGCCCAAATCAAGACGCCAGCACCCAGCCCCGGCGCTAAAATCACCCAGACCGTCGGCCTCACCGACATCACCGTGGAGTACAGCCGCCCAAGCGTGAAGGGTCGGACTATCTTCGGTGGCTTGGTACCTTATGGTGAAATGTGGCGCACTGGTGCCAACAAAAACACCATCGTGACCTTCAGCGCACCGGTGAAAATCGCTGGAAAAGACCTCAAAGCTGGGGCTTATTCGGTCTTCACTGTGCCTGGCCAAACGGAGTGGGAAATCATTTTCTACACCGACACCGAAAACTGGGGCGTACCAGAGAAATGGGACGCCGCCAAAGAAGCTGTCCGTTTCAAGGCGAAGTCTGAAAAAATGGATTTCAACATCGAATCGTTCATGATTGACCTCGGCGACTTGACCAACGATGGCCTTACAATGGGCATCGGTTGGGAGAAAACTTGGGTTTCTTTCCCCATCAAGTTGACGACTGATGAGGTGGTCTCCGCTTCCATCAAAAAAGCGATGGGCGGCCCAACTTCCGATGACTACTATGCCGCTGGCCGCTACTACTTCGAGTCTGGCAAGGACCTGAAGCAGGCTTACGACTGGATTCACAAGTCCAACGAAATGGACGGAAAAGACACCAAGTTCTGGAAATTGCGCCAAGAAGCGCTCGTACTGGCTGGCCTCGGCAAGTACAAGGATGCCATCGCCGTTGCCGAAACTTCAAAGTCTATGGCAATTACTGCTGGCAACAAGGACTACGAGCGCATGAACACGGAGTCCATCGCCGAGTGGAAGAAGAAAATGTAATTGTTTCATTGTTGGATTGTTATATTGTTTTCGGCATTGTTCCAGTAACAATATAACAATCCAACACTAAAACAATCATCTCTCCAAAAACATCTCCTCCAGTTCCTCCAAATCAAAAGACAAGAAACAGTTGCGCCCGGACGGGCTTTTGAAAGGCATTGCGCAAGCAAAAAGTTGATCAATCAATTCCTGCATCTCCCGCACAGTTAGCGATGTGCCGCGTTTAGTGGCAGCGCTCCGAGCCATCGAGCGAGCGAGGTTTTCCTTCAAATCAAGGCTAAGTTCGATATTTTGCTTGTACTGTTCGAGCAGGGTCTCGATGATTTTCACCTCGTTCTGGCCGCTGGCAAGGTCGGCGGGTATGCCGTGGATGATGAAGCTGTCCTTGCCAAACTCCTGGATGTCGAAGCCAAGTTGGTTGATGGTTGACATGATGTCGCCAAAGATGGCAGCATCGGCGGTGGGCAGGGTAAATGTTTTTGGAAAAAGCTCTTTTTGGGTGAAAACCTGCCGGCTTTCGAGCGTGTCGAGGTAGCGCTCGTAGAGGATTCGCTCGTGCGCCGCCTGCTGGTCAATGAGCAAAAAACCCGATTTGATATGGCTGACGATGAAGCTCGACTGTACCTGGTACGGCTCTTTTTGGTTTTTGGAAAATGAGCTTCCTGCATCGTCCAACTCCCCGGGGCTGGACCAGTTGCTACCGATGGTGATGTGCTCGTCGCCGCCCACTTCGCCGGGGGGCATGTTTTGCCTCGGCGTCTCGTTCATTTCGTCAATGGCAGTGTAGAGTTGCTGCCAGTTGCGCAAGTTCGACTCGTCCCGTGGGTTGGTCGCTGGCCTCCCAAATCCGCCAGTTGTGCTGGTGCCTACGTGGCTGCGGGGCTGCGACATTTCTTGCTCGAAGTCCGATTGCGGCGCGATGGTGAACGGCAGCCCAAAGTTTTTCGTCGCTGAAAAACTCGTCTCTGCCTCAAAGTCCAGTTCCGGCATGATGCTGTGCGTACCAAGCGCATGGCGCACCGCCACGCGCAGGTAGTTGTACACCAATCGTTCGTCGTCGAACTTGATTTCCTGCTTCGTGGGGTGTACGTTGATGTCAATCCGAACCGGGTCCATTTCCAGGAAAATCACGTAGAACGGAAAGGTTTCCTTCGGCAAGAGCTCCTCGTAGGCCGTCATCACTGCGTGGTGCAGGTAGCCGCTTTTTATGAAGCGGTCGTTGACGAAGAACAGTTGTTCTCCCCTCGTTTTTCTCGCAAATTCAGGCTTTCCAATGAAGCCGCCAATGCTCATCACATCCGTTTCCTCCTTCACTGGCACAAGTTTCGGATTGAAATTATTGCCGAAAATGCCGACGATCCGCTGGCGCAAATTGCCAGGCGGCAGGTGGAAAACTTCGGTGCCGTTGTTGTGGAGCGAGAAAAAAACGTCCTCGTTGGCCAGTGCTATCCGCTGGAACTCGTCGAGGATATGCCGCATTTCTATCGGGTTCGACTTGAGGAAATTGCGGCGGGCGGGCACATTGTAAAAAAGGTTTTTGACGGAAACATTGGAGCCGGGCGTACACTGGCAAGGCTCCTGCACCACCAGTTTGGAGGCTTCGATGGCGATGCGGGTACCCAGTTCTTGGTTGTGGAGGCGGGTGCGCATCTCCACTTGCGACACGGCTGCGATGGAGGCCATCGCTTCGCCCCGGAAGCCCATCGTTCGGATGGCGAACAGGTCTTTGGCCTCCCTGATCTTGGAGGTGGCGTGGCGCTCGAAGCACATGCGGGCATCGGTTTCCGACATGCCACAGCCGTTGTCAATCACCTGTATAAGCGCCTTTCCTGCGTCTTTCACTATCAACTTCACGCTCGTTGCGCCAGCGTCAATGGCATTTTCCATCAACTCTTTTACAACAGATGCGGGCCGCTGCACGACTTCGCCGGCGGCAATCTGGTTTGCGATAGATTCTGGTAGCAGCTGAATGATGTCAGCCATGATTGGTATTCCCAGTGTTTGGGGGTTTAAGAATTTGAGGGTTTGAGTGGGTTCCTGCCTCAAACCCTCAAATCCATAAACCCAACTTTACTCGAAAAGATATGCAAATCGAGGCAAATATACTTCAATTGCCACGAATGTGAGCACCACCAGCACGGCGATGACGGCAAGCAGCAGCATATTGGACTTCGCTACTTGCTGTTGGCGAGCGCTCTTGTTGGTCAGGTAGCTACTCTGCCGTCGCATGTTCCGCTTGATACGGGCCTTGAGTGCCTCTGGATTTTCGCCTTGGAGCTCCTCGGCAGCCTTGCGGCGCTCCAGCATTTCTTCTCTTTTTTCGTCGTAAAAACGGGGATGATAAGTGAATCCCACTGGTTTTAGCGGCTTGTAGAATCCGAAAAGTGCCATGTTCAAATATTTTATTGCTGAATTGTTTTATTGCTGAATTGTTACGAGGTCACCGTGTAACAATATAACAATTCAGCAATTCAACAATCCTTCGTAAACAACATCCGTAGCCTTCTGCCAGTTGAACTTGGTGCGCTGCAATCGGCCATTTGCAATCAGTTTATTGCAAAGATGGTCATCCTCGCAGATTCGGCGCATCGCCCCCGCGATTTCTTCCACTGAGGTCGGGTCAACCAGCAGGGCCGCATCACCAGCTACTTCAGGTAACGAAGATACGTTGGAAGTCACAATCAGTACCTCCGAGTACATGGCTTCCAACACTGGCACGCCAAAGCCTTCGAACAGGGAAACGTACACCAACGCTGTTGCCGCCCCCATCAGTCTGGCGGCATCCTCGTCGGTTACGTAGCCCAAAAACCGAATGTCGGATTGATGACAGGCTGCTTCAAAAGCTGTTTTCACCGCTCCTGCCTGCCAAGCGAACCGCCCAGCGATGAGCAGTTTGTGCGGCGCTCCAGTTGTTGTCTTGAACTGGTCAAAAGCGGCGATGAGCCGATGTACGTTCTTCCTCGGATGCACGGCTCCGATGTAATAAAAAAAGGGTTTTCCTTCGGAAAAATTTTCTCTAACTGCCTGTTTTTCAGCAGGTTGCATTGGCCGAAAAATATCACGGCAGCCATTGCCAGAGACGGTGATTTTTGCTGGCGCAATGCCGTATTGCCGCATGAGGTCGGACTTCGTGAACTCACTCACAGCCACGATGCGGTCAGCTCGGTGGTTGAATTTTTTAGCAAATAACTGGTAGTAAAGTCGCTGGAAAAAGGAAACCTGCTCCGGGTAGTGTACGTGTGCGAGGTCGTGGGTAACTAGCACGGTTTTTACCTTTGTACCAAGTGTGAGGAAGTTGTCGGGAGAGAGAAAAACGTCAATCTTGTGTCGCGTCAATGCCCGCCGCACCGACCATTCAAACCACCAAACAAACAAAAATGGATGCCTCGCAGGTGGGAACAGTACGAGCGGGATCACGTTTTTACCAAAAACAAAACTTGGGTCGAAGGGCCTATCGAAGAATAGAAAAAAATCATGCTCAGGGTGCTGTGCTACCAGCCGCCTGACCACTTCATGGGTGAATAGGCCAATGCCCTCCAGTCTGTTTTTTAGCAAAAAGCGTGCATTGACGGCAATTCTCATTCAAAAATCATTTCCTACTGAAAAGCCCGGCAACAAACAACAGGACAATAGCTCCTGCAGCGGAGGTCAAAATGGTGCTAAGGACACCGGTGCCCAGTGAGATGCCGAGCTTGCCAAACAGCCAAAACCCGATGAAGCTGCCAACGATGCCGATGATGATGTTGCCAATGAGGCCAAAGCCGTAGCCTTTGAAAAGTACCCCGGCCAACCAGCCCGATACAGCGCCAATGATAAGAGTGTAAAGCAAATCCATAGTTGATGTTTTTAGTTGGTTTGAAAATTTTGATAAAACTAAGGAATAACTTGTGCTTTTTTGCATCTCTGAATTTTTCTTCATGCAAATCATCGAAAAATATTTCCCAGATATCACCGACGAGCAGCGCAAGCGATTTACAGCGTTGGATTCGCTTTACCGAGACTGGAACGCCAAGGTCAACCTCGTTTCTCGCAAGGACATTGACAACCTCTACGAGCGACACGTACTGCATTCGCTGGCTATCGCCAAGGTGCTCCGATTCAACGCCGGGGCTGAAATCCTTGATGTGGGAACGGGCGGGGGATTCCCGGGCATACCGTTGGCGATACTCATGCCCGACGTCAGTTTCCACCTGATTGACGGGACATTGAAGAAAATCAAAGTAGTGCAGGATGTCATCGAGCAATTGGGTCTCGAAAACGCAAAGGCTCAAGCAGTGCGAGCTGAGGAATTGAAGAACGCCCGCTACGATTTTGTGGTGATAAGGGCCGTGGCCGAACTGAACCAACTGCGGCTCTGGACCTCGCAGCGTTTGTTCAAAACCAAAGAATCGCACTCACTACCCAATGGCCTGATTGCATTGAAAGGAGGGAATATCAAAGCTGAAATCAAGGCCTTGCCCAAAGGCGAGTACACAGAAATCTACCCCATCTCCGATTATTTTGAGGAAGAATATTTTAAGGAGAAATACGTGGTTTACCTGCAAGGTTAAATGAAAATGGCCGGGCGTTTTTTAAGCGCCCGGCCAATCTTTATGCTTGAGATACCAATGATTTATTCTTCATCAAAGCCATCGTCATCGCTGGCGATAGCTGCGGTGGCGGGAATTTTGACTTGGTTCGAGGCGATTTTTTCCTTTATTTTTAGCTCGATTTCCCTTGCCACTTCTGGATTGTCCGAAAGGAACTGTTTGCCAGAATCACGCCCTTGCGCAATCTTGGCGCCATCGTAGCTGTACCAAGCCCCGCTTTTGGCGATGATGCCAAAGTCAACGCCCATGTCAATGATCTCGCCCACCTTGGAGATGCCCTCCCCAAATGTGATGTCGAACTCAGCGGTGCGGAATGGTGGCGCTACCTTGTTTTTCACCACCTTCACCTTCACGTGGTTGCCCACCACATTGCCTTCTTTGTCCTTGATGGCCTGTCCGTTTCGGCGGATGTCGAGCCGGATGGAAGCGTAGAACTTGAGGGCGTTACCACCGGTCGTAGTCTCAGGATTGCCGAACATTACGCCGATTTTCTCCCGCAACTGGTTGATGAAGACGCAGGTGCAGCCCGTCCGGCCAATGGCCCCAGTCAGCTTGCGCATGGCCTGCGACATGAGGCGGGCTTGAAGGCCCATCTTCGAGTCGCCCATTTCACCTTCAATCTCGCTCCGTGGCACGAGTGCCGCCACCGAGTCAATGACGATGATGTCGATGGCACCGGAGCGGATAAGGTTCTCGGTGATTTCGAGCGCCTGTTCGCCGTTGTCGGGCTGCGAGATGAGCAGGTTGTCCGTGTCCACGCCGAGTGCCTCAGCATAGCTGCGGTCGAAGGCATGCTCGGCATCCACGAAGGCAGCGATACCGCCAGCCTTCTGGCACTCCGCAATGGCGTGGATGGCCAGCGTGGTTTTACCGGAAGACTCCGGGCCGTAGATTTCAATGATTCGGCCACGGGGGAAGCCCCCAACGCCGAGCGCAATGTCTAGTCCAAGTGAACCTGTGGAAATGGACTCCACATCAAGCACTTGTTTATCGCCGAGGCGCATAACCGTTCCTTTTCCGAAGGTTTTGTCAATCCGGTCAATGGCCAGGTTCAGCGCTTTGAGTTTGGATTCTTTATCTTGAAACATGTATTCTGGTTTGAATTGATAGTAATTGTTTTAAAAGTAATGCAAATCTAAAACATTTTAGATTTAAAACAAATTTTTTTGAAAAATTAAAACATTTTTTTTGAACGGTGGGAAAGACTTGGTTCAAGTCAGTCGGAATGGGTTTAATGGACGAAAGGTAGTGCTTGGGCAGGACATAAAAAAATCGAAGGTTGGAAATGTTGGCTAACAGAAAAGCCCTTCAGGCGGAGGGGGCCATGAAGGGCTTTCTGTGCGCTGCCACAGTAGTTTAGTGCATTGGATTCAGTGCAGTTTGCTCGCTGTAGCTCAGTATGTTTTGGAGGGCACTTGGCTTGGGGCTGAACTTGGCTTTTGGCAGTTGGAGGTATCCTTGGTAAAGCTCCCGATACTCTTCCATCAGGAGTGGATCTTCGCTTAAAGCTACGTTGATTTCGACGGCCTCGGCCGCAGAAGTTTCCCGATAGATGTAGCGAATCAAATCAAGCTGTGTAAGGTATTGTTTCATTCAAATTGATATTGGTTAGTTAAAAAGTGTAGTGAAATTTAAGAATCGCCTATAAAACTACCCGCCACTTTTAATTATTGTTTTTGGGTTAAAAAATTCCACAAATATTGGTCGAATTTCATTTTGCCCATCCGGGCAGGCACTTTTCAAGGAGAGGCGAGCATCAAATATCGGCCAATTTCCGCAGCTCCCGCTCAAAACCCAAGTGCGGAAACTCCGCCGTCAACTGTTTCACAGCGCCTAGCTGTTTTTGTTTAAAATCTTGGTGTTCAGCAGATTGCGGGTAAAATGGTCGGTGTGCCAGTGCTGTCAGCACCCGTTCGATCCGGCCACAGAGCAGCTGCGTTTTTTCATCGAAAAAAGCGCCCTCAAAGTATTGCCAGATGTAGTCCGTGGCCAGTTGGTTGGGGTGCGCCAGGTCGTCGGCGTAGAAGCGGTAGTCCCGCAGGTCGTCGAGCAGGATTTCGTAGGCCGGAAAGTAGTGGGCGAAGGGCAACCGCTGACAAATTTCGTCCAAAGCCAGCAGCAAGGTGGCCTTGCTGTGCTGGTTTTCCACCAGTCCGTCCCGCAGGTGCCGCACGGGGCTCACGGTGGCGATGATTTCGAGGCTGGGCAGTTCCTGCCGCAGTTTTTCAAAAACGGGCAACAGTGCCTCGACTACCTCCGCCACGCTCAGTCGCCGCCGCTCGAAGTCTCCCGCTGGTATCTTGTGGCAGTTGGCCACGGTTTCGCCCGTTTTTTTCAAAACGAAAACGTGCGCCGTACCAAGCGTCACCACTAGTCGGTTGGTGGTTTTCAAAAATTCCTTTGCCGCTGAAAATGAATGGTTTATGCCGTTGAGCGCCGCAGTTTTGTCAGGATTGGAAAACCGCCCGTGGTGGTCAAAGCTGTGCCAAAGACCTTGGTGCTGGAACAAATCGGCTTCCCCGAACGCTTCACCGGAAAGTAGCCGCTCTAGCGAAGTAGCAATGGAAATTGGATTGAAAACAATGCCGAAAGGATTGACCAGTGTGGGGAATTTCAGCCGCTCCAATCGCCCGCCCATTTGCTCCGCAAAACAGGAGCCGATGCAAAGCACCTGGTCTGTATGCGATATGCTGACCTCGCTGCGGAAGGAAGGGAAAACCGTGCGAAAGCTTTGCATGGTAGTCGGATGGTTAGCGTTTCATGGCAAACTTTAGTTTGTAGTCGGCCTTGCAGTCGCCGATTTTTATCTTTTCGAGTTTGCGTCTGATGAGCTGTTTTTTGAGGGGTTTGAGGCGCTCCGTGAACAACACGCCTTCGATGTGATCATACTCGTGCTGCACCACCCGTGCATTCAGGCTGTTAAAAGTCTCCTCCTGCTCCACGAAATTTTCGTCTAAATACCGAAGCCGGATGACCTCCTGTCGGTCCACGTCCCCCCGGATGTCGGGAATGCTGAGGCAGCCCTCCTCGAAAGTCCATTCCTTCCCAATCTCCTCTACCTTTTGGGCATTGATGAAGACCTTTTTCATCGGCACGTATTTCAGGGGCTCTTTTTCCTCTTTTTCTTCCTCCTCGTCGTCCTCTTTTGGGTGCGTGTCAATGACAAAAAGGCGGATGCCGTGACCCACCTGTGGCGCAGCGATGCCGACGCCATCGGCCAGGTACATGGTTTCCCACATGTCCTCGATGAGCTTTTTCAGTTCCGGGTAGTCCGGCGTGATGTCCTCGGCAACCCTCTTCAACACGGGATGGCCGTATGCATAAATTGGTAAAATCATGAATTTCTCGGTGAACGGTGGACGGAGGACGGCTTTTCGGTGCATCACCGACTACCGTTCACCGACTAACGTCAAGGCTTACTGTTTAAATAATCTTCCAGTATCAATGCCGCACTGACCTTGTCAACCAGCGCCTTGTCACGGCGCTTTTTGCGGTTGGCTCCGCTTTGCAGGATAATCTGCTTCGCCATTTCGGAGGTGTAGCGCTCATCTTGCATAAATACCTGAATATCAGGGTGTTGCTTGCGCAATTTGTTCACAAACCCTTTCACTTGGTCGGCAATTTGCGCCGGGTTCCCGTCTGGGTACATCGGCTCGCCCACCACGATGGCCTCTACCTCCTCCTCCTTCAAATACTTGGCAATGAAGTCAAACAACTCGTGCGTCGGCACAGTTGTGAGGCCCGATGAAATTATTTGAAGCGGGTCGGTCACGGCGATGCCGGTGCGCTTGGTGCCGTAGTCAATTCCCATGATTCTGGACATGGGCGCAAAGGTAAAAAAGTTCGTCAGTTCGTCAGTGGGCAGTGGGCAGTCAAGTCCGTGCAAGCAGCTCCCGACTGCCAACTGCCAACTGTCGAACTGCCAACTAAAGCGAAGCGTTACGTAACTCGTAATCCCGAACGAAGCGCATCAGCTTGCCATCGTGCTGCATAGCCTTGAGTGCTTCGAGGTGCTTGGTGTGGTGCATGTCCGTGCCGAGGAAGTCCACCATGTTTTGCTTAAAAAACTTCATGGCGAGATCCCTCGTCGGCTTGCCGTAGCTGCCGGTGAGCGAGAGGAGGTTGACTTGAAATTGGCAACCAAAATCCTTCAGTTTTTCAAACTGTTCAAAATCGCTGGTGTAGTAACCGTAGCGTTCAGGGTGGGCGAGGATGAGTTGGTATCCTTTTATTTTTAGCTGAAAAATGGTGTCGAACAAATTTGGCGGGGCCTGGTAGGTCGAAAGCTCGATGAGTAGGTGCTTCCCCGAAAAAGTCAAAAGATTATTGATGTCCTGCTGCTGCAAAAACTCGTAGTCCACGAAGTACTCCGAGGCCATTTCCACTTCGATGGATAGGTTGGCCGCAGCCAGTGTGGGCTTCAACCGTTCAAGGCCAGCCTTCAATTCAGCTTGGCTGTTGGGAAAATAATCGGGGCGGGTATGCGGCGTGGTGATGATTTTTTTGTAGCCCAAATCAACGAAGCCTCGCAGCAGTTCGAGGCTCGTCTCCACGGAGTCGGAGCCGTCGTCCACACCGGGAATCATGTGCGAGTGCATGTCGGTGCCGAGGAACGAAAAGTCGGCGGCGGCGGATTTGTTTTTTTTGAAAAGACCAAAAAGCAAAGTAGGAGTTTTTTAAAAATGGTGAACGAGTGCAAAGATAGTGGGTCACTGACATTCCATTTGGCAGTTTTTCATCGGCATTTTTACAAAAAAATGCCGCAGCGAGTCACCTCGTGAGCACGATATAGTCTCGAATCAAGGTCTTGAGAAACTCAATCTGGTTGCCCTTCGGTGCTTCAATGTCCAATTGTTTGCAAATATTGGCGGTGGCTTCCCGGATGGCCTCGGCGTGGGCGGTGTTCTGCCAGGATTGGTAGCGCCCCAGCAGGTTTTTTATCAGCAGCATGTCGGCCTCGTTCATTTGCCGAACGGCGGGGTATTTCGGCTCATAATTCTCCAGCGTGTTGATTTTCAGGATGTCGTGCAGCCGGAAGGCCAGTTGGCTTTTCACCCGTATGACGGTGGTGTTGGCGGCGAGGTCGCCGAGGCGCTGGTTTTTGTAGGTGGAGCCGATGAGGATAGCAGCCAGTACGCCAAGCGTAAAATTGAAATCAACCAACAAGAAAATGCTGCGGAGCAGGTACTCGCCAATGCCGGGTTCCAGCCCATCGAGTCGCACCACTTTAAGGTTGATGGCCCGCTTCCCGAGGCTGCGCCCATTGCCAAGCACATCGGAGAGGAGGTGATAGGTGACCAGGCCAGCAAACAAAACCACCAAAATAATAAACCGCCCTCCCCAACCCGTGATGGCATCTCCCACTACCATTAACACCATCAACCAAAAAGCATACGATGCGGCAAGGTAAATCATCAGGTCAATGAAAAAGGCGAAAAACCGCTCCCGAAGCGGAGCCAACTCGTACTCGATGGTGACGTTCTGCGTGGTGCGGATGTCTATGTTTGGCATGTTTTGGATTTGAGGGCTTGGGAACTTGAGGGTTTGAGGGTTTGAGGAGAAGCCGTGCCACTAAGTTGGTCTCCTCTAAAACCCTCAAACGCCCAGCCACTCAAACCCTGCCCCGCAAATATTACTCGATTTCACCGGATTTCAAAAATCGCCATACCTTGCTTTAAATTCTGGAAAATTATGGAAAACAACGTCGAAGCCAAAGTCAAGGAGCTTGTCACCGACTTCAAACTCGAAGAAGCACTGGACATTTTGATAGCCCAGGCGCAAACCCAGACACAACGCAAACAGAACGCCCTGCTGGTGCTGAAGGGCAAATTGGCCATGCTCGAAGAACAAAACCTTGCCGGTATTTTGGACCCCGGAGACGTGGCTCGGCAAAAGGCAGCCATCGCCCACCAGATACTAGACATCGCCGACGGCAGTCCGCTCGACCACGAGATTCCAACGCCTATCCAAAGTGACGGTGTGACTCCAAGTCACCCCGTCACTACCCGACCAGAGCAGGTTTTGGTGCAAAAAACCGTTTCCGTACCAACAACCGGAGGCAGCTCCCCGTGGATGAAATATTTGCTCATAGCCGCCCTGCTCGTGGTCGCTGTCGTGGCGGGTATTTTTATCTCAAAATCGTTTGGCGAAAAGAAATCCGGCATCGCCGATGAGTCGAAGCCAGTGCAGCCCAGCCAAGAACAGACGACTGACGTGACCAACGACCACACGACTTCCCCATCCGGTGGCCCCTTGCGGGTGTTGGACTTTCCCAATTTGCAGCAACCGTTCAACTTCCACGACTTTGGCTACGAATTCCGTTGGGCAGATGCGGAGTGGATTTCCGACAGCGAGATCAGGTTGAAAATGCGCTGCTACATTACCTGCAAGAGCAACCTCGGCATCTGCTACCGAGCAACGATGCAAATCTACGCCGATGGCAAGCCCATCGCTCCAGCCGAGCAGTCGAATACCGCTGACTGGGTGGAGCACAATGCCACCATCACTGACGACATAAGCTTTGTACTTCCTGCCGACGCAAAGGAATTTCATATCGAACTATCAAGGGACAAGTCCACCTGGAAACGACCCTTCAAAATCCTGCGATGAACTACACCAAACACGACCTCAACGACACCATCGTTGCATTGGCCACCCCGCCCGGCGTGGGTGCCATCGGCGTCATCCGCCTCAGCGGTACCGAGGCACTGGCCACCGTGCAAAAGGTTTTCGGGGGAAAAGACCTGACCGAACAGGCCAGCCACACATTGCATTTCGGCACCATCATCGGAGCGGATGGGAAGATACTCGACGAGGTGCTGGTCTCCGTTTTCAAAGGCCCAAACTCCTACACGGGCGAAGACACCGCCGAGGTCTCCTGCCACGGCTCACCCTTTATTTTGCAAAAAATCATCGAGCTTTTCATCGAAAAAGGGGCACGGCTGGCGCAGCCCGGCGAGTTCACCCTGCGGGCTTTTTTGAACGGAAAAATGGACCTCTCGCAGGCCGAGGCGGTGGCCGACCTCATCGCCTCCACCTCCGAGGGCAGCCATTTGGTGGCCATGCGGCAAATGCGGGGCGGGTTCAGCCACGAGATACAGCGATTGCGGGAGGATCTGGTGAACTTCGCCAGCCTCATCGAACTGGAACTCGACTTCGCCGAGGAGGACGTGGAATTCGCCAACCGGGGGCAATTGAAGGCTTTGGTGCAAAAAATCCACTCGTATATCCATGCCCTCATCCAGTCTTTCAAATTGGGAAATGTGCTGAAAACAGGCGTCCCCACCGTCATCGCCGGCCGCCCGAACGCGGGAAAGTCCACCCTGCTGAACGCCCTGCTGAACGAGGAGCGGGCCATTGTCAGCCCCATCGCTGGCACGACGAGGGACACCGTGGAGGAAGTGCTGAACATCCAGGGCGTGGAGTTCCGACTGATTGACACGGCGGGCATCCGGGAGGCGCAGGACCAAATCGAGGCCATCGGCGTGGAGAAAACGATGGAAAAAGTAAGCCAAGCCGCCCTGCTGGTCTATGTCTTCGACGTGGTGGAAACGAAGCTTGACGAAGTGCTGGCGGACGTGGCCAGCCTGCAACGGGAGGGCATGGAACTGCTTGTCGTCTGCAACAAAATGGATATGCTGCCCAGCTTCAACCCCGCTTGGCTTGTCAATCCCGACGACCCTGCCATCCCCGATTTTTTCTTCGCAAATGGACGACCGAAGGGAGGACATCCCGATGAGGCACGAATCGGGTCGGCAGTCAGTCCCGAGCAAATTATCACATTGTCTGCAAAAAACGGCATGAACATCCCCTACCTCAAGGAGAAACTCTACAATGCCGTCATTACTCAAAAAGTCGGCACGGAAAGCACCATCGTCACCAACGCCCGCCACCTGGAGGCCCTGCAAAAAGCCGCCGCCAGCCTCGACGACGTGTTGCACGGGCTGGACACGGGCGTGACTTCCGACTTTGTGGCGATGGACATTCGGCGGGCGCTGTCCTACCTCGGTGAGATTACTGGGGAGGTGGGGGTGGAGGATTTGTTGGGGAATATTTTTAGTAAGTTTTGCATCGGGAAGTAAAAGCGTAAACAGTTTATCAGTACAATTTGCTGCAATGAGAATTTCCCAGGCAGTGTCTGGGAAATCCACTACACCTTGCCCGAATACAATGAACAGATTTTCGCCAGCCGGTATTCCACCGTGTGCCGGACAAGGAGTCGTTGAAGAAATTGTTGTTGGAGGGGGAAGATTTTGGGGGAGGCATTAGTTGGCGTAGCGTCAGAAACTCCTTCAACGCTCCGATGCCGCAGGTAGAAAAGCGTAAATTTGTGAAGAGCTTTTATTCTAATCCAAATTGTAAGACAAAATTTGAAATATGAAGCAAAAACGTGAATCCCCACTCATTCAATTACCTTTCGAAAACGCTTACTTTCATCCCTATGATATTGGAGTAATTGAGGGCTACTCGTCTCCTGATAACTTCCCGAATTGCTGCCCCTTCCACGGGCAAGCTTTCAAACTTGTTGAAGAATGGTTCAATAAATTTCCCAATTGTTGTGACCGGCATAAGAAATTCATGAAGCAATTTGGATTTCAAAAAAAGCAATTTGAAAACGTTCCTCAAAAAGTAATGAGACAGCTTTCGTTCACAGAATACCATATTTCCAAAAGGATTGACATACCGAATTGGTACGAGGACATTACCGCTTATATTGAATGGAACGTTAGAAGTTTTGGGCAACCTGAGGTTGGCTTTGAATGGTACTGGCGAATCTTGAAACACTTCATTCAACATTTCAGACCTGATGATTACAACTCGCTTCAGAATGAAGAGAGAAATGGTTTAGAATCTCATTGTATCCAGGCGTTTGACCTTCCTGATGATAAGCGGCAAAAACTACTTGAATATTTTGAGACAGAATCTGCTCCGCCGAGAGAATTGAAGAAAGATAAAGATTTAGACCTGCTTTTTAATACGTTTCAAGATTGGGTAGAGACATTTCCCGACTTAGATTTCTTCCGTGAATTGAAAGAAAAACATTCTGGAAAAATCCCAATGAATTTATTTCTGTTCAATCCAGTCCCCAACCCATATACGGGAATGACAAAGTTTGACACACGTTCTCAAACGGAGTTGATAGAAATACTTTTTGCCTTGACAAAACAAATTTTAGACGAGATTGATACAATTGCCCTTATTGAAGCTGGGGCAATCTCGAATGCCAATGAATACAAATATCAGCTTGCCAGAGAAAGCCACCGCTTAAAGCAATCTCATTTAGTCGGGAATTTCACGGAAGGGGAAAAAAACTATCGACACTTATTGGAAACTTGGCTTGCAAATGAAAAAGTCTATTTCGATGAAATTGAACCCTTATTCAATAAAGTTCCACAGTTGTCAAACACAACCAAAGTATTGCCTCAATCTACTGAATCAAATAAACCAACTCAGCCCCAAATCGCTCTACTCTACCGCTACCTTGTGCAGGCAGCATTGGAACAACCAATCACGGTTGCAAATCGGAACGAAGTGGCGAAAAAATATGGTTTTACAGCACCAACAAGCGGGCAAAAAATCTACGATTGGTTCAACAAACTAAACACCCTGAACCAGCGGACCGCCCAAGGCAAATACACGGTCAAGAATTTAGTGACTGTTATCATACTTTTGAGCAGCTATCCTGCCGCCAAAATCATTGCGGAAGAAGAACTGAAAACAGCACGGAGGAATAATCAGTAACCAGTTGCAACTAGTTACACCACTTGGACGCCGGTATTCTTGTGCCATTATTTCATAAAAAATTAATGGCAATGAATTTACCGGAAAAAATCAAGTCAAATAAACCCAAAATATCCCACACAAAAGGGTTCGTCTCTTTCAATCTCCTTTTCATAAAAGGCAACTTATCTGACCCTGAAACTCAGCGGTTAATGTTGAGGCTAACGTTTCAGTGGCTGATGTTGCTGATTGCTTTGTTGGTGGCCATAATCTTCCCTGACAGCATTCCTTCCCTGAAAAGCATCCCTCAACTAATTCAACACCTAAAATGAACCCGAAGGCTTTTATACAAAATCCATCACTGACCATCTCCCCGCAAACACCTTCCTTTACGCCCTAATTCCTGTCTCATCCGCCAGCTTATTAGCGAGTCAGTTGTTATCCTAAAGGAATTTAAATTTCAAAACGATGACTCACGCTGCTGGCCATTGAGTTGTACTTGGGAGTGCTATTATCCAGCTCCGAGACACTCAATCACCTCACGTTTTACAACGCCGCATCTTCACAAAAATCGCTGGGCATCATGCTCATCATCGCTGCCAACGGCACTCCACTGGTGGTTGCGTACACGGTATTTGATTACAAAACATTTAGGGCTGGCACTTCCCAATGTGAAGTGCATCACTGAACCCGTCCTCGTGCCCACCGTATCTTTGCCCCATCAAAATTTTATTATCATGAAAAACAAGCAAGTAACTTTCAGCGATCTTATCAACAGCGACAAACCCGTACTGGTGGACTTCGCCGCAGATTGGTGCGGGCCATGCAAGGCCATGAACCCCATCCTGCGGGATGTGGCTGCCAAATTGGGCGACAAAGCTTCCATCGTCACCATTGATGTGGACAAAAACCCCGGCATTGCGCAGCAACTCAACATCATGGGCATTCCGACTTTTATCCTTTACAAAAAAGGCAAAACCATCTGGCGGCAGTCGGGGATGCAATCCGCCAATGCGCTGATGCACGTCATCGAGCAAGCCGTTGGGCAGGAGAAAGTACCTGCCTGATGCTAGGCTGGGGATTGCGCAGGAGATGTTTGCCGACGGGATGGTTCAGTGGAAATTGCCATGCTGACAAGCTGGAATCGTCAAATCTTTTTCAAACTTTACAGCGTTACAGATGAGCGGTTGTTGGTATGTTTTTCTAAACAAAAGCGACACCGCACTATACTTTCGAGCGTCAGGTTTTGGCCATTTGCTTTTGGCCAAAAGCTAACGGCTAAAAGCCAACGGCCAGCAGTATAACACTCCAATTTTGAAGAATGATAACCGAAAGCGCTGACATCCTTGCACTTGTGCAAAAATACTACCCGCAACTTGCGGAGAAGGAACTCCAACAAGAAATCGCCAATGCAGGCAAGCTCATGCACTTCAAAGCTGGAGAGGTCATCATGGACTACGGCAGCTACATCAAGCTCGTGCCGCTCGTCGTGGAGGGCGCCATCCGGGTGACCCGGGAAGACCCCGAAGAAGGCCGTGAAATCCTGCTCTATTTCTTGCAACCCGGCGAGGCTTGCTCAATGTCGTTCACCTGCTGCATGTTGAACAAGAAGAGCGAAATCCGCTCCGAGGCAGAGGACGACACCTCGCTCATCGCCATTCCCATCCGCTACATGGACGAGTGGATGACCCGCTACCAAAGTTGGAAAAACTTCGTGATGACCACCTACGACCGCAAGATTTTGGACTTGGTAAAAGTGGTGGACAGCATCTCGTTCAAGAACCTCGACAAGCGCATGTTGGAGTACCTGAAAAAACGGGTGGCTGCCACTGGCAACCGGGTCATCAGCGCCTCGCACCAGGACATCGCCACCGACCTCAACGTAACCCGTGAGGCCGTCTCCCGCCTGCTGAAAAACCTCGAAAAAGAAGGCATCGTGAAATTGGGCAGGAACCAGTTGCTGTTCAAGAAGTAGGGCCTGAAAAAATCAACCGCATGCAAAGAATAGTTGGCAAGTTCCTCGAATACAACAGCCATTGGGCTTGCGAAAAGCAAGCGGAAGATCCGCATTTTTTCGAGCATTTGGCCAAGGGCCAAAACCCCATCGCCCTGTTGCTCGGCTGCTCCGATAGCAGGGTGTCGCCCTCGGTGGTGCTCGGCGGCGACCTGGGCGAGATTTTCATCCACCGCAACATCGCCAACGTGGTTTCCCACGCCGACATGAACTTCCTTTCGGTGCTGCAATATGCCGTGGATGTGCTTGGCATCCAAGACATCATCGTGTATGGGCATTACGGTTGCGGCGGCATCCAGGCTGCCATGGCCGACGAGGCCATCGGCCTGATTGACAACTGGTTGGCCAACATCAAGGATGTGATGGCCACGCACCAAGCCGAGTTGGATGCCATCCCCGACGAACAAGACCGCCTGAACCGGTTGGTGGAACTGAACGTGTTGACGCAAATCAAGAACTTGCGGCAGACCAGCGTTTTTCGTCAAGCGACCAAGCGTGGCAAGCAACTTCGCTTGCATGCATGGGTCTATGATTTCTCAAACGGGCAGGTGAAAGTGCTGGAGCAATGACCTGCCTATGCACAAATTATTGAAATGGAATTGCCTAAGACATCCTCGCCAATACACCCCGAAACGCACGAACTCATCCTGCGGGACACCCTCGCCATTGACCGCACACGACTCGCCAACCAACGCACTTTCTTGGCATTTGTCAGAACGGGCATCTATTTCGTCGCCACGGCGCTCGGTATTTTTCACCTTGATGAGCACGGCAAACTCGATTGGCTTGCTTGGTTGTTCGTCGTTATTGGTACTGCTTCCATGATTACTGGGGTGGCCAACTATTTTATCATTCGCAGGAAAATCATCAATATCTACCGCTAATTGCCTAGCGCTAAGCTCGCCAATTTACCTTCCCCGCCGCATATCCGTTGACGAAAGTCACCCCACTCCGATGACTTAACTCACCTGCCCGTGTGACCTGCTTCACACAAACCCGCCCGCCATCTATTGCATCTTTGCACTGTTCAATATTTGGAAAACATGGGTCTTGAAGCGCTTCAAAATCGTTTTTCAAAGCATTTTTCAATATCATTTCAAAAGAAAATTGTCATTATGAAAGTAGAACAAATCTATACCGGATGCTTGGCCGAGGCTGCTTATTACATAGAAAGCAACGGCGAAGCAGCCATTATTGACCCCATGCGGGAAACCGAGCCTTACCTCGAAAGGCTAAAAGCTGACAACGCAAAACTGAAATACGTCTTTGAGACACACTTCCACGCCGACTTCGTTTCCGGCCACCTCGACCTGGCCAAGGAAACCGGCGCTACCATCGTTTACGGCCCAACTGCCCAGCCCAACTTCAAGGCGTATATCGCCAAGGACAACGAGCTGATGAAGGTGGGCAACGTGACCATCAAAATCCTCCACACCCCCGGCCACACCCTCGAAAGCACCACCTACCTGCTGCAAGACGAAAACGGGAAGGACTACGCCATCTTCACTGGCGACGCCCTCTTCCTCGGTGATGTGGGACGCCCCGACCTCGCCATCAAGCAAGGCGAGCTGACCGAAAAAGACCTCGCTGGCATGCTCTTCGACAGCCTCCGCAACCGCATCATGCCGCTCGGCGACGACGTTATCGTCTATCCGAACCACGGCGCTGGCTCGGCCTGCGGCAAAAAGATGAGCAAGGAAACTTGGGGCTACCTCGGCGACCAGAAGAAGTTCAACTACGCCCTGCGTGCCGACATGACGAAGGAGGAGTTTGTCAAGGAAGTGCTGACGGGCCTGGTGGCACCGCCGCAGTATTTTCCCAAAAACGCCGTGATGAACAAGATGGGCTACGAAAGCCTCGACAAGGTGCGCCTCCGTGGAGAACAGGCACTCAGCGTGCGGGCGTTCAAGGCTGCCTGGGAGGGCAACGATGCGCTCGTGATTGACACCCGCCCGCAGGATGTTTTTGCCAAAGGCTTCATCCCCGGTTCTATCTTCATCGGCATTGACGACACCTTCGCTCCCTGGGTGGGAGCATTGATTACTGACCTGAAAAAGCCCATCCTCTTCGTGTGCGAAGGCGGCAAAGAGGAAGAAGTGGTGAACCGCTTGGCACGGGTCGGCTACGACAACCCGATTGGCTACCTCGAATGTGGCTTCGATGCCTGGGAAAAAGCAGTCGAAGAAATGGACAGCCTCGACGAGGTGTCTGCCACCACATTTGCCAAAATGTACAATGGCTCAAACCTGAACCTCCTGGACGTGCGCCGGGCAAGCGAGTTCGAGACGGAGCATCTGGTGGGCGCCGTGAACTTCCCGCTCGATTTCATCAACAGCAATATGAGCGAGGTGGACCGTGACAAGACTTACTACCTGCATTGTGAAGGGGGCTACCGCTCGGTCATCGCCGCTTCCATCCTGAAATCGAGGGGCTTCCACAATTTGGTGAACATCCAAGGCGGCTACAAAGCCCTTTCCGAAACCAACTTGAAGCGCACAGAGCACGTGGAGCAAGTGACAGAGCTGTGATTTTGAAATTGTTCGATTTTCATTAGATATGAGGGCTGCCTTCGGGCAGCTCACCTTTTTTGCTAATTGGCGGCGCTTCCGAGTGTGATGTGGGTTACTGATTGGCCCCTCCCGGCGGGCGTAACTTTGCACCATTGTTTAACTAAAAAAATTCTAAAACAATGGACTTGTCAAAAATCATCAACAACCCCATGGCCACGCTGGTGGACGTTCGTGAAACCTACGAATTCCAGGCCAGCCACGCTCCCGGTGCCATCAATATCCCGCTCGGTAGCATCTTCCAGCGCATTGAAGAATTCAAGAAAATGAGCGCACCCATCGTTGTATATTGCCGCAGCGGCAACCGCAGCGAACACGCAAAGCTCGTGCTGCAAGCCAAAGGATTGCAGGGGGTTTACAACGGCGGCGGCCTCGGCGACGTGCTGTACTTCCAGTCGCAAGCACCAAAACAGGCTGCTGCTTAACCATCCACCGTTCACCTTTACAATTCAACTGATGTTCAATTTTCTGAAAAAACTATTTGGCGGCGGTAGCTCATCGAACCTCACGGAGATGCTGGCGCAGGGAGCCATCATCCTCGATGTGCGCTCTAGGGAGGAGTTCAAGGGAGGGCATCCGCAGGGTGCACAAAATGTGCCGTTGCAGGAGCTTGACCGCCATTTGCTCAAAATCATGAACCAAAAAAAGGCCGTCATCACTTGCTGCGTTTCTGGGCGCAGGAGCGGCATTGCGGCGCAGCAACTCAGGGCTGCTGGCGTCCAGGCCGTCAACGGAGGACCGTGGCAATCAGTGGCGAGTGCTGTAAAAAAATACAAGGCAACTACCGTGGCAGCCTAAAACGATTCCGTTTTCCTTGGCTTGCCACCATTTTTATAAATTAATTAAAGGATACCATGGAAAATCAAGTAGTAGCTGGGGCAATGCCCCGCATCGGCGACAAAGCGCCGGATTTCAAGGTCAAAACGACTACTGGTGACATGACCTTCTCGGAGTACAACAAGGGAAGCTGGGTCGTGATGTTCTCGCACCCCGCCGACTTCACCCCGGTCTGCACCACCGAGATGTCAGCCTTCGCCGTGGACAAGGATTTTTACGCCAAGCACAACACCAAGCTGCTCGGCCTCAGCATTGACAGCATCCACTCGCACTTGGCTTGGGTGAACAACGTCCGTGAAAACACGGGCGTTTACATGGACTTTCCCATCATCGCCGACCTCGATATGAAGGTGGCGAACCTCTACGGGATGCTCCACCCCGGCGAAAGCGAGACGGCAGCCGTGCGGGCCGTTTTCTTCATTGACCCGAAGGGCACCATCCGCCTCATCATGTACTACCCGCTCAACGTGGGCCGCAACATGGACGAGATTCAGCGGGTGTTAATCGCCCTTCAAACGGTGGACACCTGCAAATGCGCCCTGCCCGTCAACTGGCGTCCCGGCGACAGGGCCATCGTTCCGCCGCCAAAAACGCTGGTGGAAATGGACGAGCGCATCGCCAACACGACCTACGAAAAAGTGGATTTCTACTTGATGAAAAAGGAGATTGCGCTGAATTAAGTAGAAAGACTTTAGAAATTAGACAATAGATTTTAGATAAGGCATTGATGGTCAATTATTTGCGTGACTTCTAATGTCTATTGTCTGGTTATTTAATCAGCAAACTTTTAAACACAAAGAGCTGGCATCCACTGCGGGTGCTGGCTTTTTTTATGCCTCAACGGCAAGGATTTCTGGAGCGTTTTCCTTGTGTGATTCGCTTCACTGTGGAGGGCGAAAAACCCCCGCATCTTTGCATCATCAAATTTTCAACATCAAATTCTTTAGAAAAAAACTTCTTTAAAAATGAAAGTCGAACAAATTTATACCGGCTGCCTGGCTCAAGGCGCTTACTACATCGAGAGCAACGGCGAGGCAGTCATCATTGACCCGCTGCGGGAAACCCAGCCGTACCTGGAGAAGCTCGAAGAGGCGGGCGTGAAGCTCAAGTACATCTTCGAGACGCACTTCCACGCCGACTTCGTGTCCGGCCACATTGACCTGGCGAAAAAAACGGGTGCTACCATCGTGTACGGCCCCAACGCTGCCACCAGCTACGACATCTACTCCGCCAAAGACGGCGAGGAACTGGTGCTGGGCAACGTAACCTTCAAGGTGCTGCACACCCCTGGCCACACCATGGAAAGCACGACCTACCTGCTGCGTGACGAGTCCGGGAAGGACTACGCCATCTTCAGCGGCGACACGCTTTTCCTCGGCGATGTGGGTCGCCCCGACCTTGCCATCAAACAGGGCGAATTGACGAAGGAAGACCTCGCCGGTTTCCTTTTCGACAGCTTGCGTGAGAAAATCATGACGCTGTCCGACGACGTCATCGTTTACCCAGCGCACGGCGCTGGTTCTGCCTGCGGCAAAAACCTGAGCAAGGACACCTGGGGCTATCTCGGCGACCAGAAAAAGCTCAACTATGCCCTTCGGGAAAACATGACAAAAGCGGAGTTCGTGCGGGAAGTGACTTCCGGCCTCACGCCGCCACCGTCTTATTTCCCAAAAAATGCCATGATGAACAAAACGGGCTACGAGAGCTTCGATGTGGTGCTGGAAAAAGGAGCAACGCCACTCACCCCCGCCCGCTTCGAGGAGCTGGTGGACACGGAGGAGGCGCTCATGCTCGACACCCGCAGCGAGGAAGAATTCAGTGCCGAGCACATCCCCGGCTCCATCTTCATCGGCATGGACAGCCAGTTTGCTCCGTGGGTTGGTGCGCTCATCACAGACATCCAGCAGCCCATTGTCCTCATTGCGCCGCAGGGTAGGGAGGAGGAAGCCGTGACCCGCCTAGCGAGGGTCGGTTACGACAACACCATCGGTTACCTAGAAGGCGGCATCGAAGCCTGGAAGGCAGCTGGCAAGGAGACCGACAGCATTGAGTCCGTCACCGCCGACGAGCTGGCTACCCGCATGGATGCTGGGCTGGACGGTACGGTGCTTGACGTTCGCAAGCCGACGGAGTTTCTGTCGCAGCATGTCATCGGTGCCACCAACTTCCCGCTGGACTACATCAACCGCAACTTCAACCGCCTCGATGGCAACGAGACTTACTACCTGCACTGCCTCGGCGGCTACCGTTCGCTCATCACCATTTCCATCCTGAAAGCGAGGGGCTATCACAACCTCGTGGATATCACCAAAGGCTGGAAGGCCATCGAAGAGAGCGCCGTGCCGAAGAGCGACCACGTTTGCCCTTCGACCATTACCCAAGAGGTGATTGATGAAGCGGTGACGGCAGTGGTGTAAGTGGTTTTAGTTTTCAAAAGAAAGCCCGGTAGCGAAGAGGCTTGCCGGGCTTTTTTTATTTAGTTGTCCCGTCCTGAAATAGCTTTACAAAATGAATCAGAAATCACTGAACGCCCAGTTTTGTACAAAATCCAACGTGTAACATCAATCACAGACCTACTCCCGGCAAACCCGTTCCTTTGTGCCTTAATTTCTGCCTCATCGGCCATCTTATTGGCTTGGCGGTTGTTTTCCTAAAGGATTTCAAATTTCAAAAGATGAATATCAAGCAATACCTCCCTGCCCTCGACTGGCTCCCCAGCTACAAAAAAGGCTGGCTCTCCGGTGACCTCTCGGCGGGCCTGACGGTGGGCGTCATGCTCATCCCGCAGGGCATGGCGTACGCCATGCTGGCGGGGCTGCCGCCCATCCACGGGTTGTACGCCGTGACCGTGCCGCTGGTTTTGTATGCGTTGCTCGGCACGTCTAGGCAGTTGGCGGTGGGGCCGGTGGCAATGGTGGCGCTACTGACGGCGTCGGGCATCGGGGCGTTGAAGCCGGAGACGCCGGAGGCATACCTGTTGCTGGCACTGACGCTGGCGTTTTTGGTGGGTGCCATCCAGTTTCTCATGGGCGTTTTTAGGCTGGGATTTTTGGTGAATTTCCTTTCCCACCCGGTCATCAGCGGGTTCACGTCGGCGGCGGCCATCATCATCGGGCTGAGCCAGTTGAAGCACCTGCTGGGCATCAAGATACCGAACAGTGAGCATGCCCACGAAATCGTGCTGGCGACCATCGAACATATCGGCGAGACGAACCTGCTGGCGCTCGGCATCGGCATCGCCGCCATTATCGTCATCAAAAACGTCAAAAAAATACACAAAGCAATACCCGGTGCGCTCTTCGCCGTGGTGCTGGGCATCCTGGCGGTTTGGGGTTTGGGGCTGGTGGAAAAGGGCGTGAAAATCGTCGGGGAAGTGCCGTCGGGCTTGCCAGGTCTGTCCATGCCATCGTTCGATTTCGGGGCTTGGCAATCGCTTATCACCGCAGCGCTGACCATCTCGTTGGTGGGATTCATGGAGAGTTTTGCGGTAGCAAAGGCCATCCAGGCAAAACACAAGGACTACCAGGTGGACGCCAACCAAGAGCTTGTCGGGCTGGGCATCGCCAATTTAGGCGCAGCCTTTTTTCAGGGAATGCCCGTCACTGGCGGCTTTTCCCGCACGGCTGTCAACGACCAAGCTGGTGCAAAAACGGGCATGGCGAGCCTCATCAGCGCAGCGCTCATCGTGCTGACGCTGCTGTTCCTGACGCCGCTTTTTTACAACCTGCCCAACTCGGTGCTGGCGGCGGTCATCCTCGTTGCCGTGGCTGGGTTGATTGATTTCAAGGAGGCCAAGCACCTCTGGCACAACGACCGCTCCGACTTTTGGATGCTGCTGGCCACGTTCGCCATCACCTTGTCGCTGGGCATCGAGACGGGCATCGGCGCTGGCGTGGTGCTGTCGCTGGGCATGGTGGTCTATCGCTCCACCCGCCCGCACGTCGCACTGCTGGGTCGGGTGCCGGGGTCGCCGTTTTACCGCAATGTGCAGCGTTTCAACAACCTGGAGCAGCGCCCCGATGTACTGGTGGTGCGCTTCGACGGGCCGTTGTACTTTGCCAACGTGAATTATTTTAAGGATAAAATGGGCGAACTTATTGCCCAAAAAGGTGAAGCGCTGCGCCTCATCGTCCTCAACTCCGATAGCATCAGCTACCTCGACAGCAGCGCAATTCACGCCCTCGAAGAATGGGTGCTGGACAACCGGAGCCGGGGCGTACAGGTGTTTTTCACCAGTGTTATCGGCCCGGTGCGGGATACGCTGAACTGCTGGGAATTGACCGAGGCCATCGGCGAAAAGCATTTTTTCATGAGCAACCAACAGGCAATTGATACTTTCGACGGGGTTTCCGCCAATGGGGTGGTGAAGGATTATCGGGAATATATTTTGCAGGCGAACTAAGGCCAGCCCGCCTGTTTACATCTTTTTTAAGCCCAATCAATAATTATCCTACAAAATCCTCAACTCCAACAAAAAATTACCTTCTCTTTGTAGTGCCTTCCACAGGGAACAACAATAGGGTTGTGACAAATGGAGGCATAAATTCTCAAACAATGCTTCGATACAAAGCCGATATTCGTTCCGTCTTTTTCATGTTCCTCACCACCTTTCTGTTGGTGTACCTTTGGCGCAATGGCAGTGAAATGAGCACGCTGATGTTCGTCCCGCTTTACGCCCTCCAACTGTACATGGCCGTGGTCGTCGCCGTGATGGTACACAACCACCAACACCTGCCCATGTGGAAGAACAAATTGCTGAACATCCTCACCGACAATTGGCTGACCGCCTTCTACGGCTTCCCGGTCTTTGGTTGGATACCCACGCACAACTCTAACCACCACGTGCACATCAACAAAGAGCAGGACTATACCCGCACCTATCAGGTGACGGAGAAAAACAACCTGCTCACCCTGATAACCTATCCGTCGCTAAGTGGTATGAAGCAGCAAAAAGCAATCTTCAACTACATGGTGTCGCTTTGGAGCGAAAACAGGCGCAAGTTTTGGTTCCACATGCTTCAGGTTATGAGTATGGTGGGCATCGTCGTAATCGCCCTGCTGCTCGACTGGCGCAAGGCGATATGGTACGTCATCATCCCGCAGCAGATATCCCTGTTCAGTGTGCTGATTTTCAACTACGTGCAGCATATCCACGCTGATGAGGAGTCACCCATCAACCACTCCCGCAATTTCACCGGCTTCATGCTCAACTTCACCTTGCCCAACAACGGCTTCCACACGGCACACCACATGTCGCCGGGCATCCACTGGAGCAAATTGGCGGAGAAGCACAAGGAAATCGAAAGCCAAATTGACCCACGCCTCAATGAAAAGAGCTTCCTGTGGTTCATCTTCCGCACCTATTTCTTGGGGGCTATCATCCCTGCTTGCCGCACCCAGAACATGCGCTTCGAGCGGATGGGGAAGCTGGCAAAAGCGGCCTAATACATTTTGCCGATTAATTTCAAGGTGATTTCAAGTGCCAAGCGGTCACAATTTGTGACCGCTTGGCACTTGAAATTTTTGGGAATGCTATATTTGGCCCAGAACAAAACTGTGAGAAAATGGAACTCCAACTCATCCAACAGAAAATACATGAAATCAGGGGGCAAAAAGTCATGCTTGACTTTGACCTTGCTGAGATGTATGGGACAGAGACTCGGCTACTAAAGTTAGCGGTCAATCGTAATATCCAGCGCTTTCCATCCGACTTCATGTTTGAATTGACCAAACAAGAGTTTGAAGCTTTGAGATCACAAATTGTGATCTCAAAGCGTGGTGGTACGAGGTACTTCCCTTACGCCTTCACCGAACAAGGTGTTGCCATGCTCTCCTCCGTCGTGAACAGCGACAAAGCCATCGCCGTCAACATCGCCATCATGCGGGCATTCGTGGCCATCCGCAACTACGCACTCACCTACACCGAACTCGCCCAGCGCCTGGGCGAACTCGAAATCCGCTTCGAAGACGTGGAACAAGCGCTGACCCTGCTCATGCACGAGCGAAAGGACAAAAAAGAATGGGAAAAACGGGAGCGCATCGGGTTCAAGAAATGACCGTTTTCACTTCCATAGTTTTGCCTTTGTCCTTTTACTTTTGCCTTTTTCCCTTGTCTTTTTTCTTTCCATTATCTTCGCCTTTCAAAAAAAATCTTCGACATGAAATATTGCCGCCTCACATTGTTGTTCCTGCTGGTTGCCACCAGCCTCACTGCCCAGCGCCCCGAGCGCCTCAACGCCGCCGAAATCTACCAAGCCATTGAGAAGCTAAACGTGCTCGGCTCGGCGCTCTACGTGGCCGCCCACCCCGACGACGAGAACACCCGCCTCATCACCTGGCTCTCCAACGACCAGCATATCAACACCGCCTACCTCTCACTCACCCGTGGCGACGGTGGCCAAAACCTCATCGGCACACAAATCGAGGAACTGCTCGGTGTCATCCGAACGCAGGAGCTACTGGCCGCCCGGCGCACCGATGGCGGTACGCAGATGTTCAGCCGGGCCAATGATTTCGGCTACTCCAAGCACCCCGACGAAACCCTCAAAATCTGGAACAAGGACGAAGTGCTGGCCGACGTGGTCTGGGCCATCCGCAAGTGGCAGCCCGATGTCATCGTCAACCGCTTCGACCACGAGTCGGCTGGGAGGACGCATGGCCACCACACGGCCTCCGCCATGCTCGCCCACGAGGCGTTCGAGCTGGCCGCCGACCCTAAAGTTTACCCTGAGCAACTAAAATACGTGCAAGTCTGGCAGCCACGCCGCCTGTTCTTCAACACCTCGTGGTGGTTTTACGGCAGCCAGGAGAAGTTCGATGCCGCCGACAAGTCGAAAATGGCAGCGGTGGACGCAGGCACCTACCTCCCGCTGCGGGGCAAGTCCATCGGCGAAATAAGCGCCGAGAGCCGCTCCATGCACAAGTCGCAGGGCTTTGGCTCGGTGGGCAGCCGGGGCGAGACGATGGAATACCTCAACCTGCTAAAAGGCGACATGCCCGCCGACAAAAACGACCTGTTCCAAGGCATTAACACCACTTGGACGAGGGTGTCCGGCGGAGGCCACATCGGCGATTTGGTGAAAAAAGTACAGGCTAATTACGACTTCAACAACCCCGGTGCCAGCGTCCCGCTGCTCATGGAGGTGCTGAAAAAAATCGAACTGCTTGCCCCCGTGGGGCCCGACGGCTACTGGAAGCGGGCAAAGTTCTCCGAAACCAAACGGATCATCGCCAACTGCCTCGGCCTGTTTTACGAAGCGGTGGCCAGTGAAACCTCCGCCACGCCCGGCCAAGAAGTGAACCTGACCTTGGAGGCCATCAACCGCAGCAGCGCCAACTGTGTGCTGAAATCGGTGCGCTACTTGCCGCTTGGCCTCGACTCAACGCTGAACGCAACGTTGGCCAACAACAAGAATTTTTCCTTCAAAAAGAAACTCTCACTACCCACAGATTTGCCCTACACCAACTCCTACTGGCTCGATGAAAACTGGGCGCTCGGCATGTACACCGTACCTGAACAAACGCTGCGTGGCGTCCCAGAAACGCCCCGGACGCTCAAGGTGGAATTTTTGTTTATGGTTGAAAATCAGCCATTTACGCTGGAGCGGGAGGTTGTTTACAAAAAAGATGACGACGTGAAGGGAGAGGTCTATCGCCCGTTCGAGGTGACGCCGCCCGTGTTCGCCAACATGGCAGAGGAGGCCATTTTATTCCCCGACACAAAGCCTCGCACGGTAAATGTGGTGGTGAAATCCGGTGCGCCAAACGTTAGCGGAAAACTCACGCTCGACCTTCCAAAGGGCTGGCGGGCCGAACCTACCAACATTGATTTTAGCCTAAAACTAAAAGGCGAAGAACAGAACGTAACGTTCCAGGTTTTTGCGCCTTCGGCAAACGGCGAGGGCAAAATCACGCCGGTAGCCACCGTGAACGGCCAGCGCTATGCCAAGTCGCTGGTGAGCATCGAGTACGACCACATCCCGGCGCAGACCATCCTGCTGCCCGCCGAGGCCAAGGTCGCTCGCACCGACCTCACACGGAGCGGTGACCGCATCGGCTATATCATGGGCGCTGGCGACAAGGTGCCGGCCAGCCTCCGCCAAGCGGGCTATACCGTTGACGTTTTGGAAGATCGGGACATCACTTTAGAAAACTTGAAAAAATACGACGCCGTGGTCATCGGCATCCGTGCCTACAACACGGTGGAACGCCTGAAATTCCAACAGCCCAAGTTGTTTGATTATGCCAAGCAAGGTGGCGTAGTGGTCGTGCAGTACAACACCACTGGCACGCTCATCCCCGATGCCGAATTGACGCCCTACAAGCTGAAACTGGGCCGTGACCGTGTGACGGTGGAGGAGACCGAGGTGCGCCTACTGACTGCGGAACACCAGGTTTTGAACTCGCCGAATAAAATAACTGCGAAGGACTTCGAGGGTTGGGTGCAGGAGCGGGGGCTGTATTTCCCCAGCGAATGGGGACCTGAGTTCACCCCAATCCTGAGCTGCAACGACCCCGGCGAGCCTGCCCGTGATGGCAGCCTCTTGGTGGCAAAGTATGGCGAGGGCTGGTACGTGTACACGGGGCTGTCGTTCTTCCGGGAGCTGCCGTCGGGGGTGCCAGGGGCGTACCGGTTGTTTGCGAACTTGGTGGGGCTAGGGAAGATAAAATAGGAAAACAAAGTTTCCCCCAAAAATAACTGATGAAAGCCTTGTGGCGGGCGGTTAGCTACGGGGGAGGTGGCGGAGTATGACTCCAACATTCCCATCCTCCATTATTTCTTCTCCTTCTTCTTGAAATCCCCATTTTTCCAAGCATCGAAAAACTGCTTCCAAGCGATGGGGTTGTAGATGTTCATTGGGGGTTGCTGGCCGATGTAGTAGTAGCTGCGGGCTTGTTGGCGCAGGTAGTAGTTGGCATGCTCGGCACCGACGCTCGGCACGGTGTAGCGCATGCGTTCCATGGCATCGTTGGCCACGTTGCGGAGGGCACGTTCCTCCATCTCGGAGGTCACGTCCATGGCGAGGAACTCCAGCTTGAAATGCTCTTTGCTCGGCCACGGAAACACGGACTGGGAGGCATTCGTGCCGGGAAAGGTGGCGGCGTTGGTGAAGGAGAAGGGGTTGTTTGTTTAGATAAAAAATGGAGAGGGGGTATCCCCTGCTTAACGTACACCATCTAAACCGAAACTATTGCGTTGATTTCAGCGGAAATATGAGCAGGATGGTTAACTTACGGTTTGATAGCCTATTGGACAAGGGTGGTTTAGCTAAACAAAACACATCACTACTTTTGAATGATACACCGTGAGATAGCACCAAGGTTTAAGAAACTGTTCTATTCTGCTTTTTTCTTACCTCTATTTATAGGCGTGGCATTGAGCAACTTGTATGCTCAGAAAAAATCATCTCCGGAAAGGGCTGAACAACTTTGGCACACCATTGAAAGGCAACTGGAGCAACAACCTTCCGATACCGCTTTTCATTTCATTCTTTTGTTGGTACGTGGGCACTGTGACAGGGATTTGCATTGCCTCTACCAGACCTATGATTACCTGACACAAAAGTTCATGACTATCCGCAATGCACCTGCTGCCGTTTATGTCAGCAAAGAAATGGTGGCAATAGCCCAGCGGCAAAAAGACCTGAATGCGGAAGGAGAAGCGTACATGAAGCTGTATTTTTTTCATACCTCCCTGAGGTACCTGCCGCTTGCCGCAAGGGACATGGAGAATGCATTGGCTCTTTTCGAACAAACTGGCAACCGGGAAAAAATACTGAAAATTAAATTAAACAAGTTGGCGGAGAGCATCACTTTTCGGAAAGAGGAAGAAATCATTCCAGAAATGGAAGCCTTGCTGGTGGAAGCTGAAGCGGCCAAAGACACCCTTTTGCTGCAAGACATACATTACCGGTTAATTGAGTTATCGCACTTGACGCACCGGCTTGAAGAAATGTCTATGCACATTGATGCGCTCGAAGCCCTGGTGCCTGCTAAACCAGTTCCGTTCAAAACCTACTGGACATTGATATATGTTGCACAATCTCGTGCCATATTAGCAATGGAAAATAAAAATTATAAAGATGCGGAGCATTATTTTCTTAAAGCCCTCCGCCATGCCGAAGATGAGCCAAGCCCCTGGGTAGAAACGGACATCCTTTTATCCCTGTACAATTTGGAAAGCGATTATGACAATTCCGCTCGTGCAAAATCATACCTCGAAAGAGCCTTGGCGAACGCTTTAAAATTTGAATTCGACGATTTGCTGATACGCATCTTTTCACATAAGACTGAAATTGCCGAGGAAGACGACCGCTATGCCGAAGCCCTGGCATACAAGAAAAAGGAGCTTTACTACGATGAAAAAATGAAGAGCAAGAATGCCGGTTTCAATTTGCAGAACTTTTACTTAGAATTGGATAAGGAAAAGCTGAATACCGAAAAGGCCCTGCAAGAGACGAAGTTAAACTTTCAAGAAGCCCAACTTCGGAGTTATCTCGCCATCCTCATTTTGGTTTTGTTGTTGGGAGGCGGTTTTGCCCTCGCTTACTACCTCCAGCGCAGGGCAAAAGAGAAAGTGGCTGCCCAGAACACCATCATTCAAAAGCAATCGGAGGTACTCCAAAACCTCGACGCCGCCAAGTCCCGGTTCTTCGCCAACGTCAGCCATGAGTTGCGCACACCACTTTACCCTGATGCTCGGCCCTGTCAATTCGTTGCTGAAGGAAAATGACCTGACCGACAAACAACTGAAACTGCTCAAGACCGCCAAAAACAGCGGGGAGAACCTGCAAAAACTGGTCACCCAAATACTCGACCTGACCAAGTTGGAGGCGGGCAAGATGGAAATTGACGAACAACCGACTGTGTTGTCGGCCTTTTTTCAAAAAGAATTGGTGCAGTTTGAGTCCCTGGCGTTTAGCAAGCAAGTGGAGATTTCGTTTGAAATAATGCTGGACAGGAATTTGGTGGCAAATATTGACCAGGTGAAATATCGGCAAATCCTTCACAACCTGCTTTCCAATGCCCTCAAATTTACGCCAGCAGGCGGGCAAGTGAAAGTAAGCCTGGCGATTGAAAATGACAGGCTGCTATTGGATGTAGCAGACACGGGTGCTGGCATCCATCCAACCGACTTGCCGCACCTGTTCACCCGCTATTTCCAAACCCACCAGCCGGGTAAGCCCGTTGAAGGTGGCACGGGCATTGGGTTGGCCATCTGCCATGAGTACACCCAACTGTTTGGTGGAAAAATAAGCGTGGAAAGTGAATTGGGAACAGGGTCTGTTTTCCGTTTGGCACTGCCAGTATCCATCGTTACTGAAACCAAGCTTAGTGAAAAACCTGCACCCATTCCAGCCGAGCACCCCAGCGTTTATCATCCACTTTCACAAGAAAATAGCCACCAACTGGGTGGCACTCCTGCTGCGGATAGGTCACGACCAGCAGACAGTTCCGAACCAAAACCCACGATTTTGGTGGTAGAAGACCAGCCCGAGCTACAGGAGTATATCCGTTTTATTCTGGAAGATAAATACCACGTCCTCACCGCCGGAAACGGCCAGGTTGCATTGGATTTATTGAGGGACAAGGGACGAGGAATTGCCTGTCCCGACTTGTCGGGAAGGGATGAAGCACACGCCCCAGTCATCCCTCACCCCTCATCCCTCATCCCTGACTTAGTCCTCTCCGACCTGATGATGCCCGTGATGGACGGTTACCAGTTGCTGGAAAAACTAAAGTCTGAGGATGCCACCCGGCACATCCCAGTCATCATGCTCACCGCCCGGGCCGATGTACGGGACAAACTGAAAGCCCTTCGCCTCGGCGTGGACGATTACCTGCTCAAACCTTTCGACGAAGAGGAATTACTGGTTCGGATTGAAAATTTGTTGAAGAACCAGGCAGGGCGAAAGGAGTTCATCGCAGAAAACGAACCTGAAAAAGAAACCATCTTCATCTCAGAAACTGACCGGAACTGGCTCGCAACATTCGAGGCTTACGTCCAAAAACACCTTTCCAGCGACACGCTGAATATTCCAAGACTGGCCATGGAATTTGCCATGAGCGAGTCCACCCTGCTGCGCCAGTTGAAACGCTTGACCGGGCTTTCACCGGTATCCTATCTCCAGGAAATGCGCCTCAACGAAGCCCGCCATCTTTTGGAAACCCGCCAATATGATTCCATCGCCAGGGTGGCCTCTAAAGTCGGCTATAGCGACCTCAACAATTTTGGCCGCAGTTTTAAGCAGCGCTTTGGCAAAACTCCTTCCGATTTCATAAGTAACTGATTGTCAAGCCTTTTAAACGCCCCACTGACGGATTCTATGCTGCTTTGACGGATTCACCCCTTCTACATTGACGGAAAATGCAGATAAATTGACGGGATGTGCAGGGCGGGGTGGCTCACCTTTGCATCGGGTTTATTTGCCAGCTTAATTAATATTCTTTCGGGAACCTGACTTCTTGTATCCATTTTTCTGCCCTAACAGGAGGCAGGTTACCGAATGTGATTTTAATTAGGTGGTACATTAAAAACAATTTATTAACCTAAATTCAAACGACATGTTTAAAATTTTTCCTCCCTTTTTTCAGGCTTTATTGCCTTTGAATCATCCTTCCCTTTTTTCAAAAAGGCCTACCGTAGAACCACAAAAACTGGACAAATGGAATACAAAGTTTGTCCTTATTTTATTAACAGTTTGTCAACTGTTGATAAGTCACGTGGCACTTGCAACTAATTACACATTCATCGGAGGAGGTGGTACTACTGTTTGGACCACTGCAGCCAATTGGACGCCTAGCTATCCTGGCACCAACATTCCTGCTGGACACACTGTAACGATTGCTTCTTTTTGTCAAATACAGGGTGGTATTCAGGTAATCAATAGCAGTCCACTGACTATCAATTCCGGAGTGATATTAGGTCTTTATAATAACGGCACGAATTATACACAGCAAAGTGGGACAATGACCATTAACGGAAAACTTTATTCTCAAGTTCAACTCAGTATCACGATTGCAAGTGGTGCACAGGTGATAAATAATTGGCAGATAGAGACTGGTGCAAATTTTACCAACAATGGCACATTCACTAATAATGGATCATTTTCACTATCTAGTCATGCCAGTACCTCGTTCAACAATTACGGACTACTTAAAGGAACAGGTTCAATGAGTGGCGCAACAATTTCAATTGCCACTAATCATGCTACAGGTACAATTTCACCTGGTTCTTCACCTGGTTGTTTAGTACCTTACCAATAATATCCTTTGCGAAATCGCAAGGATTTTATGCAAGTGC
>CAZDSU010000024.1:0-84914 GCA_964508135.1 uncultured Saprospiraceae bacterium
TGTCATTGGTGCTTTTTTTTTAACACAAATCTACATCAAATTGAAGCCGCACCCATTTACTTGATAATCTGCGAATGATGTAAAATAATGTTGATATATCATCCCCAGGCTTAGATTGATTCCAATGTGATTCATCTTTATTTCCTTGCCAAAAGACAAATCAAAAATCTTATAGGTATCTGCTTGGCGATAATCCCAATAAAACCCCAACCCGTCATTGTAATAATACTTAGTTTCTGACACTGAAATGCCACCATTGATAGTAAAGCCTGTATTGAGTCGATACCCGAAGTCAAACCATGCAGAGCTTCCATTTTTAGCCTTGCCTTCTACTTTGGGATTGATTTTGATATATGATGGCACATCACCAAAACCAGGTCTAAGTAACTGATTAATGTTTGCAAAATACCCATACCCTGTGCGCAAATAGAAATTAGGGACTTGACCCTTCAACGATAAAGAGCCTAAGCATGTGAGAACAAAAAAAATAGAGGCGCAAATGTATTTATTTACCATTTCCTTATATTTTGTATGTTCCGATTAGTCCAAATGTGACAACTTGAGTGCCTTTGTTGTAATTCTGAAGTGACAACCTTGCACTTAATGAGCAACGTTGGCTAATGTTTGTTCCTAAAATGGTTTGGATTGAATAACCACTATCGAATGACGACTCTTTTACAATTACTTTTTCTACTATTCCAAAAATGTCATAATAAACACCATTTGACCGAACCTCTTTCCTAATACGGAAAGAGCCCCCCCCCCTAGTTTAAAAAATAGCCTTTTAGAGTTTATGGGTATGATGTAAATTGAAATATCTCCAAGCAGATGGTTTGCCAAATAGGTTTCAATTATTAAATTATCCAGTTGTCTATAGCTAGTAAGATATCCAAAGGATGGGCTTACTTCTAAAATAGGTAAAATACGATAGCTGTAATGATTTGTAATCATAATGCCTTCATAATCCCCTTCACCCAAAATAGCATAATGTAAACCTAACGAGAATGAACTCTTCTCTGTGTATTTTTGAGCATAGAAAATGGTAGGGAACAGAACGAATGCAAGAATGTAGAGTGCCTTTTTGAATTCATTATCCATTTGTTAGATTATTTAAGAAATTAAGTTATTATTGAATTAGCGAAAGAAAGGGTTAAAGTAAATTGTAATTTATTTCCTTAACCCTTTCAATTTATTCTTCAATTTAAAAGCAACTAAGAAAACTGCAACATACTTTTACCATTCATTATAAGGCATCGTCCATTTAACAGCCCCTGTTGTCCCTCGTACATTCCAACCATCGACATTCTCAAAAGGAGTACTCAATGGACTTGTAACGAAATACCAACAACGATCATATTGTTGATTGTATATTACGTCGTCTTTTGACTGGAAGGTGTGCTGAAAATTTGCATTTTCCGCAATAGTTAAAGGAGGCACTAGAAGAGTTACGGTCGCTCCAAAAGTGAATTGAGTGTTCGTCCAGGCGTCATCTTCGAAAAGTGCGATGAATTGGTCTGTGTTGGCGGCCTCCCATCTGGTATCCCACAAGCCATTGGGTGTTTTCCATTTGTTTTTATCCGATCTTTTCAAATTGACTGGGGTAAATACAGGCACAACTCCAGTTATTTGGTTCCCGTTAGCATTCAGGGTGATATTACCTCTTACAAACCTAAATTCAGGCCCACCTCTAAAAAGCCCATCATAATGTTTGAAGAATTTCACTTTCCCAATATCAACTTGCACCCTATCTTGTGGGAAATCATGCTCACAGTCATCTCCAACGATAGGTGGGTCATATGAGCCGCCGCCAGAAGGTGGGGAGAGATACTCACACTCATCATCTACCTTTTCGCCCTCATAGTAATTGACAACCCAAACCGGATTTTCCTGTGCATAGTCGTCGTCAACAGCTACCTCTTCATAAGAAAAGGTCAGTTGCCCTTGAATCAACTTCCATCCAATATTGACAGTATCTTGACTGATAGGGAGGAAAGTGATGGTTGGAATAACATCTGTCTCTTCATCCCAATTTTCTGAGTATGGCCAATACACCTGGATTTTGCTACATTCCAGATAGGTCTGTAAATCAAAATTATCCCCTCCAGGGTTCCCTGATGTAACACCATAATCGCTACTATTCAAATATTCAAATAACTACCATTTTGTAGTTTAGCCTGAAATCCATTGTTGGTGTTTTGATTAGATGTGAAATCGAATGCTGGGCTTTGTGTAGAATTAAACAAATCTTTAAAAAGAATGCTTTCATCTTCATAAAAGCCAGACCTCACGCCACTAATAATCTCAGACCTTGCATTGCCGGTCTTAGCAACTTCAAAAAGAATTGAAGCGGCTTGCCTTAGTCGATGCAATTGTTCTTGCTCTTCCGTAGTAAGTTCTTCGCTTCTGGTCTGAATTTCCGTCTTTAGGCCATTTAAGTCTACGATTTTTCCTGAAGTGTTAACCTCTCCAGTCTGATTATTAACCTTTTCTTGAAGTTCCTTCTCACAAGAAAGAAACCCTAAGAAAGAAACGAAAACCAAAAAGCGCCAACTAATTTCTAACTTTTTCATAATTTTACACAGTTAAATTGTTAACGACGGGGGCTATCGCTGTACAGCTTCGACAAAGTAGAACAGCTTTAGACCCCCGTTTTCTATCTATTGAAATCGCTCAATAGCAAAACAGGTCGACACCTGCACCGCAGATGCCATTTCAAGAGTTTGCGCCACTAATCTTTCTTCACTACTACTTTTACTACTTTAGGTATCAATCTCACGTTCCTTCCGTTATCTTCCCTTCTTTTGTCAGGAAGGGCCGGTCAGGAAGGGCCGGTCAGGAAGCATCATACTTTACACAGACAAATCTAAAACAATTCTTGATGCCAATCAAATGACCTACAAATATTTTTTAATGCGAAATGTAGCCCAATCATCAGGTTGTGACCCTCCGCTACCCTTGCTACCCCTGTATCAACCTGCTGACACCCCCTTCCCAACTACCCACGGCACAAGCTGTGCTTACATACGGGAATAGGTAGCGGGCTCCTGCCCGCCGAGCGTAGGCAAATGATTTGACATGGTTCGAACTCATTTTCATTCGTGTTCTCTTCTGCGTTTGCTGGTAAATGTACCCCTTCCCTTCAACAATCCAAAATGGGAACCCCAAATAAAACGCCGCATCAAATCAGGCGCATTGCCTCAGCTACGCCCATCGGCGCCTCGCCGATGCAAATCAGCGTCACAGGAATGGCCATCGCTGGGGCGCTGACTAACATCGCCGACCACTGACCAACTCCAACGCTGATTTGCCCTTCCATAAATTCCGCACGACATACTACCTTTGCCATGTACGTCCAAAAATGTTCGCCAAAAATGCTGAAATACTTCACCCGTCCATTCCTGCTGTTTGCATTTTTCATCGCCATGTTGTTTGCCTGCAACAAGGACGTCATCTTCGAAAAAAGCATCAACATCCCCGATGCCTCGTGGAGCTATGACAACAAGCTGCCGTTTGAGTTCGAAGTGACGGACACCACCAAAGCCTATCAGATTTTGCTCGAAGTAGAACATGCTGGCGACTTCGGCTTCCAGAACTGCTACATCCAAATCACCACCAAATTTCCCAACGGGGAAGAAAAAAAGCAGCCAGTCAGCCTCGAACTGGCCGGACAGTCCGGCATCTGGAACAGCAAGTGCAGCGGTAACACCTGCACACTCGAAATCCCGCTGCAAGGCAAAGCGAAGTTCAACCAAGTTGGCAAGCACAGCATCACCGTGGAGCAATTCATGCGGGTGAACCCATTGGTGGGCGTCAAGGCTATTTCGTTGAAAATCAAGCAGTTGAAATGAGGGTTTAGGGGTTTGAGAGTTTGAGGGGTTGAGGTTGGCTCACCCCCAAACCCCCAAACCCTCAAACCTTCAAACCCTCAAACCCTCAAACCCTCATGATAAAATACTACTCCATCAATGGCGAGCTGGTGCCAAAAGCGCAGGCCTCGCTCGGCGTCACCGACCTGGCCATCCAGCGAGGCTACGGGCTGTTCGATTATTTTGTGGTGAAAAAAGGCCAGCCCGTCTTTTTCGATGATTACCTCGACCGGGTGGAACAATCGGCAAAGTGGCTGCACCTGGATCTGCCCGTCACGAGAGAAGCGCTTCGGGAGCAGGTGCTGCTGCTCATCCGTGCCAATGGTGAGCAAGAGGCCAGTATCAAAATCATCCTCACGGGCGGCTATGCCGATGACGGGTACTCACCCGAAAAATCCAACCTCGTCATCCTCGAAATGCCCCCGCCCGTGTACCCGGCCAGCAAGTTCGAGCAGGGCGTGAAGCTGATGCTGTACGACTATCACCGCACCTTCCCCAGCGCCAAGTCCATCAACTACATCGTGGGCATCTATTTGCTACCGCAGCAGCGGGCCGCTGGGGCAGAGGACGTGCTGTTCCACTCCGGCGAGGATATTTACGAGACCACCCGTGCCAATTTTTTTATCGTAAAAAACGACGACACCATCGTGACCGCAGGTGAGGGAATCCTCCAGGGTGTCACCCGCAAGAAGCTGCTCGAAATAGCCAAGCACCACTTCGTCATCGAAGAGCGAAAACCCACACTGGAAGAACTGAAGACGGCCAAGGAGGCGTTCATCACCAGCAGCACCCGCCTCCTCATGCCCGTTGTGCAGGTGGACGACGTGACCATCGGCGACGGCAAACCCGGATCCGTCACCAACCGCCTTTTGGAACTGATGAGGGCAGAGGTGGAACGGTATCTTGAGCGGGTTTGAGGGTTTGAGGGTTTGAGGATTTGAGGGTTTGAGGGCAGCCTAGGTCAGTTTCTGTTTCTTTTCAAAATATCTAAGTGCTTTGTCAATTAAATAGTGTCGGGTTAAAGCAAGGGGCTTGGGGCGGCGCAGCCGCCCCAAAAGAACCTCTCCCCCGACGAGCCGCCGGAGGCGGCGAGAAGGGGCAAATACTATAGTTTTTTTGACCCGTCATTATTGATTTGACAAACTACTTAGGGGTTTCCATGCATTGGCCACATCTAAAGTTAGAAGGTGGCTAGCGTTAAGTATTCCTTAAAAACCACCCATTTTTATGGACTTGCCCAACCGGGTTGCCTCCTTTTCTCACTTGCCCGGAATTTAACAGTTACCATAAAACAAAACCGGGCTTCAACATCGTTTAAGTAAAAAACTTAGGTTATGAAGTCAATTTCCACCTTCGCAAAATTTGCCCTGCTCCTCCTCCTCACCGCTGCCATCGGCTGCAACAAGGACGACGACGCACTCCCCGCCGACCTCTCCAAGTTCTTCCGCATGAAAACTTTTGAAGTGGGCGTCATTCCAGAACAGCGCATGGTGCAGGTGCTATTCCAAGTCACTGACTACGACGGAAAGGGTGTCTCCTCACTCAAGGAGGAGGACTTCATCGTCACCGAAAACAAGGGAAATATTGACTCCGAGGCCGACCTGCGGGTGGGCATCAGTTCTATCCCGTTCGAGCTGAAAACCGTGCTGCTGCTCGACATCACCCGCAGCGTGGAGGGTCTTGTGCCACAGATCAAGGACGCTGCCCGCTCGCTCGTCGAGTCGAAGTTGGCAGAGCAGCAAATCGCCATCTACACCTTCGACTCCGAGACCCATGTTGTGAAGACTTTTACCAAAAACAAACAGGAACTCCTCGCCGCCATTGACGGCATACCCGAAACGGGGTTGGTCAACTCCACCAATCTCTACGGAGCCATCATTGACGTGGCCAGCCTCTGGGAGGACAACTACACCATTGACGGCATCGTGGACGGCAGCATGGTCATCTTCACCGATGGCAGGCACAATGCTTCGCAAAATGTGACCCTGTCGCAGGCGTTGAGTGCGCTCGGCACGCGCCGGGCCTACGTGGCCGCCCTTTCCAGCCCCGACCTCGACGAGGCTGCACTAATGACCCTCGCCAACAACCCTGACCGCTACTTCAAAGCGGACGACACGGCGGGCCTGGAGCAGATGTTCGTGGACATCCAAGCGGAAATCCAGAGTCTCTCGAACAGCATCTACTTCCTGTACTACCAAAGCCCGATTTCCGACCCAACGCCCTACCTCAACGAGCTGGTCATCGAGATAAAAGACAATCTCAATAACGGCAATGACAGCCAATTGCTGGAGCTGTTCAACAGCGAGGGGTTTGGGAATTAGAAGGAAAAAGGAAAAAGGAAAAAGGAAAAAGTTGCGGTCTTTATGAAGGGTGTATTCTAACAAAAGCGGCCTGCCGGATTATCCGGCAGGCCACTTTTGTTCTTGGTTAATTGTGTGAAATAAGCCTTATTCCGCTCCGTCAGCTTTTGCTACATCCAAAGTATGGGCAGCACAGTCTTTGCCCTGCGTATTGCCCATGTCCGCATCAAAACGGTAGTGGATGCCGCCATAAATGCGCGATTCGGCAGCTTCCTCCGCCCAACGGTCAAACTTAACAGCTTCGGCCGGGAAGAAATGCCCAAGTACAGCAGCCCCTGCCGCTGAGAAAGTGGAGTGGCCAGAGGTGTAGCTGGGGAAGTTTGGTGTGCCGAGTATGGTCTTGAAGCCCGGAACGGCCTGTATTGGCCGCGCATAATGGTAGTAATACTTGGCGTCCCAGCAACTAATGCCTGCATCCATGATGGCCATGTTCATGTAGGCAAAGACACGGGCAGCGCGCAGCGGGTTCAATCGGTGGCCAACGATTTCGTCGGCAGCAAAGCGGTTCCAATGGCCCGGCGGGGTGTAAGTGCTGGGGCCGTCCGACCAGAAGTTTGCAATTTTCCGCTGCTCCTTTGTCAGGTTTTTGCTGATATCCTTTATTTCTTCAGCATCTTTTATAAACTCCGCAGAACCGGGTGCCGGAGGCACGGGAGGCCGCACGGCCTCCACGTTGGGGATGCACCACGGTTTAACACGTCCAAAAAAAGGCGTGATGCCCACGGGCCTTATTGGTGCTTCGAGGTTGTCCCACTGCCAGCCCCACTGTGCCTTTGCAGCAACCCGGATGGAATCAGAGATGGGCTTGGGTGTTTGGGCGGCTTTCATGCCGTCCGACCCTGCACGGGCGAGGAATTTGCCAGCGACGCCGCGGCCCAGCGAATCACCCCAGACGATGTCGCTTTCCGTGCTGATGCCAGCCCACTGCAAACTATTGAGGTGTTCATCGGCCAATTCTTCGATATAAGCCTTTTCGAGGGGGAACATGGCTATGAGGATGCGCTTCGAAACGGCAGCCACCACCGCACCATCCGAGGGGTAGCCCGGCAGGTCGTTCTGAGGCAGGTGCGTACTGATGCTGGCGTCCGTCTTGTAAGCAGCCGGGCGGTTGTACTCATATTTGTAGTGCCATGCGGCAATGAGGGCGTCGAACTGTGCGGCACTCCAGTAGGCGAACATCCGACAGGCGTAGGGCGGGTGTGCGAACGGGAAGTTTGGGATATTGCTGGGATTGGCCGGGTCTGGCGCTCCGTAGGTGCCGTCGGGCTTGGGCGCTGGCGGCAGGTTGTACTTCGCCGCAAGGTTCCGTGCTACTTCGTTCCAACGCACGAGGCCATCACCTGACCAGTAGGCCACGGCCTTCTCTTGGTCCGAGGTCAGGTCGTAGGATGCTGCCTTCAGGTCAGCCAATTCAGTTTGGTAGGCTGCCGAGCTTGCGTCATCCGGGGCAGGAATGCCAACCAGCGTAGCACTGTCGAGCAAGACGGGCTTCCAAGTGCCACCGTTCTCATCCAAGGTTTCATACGTGTAAGGTGAAAATTCAAGGTTCGTGGGCAAGTCTTTTTCGCAGGCTTGGAAAATAGCCAGTGCCACGAATGCCAACATTCCGAGGAAATATATCTTTTTCATCAAATTTTAGATTTATGGTGATGAACCTTCCGTGTTTTACCGAAGGCTCGTTTGTTTTTTAATTCGTTGCGGTCTTGTCCCCAAAAACACCAAACTGGTACGTCAGCCCGCCCATGTAGGCCGTGGACTGTCCCACGTTGCGACCCGTAAGCACTTGGCTGCCACCAGCTATCACGCTGAGGATGTGCCCATTGCCGAAGGGGATGTAGTACTGGAGGCTGAGGCCAGCCCTCGTCATGTCCATGTTGTTCGATGGGAAGGGCATGTCGTGGGGCCTGATGTCTGAGCCTCCAAGCGTGTTCACGCCTTCGTAGGTTGCCTCAACTTTCAGGTTGTTGTTGAGCAGTAGTGCCCCCAGCGTAGCGCCAAAGCTGCTGACGTTAGGCATGTCCACCTCGTCGCTGTAAACGCTGCCAGTGCCAGGAATATAGTAGTAGTCGCGCTCGATGGTGGTATTGCTGCGGACGTGGTAGGCGGCGTGGGCGCGGGCGTAGAGACCCATATCCAACTCGTAAATGAGAATGCCTCGACCCGAAGCCTCCATGGCGCCGAGGCCGAGGCTGAACGGCAGATAGTCGGACAGGTAATTGGAGGCAGGACCGGTGAGACCGAGCACGGGGTAAAAGCCGAGCGAGCCGGGGCCCAACTTGAAGTCAATGGCGCGGGCCTTAACCCATATGCCCCAGTCTTGGATGCCCTGTACGCCCTCAAAGTAGCCAGCGCTGGACGAGGTTTTCATCCAAGGCAGTGCGCCGAGCACATTGATGCGGTCATTGATGCCTAGCGAAAACATGCCCATCACGGATTGACGGGTCAGTGTGCCGATGTTGCCATTGCTGCGCTTGAAGGTACCTTCCCAGTATTCGTCCCAAGTGTCGTGGCCGTAAATAGCGGCAACGCAGAGTTGCCCTTTCTCCATCATGATGGCGTCGGTGGGGGTTTGTGCCACCAATTTTGGCGAAGCCAACAGCAATAGAAGGGCTGTAAACGATAGCCATTTAATGAATGAACACTTCATTTTCAACAAGATTTTAGTGGTAAAAAAAATTGCCAACAGGCACCGTGTACCACGATGCCTATTGGGAGTACTTGATTTTTGATTTTTTAAAGAAATAGGCGAGAATTCTTAGTGCGCTCCACCAAAACGGTAAGATGCGGAAACACTGATTAGATAGTCAGCAAAAGCGGCATCGCCTTGCGTAAATTTCCCTGTTGCTTCAGTAATGGCTTTATCGCTCACGCTTTGCGTACGGTTGCGGTAAACGGCAAATGGCACGTTCAAGGCGAAGTTGAAATTTTGATACCCCCAGTTAACACTAGGTTCTATGGAAATTACATAACCAGGGCGACGGTAGCCTTCTTTGCCACCAATGAGGTCCTCGGAAGCGACTCCTTCCACCCTGCCGCCAAGGTTCACCGAAAGGCCAGACATAGGCAACAGCGCATAGCCAAAGCCTACTCTCGCCGCAAACTGGTCAGGTACGGCATAATAATTCACGATGCTTTTCGGATATTCGGTAGTAATTGTTTGCCGTGCAACACCATTGTGTTCTTGCGGCGTGAACATATAAAAGCCGCTGAAATAGACACTTGCACGGGGCAGAATGGAGTAATAACCCTGTGTTTCCAGCGAAACTCCCCAGCCACCATCGCCCAATTGGATGGATTGGTCCACGTACTTGTTGATGATGGTGTCCTGTCCTGTTGCGGTCAATTTATGAAAATCATCTTTCACTTCTGCGTTGCCAGTCGGGGCTTTTACACCCAATCCGATTGCAATATTGCCTTTGCTACCTTTCGCCGGATCTACCAACCAATAAGTGCCGGTCACACGAAGGTCACCTATGCCTTTGGACCCAGTATGGAAGCGCTTTTGAGCGGGGTTGGCTTCGATTGAGTTGCCATAGTGCTCGTACAGTGAAGACCGGTCGTTGAAATTAATTGGCAAGGATGCAGAAATTGACAGACGGTCGGTGATGCCAAAAGCAAGTCCCAATTCGATGGAATTGGCTTTGTTGATGACCTCAGTGTGGTTCTCAACCCTTGCCGTTTCTTCGTGCGAGCCTCTGAAATGTTTGTAGGATTTGAAATAGCGGTAGTTCGTGAGCAATTGGAACTGCCCTTTTTGCAAAAAGCCCGAGGTATTGCCGCCAATAGTAGTGCCGGAGCAGCCCATGTTGCGTATGGCCACGCAGCCTTGCGCTGAGGCATTTCCAGTGCTTATTATTGAAACAAGCAGGAGTGTGAATGCGAGAGTAACTATAATGGATTTCATTGTATTAAACAGGTTTATAGCGCTTGCTGATAAACTCAGTGCCAGCGCACGATTATAATTTGCGAAGTCCGTCGCAATACCCATAGACTGCACGTCAGTGCCCCGGTGGATATCGGACGAAAGGATTTTGAAATAAAATTGTGTGGAAAATCTGTTAGCTGTAGAAGTCGGGTGGCGGGGAGAGTGGGCTTGCTTGCAAATGCTCTTGAATGCCCTTTAATTGAAAATTTGCGACAGCTAAACCATTGCTATCGTTTGAAGGAAGTTCAGCAGATGGGAATATAAAATCTGAAAAAAGCAGCTTCAACAAGTTCGTTTGGGCAGCATCGTTGTCATGCTGCTTGGTTGGAGCATTGTATGCCACATCTTCCCAAACTGTAGTTCTGGGAGCGTAGTCAATCGTGAAATAGACCGTGCCGGAGCTGTCCGATTTTGAGAAGGCAAAGTAGTTGCCATAGTCTGCGCCCCATCTAACATGCTGGCTGTCAGGCAAGATAGTGACGGAAGCTTCGACCCCAGTCTGTTCTAAAATATCGTTGGAAATTGAATGTTCCGCCGCGCTCATCTCCTGTGGGACTTCCATGAAATGGCGCACCTCGAAGCAGACATGGCCACCAATCCACTGGGTAGTGGATACGAAAAGCAGCAGCCATGCGTAAAATCTTCTCATGTGACGGGGGATATTCATTATGAATGTATGGTGCAAATAACAGGCTGATTTTGATGAAAAAATCAGTTATTCCCCATTTCTAAGTAATTTCTAATTTTGACCAAACAAGTTCAAAACGAAAAACTGCCATGTTGCAATTCCTCGGTCGCCTGCACATTTTAGTCCTTCACCTGCCCATTGGCTTCCTGGTTCTAGCATTTTTGATGGAGCTTGCAGCCCGGCGTTCAGCCCTTGCGCTGCGTCCCGCTGTTGGGTTTTCGCTATTTTGGGGCATGGTGAGTGCCGTGGTTGCAGCTGCTTTCGGCTACCTGCTCTCACTTGATGGCGGCTACGACGAGGAGCTGCTCAGTTGGCACAAATGGCTGGGCTTTGCCACTGCCGGGCTGTCCGTAGCACTTTACTTTTTTTATAAAAAAAATGCGGCGTCAAGTCTTTTCCTTCCATTTTTCACCGCCACGGTGCTGGTACTCACCGCCACAGGCCACTTAGGCGGCTCGCTCACGCATGGCTCGGACTTTCTTTTTTCGGATGAAAAGAGCGACGCCACTGCAGCCGTCCCCATTGCCAACCTCGACAGCGCCCTGGTGTTCGAGCAAGTGCTGCTGCCCGTGCTGAAAGCCAAGTGCGGCAATTGCCACAACCCCGCCAAGCGCAAGGGCGGCCTCGTTGTTTTGACCAAAGAAGACCTGCTAAAAGGCGGCAAGAACGGCCCCGCCGTCGTGCCGGGAAAGCCGGATTCCAGCTTGTTGCTGAAAGCTATCCACCTGCCCCTCGAAGAGAAAAAACACATGCCACCCAAGGGCAAGCCGCAGCTCTCCGACACCGAAAAACAACTGCTCGACTGGTGGCTCAAGGCAGGTGCACCTTTTGACAAAACCGTGGCCGCTGCCGCCATGCCCGCTGCATTGCGGAGCGCCTTGCAAGCCGCTACGGTGGCCGCCGCTCCCGGCCTGCTCGATGGACTGAAGCTCGACCCCGTGAGCGAAGGCAAGCTGAAATCATTGCGAAGCGAAGACCTCCAGGTGTTCCCGATGGCAGCAGGCAGCCCGTTTTTGCAAGCGCTTTTTTCCGGCAAAAAAGACCTGACCACTGGGCAGCTGAACAAGCTGAAGCCCATCGCCAAAAACATCGTGCAGCTCAATCTCGCCAGCTCCAACGTGGACGACGCTATGCTCGCCATCGTGAAGGAAATGCCCCACCTCAACCGCCTCTACCTCGAACAAACGGGCATCACCGACAAGGGCCTCGCCAACCTCGCTGGCCTCCAGTACCTAGAATACCTCAACCTCTACCAGACCAAGGTGACGGACGCCGGGCTTGCGCAGCTCCAGTCGCTGCCCAAACTGCGCTCGCTCTACCTCTGGCAAACGGGCGTCACCACGGACGGCGTGGCCAAGTTCGTTTCACAAAAGCCGGACATTTTCATAGACAATGGCATCAAAAACGACTCGATGTTCGGCGAGGTGGCGCTCAAGGCACCCATGATAAAAGCCTCGAAGGAGTTGTTCAACGATACGGTACACGTGGTACTGGAGTCGGGTTTTGCGAAAGCAAAAATCCACTACACCACCGACGGCAAGGAGCCGGACAGCACCAGTGCCGTGTACCAAGAACCCCTCGTGTTAAGCGCTTCGGGGGAGGTGAAGGCCCTTGCCTACCTTGAGGGCTGGACGACCAGCCCGGTTGCTTCGAAGGGATTCGTAAAAGTGGGCTACAAACCCACGGGCATTTTGCTGGCCAAGCAGCCCGACCCCCGCTACAAGGGGGAGGGCGCAAAAACGCTGATTGACTTCCAGCGGGGCGGAGACTCCTTCAAGAGCGGTAAATGGTTCGGTTGGCAAGGTCACAACTGCACAGCCACGCTCGACCTCGGCAAGGTGGCCGACGTGTCGAAAGTAACGGCGGGCTGCTTCGAGGACACAGGCGGGTGGATTTTTTTCCCGAAGGGCATGAGGGTTTCCACCTCCACTGATGGCAAAAATTTCAAAAAAGTGCAAGAAGCAGCCTATCCCATAGCCACCGAAAACACCAAGGCTTCCGCAAAAATGTTCAGTACTGGATTTGCCAGCACCCAAGCCCGGTACGTGAAGGTGGAGGTGCTGAGTGTGCTGAAAAACCCGAAATGGCATCCCAACAAAGGCGAACCTTGCTGGGTTTTTGTGGACGAAATTTTGGTGGAGTGAAAACGGTGGGCGGGCATTTTGTCAGCTAATCTGACAAAAATCAAAAAGGGGCTTCGCAATGCGCAAAGCCCCTTTTTGTTGGACGGTGATTCTAATATTTCACTAGAAAAACTTCGAACGGTTGTCTTCGACATCGGCCTTGTCCCGTAGGGTCTGTATGAGGCCATTCCTTGCCGCTCCCCTTGCCACTACTTGGTTTTGCTGGCGGATTTGGGCGATGTTGCCACTGGCAACGCCTGGTGCCTTGTTGATTGGCGACACAACGAAGATGCCCGTGCTGCCAACGATTGGCTCGCTCGTTTTGTTGATCTCGAGCTTGAAGGCTGTGGCCACTACTTTCGGTTCCACGTTGCCGACTTTCGGAAGGAAGCCGGAAGCGAAAGAAACTGCCTGTGCTGTGTCCACCTGAACGGAGTACTGTGCAGCAATGGAAGCGAGGTCTTTGCCTTGCGTCTGTTGCTTGACAAGTTCGGCCTTTTTGCGGTTTACCACTTGCGGCTCGATTTCTTCCTTGACGTCTTTCCAAGAAGGTGTGCCAGCTGGGATAATACTTTTCAGGCCCGCCACCACGTACTTGTTCACGAAGAACTCGCCCTGGTTTTGGAAGCTGTACACCTGCGGTGAAACTTCGCCTTTGTCCACTTCGCCAACGTTTTGGTCGTTGCCAAATGCCCAGCGAATCATTTCACGGCTACCCTGTCCTGCTGGGAGAGCGCCAACTGTGTAGTCATTGGCCTTGAGCGCCGGGGAAGTTTCGATGGCGAGGCCCTTTGCCGAGGCAGCCTTGAGGAGCGATTCCAGCGTCTTGTTTTCTTCCTGAAGCTGGAGCGCCTGCTCACGAATGGCATCCTGCGTGGCCTGGCTTGGCACGATTGCCTGCGAGATATAGGCCACTCGAACGCCAGTTTCGCCAGCGCCCATGCGTTGCGTCACTTCGATGAGGTGTACGCCGAACTGTGTGATTACGGAGTAGACCTTGCCGACTTCGGCCTGGTAAAAACATACTTCGTTGAACTCCTTGACCATGGCGCCGGGCTTGAAAGTCCCGAGGTCGCCGCCCTTGCTGGCAGAGCCGTCTTCGCTGAACTTCACGGCCAGCGAGTCAAAACGTCCCGCACCAGACTCAATCAGTGTTTTGAGGCTGTCAATTGTATTTTGCGCAGCAATCAAGGATGCTTGGTCGGTTGCCTTGCGAAGGATATGGCGGGCCTTCACAGAGTCCGGCACTACTTTCCTGCCGAGCATTTTGGCAGCCATGTAGTTGTTGCCGTCCAGGTATGGGCCGAACACTTGCCCAACGGGCATATTGAAAACGGAGTCGGCGATGGCCGGGCTCAGTTCACTTTTCTTCACGTAGGCGCCGTCAAGGGAACCGAAATTGTTCTCCACAAAAACCGTGTCGTTGTCGGTGGTCTTGAAGTTGGGGATAAGTTTCTCGATGGTCTGCCGGAGGTCGGCGGAATCTTGGACGGTTGGTTTCACGTCAAAAGCTATGTATTCAAGCTTGCGAGTCTCCTCGTTTTGCTTGAACTGTGCTTTATTTTCTTCGAAATAGGCCTTGTAGTCCTCATCGGAGAGGGTCACGGACTTGGTGTCAATTTCATCGAAAGGCACTTGTACGTACAAGAAGTCAACCTTTTGCGACTGCTCCAGGTCAATCACTTCGGCCATCCAGGTTGGCGTGTACATGCCTTTTTCGACCATGCTGGTCATTTTTTTCTGGAGACGATCCTTGATGATTTCCTTTTCCTGGTGCGCCCAGCGGTACTTGAAGTCTGGCACCAACTGTTTGTCGGTGATCATCTGGTCAATCTTGTTGTTGGTGATGATGTCCTTCAACTGGCTGAGTTGCTCCCTGTCCAACTGCTGGGTGGTCTGGTTGCGGTAGCGGCTGGAGATGATTGGACTAAGTTTGGAGTCGTCGTCGCTGAACTGGAGTTCAACGAGTTCCGACCTGCTGACGCCGAGGCCAATGCAATCGGCTTCCTTTTCAACGATGGCTTTGTCCATGTAAAAAGTCCACAGATAGGCACGGTCGCTGAAGCCGTCGCCGCCGGAGTTGGAGTAGAGCATCTCATGGGTGCTCGCAAACTCCCGGTATTCAATTTTGCGTCCTTCCACTTCACCGACGGTGGTCTGACTGCCGCCAAAGAAATTTTGGTTCGGGTTGTCAAACATCAACATTCCGATAAAAAGAACGAGTGCTCCTGCAAGCGTTCCAACCAACAACCATTTTTGTTTCCGAATTTTTCCTATCAGAGCCATGTGCTATGAACTTTAGTTTTTTTCTGAAAAAACGATGAGACTATTATGCCGCCACTTGTACGAGGCATCTACCCAAAGTGTTTATCAAAAGGAAAAAAATAATTTTTAAAAAACTGATTTTAAAGGATTTGCGCCAGAAGACATGCGCCATGAAATCGCAAAAAAGGTGCCTCCGAAAAAATCCGGGCAAAAGTAAGCGCTTTGGGCAGGAAAACAAAATTTAGATAAGATGATGGAGGGGAATATTTGAGTGCTGCCCGACAAGTGGGTCGGGCAGCACCCGGCAGCCATGTTAGGCTTTCTTTTCTGCAAGGAATCGCTTCACCCAATCCAGGGTCACGGACTTGGGTCGTTCGAGTGGCATACCGAGCGCCCTTGACCAGCAGGTGGCGGCCAGCACGCCCATCGCACGGGACACGCCGAAGAGTACGGTGTAGAAGCTGTATTGGTCGAGGCCGTAGTGTACCAAGATGGCACCTGAGTGGGCATCAACGTTGGGCCAAGGGTTTTTGATCTTGCCAAGCCCCTGCAAAATGGGTGGCACTACCTCGTAAATTTTCCAGACCACATTGACGATTTCGTCGTCGGGACAGTATTCTTTTGCGAAGCGCATCTGCTCGATGAAGCGCGGGTCAGGCTTGCGCAAAACGGCGTGGCCGTAGCCAGGAACCACCTTGCCAGCAGCGAGCGTAGCCTCCACGTAGCTGGCTATCTGCTCTTTGGTTGGGTTGCGGGTTTCGAGGCTGTTCAGCATCTTGAAAATCCAATGAATCACTTCTTGGTTAGCAAGGCCGTGCAGTGGGCCCGCCAGTGAGTTCATGGCACCGGCGAAGGACAGGTATGGGTCGGCCAGGGTAGAACCAATGAGGTTCATCGTATGCGCGGATGCGTTGCCTCCCTCGTGGTCAGCGTGGATGGTCATGTAGAGGCGCATGAAGTTCTTGAAGTCGTCGCTATCCGACACCCCGAGCATGTGGGCAAGGTTGGCTGCCCAGTCCAGGCTTTGGTCAGCTTTAATAAATTGTCCGCCATGATAACTGCGGCGGTAAATATAAGCTGCCACGTGCGGCAGTTTGGCGATGAGGTCCATCGTGTCTTCGTAGGTGGCGTCCCAATATTCGTTCTTGTTCATGCCTTCGTTGTACCGCCGAGCGAAGTGCGACTCCGTCTGCATGGCGTTGATGGCGATGGTGAACTGGGTCATCGGGTGGGTGCTGGCTGGCAGTTTCTCAATCACCCTGCAAACATGCGGTGGCAGCTTGCTGCGGCGCTCCCATTGGTCGCTGAGCCATTCGACTTCGGCCTCGGTGGGTATTTCATCCACCAGCATCAACCAGAACAGTCCTTCGGGAAGAGGCTCTTTGCCCTTGCCTTTTGGGAGTTTTTCACGCAGTTCGGGTAGGGAGTAGCCCCGAAATCGGATACCTTCCTGGGCATCGAGGAGGGAGGGTTCCCACAGCATCGTGATGATGTCACGTGAGCCGCCAAATACTTGGCCCAGGGTTACTTCGTCCACGACAGTGTTGCCATGCTCGGCCAGCAGGACTTTTATTTCTTGCTTAACCTCGGTTGATTTTTGGAAAAATTTCTGTTTAAGCGCATCCATTTTACTGTGCTGGATTTTATCTGGTTGTGAAATTTTATTCGTTTGTGGAACGAACGCAATTGTATTGAATTGGTTTTTGTTTCGGGTCGTAAAAGTAGGAATTTTGACAAGCTTGGCCCATTTGGGCAACAAAAAAGCGGTGGGAATTATCCACACCGCTTTTTTGAAAAAAATTGTGATAGCTCCGAAAACTGGTTTAAAGTGCTTCCAGGTCTAGTTCCACCATTTTTTTGTCAATCTCTTGCTGAGAAGCGCCTGCGGATTTCATTTCTTTGTAGGCAACTGCCTTTTTTTCCCGCAATTGGAGTTGCTGCTGCTTAAAAGTCTTGGCCTGCTCGGCACCGAGGATGCGCTCAAAAGAAGCTTCGTTGCCAAGCTGGATGGACTGTATCTTGCGCATGTAGAGCGCTGGGTCACTTGCTTTCAACGCCTCGATTTCGGCTAGGTTGCGGTACTTCCGCTCTTGGATTTTCAGCATTTCGCCCTGCTGCTTTTCGTTGAGGGAGTAAAGCTGGGTCATTTTTTCGGTCGCTTCTTGTGCCGGGGTTTTCACGGCGGCGCTTTGAGCCGTTGCGCCGAAGGCGGAAAACAGCAGCACAACGCAAAAAATCAGATTTTTCATCATCATCGTTTTTAATTGAAATACTTTCGCCGCTAAGTTACAACTTGTGCAACAACACCAGTCTGGTGCGCCTTGTTTTTTACCATAAAAAGTAAGGCGTCAGGCAAAAACGGTTCATTTTGGTCATCGTCCAGGACATACTCGTCAGTGAAGACGTGCTCACCGAGCACTTCCTATGCAACCTCGACGCCTGCAAGGGCGCCTGCTGTTGGGAGGGCGATTTCGGTGCCCCGCTCCAAGCCGCCGAAGTTGAAACCCTCGTGAACATTTACGAGGATATCAAGCCGTTCCTCCGGCCAGAGGGCATCCGGGCCATCGAAATACAGGGGGTTTACGTTAATTACCCCGAACTGAACGGCCCCGGTACCCCCCTGCTCGAAAACGGGGCCTGTGCCTATCTGACTTTTGAAAAAAATGGCGTTGCCAAGTGCGGCATCGAAAAAGCGGCCGAGGCGGGCGTGACCGATTTCAAGAAACCCATCTCCTGTCACCTTTACCCGGTGCGGGTCGCCTCCACGCCAGAGCTTGGATTCGAAGCGCTGAACTACGATGTATGGGACATTTGCTCTGCCGCCTGTACTGCTGGAAAAAAGGAGAAACTGCCGGTTTACCAGTTTGTGAAGGATGCCATCATCCGAAAGTATGGGGCGGATTTTTACGAAGAACTGGACGCTGCAGCCGAGTATTTGAAGAAATAACAGCGCCGCTCAGTTTGGGGCAGGATGAAAGGCCGATTAAAGGTCGCCAAAGAAGAAAGAGGCGGTGATACCGCCCAGCACGTACCAGTCGTTTTTATTGTTGTTTCCATTTTTGCTCACGCCATCGAGGTAGTCGTTGAACGTTGCCCGCCAGCCCAGTTCTGCACCTAACGAGAAAAACTCGAACAGATCCGCCCGGACGCCCACCATCAGGGGAATGCTTGCCGACAGGGTCTTTTCGTCCTGTTCTGGGAACAAACCAATATCCAGTGGGTCGGATACGCTAACCTTTGGAGTATGAGTTGCAATGCCCAAGCCCAAGCCCAAGTAGGGTGATATTTGTCGTGCGAAAATGCCCGTGTTGCCCACCCGGCTTCTACCAAGCGGGTGGTACTCCCCTACAAAACTCGCCTCCAGGATGTTTGACTCGAAGCTCCAGCCTCGGTTTTTCAAACTGCCTTCGGCATTGGCATCACGCCCCGAAATATAGCCGTACATGAAATTGCCCCTGATTTTCACCTTTTTGTTCAAATGGTAGCGCAGGAAGCCGCCGAAGGAGAGCTTGGTTTCAGAGACCACAATCTCGTCTTCGGCCAGGTCGCCCTGGTAATTGGCGAAGCCGCCAAGCACGCCGAATTCCATTTTTGGTTGGGAAAACAGGGTAAGGGGTAGGCAGCAGAGGAAAAACAAAGCTATTCTGCTCATTTTGAAAGTGTTTTGTTCACGGTGGTCAATGTCGTGCTTTTCGAGGTTTTGGGATTTGGGCATGGCGAAGCTAAGATTTTTTGCTTGGCTACTTTGACCCAAAAGACGAAGCCCTGTTGCCGTTCCAACATTTAAGAGGTGACGAAAATCCTTCGTTGGAATGTTTTTGAGGAAATTCTCTTTGAAAAATACTGGTGAGTTCGATTTAGGAACTCACTCAGCAATCTCATACTCCGTCCGCCGATTCTGCCTTCTCCCTTCCTCGGTGTCATTGCTGGCAGCAGGTACCGTTTCCCCAAAACCTTTGTGCTTCAAACGCTTGGAATCAATGCCTTTTTGGGTCAAGTAATCGTACACCGCCTTGGCACGTCCATCGGAGAGTAAAAGATTATCGGCCTCGGAGCCGATGTTGTCGGTGTGGCCGTTGATTTGGATTTTCAGCGTTGGGTTTTCGTCGAGCAGCTTTTTCAGCCGGTCAAGCTCGATGAGGCTCTCCTTCCTGAGTGCGGCGGAGCCAGTTTCAAAAAAAACGTTTTTTAGCACGTTGGGCTTCGCTGCAACACCGGACGTACCCCCAGATACTGGGTTCAGCGCTATCTCCAAATTATAAGGCTGGTCAATTGTGCCCGGTTCGTTGAGGCCAAAATTTTCGGAGTAAAACAGGTATTTTTCCTTGGAAACATTGAGTGCGTAATTGCCACCGGCAGGCAAGGTGACGAGGAACTCACCGTCCGCTTCCGTGGTAGCCATGGCGAAAACCTTTCCGGACGTCAGCTCCACAAACTCCACTTTGGCTTGGATGGGTTTCTGTGTGAGGGCATCCAGCACTTTGGCCTTCACGTAGGTGACGGGCAGCGGCCGAGCTGCCACTGGCAGCTCGAAGCTGTAAATATCCGTCGTGCCCTTTCCCTGCGGGCTTTCGAACGACGAGGCGCCCTTTTTCACATTGAGCAAATCGGTGGCGAAATAAGCCGTCTTGCCATCGAGGCTCACCGAAAGTGCTCCTTCGTTGCCTTCGGAATTGATGGGGTAGCCGAGGTTTTGCGGTTCGCCCCAACTACCGTCGGGCTGCTTGCGGGAGAGGTAGAGGTCGAAGCCGCCCATGCCTGGGTGGCCGTTTGACATGAAGTATAGCGTTTGGCCGTCGGCGTGCATGAAGGGCGATTGTTCATCGCCGAGAGTGTTCACCGGGACGCCGAGGTTTTGCGGCTCTCCCCATTTGCCGTTGGGCTGTCTACGGCTAAACCAAATGTCTTTGCTACCCTTGCCGCCCTGTCGCTCCGTGGTAAAAAAAAGTGTCTGTCCATCGCCGGACAGGCTCGGTTGCGACTCCCAGCCTGGTGTGTTAATGGGAGCGCCGAGGTTTCTCACCGCCGTCCATTTGCCATTTTTTAGCTCCGCAAAAAACAGGTCGCAGCCGCCAAGTCCATCCCGACGGTGGCAAGCGGTGAAGATGAGGAACTTGCCATCAGCGCTGATGCTTTGCGCTCCCTCGTTGTTGGGCGTGTTTACTGCTTCGATTGGCTCACCCGGTTGCCACTCTCCATTGACCTTCACGCTCCGGTAAAAATCCTCCTGCCCTCCACGGAAAGTGGTGTAGATAAGTACCTCTCCATCAGCGGTCAGGGTCGGGAGGTATTCAGCGTCTGGCGTGTTGATGTTCGGCCCGAGGTTTTTCGGCTCATAGGGGACGGGGTGCTTGATGGCTTCGGCGGCAAACTTTACATTGTGAAGGTATTTCTCGGCGGTAGCCTTGCGCTTAGGACTTATTTTCGGAGCATTTTTTAAGAAATACTCAAAATGCGCCGCCGACTCGTCGTACTTGTCCAAGTCGAATTCTACGATGGCGAGGCTGTAAAAAACGCTGGGTTCGTAGGTAGAGTCAATGGCGAGTGCTTTTTCGTAGCCCTGCTCGGCTTCGGCCATTTTCAGCTGCTGGTTTTTGACATTGGCCCATTCTATTTGTGCATCAATGAAGTTGGGGTCAAGCTGGAGGGCTTTTTCAAAATCTTCGATGGCATCGTCGAACTGCTCAAGGCTTGCCATCCGAACGCCACGGTCGTAGATGGTTTTCAGTTTGCCATTGGCAGTTTTAGTGGTGGTGATTTTTTTTTGGGCAAATGCAGTCCCACAAAGGCAAAACAGGAGTAGAAAAGTCGAGAAACGAATCATTTTTGGTGTCAATATTTTAAAAGCTCAGGTGGCGCATTCGATATTGCAAGATGCAAGTCATTGATTGTCAAAGCTTTTTGTCCTTCCACTTTTTAACGAAGCTGGCCGGGTACTCAAACGCCCGAAAAGCTACGGAGATTGCAGCGGTACATCCACAAAAAAAGGCCGCCGTTTTGCGGCAGCCCTTTATTTGCTTTTTGTCGAATCATGTCAAGCTATTCCTTCCAACATGGCGGCGGCTTTTTTTGAACCAAGCCCTGCGGCTTCCTTGAAGTCGTTGACGAAGCCGCTCTCGCCAGCCTTTTGGCGGGCCAGGCCCCTGCTCAGGAACTGCTCGGCCTTGGATGGCGCTTCTTCACGTTGCGCCTCAAAGCTTATCATGTTGTTGTAAATCTTTACGGCATCGCCGTATTGGCCAATTTCGTAAAGCGCCTTGCCGTAGTTGAACAACACGTTCTTCTGCCATTTGTAGTTTGGATCATCCTGCGCAAACTGGCGATTGGTGACCATTTTTAGTTCAAAAATAGCCTTTTGGAAATCACTAAGTTTCAGGTGAAGCTCACCTTTGAGGCGGCGAGCACTCCAGTACACTGTTTGGTGCGGGATGGATTTGGCGATGGCCATTTCCAAATCAGCCAATGCCCCTTCGATATCGTTCTTTTTTACTTTGGTATTGGCTCGGCCCCAATAGGCATCGGGCATATTCGGATTGATGTCAATGCTTTTTGAGAAGTCGTACATGGCATCGTCGTAGTTGCGAAGCCTGTAATTTACGTAGCCACGGCGCTCATAAGCGAGGGCATGGCGCTCGAATTTTTCGATGGCGCGGTTGAGCGAGGTCATTGCTTCCTCTTCCATTCCTTTTTCCTTCACCAACTCACGGCCTTGGATGAACGCCTGAATTGCAGATTTGTCGCCATCTGGCTCAATGGTGCGTTGCACCACAATCTTGCCTTCCTGAATGACCCATGCCTTCAAGTCGCCGGCGACAGCATACTCCGCCATGTATTCCAGCATGTTGAGCATGTTTTTCCAGCTTTTTTCAGAGCATTCTGTGATGTAACGGGGAATGGTAAGAATAAAGGAATCTTCTTGAAAAACTTCTTCTGCCTTGAGGAGGATATCATTACGGTAGTAGTTCTCCGTGCGATGGAGATAGAGTTTGAGCACTTGCTCATAGCTTCTTGCGTTGCCAAATTCCAGGCAACCGGAAAGGATAGTTTTGTACGAGGCGTTCATTTCGCTGCTGTTTTTTCGCTGTTAATAAGTTTGTTTTCCGACTGTTGTGTAGTTCCTCAAGCGCCGGTTGAGTATTCCTTGTCATAAGCTGTTGGTTTTGTCTCGCTGTAACGCTTTCACCGGGTAAGCTAAAAAATAAAATACAGTGTTTACAGCTAAGTTGTATCAGTAAGAATTGAATCTGTCACGGTCTTCTCAATAGTATTTCTTGTCAAAAAGCTCCTATGGGAGAGGAGTCGAGTTAGGTATGCTTCACAAAAGACAACAAGAATCACAAAAGTCGCAAAAGATTTCTTTCCACCAAATAAATCCAAGAAAAATTTCAAAGAAAATGAAAAAAATCTGGTTTTAGAATAAAGTATAGGTTGTTTTAAATTTTTAGCATCGCCAATTCTACCGTATGGTGTTGATTTGTGGGAAAAGAAAACAGAATTCTGTTCTTGGCTTTCGCTCGAAAGTCCGAAGAAACCTCTGTTTTTGACCCTGCGGTTCATTCATTGGTCTCCAGCCATTCTGTTACCTTTGCTATCTGCGAAAACAGTACAAAATTCTGATTAAATGGACAAGACCCAACAAGGCAACGTTTCGCTATCAGTAAAAGACGGAGTTGCCACCGTAGAATTTTCGCATCCCGCCCAAAACTCGCTGCCAGGAAGGCTGCTCGCCGATATGGTGCAGGTCATTGAGCAAGCCGGGGCGGACAAGGACTCTCACATCGTCATACTGCGCAGCGGGGGCGAGCGCACCTTCTGTGCGGGTGCTAGTTTTGATGAATTGGCCTCCATCCGTGATTTCGAGACTGGAAAGAAATTTTTCCTCGGGTTCGCCAACGTCATCAACGCCATGCGGCGTTGCCCCAAGCTCATCATTGGGCGGGTGCAGGGCAAGGCCGTCGGCGGGGGCGTTGGCCTCGCTGCTGCCACCGACTATTGCATGGCCACGCAATGGGCCACGGTGCGCCTGAGCGAGCTGGCAGTAGGAATCGGCCCGTTCGTGGTCGGGCCTGCCTGCGAGCGCAAGCTTGGCCTGTCGGCCTTTAGCCAAATGGCCATCAACGCCACCGAGTGGCAGACGGCCTACTGGGCAAAGGAAAAAGGGCTTTTCAATGAAGTTTTTGAAAAAGTGGAGCAAATGGACGATTACCTGGAGCGTTTCACCAAGATCCTCGTCAACTCAAGCCCGGATGCCATGCGGGAACTGAAGCGCATCTTCTGGCAAGGCACCGAGCACTGGGACACGTTGCTCGACGAGCGGGCAGCGATTAGTGGGCGGCTGGTACTGTCAGAGTTTACACGAAATGCGATTGAGGCATTCAAAGCAAAATCTTGAAACCAAATTTGCACCTAACCAAGCCATGATTTTGAGCAAAATCAACATCAAAAAAGACACCCTCCAAACCGCCTTCCGCCACATGGCCACCGCCAAGTGCATGACGGAAGTTTACGAAGAAAATTTCAAGTTCGTCGCCAAGTATGTACATGCAACCAGCCGGGGACACGAGGCGGCGCAAATTGCCCTTGGCCTCCAACTGCTGCCCCAGGACTGGGTAGCGCCCTACTATCGTGACGACTCCATCCTGCTGTCCATCGGCATGACGCCCTACGACCTCATGCTCCAGCTCATGGCCAAGCGGGACGACCCCTTCTCGGGTGGCCGCAGCTACTACTGCCACCCCAGCCTCCGTGACGACGACAAGCCCAAAATCCCGCACCAGTCCTCCGCCACAGGCATGCAGGCGATTCCGACGACGGGGGTGGCGATGGGCTTACAGTACATTGAGAAATTGGAAATTAGGAAATTAGAAATTGAGGATGCAGCAATTTCCCAATTTCCCAATTTCCAATTTCCAATTTCCGTCTGCTCCCTCGGCGATGCCTCCGTCACCGAAGGCGAGGTGGCCGAGGCGATGCAAATGGCGGCCCTAAAGCAACTCCCCATTCTCTACTTCGTGCAGGACAACGGCTGGGACATCTCCGCCAATGCCGAAGAGACCCGTGCGCAGGACGCCGCTGAGTACGCCAAGGGATTCCACGGCATTGAAGCACGGCGCATGGACGGCAGCGATTTTGTGGAATGTTATACCTTATTAAAAGAGGTGATAGAAACGATGCGGCGTGAGCGCAGGCCGTTCCTTGTACATGTGAAAGTGCCGTTGCTCAACCACCACACCTCTGGCGTGCGCAAGGAGTGGTACCGCGACGATTTGGAGGAAGCGCAAAGCCGTGACCCGTACCCCATTTTCAGAAAACAGCTTTTGGAGGAAGGTTTTGCCGAAGGCGAACTGAAAAAAATAGAAGCCGAAGCCCGAAAATTGGTCGAATCCGATTTTGAAAAAGCCAAGGCCGCCGAAGATCCCCGCCCCGAAGATTTATACACCCATGACTTCGCCCCGACGACCATCATCGAGGAGTCGGGCGAGCGGGAACCTGCTAATGGGGAGGTGAAAGTAATGGTGGACTGCGCCTTGTTCGCTATCGAAGAACTGATGCACAAGCACCCGGAGTGCCTGCTCTACGGGCAGGACGTTGGGCGTAGACTCGGTGGCGTGTTTCGGGAGGCGGCCACGCTGGCCGAGAAGTTCGGAGACCATCGGGTGTTTAACACGCCCATCCAGGAGGCGTTCATCATCGGCAGCACGGTGGGCATGAGCGCCGTCGGGTTGAAGCCAATAGTGGAAGTGCAGTTCGCCGATTACATCTGGCCGGGTCTGAACCAACTCTTCACAGAGGTCAGCCGCTCGTGCTACCTCTCCAACGGCAAATGGCCCGTGAGCTGCATCATTCGGGTGCCTATTGGGGCTTATGGCAGCGGCGGGCCGTACCACTCCAGCAGCGTGGAGTCCGTTTTGACAAATATAAAAGGTATAAAAATCGCCTACCCTAGCAATGGCGCCGACCTGAAGGGATTGCTGAAGGCTGCCTACTACGATCCGAACCCGGTTGTGATTTTGGAACACAAGGGCCTGTACTGGTCAAAAGTGCGAGGCACGGAATCGGCCAAGTGCGTCATGCCCGCTGAGGACTATATTTTGCCCTTCGGCAAAGCCCGTACAGTGGTTTTTGCGGAGCAAAAAGAAGTGGAAAAAGGCGGTACGCTGGTTGTCATCACCTACGGCATGGGCGTGCATTGGGCGCTGAACGCCGCTAAGCAATTCGAAGGCCGGGTGGAGGTGATTGACCTGCGCACCCTGTACCCGCTGGACGAAACGGCCATGTATGATGCGGCCAAGAGCCACGGCAAATGCCTCGTGGTGACGGAGGAACCCGTGCATTGCACCTTTGCGCAGAGCCTCGCTGCCCGTATTTCCGAGCATTGCTTCCAGTGGCTCGATGCTCCTGTGCGCACCATTGGCGCAGCCAACATGCCTGCTGTGCCGCTCAACGAGACGCTGGAACGGGAAATGATTCCTTCGATTGAGAAGGTGGGGAAGGCGATGGGGGATTTGTTGGCGTGGTGAAAGATTGGAAAGCCCGAAGGGATTTCTAAGCTTTCGCCATGACCGGGCTTAGAAATCCCTCCGGGCTTTCCAATCCCAGATTGCACTGTGAAAAATTGACCATGAAAAAACTGATGCTACTACACGGCGCACTCGGTGCTGCTTCGATGACGGAGCCGCTAGCAGGGCGGCTCAACGGCAACTTCGAGGTTCATATTCTCAACTTCTCTGGGCATGGCGGAGCGCCATTTGCCGATAGGTTTGGCATCGAACAATTCACGCATGAAGTGCTAGACTTTTTGGACAAAAATAGCTTCGAAAAAGTGGACATCTTCGGCTACAGCATGGGTGGCTACGTGGCACTGAACCTCGCCCGGCTGTACCCAGAACGGGTGGGCAAAATCGTCACGCTCGCCACCAAGTTCGACTGGACACCGGAGGGTGCAGTACGGGAGTCGAAGATGCTAGACCCCGAAAAAATCGAAGCGAAAATCCCTGCCTTCGCCAAACTGCTGCGGGAGCGCCACGCCCCCAACGACTGGAAGGTCTTACTGCATAAAACGGCGGAAATGATGCTCACCCTTGGCCAGCAGGCCTTGCTGACACCAGCAGTTTTGTCCCAAATCCAGCACCCAGCGCTCATCTGCCTCGGCGATGCCGACCAAATGGTGAGCTTGGATGAAACAACCCAAGCAGCAGAAGCTTTATCCAACGGCCACTTGCGAGTTTTGGAGCAAACTCCGCACCCACTGGAAAAAGTAGATTTAGACGCCTTAGCCGCCATAATTCGTTCGTTTTTATTGGCCGATTGAAATACCCGACCAATTTCCTTTTTTAATTCCCGCCTTCGCCTTACATTTTCGGCCAATTTCACATCTAAACGAAAAACAAACCTTTATGACCATTTCTCGCAACAACGACGCCCCCGACATGGGACTTTTCTGGGGCTGTTTCATCGCACTCATTGCCACGTCCTTTGGCTTCATCATCCGGGCGCTCATCATTGACGACTGGGAGGCCGGCTTCAACCTCACACAAACCCAAAAGGGTGAACTGCTCGGCGTCGGCCTTTGGCCTTTCGCCATCAGCATCGTGGTTTTCAGCCTCGTGATTGACCGCATCGGCTACCGAATGGCCATGGTTTTCGGCCTCATCTGCCACGTGCTGAGTGCCATCATCACCATTATGGCCAAGGACTTTACGATGCTCTACATCGGCACTTTCATCTGTGCCCTTGGCAATGGCACGGTGGAGGCGTACATCAATCCGGTGGTCGGCACCCTGTTCCGCAAGGACAAGACCAAATGGTTCAACATCCTGCACGCAGGCTGGCCCGGTGGCATGGTGCTAGGCGGCATCATGCTCATGATGATGGGTGATAGCTTTAGTTGGCAGGTTAAGGTAGGCCTGATTTTCATCCCGACCATCCTCTACGCCGTCTTGCTTTGGAACAAAAAATTCCCTGTGCACGAGCGGGTAGCTGCAGGCGTGAGCTACTTGGAAATGCTCAAGGAAGTCGGCATTCTCGGTGCTTTCATCATCAGTTTGATGGTGTTCAAGCAATTGGGTGTGATATTCGGCCTTGGCAACGTGGCCACTTGGGTGGTCATCATATTGGCCACGGGCGCCTTCGGTTTTTACACCAAATCATTGGGCAAGCCGCTGTTCATCGTCATGCTGCTCATCATGATTCCGCTGGCTATCACCGAGCTGGGTGTGGACAGTTGGAGCGCCGACCTCATGGCGGGCGAGATGGGCAAAATGGGCATCGGCGGCGGCTGGGTACTTATTTACACCGCCTTGCTGATGATGTTGTTGCGATTCTTTGGCGGCCCCATCATCCATAAACTTTCACCCATTGGTTTGCTGGCGGCTTGTTCAGCGTTGGCGGCACTTGGCCTTTACTTCCTCTCTGCTGCTTCGGGCGGCATGATACTCTTGGCGGCAACATTGTACGCTATTGGCAAAAGCTTCTTCTGGCCCACTTCGCTGGGTATCGTTGCGGAGCAATTCCCGAAAGGCGGTGCACTGACGCTGAACGGCGTGGCCGCCGTGGGCATGTTGGCCGCTGGTATCGTGGGCGGCCCCTTCCTCGGCAACGTGCAGGACAAGCAGGTGGACAAGGAAGTGGCCGCTTATGACGCCGCTAACAACACCCAACTTCACTCCACCTACGTCGTCACTTCAAAGACGGGAATCTTCGGCGACTACATGGCCGTGGATGGCGACAAACTGAAAGCCGCTACCAACGAAGCCGACAAAACCATCATTGGTGGGATTCAGCAAGGTGCGAAGAAAGGTGCCCTGAAAACCGTGGCGATTTTGCCCGTTTTCATGCTGCTCTGCTACCTCGGCCTCCTTTTCTACTTCCGAGGCAAGGGTGGCTACAAGCCTGAACTGATTGGGGAGCATTGAGGGGGCGTTTGAGGGCTTGAGGATTTGAGCGTTTGAGGGGAGGGACAGTGGCCTTCATGCTGGAAATGAAAAATGCCGTGATGGGACACCCCGTCACGGCATTTTTGGTTTTTTAAAAACGCTGAATTTAATTCCTTGACGACCCCATGTAGCGCAGCACGAGGTACACCAGCATCACCAGCGAGGAAAGTGCAGCGGAGACGTAGGTCAGGGCTGCCCATTTCAGGGCATCCTTGGCGCCTTCGTGTTCTTCGCCACGGGCGGTTCCGCTTTCTTCAAGCCAGACCAAGGCACGGCGGCTGGCGTCAATCTCCACGGGCAACGTGATGAGCGCAAAGGTCGTAGTGATGGCAAAAGCTGCGATAGTTATCAAAATCAGTGGTTTGAAACTGCCCATCAAAGCGATGACCAACAGCCACTGTTGAGCTTGTGCCGCAATATTGACAACCGGCACCACGGCAGAGCGCAGGCTGAGCCAAGCGTAGGCGTTGGCGTGCTGCACGGCGTGGCCACATTCGTGCGCCGCTACTGCCGCCGCCGAAATGCTCCTTCCCTCGTACACGTCAGGGCTGAGGTTGACGGTCTTCGTGAGCGGGTTGTAGTGGTCGGACAGGAAGCCCTGGCCCTGCGTGATTTTTACGTCGTGAATGCCGTAATGCCGTAGCATCCGCTCGGCCACTTCTGCGCCGTTCAGGTTTGCCCGAAGGCTGAACTGGCTGTAGTGCGCAAATTTGCTTTTCAAACGTCCGCTCACGAAGAAACCAATCAGGGAAAGCCCACCCGCAAGCACATAATAAAACATCATTTTCTCAATATTTGTGGTTAATAAGTTTTTGGGATTTCGCTTTGTCCTGAAACAGCAGAGAAGGGTTCCAAGTTTGTTTTTTCTGACAAAAAACAGCGGAACCGCCCTTTAGTGTCCCGTATTGAACGACGAGGTTCTGACGAAATCCTATCCATATCGGTCACCCCCCCTTTTTCACTGCATTGCAAAGTTGGTTTTTTACGGATTAATTGGAGCAGCAAATTTGTCAATTGCCGCCACGACCACCGCACAAGCCGTGCGGATTTCCCCTTCGGAAATGGTCAGCGGTGGGGCGATGCGCAGGCTGCGATCGTTGAATAGGAACCAGTCGGTGATGATGCCATTCGCCACGCATTCGAGGATGATTTTGCGGAGCAACTCGAACTCGCCCACCTCCACGGCCATGAGCAGCCCGGCACTGCGTACCTCCCGAATGGCTGGGTGCACGAGTAGCTGGTGGAACAACACCTCCTTCTCCTTCACGCCTTCCCAAAGTTTGTGTTTGGTCAAAAAAAGCAGCGTAGCAAGTGCCGCCGCACAGCAGACCGGGTGCCCGCCGAAGGTGGTGATGTGCCCCAGCGGTGGCTCGTGCCCCAGCACCTGCATCACCTCCCCGGAAGCGATAAATGCCCCAATGGGCATACCGCCACCCATGCCCTTGGCCAGCAGCAGCACGTCCGGTACGACGCCGTACTGCTCGAAGGCCCAGAGCGTGCCCGTGCGACCGTAGCCCGCCTGGATTTCGTCAAAAACGAGCAGCGCACCCATCTCGGTGCAGCGTTTTCGCAGTTTTTTCAAATAATCGTTTTGGGGTAAACGGACGCCCGCTTCAGCCTGCACCGGCTCGATGATGACGCAGGCAGTCTGGGGGCCGATTTTCTCCAAATCCGCCTCCCAGTTGAAGTTGATATGTCGGATACCTGGCAGCAGCGGATGGTAGCCCTGCGTGAAAAAACTGGGCGACATCAAGCTGGCGGCGCCCTGTGTGCTGCCGTGGTAGGCTTCCCGGCAGGCGATGATTTCTGGGCGGCCCGTGTAGCGTTTGGCGAGTTTCATGGCGCCCTCCGTGGCTTCGCTGCCGGAGTTGGTGAAGTAAACGCAACTGAGTTGCGGGGGCAAATTGGCGGCAAGCAAGCTGGCCAGTTCTACTTGCGGCGACAGCACGTACTCGCCGTAGACGAGGGTGTGGAGGTAGCGGTCGGCCTGCGACTTGACGGCTTCCACCACATCGGGATGACGATGCCCAAGCACGCTCACGCTGATGCCGGCGATGAGGTCGAGGTAGCGTTTGCCAGCTTTGTCGAACAGAAAAGTGCCTTCCGCTCGTTCGATTTCGAGCAGCATTGGGATGTCACTGGTCTGGGCTACGTGCTGGAGGAATTGTTGGCGTTGGGAGGGCATGTGAGAAATTTGGAAATTAGAAATTTGGAAATTGGGGGTTGGGAATGTCGTTCTTGAAATTTATACTACGCTTTCTATTGGAATTTTGTCAAAAATACGGTGAAAAGCTAAACCAAGGTATGGGGGGATTTGTCCCCAAAACTCATCTAAGAGCTTTGTCATTTAAATAGTGTCGGGTTAAAGCAAGGGGCTAGGGGCGGCGCAGCCGCCCCAAGAGAACCTCTCCCCCCGACGAGCCGCCGGAGGCGGCGAGAAGGGGCAAATACGATAGTTTTTTTGACCCGTCATTATTGATTTGACAAAGCACAAAGCCTGTAATCCGTAAAGGTAAAACGTTCGTATGTCATTTTGCGATGCTAAAACTTGGGTAGTTTTGCGGCGAAATGGCCAATGAAAAGAACTTTTCGATTGCTTGAAAGTTCTTGTGAGATGCTAAAAATGGCAGCTTGGCGTTTGAAATTTGGTTTTCGCCAAGAACGCCAGGCGGCATTTTCAATTTTTTCACCGACACCTGATTGAAGAAACTTACGCTTATGTATTTTAACATTTCTAAGAATCAACTGATTTTCAGCCTGATTTTCCTACTGTTTTCCACTTCGGCTTTTGCCCAAAAAATGACCACCGTTAAAGGTACCATCATAGATGCAGGTACGCTGGAGCCGCTGCCTTTTGTTAACGTCTCGTTCAAGGGCACCACCATTGGCACTACTACCGACTTTGATGGCAAATATGTGCTGGAGTCAAAATGGGCCACTGCACAAATGGAAGTGTCATTTATTGGGTACGAAACCCAAATAATGGCCATTGTGCTAGGCGAAAGGCAGGTTTTTGATATTGCACTGCAGTCAACCTCCATCACCATGAAAGAAGTGGTGGTGAAGGCGAAGAAAGGCCGCTACAAGCGCCGTGACAACCCCGCCGTGGAACTGATGCGGGAGGTGATTGCCCACAAAGACGAAAACCGCATCGAAGCCTCGAACTTTTACGAAATGGACAAGTACGAGAAAATCCAGTTCGACATCAACAACTTCGACCCCGAAGAACTGCGCAAGAAGCGGGCGTTCAGGAAGTACCAGTTCATACTCGACAACGTGGACACCTCGAAGGTAAACGGCAAGCCGTTCCTGCCCTTTTTCATCCAGGAATCCTCGACAAAAGTTTACTACCGCAAAAACCCGGAAGACTACAAGGAACACCGTAACGGCGTGAAGGTCACGGGCATGAAGGAGTACGTGGACGACAAGGACTTGAATGACATGCTCTCGGTGATGTACCAAAGCGTCAACATATACGCGAACGACATTCGCCTACTCGACCTTTCGTTTATGAGTCCACTGAGCACCACGGCGATTGGGTATTACCGTTTTTATATCGTGGACAGCACGGGCACTGTAAATGGCACCCCCGTAACCAAAGTATCATTTTATCCCGAAAACAATCAAAACATCGCTTTCAAGGGTGACCTCTACATCACCCGTGGCGACTCGACCTTTGCGGTAATCAGGGCCGATTTTGGAATAACGCGCCAAATCAACGTCAATTTCGTTCAAGACCTGAAACTGCAACAGGAATTTGCGAAGCAGCCAAATGACACCTGGGCACGTACCAAGGATCAAGTGACGGTTGATTTTTCCATCTTGAAGAGAGGTACCGGTATCTACGGGACACGAACGGCAACGTACAAGGATTTCATCTTTGATAAACCAATTGATGATTCCTATTATGTCGGTACTGAAAAAACAGTTGAAGCGCCCGATGTTTACAAAAAGGACGAGGCCTTTTGGCAGTCAGCTCGCCACGAAAAGCTGTCGGACAAGGAGCAGAACGTTTACCAGATGATTGATACCATTCAGCGCATGCCCAGTTTCCGGCGCATGATGAACGCCATGTCGTTGGTGTTCACTGGCTACAAGGCCGTTGGCCCCATTGACATAGGGCCTATCGCCAATTTTTACAGTTTTAACCCCGTGGAGGGCACCCGGGTGAAATTGGGTGGCGAGACCAACCTGAAATTCCTTCCAAAATTCAGCATTGGGGGTTATGGTGCTTACGGTTTGAAAGATGAGCTATTCAAATACGCCGGCTTTGCCACCTACTCTTTCCGGGACGACTTCAAGGTGAACCCCAAGCACTACGTGAAGTTTTTTTACCAAAAAGAAGTGAACTTGGTGGGGCAAATACTTTTGCTGAACAGCCCCGACAACTTCTTCCTCTCCTTCCAGCGGGGCAGCCGAGACCGGATGCTGTTGCTGAACAAAATCCAGGGTGAATATTTCCTGGAAACGCCCAACCACCTGAGTTACCAACTGACCTATACCAACACCCGCCAGCGCAAGTACGGTACCACGGAGTTCGCTTACACCCCAGTGGGAGCGACGCAACAGGAGTTCTTTGATGAGTTCACTACCAGCGATGTGGGCCTGACGCTCCGCTTTGCACCCAATGAGAAGTACATCCAAGGCCGTACCTACCGGACGCAGTTGTACAACAAGCACCCGATTTTCCTACTCAAGCTCAACGCAGGGCTGAAGGACGTGCTTGGCGGCGACTACTCCTACCAGAGCGCCTCGCTGAACGTGGTGAAGCGCTTTTACCTTTCGTTCCTTGGCGTTACCCGAATGGACTTCGAAGCTGGCAAAATCTGGGGCAACGGTGTACCCTACTTCCTGCTCAACATGCCCAGGGCCAACCAAACCTACACCTACCGCACCACTTCGTTCAACATGATGAACTACCAGGAGTTTGTGAGCGACGAGTATGCCCTGCTGATGTTGGAGCATAATTTCAATGGTTGGCTATTCAACAAAATACCGTTGCTCCGCAAACTTAAACTGCGGGAGGCCATCACCTTCAAAGCCATTTACGGCAGGTTGAGTGACAGCAACAATCCTGAAACGCACCCGGAATTCATCCAGTTCTTGAAGGGTGAAACCGATGCCCCAGCGACCTACACTTTGCAAAAAGAGCCATACATGGAGGTAGGTGTGGGTGTCGGCAACATCTTCAAAATACTGCGGTTCGACCTGGTTCGCCGCCTTACTTACCTCGACAATCCTGAGGTGCCTTCTTTGTTCGGCGTAAAAGGGCTTGGCATCCGGTTCAGGGCACAGATATCATTCTAACAGTTTTAGAGGTTGTTTAAATTTTGGGGTTCGAGTGAAAAATAGCCAATTTTTCGATGAGACAAGGCGGAAAATTGGGAGCATAGTGGCGCTACGTGACCAATTTTTCAACGAAGTATCATCGGAAAAGGGGTGGTTTTTCGCCGGAAGCCAGAATTTAAACAACCTCTAAAAGCGTGTGGTTTCAAAAACGCTGGCAACCAGCGCCAAACAGTAGCTGCCATCGTTTAACTTTGCGCATTGTAAAGAAAACCAGGCAACAGTGCAGCACATCAACTGCTATTTTAGTTAAGATAACTTGGCGTTGGCATTGTAGCTTTCGTCCTAAGGCCAAATTACTATGAGCGAAAACCTGCTAAAAAAATATGGACAGCCGCTTGTTTACAAAGTCATCAACCCACTGATAGAACTGCTGGTGCGGTGGAAGGTGAGGCCCAACACCATCACGACCATTGGCTTGGTCGTCAGCACGTTCGCTACCGTTATATTTATTTATGGCGGTAAATATGGCGAGCGCAGCGACCATTCCTATATTGGGTGGGCTGGGGTAGTCATTTTGTTTGCAGGGCTTTTTGACATGATTGATGGACGGCTGGCCAGGGTGGGCCACATGGATTCCACCTTCGGTGCGCTATACGACTCCGTGCTCGACAGGTACAGCGAGATGATCATGTTCCTTGGCATCTGTTGGTACCTCGTGGCGCAGAGCTACTTCCTCAGCTCGCTATTTGCCTTCGTCGCGCTCATCGGCTCGGTGATGGTCAGCTACATCAGGGCGAGGGCCGAGAGCCTTGGGGCGAGGGCCGACGTAGGCATCATGCAACGGCCAGAGCGCATCATCATCATTGGCGTATCGGCAATGGCCTGCGGCATCTACTCGGCACTGGGCGGCAGCGAGGTGAGGGTCACGGTGGATTGGCTTCCTATCCCGTTGTTTGAAACCATTACCATTTTCACCTTCCCACTCATGGTGCTTGCGGTGCTGACAAACATCACAGCCATTACGAGACTGTTGCACAGCAAGAAAGAACTTGAAAAATGAGTAAACCTGTTCTAATTACCATATTGTTTTCGGCCATCTTGGCCATGCCGCTTTTTTCGCAGGGCACTGCCAAAACTGGCCCCATGTCGCTGATGAGCCGCCCCACCGACTTCCCAACGCCCCCGAAAACGGCAAAGTCCCTTTTTTTTATCCAAAGAAACAAGAACAAGAACACCATTGCGTACGATGCAAACCTGGTTGGGGGGAAGTTTGACCCATCAAATCCGATAGATGCCTACTGGCTGCGCTACGGCAGCAATGGCGAGCGCAAGGAACTGACCTGGACGCAAAGCACTTTTGCCTACGGCTACAGCAGCAGGAAAGACGGCACGGGCAGGGGTTTCTACATCACCCTCACCGCCTACGACAAGCGCAAAATCCATCTCAAGACAGACTCAAACGGCAAGCCAATGGCCACCATGACCATCAACGGAAAGAACTGCCAGTTGAACTATATCTGGGTCTTTGCCGATGATGCCAGCAAATGGCCAGATGTTTACCACGTGGACCTGCACGGCACCGAGCTTGCAACGGGGAAAAAGCAGCTGGAAAGAATCAACAACTAATACGACGAAGTAGCAGGGGTTTTCTTTATTTTCGGGATATTTGCCACCAATTATATTTCAACACAAAACGAATGGCAATACCCTACGGTGAGATACTGGCGCAAACGGAGCGCTACCAGTCCGATTTTTTTCAAAAGAAAATAGGTGGTGAGTACGTTTTCCACGACTTTAACCATACGCTGGGCGTATTGGAGTCGGTGGTCGAAATCGGCACTGGCAACAACCTTGACGACCGTGAACTCAGTCTGCTACAACTGGCCGCCTGGTTTCACGACAGCGGCTACGACCAAGGCGCCGAGGGCCACGAGGAGCGCAGTTGTCGTTATGCCGTCAGTTTCCTGTCCAGTTTTGACCTGCCCGACCAAGACCTCGACCTCATCACCCGCTGCATCATGGCCACCCAACTGCCCTTCAAGCCCAAGGATTTGCTGGAGGAAATCATCTGCGACGCCGACCTGAGCCACCTTGGCAAAAAAAGCTACTGGGACCGCTGTGGCCGCCTACGGCAGGAACTGCTGCTTACCCGAGGCAAGATGATGTCGGAGCCGGAGTGGGTGCAGTTTGAGCTGGATTTTATGAACAACCACCGCTATTATACGGCTGTGGCCGAGGAACTGTACAACCCCCGAAAGCTCAAGCACATCAACCAGTTGCGCAAGCACCAGTTTCGCCTGAACCCCTCCGGCGTGGAGTCGGTGGACGACCTTGCCCGCAAGGACAAGAAGCAGAAAACGGAAAAGGACCAAGCGGATGGGGGCGTGGTCAGGCGCCCGAAAGACCTGAGTGATGCTGAGGTCGGGCGGGGCGTTGAGACGATGTACCGCACCACTTACCGCACCCATATCAACCTTAGTGGCATGGCCGACAGCAAGGCGAACATCATGCTGAGCATCAACGCCATCGTGATTTCGGTGACAATGCCGCAGTTGTTCCCAAGGTTTGAACAGTACCCGCAAATCATCATCCCCGCCATAATACTGCTTGTGGTCTGCGTGACGGCCATGACGCTGGCCACCCTGAGCACCCGGCCCAAGATTACGGAGGGCAAGTTCACGAGGGAAGACATTGAATCCCGCAAGGCCAACCTGCTTTTCTTCGGCAACTACTACAACATGAAGCTGGACGACTTCCATTGGGGCATGATGGAGATGATCAAGGACAAGGATTTCCTCTACACTTCCATGACCAAAGACCTGTACTTCCTAGGCGTGGTGCTGGCCAAAAAATACCGCTACCTGAGCTACTGCTACAACGTGTTCATGTACGGTGTGATAGGAGCGGTGCTGGCGTTTGCGGTGGCGTTTTTATTGTAAAAAAGCCTCAGGCCAATTGGGCGTCCACTTTGATTTCACAGTTCAACAACTTGGAAATCGGGCAGTTCTTCTCCGCATCTGCGACACAGGTTGCGAATTGTGCTGCGCTGATGCTTGGCACGGTTGCCGTCAGTTGCAGGTGCGATTCGGTGACTGCGCCGTCTCCGAGCGTGATGGTGCATTTCGTTTCCAGTTTCTCAGGCGTGAAGCCCGCACCGCCCAGCACGAAGGAAAGTTTCATGTTGAAGCAACCTGCATGGGCCGCCGCCACCAGTTCCTCCGGGTTGGTGCCGATTCCGTCGGCAAAGCGGGTGTTGTAAGAGTACTGTGTTTGGTTCAATACATTGCTTTGGGTGGTCAGGTGGCCAGTGCCTTCTTTGCCGGAGCCTTCCCAAACGGAGGTTGCGTTTCTTTTGATTGCCATTGTTCGATTGTTTTTAATGTGAGTGATTTTTCATTCACTGCAAACCTAGTTTTTTCTCTTGGGATGCAGGGCGACCACTGTCGAATTGACATCAATTTTATGATTTCATAATATCGCCGCATCTTCGCCCTTCCAAATTCAACGCATATTTTGACATTCCAACTTCAACATACCGACCCGAACTGCGCCGCCCGTGCAGGCCGCATCGAAACGGCACATGGCGCTATCGAGACGCCCATCTTCATGCCCGTGGGCACGGCGGGTGCCGTGAAGGCCGTACATATTCACGAGCTGGAGCGCGAGGTGCATGCACAAATCATCCTCGGCAACACCTACCACCTCTACCTGCGGCCCGGCATGGATGTGCTGCGGGCAGCGGGCGGATTGCATAAGTTCAACGGCTGGAGCCATCCCATCCTCACCGATAGCGGTGGCTACCAAGTTTATTCGCTGGCCGCACAGCGCAAAATCAAGGAGGAGGGCGTCACCTTCCAGTCGCATATTGACGGCTCGAAGCACGTCTTCACCCCGGAGCGGGTAATGGATATCCAGCGGGAAATCGGGGCAGACATCATCATGGCCTTCGACGAGTGTACGCCCTATCCCTGCGAGTACGGCTACGCCAAAAACTCGATGGGCTTGACCCACCGCTGGCTCAAGCGCTGTTGCGACCGCTTCGACAAGACGGAAGGACTGTACGGCTACGAGCAGACGCTGTTTCCCATCGTGCAGGGAAGCACCTACCCCGACCTTCGGCGGGAGTCGGCGGAGGCCATCGCTTCGTTTGACAGGGAGGGCAACGCCATCGGCGGCCTGTCCGTCGGCGAGCCAGACGAGGACATGTACGCGATGACAGAGCTGGTTTGCGGCATTTTGCCGAAGGAAAAACCCCGCTACTTGATGGGCGTCGGCACGCCGATGAACATTTTGGAGTGCATCGCCCTCGGCATTGACATGTTCGACTGTGTGTTGCCGACCCGCAATGCCCGCCACGGTCACCTCTACACCGCCAACGGCATCATCAACATCCGCAACGAAAAGTGGAAGAACGACCACAACCCCATTGACCCCGAAAGCACGAGCCATACGAGCCGGGTACACTCACTGGCCTACCTACGCCACCTCTTCGTGGCCGACGAGCAATTGGGCGGCATGATTGCCACATTGCACAACCTCTGTTTCTACCTCTGGCTGGTGGGCGAAGCCCGGCGGCGCATCATCACCGGCGATTTTTTGAGCTGGAAAAACGGGATGGTGGCGAGGATGGCGCAGCGGCTTTGATGATTGCGGATTTCGGATTGCGGAATTCGGATTGGGGGAGCTGCTCAACCCAATCTTAAAGTTATGCAAATGACATCCAATTCCTACCGTTGATTTCGTAGTAGCTTTGCCCCAAATCCGCAATCGTAAATCCGCATTCCGCAATCGAATAATGCTTAAGATTCTCGACCGCTACATCATCAAAAAATTCCTGAGCACGTTCTTCTTCGTGGTACTCATCTTTTCGATGATAGCTGTTATCATTGACTTTAGCCAGAACGTGGAGGAGTTTATTGACGAAAAACTGGGAGCATGGCAGGTCTCCACGGAATACTACTTCAACTTTATTGTCTTCATCAACGGCCTGTTGTGGCCGCTGTTCGCCATGATTTCGGTGATATTCTTCACCAGCCGCATGGCCTACAATTCCGAGATTATCTCCATCCTGAACGCCGGGGTCAGTTTCCGGCGCTTCATCCGGCCCTACCTGATTGGGGGTGGGCTGCTGGCCTGTTTGCACCTCGTGCTCAACCACTTTGTGATACCCGTGAGCAACAAGACCCGCCTCGATTTTTTCCACGCCTACATCGTGAAGGAAAGCGACAAAGGCAGTACCCGTGACGTGCACATGTTCGTGGACCCGCACACGAAAATCTACGTGCGGGACTACTTCAAGCGGGACAGCTTCGCCCGAAACTTCCGGCTGGAGCGCATTGACAGCAACCGCCTCACCAGTTACATTGAGGCGGACGAGGCCCGCTGGAAAGGCGACAAGCAGAAGTGGCAACTGAGCAACTACGAAATACACACCTTCAACGGCACAAAAGAGGGCATCGTGGTGGGTGGCAAGTCGAAGCTTGACACGGCCCTCCTGCTCACCCCCGACGACTTCGTGCGCTACGACGACACCCGTGAAAAAATTCCCTCGACCCGCCTCTCGCAGTTCATTGACGAAGAGCGCCGCCGGGGCATTGGCAACACGAAGGGCTACGAAATAGAACTGTACCGCCGCACCGCCGACCCCGTCACGCTGCTAATCGTCACGCTCATCGGCGTGGCGATGGCCTCCCGAAAAATCAGGGGCGGCATGGGCCTTCACCTGGCCCTGGGCATCGTGCTGGGGGCGGTGTTCGTGTTCGTGGCGAAGTTCAGCATCACCTTTGCGACCAATGAGGCACTGCCCGCCCTGCTCGGTGTCTGGTTGCCGAATATTTTCTTTGGGTCGTTGGCAATTTTGTTGGTGGCGAAGGCGCAGCGGTGAGCCAATGCAAGACCAAATGCCAAAAGTCACACTCGAACCTCCCCAATTGGCCTAATTTTGCTCCGCAACAATTTTTAAAATCTGACCGCTACATGAAAAAACTATTTACCGTAGCCATTTTATTGGCTTTTTATGGCTTCGCAAATGGCCAAACCAAGGACTGGCACCAAAAAGTGGACGCCTCCCTGCTGGCAAAAACGGCAGATGGCAAGTCCGTGCCTTTCCTCATTTTGCTGGCGCAACAAGCCGACCTCAGCGCTGCCCGACAACTGAAAACCAAGGACGAAAAGGCGACCTACGTCTTCAATACCCTGCGCCAAACCGCAGCGACTACGCAAGTCGGCATCAAGGCATTTTTGACCCAAAAAAATGCAACGTATGATGGCATCTTCATCGTCAACGCCATCAAAACGGAGGGCGATTTGAGCTTGATAAACCTGCTGGCGCAACGCCCCGACGTGGCGCAAATCATAGACAACACGACCATTCACTACTCGGAACCCGTGGAGCGGCTGGATGGTGTCACCGATTCCCGTTCTGCCATTGAATGGGGCATTGAAATGATAAACGCCAACGACGTGTGGGCGCTGGGCTACCGGGGCCAAGGCGTCACCGTGGGCGGTCAGGACACCGGCTACGACTGGACGCACCCCGCCCTGAAAAGCAAGTACCGGGGCTACTTCGCCCCCACCGATACCACCGACCACAACTACAATTGGCACGACGCCATCCATAGCATCAGCCCGCTCAGTTGGGACTCCCTCAACCCCTGCGGCCTGGATTCGCCAGTCCCCTGCGACGACAACAGCCACGGCACGCACACGATGGGCACGATGGTCGGCTCGGATGGCGACAACGAAACTGGCGTGGCACCAGATGCCAACTGGTGTGCTTGCCGCAACATGGAGCGGGGTAACGGCTCGCCGTTCACCTACCTCGAATGTTTCCAGTGGTTCGTGGCACCGACCGACCTGAACAACGAAAACCCCGACCCGACCAAAGCGCCCCACGTCATCAACAACTCGTGGTACTGCTCCGAGGGCGAGGGCTGCAACCCCACCAATTTTCTGGTGATGAACCAAGCCGTGAACAACCTGCGGCTGGCAGGCACGGTGGTGGTTGTGTCGGCAGGCAACAGCGGCAGCGGCTGCGGCAGCGTGTCCACGCCCCCGCCTATGTTCGAAGGCAGTTTTTCCATCGGTGCCACGGCCATCAACGACACGATTGCCGGTTTCAGCAGCCGTGGGCCTGTGACCATTGACGGCAGCAACCGCCTCAAACCCAACGTTTCGGCGCCGGGCGTCAACGTGCGGTCGAGCGTGCCGGGCGGCGGCTACGCCAACTTCTCCGGCACGAGCATGGCGGGGCCGCACGTGGCGGGCCTCGTGGCGCTCATCATCTCCGCCAATCCCGACCTGGCCGGACAGGTGGACACCATCGAGGACCTCATCGAGCAGACTGCCGTGCCGAAAACCACCGACCAGAACTGTGGCGACATACTCGGCACTGAGGTGCCCAACCACACCTACGGTTTCGGTCGTGTGGATGCGCTGGCAGCCGTGGAAGCGGCCATTGCGCTGATACCAGTAGAGCCAAGTGCCACAGCGGAACAAGCTCCCATGAGCGTGCGGGTGTTCCCGAATCCAGTTGGTGAGCAATTGAACGTGGAGGTGCAACATGCGGTGGGCGAGGTACAGCTTGAGTTGTTCGACGTGAGCGGCAGGTTGGTTTTGCTGCGCAATTGGAGCGCTGTCAGCCCCTCCCTTTCTGTGAGTTTTGCTGGCAATCCTTCGGGGATTTACTTCTACCGGATATTGAACGGAGGAGCGGTGATACAGGGAAAGGTGGTGAAAAAATAGGGGGTGTGCTTCAAATGACAGCCCGGCAGGATTTGAGCTTGCCGGGCTGTTGTGGTTAAATCCAGGATTAATTGGCCTGTTTTCCAAAAAATCGTCGAACTTTCCGGCGGATTGACGCCGTTTCAATGGGCGGCAATGCGGGAAAAGGAAGGTGGAATACGGGGATACAGATGTTAGCGGCAAGGTTTGGACGACAGTGCAAACTTGAAGCTAAGTGGCTTTAAAAGAATTTTTTAAACTGACAAATGACACCACCACGAGTATTTATTTCATATAGTTGGACAACCCCTACTCACGAAGATTGGGTTATTAACCTTGCTGAAAGATTAGTTTCAGATGGGGTTGATGTTGTAATTGACAAGTGGGACTTAAAGGAGGGACACGACAAGTTTAACTTTATGGAAAGTATGGTTAAAGCCGAAGACATTAACAAGGTTCTCATTATTCTTGATAAGAAATACCGTGCTAAAGCAGACGAAAGGAGTGGCGGTGTTGGAACAGAAACTCAAATCATCAGCCCTCAAGTTTATGCGAACGTATCTCAAGAAAAATTTATTCCAATAGTATCTGAAAAAGACGATGAGGGTAAAGCATTTGTTCCAACTTATCTTGAAGGGAGAATTTACATTGACCTTTCAGAGCAAGAACAATATGAACAAAGTTACGAAGCACTTTTAAGAAACATTTATCAAAGACCAGCTTACAGCAAACCTAAGCTTGGCAAAGCTCCGACTTATTTGTTTGATGAAACTCCAATGACACATCGGACAACATCCATTGTAAGAAGTTTTGACAATCAGATAAACAAAAACCCAAAAAAGGCTAATTCAATAGTTCGTGATTTTCTTGATGAGTTTTTCCAAAACTTAAAAAGTTATTCAATCACCTTTACAGGTCGAGACGAAATCACAATTGGAAAAGAAGTGTGTGAAAACATCACTTCCTACACTCCCCTGCGTAACGACTTCATTTCATTTTTTGACAAGGTAACAAAGGATGAAACTGATTTTGATATTGACATAGTAATTAAATTTTTAGAAAAACTTCCAATTCTACTTGCACCACAAGACAATAAAAGCAGTTGGTCAACTTATGAATTTGATAATTTCAGATTTTATATTCACGAACTGTTCTTGTATCTCATAACCATTGGCATCAAAAATGAAAACTACAAGTTTGTAGCTGAACTTATGTATTCAAGCTATTTCTTGCAGGATAAATACGATTATAAAAACGAGCCGCAGTACTACGACAAGTTTTATCACTATTGTGACATTATTACCAATTATTACAACCAGACCTATTCTAAAAATTTCTTCAGCCCAATGGCTGACTTGTTGATAAAACGAATTCCCGAAAACTTCTCAATGGACATTTTTGTTGAAGCTGACTTACTTTGCCATTATGTTGGAGTATTGAATAATATTGAGTGGTTTCCAATTACCTATGTGTATAAAACGAGGGGAAAATTTGAACTCTTTAATAGGTTAGTTTCTGCAAGACACTTTGAAAAAGTAAAAGTGCTTTTTAATGTTCAGACTGCAAAAGAGTTGCAAGATAAACTGACCGAGATTAAAAATAATGACAAGAACCCAGATAGAATGCGATATTTAAATTCATTTGACAGGGTAATAAATATCTATAAAATGATAAATATTGATACGATTGCAACAACACGATAATGCTTCACTCCTCGAGTAAAATATGGTTTAAACTTGAACCGACCTCACTTCGGACAGACAGCAGAGTAGCCGCAAACCCCCGAACCGCTATACTATACACAAAAAAAGCCCAGCTCCCGCCAGGCCCTTCCTACCAATGTCAAACTAGAAAATATCTTATCCTCCCACCACCGCCACCAACTCCACGGTTATACGATTGATACTGCCCAAATACACCGGGTGGTTTTGATAGTACAACTCAGCGGCAAGAGAAAACCACAGGGTTGGCTGGAGCGGAAATGACCCTGCGAGCGCATCAGTGCCCACTGCGGTATCATTTCCGCTCCAGCAAATTCCCCTTCACGAAATTTCGGATAAACTCCTCCTGGTAGGCGCTGCCAAAAGGCACTTCAAAGCTGTTGTCGAGCAAAATGAAATCCTGCTGCACCCGCCGCACGTAGTCCACATTGACCACATAAGATTTATTGACCCTGGCAAAATGCGTCTTGGGCAAGAATTCGAGGGCCTGCTGAAGGCTGATGGCGGTCATGATTTTTCCGTTGAGGGTATGGAACATCACGTAGTTTTTCATGCCTTCCAAGTAGCGGATTTCTTTAAAAAAGACCTTGATGTACTGGCGGTCGGCGCGGATATAAATGGAGTCCTCGTGGATGCTCTCCACCTGCGCTTGGCTGTGACGGCGCAGGTCGTGTATTTCCTTGGCCTTGTTCACCGCTTTTACAAATCGTTGAAAATCAATGGGTTTTAGCAGATAATCAATGGCGTCAAGTTCGTAGCTGTCGAGCGCAAACTGCGGGAAAGCAGTGGTGAAGATGACCAACGGCGGATTTTTGAGGGTCCGCAGCAGTTCCAGCCCGGTGATGTCGGGCATCTGGATGTCGAGGAAAACGAGGTCAACGGACTGCTCGGAGAGGAAGCGGTTGGCATCCAGCCCATTGTAAAATTGCCCAACGAGTTCGAGGAAGCCCATTTTGGCAACTTTCATTTCCAAGCCCTCCCGTGCGAGGGGTTCGTCGTCAACGATGATGCAAGTCATTTGATTTACGATTGACGACTGACGACTGACGATTTCACGTCATTTAAGGTCAGTCGTAGTTTTACCCTAAATTTTTCAGCGCCGTTCTCCACCTCCAATCGGTGCTTGTCGGGGAACAGTAGTTCCAATCGGCGGCGGATGTTTTTCAAGCCGATGCCGCCTTCGAGATGGGTGGAAGGATGTACCGGTTTAGCATTTTCCACGAAAAAATCGAGGCTGCCTGGCTGCACGTCGAAGCGGACGGAAATCTTCGATTCGCCCCGTGCGTTGACGCCGTGCTTGACGGCATTTTCCAAAAAAGGCAAAAAAAGCAAGGGCGGCAATAGTACGGCGTCAGGATTGCCATGTACCTGAAAATCCACCTCCATCTTGTTTTGCCGCATTCCTTCCAGCGCCAAGTAGTTTCGCAGGCTTTCGATTTCATGGCCCAGGGCGACCTGCTCTTTTTCGCTGTCGTAGAGTTGATATCGAAGCACCTGCGACAGTTTCACGATGACGGGCGTGACTTTTTCAGGGTATTTTTCAGACAGGACGGCGATGCTGTTTAGCATGTTGAACAGGAAATGCGGGCTGACCTGGTTCTTCAGGTAGGCAAGTTCTGTTTGGAGGTTGGCACTTTGCAAATCGGCGATGCGGGCTTGGTGGTACATAAATTCGAGCATCAAGCGCAAGCCCAGCACGACGGCGAAAAGCTGCATCCCGTCGAGTAGGTCGTAAGAGAAAAAGATGGTCAACGGCGAGCCACAGTCCTCGCAGATGTAGGGGTCGTAAGAAAAGGTATAGCCGCTGTAAAGCAGGAGTGCAGCCGTTGAGGCGAGCACATAAGCCCAGATTTTCCGTTGGAGCAGCAGCCGGGGGATGAGCACGAGCAGGTTCAGGTAAACGAAAACGAGGTCGGGCAAGAAGTGGAGCAGGAAGAAATCCCTGAGCGAGATATCCACATCGGAAAGTATGCCCAATTTGCCCAAAACGGTGTCGGAGTAACGGTAAAACCAAAACAGCAGGTGCCGCAGCCACCAAAACCTGGGTGCGAAGAACCAGCTTATTTTTCCCAAGTAATCTTTTTTCATAGGGTCTAATTGAAACTGGGGCAAAGTTACGCAGCCCTTTCCGCCCTTTCCGCATGGGAAGTGTAAGCAAAACCGGGGTTGGTGTAAAAACAAGGCGGGGTTGTGTAAAAAAGCCCCCGGCAGGTATTTTTCGAGTGCATATTTGGAGCATCAATCATTTACGAGCAAAAAAAATTCTTCTATCGAAAACAGCTAAACCCTACCTTTTTTTCATCCATTTTTTCACTTAAAAACGTTGAATCATGAGAACTTTCCTGTCTGCTGCCTTCTTGGCAACGCTATTCATCTTTTGCCTCACCAACTGTAAAAAGGACGAGGGTTTGGTGCAAGACTTTGCTGTTGAAAACATACATGAACACGAATCGGACGGAGCGCTTGGACAGCGCAACTGCGGTGCCGACGACGTTTACCAGCGCATGTTGTTGAACGACCCACAGTTTCGAACGAACCAGGAGCGCATTGAGCAGTTCACCAAGGAATACCTCGCTTCCGACCCCGTTGGCGACCGTGCCGTCAAGACCATCCCCGTGGTAGTTCACGTTGTTTGGAACACCTCGCAGCAGAACATCAGCGATGCCCAGGTACTTTCCCAGTTGACCGTGCTCACCAACGATTTCCGCCGCCTCAATGCAGACCAAACGAACACCCCGGCTGCGTTTTTGCCCATTGCGGCTGACGCCGAAGTCGAATTTTGCCTTGCCACGCAAGACCCCGTTGGCAACGCCACCACTGGCATTGTTCGGCGGCAAACGACCGTCACTTCCTTCTCTGACAACGATGCCATGAAATACTACAACCAAGGCGGTTCGAACGCTTGGGACGCCTCGAAGTACCTCAATATTTGGGTCTGCAATATGGGCGGCGGCATATTGGGCTACGCCCAATTCCCTGGCGGCCCACCTGCCACTGACGGGGTGGTCATCACCTACACGGCTTATGGCACGATGGGCACAGCACAACCTCCTTTCCACTTGGGGCGCACCGCCACCCATGAGGTTGGTCATTGGCTCAACCTGTTCCATATCTGGGGCGATGATGGCAACAGTTGCGCAGGTTCCGACCAGGTTGGTGATACGCCCAACCAAGGAGATGAAAACTATAGTTGCCCCGCATTCCCAGCGGTGAGCTGCAGCAACGGCCCCAACGGCGACATGTTCATGAACTACATGGACTACACCGACGACGCCTGCATGAACCTCTACTCCCAAGGTCAAAAAACGAGGATGAATGCGCTTTTTGCTTCGGGAGGCGCTCGTTACAGTTTGCTCAACTCGCTGGGTTGTCAGCCACCATCAGGAGGTGGTTGCGAAACGCCCAGCGGATTGAATGCCACCAACATCACCAGCAACAGTGCCACGCTGAATTGGAGCGCCGTCAGCGGAGCAACTGCCTACAACTTGCAACACAAACCGGTAACTGGCCAAAACTGGACTACCGTAAACAACCTCAGCGGCACGAGCTACAGCCTGACTGGATTAAGCGCCAGCACAGCTTATGAATTCAAGGTGCAGGCCGTATGTGGCAGCAACACAGGTAGCTACTCCAGCACAGCTACTTTCACCACCCAAAGCAGCGGTGGCGGTGGCGGTGGTTGCACGGACAACTACGAGTCCAACAATACCAAAGCAACGGCGAAAACTATCCCCGTCAACTCGCCCATTACCGCTAAAATCGGCACGGCTACGGACAAGGACTGGTTCAAGTTCAACAACACCAGTACGAACAAGAACATCCGCATCACCATGACCAACTTGCCCTTCGACTACGATGTGTACCTGTACCGGAACAACACGCTGGTGGGCTACTCGGAAAATCCCGGCACGGAGGACGAGGAAATCATTTTCAACACCAGCGTTGTCGGCACCTACCACGTGAAGGTCGTGGGTTATAACGGGGCCTACAGCAACAGCCTCTGCTACACGCTCATGGCGGAGATAGGCAGTGCGCCTTACACGCCCTCTGGCAATGCCAAGCCGAGCGGAAAAATGACCGACAGGGAGTAATTTTCAATTCAAATTTTTCAGACAAACTGGTTCGGGCGGCTTGCTGCCCGGGCCTTTTTTGTTTGAATATGCGACAGTTAAAGTTCAAGCGTGAAGATTGGCACCGAAGCCTATGAAGGCGAAAGTACCTTCTCATTGTACTTGTTTCGATAATCCACCGGCGTTAGGCCCGTTATTTTTTTGAACACATCCCGGAACGCCTTCGTATCCGTGTAGCCTACGTCGAACATCACTTCGTTGATGTTCTTGCGGCTCGACTCAAAACTGCGCTTCGCCGCTTCTATTTTCACCCGCTGGATATATTCTACTGCGGTGTTGTTGGTGGCAGCCTTGAAGCGCCGCTCGAAGCTGCGCCTGCCGATGGCGCATTTTCCCGCCAAATCATCCACCGATATTTTTTCCTTAAAATTTTGCTCGATGAACTCCTGCGCCTGCCGGATTTCGTCGTCGGTGTGCATTTTTTGCCCCTTGAACATGGCGAAAGGTGACTGGCTCTGACGGTCAAAGTCGAGCACGAAAAACTTGGAGGCGAGGATGGCCATGTCCCGGTTGGTGTATTTTTCGACGAGGTGCAGCAGCAGGTTCCAGTACGAATTGGCGCCGCCGCTGGAATAAACGCCCTTGTTTTCGCAGATGATTTTCTGCTCCATCAGGTTCACCTGCGGGAAGCGCCGATGAAACTCGCCCGCAAACAGCCAGTGCGTGGAGCAGGGCTTGCCGTCGAGCAGCCCAGTGGCTGCCAGCAGGAAGGCGCCGACGCAGAGGCTCGCCACTTCCGCACCGTTTTCGTATTGCGCCAGCACCCACGGGAAAAACGGGCGGTTGACTTCGATGGCAGTGCTGAGGTCGCCGCTCACCGCCGGGATGATGATGAGGTCGGGCTTGCGGGCGGTCTGCAAAGTAGCGTCGGTGTGGATGCTGAACGCCCCACCAGCCAACCGCACTTCGGGCGTCATGCCGACCAGTTGGATGGAAAAAACGGGTGGCTTGCCCTCGCTTTTCAGAAATTCGTTGACCGCTGAAAACATGTAGCGGGGGTCGGCAACGGCTTCGACGACGGCGGTTTCGGGGACGAGGATGGCTATGTTCTTCATGTGAGCAAATTTAAGAGGGATTGTCGCAAATGCCCCTCAGATTTGTCGCAAACGTAACACATTTTGTTTTAAAAGTAGCCACATCTTTGCAACGAAATTTTTCACCAATCGTTCCGGGGGGCGGAACGATACTGATGGAGCTGCACCAAACTTTTTTGGGAGCCACTTTTGCCACTTTTACTGATAAATTTGGTACGCACTGGCGGTTGAATTTTGTAAAAAACAACACTGCCCACATGGACACCAGCAAAATTTTGGACTAAAAATAAAACCGTATGAACACAACTAAGCCCACCAGTATTGACGAGTACATCGCTGGATTTCCGAAGGAGGTTCAGCAAGTTTTGGAGCAAGTTCGGGCAACCATCAAAACCGCTGCGCCCGATGCGGAGGAAACCATTGCCTACGCTATCCCAACTTTCAAGTTGAAGGGTAACCTGGTTCATTTTGCGGCATTCAAAAACCACATCGGCTTTTACGCCACACCGACCGGGCACGGGGAGTTTGCGAAAGAACTTTCTGTTTACCAACAAGGAAAAGGTTCGGTACAATTCCCGCTCGACCAGCCCATGCCACTTGATTTGATCACTAAAATCGTGAAGTTCAGGGTGCGACAACATCTTGAGAAAGTAGGTAAAAAATAGCACAGGCAGTCAATCAATTTTGGACATGAAGCCCAGCTAAATAATAAACAATGAAAAAACTCAATTTCTCCATCCACATCAACGCTCCACGAGAGCGAGTATGGCAAATCCTCTGGGACGACACCACCTACCGCCAGTGGGCGGCTGTTTTTCACGAAGGCTCCTACGCCGAAAGCGACTGGGAGGAGGGCAGCAGAATACTGTTCCTTTCGGGTGGCAATGGCATGATAAGCCGAATTGCCCGCCTCGTCCCCAATGAGGTCATGACGTTTGAGCACCTGGGCGAAGTGAAGGCTGGGGTAGAAGATTTCGACAGTGCCGAGGTACAGGTCTGGAAAGGTGCTTTGGAGCACTACGCACTTTCGGAACGGGAAGGCGGCACGGAACTCAGCGTCGAACTGGACAGCGACGACGTGTTTGCCGACTATTTCTCAAAGACTTTCCCAAAGGCTTTGGCGAGGGTAAAAGAACTCGCCGAGGCGTAAATCACAATCCATTTTTCTTCACCAATAAAAATTTAAAATCATGGCAAGCGTAAGCACTTACCTCAATTTTCCCCGCAATACGGAGGAAGCGTTCAATTTTTACAAAACCGTTTTTGGCGGCGAGTTTTCTGGCGAAATCTCCCGTTTCAGCAGCGCACCCGCACAGGATGGTGCCCCCCCGATGGCCGAAGCCGACAAAAACCTCGTGATGCACATTGCCCTGCCCATCCTCGGCGGCGTACATGTGCTGATGGGCACGGATGCCCCAGAAACGATGGGCTTCAACGTGAAATTTGGCAACAATATTTACATCAACCTTGCACCGGACACACGGGCGGAAACGAAGCTCTTGTTCGATGCCCTCTCGGCGGGCGGCAAGGTGGAGATGGAGTTGCAGGATATGTTCTGGGGCGACTACTATGGCAGTTGCGCCGACAAGTTCGGGGTGCAGTGGATGTTCAATTGCGCAGAAAAGGCTTGAGTGAAATTTCAGAACGAAAAAGCACTTGACCAATGAATATCTTGAGCTTAACCTTTCTCCAAAAGCCAAAATCTATCACCTTTCACAAAAAAAAGATCATGCAAAAAATCACTCCATTCCTCTGGTTCGATGGCGAGGCCGAGGAGGCGGCCAAGTTCTACACGACCGTTTTCAAAAATTCAAAAGTGGACAAGGTCTTCCGCCAAGGCGAAAAGGCCCTAACGGTTGGCTTCCTGCTTGACGGCCAGCACTTCACCGCCCTGAACGGCGGGCCAATGTTCAAGTTCAATCCTTCCGTTTCCTTTTATGTTACCTGCGAAAGAATGGAAGAAACCGATGAAGTTTGGCAAAAACTCTCAGACGGGGGCACGGCATTGATGCCGTTGGACAAGTACCCCTGGAGCGAAAAATACGGCTGGGTGAAAGACCGCTATGGGCTTTCGTGGCAAATCTCCTTCGGAAAATTGGAAGACGTTGGCCATCAAAAATTCACCCCTTCGCTGCTTTTCACGGGAGCGCATTTTGGCCAAGCTGAGGCCGCACTTGGGCTGTACACGTCCCTCTTCGATGGCTCTTCCGTCACGGGTATTTTGCGCTATGGTGCTGGCGCAGAAGGGCCGGAAGGCACGGTAATACATGCCCAATTCGCGCTCCACGGCGAGACTTTCATGGTCATGGATGACCCCATGCAGCAGCAGGCGTACACCTTCAACGAAGCCATTTCCTTTGTGGTCAATTGCGAAGACCAAGCAGAGGTGGACTATTTTTGGGGAAAACTCACTGCCGATGGTGGAGCCGAAAGCCAGTGTGGTTGGCTCAAGGACAAGTTCGGCGTATCGTGGCAGGTAGTCCCATCTGAACTGTCCAAGCTGCTGGCTGACCCCGACCCTGCACGTGCGCAGCGGGCGATGGGTGCGCTGATGCAGATGCGAAAAATTGACATCGAAAAGCTGCGCCAAGCCGCCGCCGATGAAAGCAAGACGGTCATCACCATTCAGGCGACTGTCAAAGCACCCATCGGCAAGGTCTGGCAACTTTGGACGGGGGCAGAACACATCGTCCACTGGAACAACGCCAGCGACGACTGGCACACGCCCAAGGCGACCAACGACCTGTGGGCAGGCGGCAACTTCAGTTTCACCATGGCGGCGAAGGACGGCAGCTTTAGCTTCGACTTCAATGGCACCTACGACCAAGTGGTTGAAAATCAGCGCATTGAATACACCATCGAAGATGGCAGGAAAGTGAATGTCCACTTCTCGGAAGTGGACGGCGGCACTTTTGTCATGGAAAATTTCGAGGCGGAAAACATGAACTCCGTCGAGCTACAGCGGAGTGGCTGGCAGGCGATTTTGGACAAGTTCAAGAAGTATGCGGAAAGCAATTATACTTTGAGCCATTAGGTTTTGTGCAAACAGGGGTTTGGGGCGTTCCGCCCCAAAAGCCCTCTCCCCCGACGAGCCGCCGGAGGCGGCGAGGAGGGGCTGCGGTGCGGTGCTCAATACTTAATTTGCACAAAACCTATTGGCGTCGAGTATAGTTGAAAGGCGAAGTTCGGCGAGGGTTCAAACTCGCCGAACTTTTTTTGATGTTTGTACTCATCAAGAATTACATTTACCAAGTCATGGCAAAATCAAAAAAATCGGATGAAACGCTGGTGGCAAAATACATGCATAAGCTGGAACACCCGCTCAAAGCAGAAATAGAGGCGTTGCGGCAAATCATAAAAGCAGCAAATCCAGCCATCTCGGAACGCATAAAATGGAATGCGCCCAGTTATTATGCACAGGAAGATTTCCTGACATTCAACCATCGTATGGTGGACAAAGTACACCTCATATTTCACCATGCCAAAATTGTCGAATTAAACTCCCCCATATTGGAAGGAGATTATAAGGACAGGCGAATGGTTTATTTTAAAAACATGGATGCAGTGTTGGCAAATCAGCCCGAACTTGAAAACGTAATAAACAAATTGGTCGAGTTAATACTGGCTGCATAATATAGGATTACATGAAAAACATCATAAGCATATTTCTCATTCTTTGCTACATTGGCGTGGCCCAAGCACAAGGGCCGAACCTGAAAAAGATATTCTCAGGCAAAAACCTGACAGGATGGAAAGCTCCTGAAAACAACATCTGGTGGACAGCCAAAAAAGGATGCTTGACTGCGAAGAGCAGCCCTGAGAAAAAAGGCTCTATTCTCTGGACAGAGCAGCATTACAAGGACTTTGTGTTCCAAACTGATTTCAAAATGGGCGATGGGGTAGTTGATTCTGGCGTTTTCCTTCGCTCCGAAAATGACCAAATCCAGATTGGAATTTCAGGTTCCCTGAAACGGGACATGACCGGCTCGCCCTATATCCCGAATTTAAGATACCCCGTTGAAGCAAAGGGCGTAGCGGATATTTTAAAACCACAGGGCTGGAACACCTTGAAAATAAAGGCCGTCGAAAAAACTTATACCGTCTGGCTGAATGGCATTGAGGTGATGACGTATATTTCTGAAAATATGCCATTATCCGGCCCCATCGGCTTGCAATTACACCCTGGAAATGAGATGACTATCCATTTTAAGCATATCGTTCTGGCTGAACTTTAGGCGGGAACGCGCACGGATATCAGCCAGTTTCAGCGGGGCAATCAATCACCACGGCTCATCCCCTTCACCATTTTGCTAAAAAACTCCGGCGTCACACCGATGTACGAGGCGATTTGCTTACGGGGCAGGCAGTTGACGAGCGAGGGGTATTTTTTGCAAAATTTGCGGTAGCGCTCCTCTGCTGGCAGACTGAGCTTGTCGAGCAGGCGCTGCTGGTTGCTCACCAGCGAGTTTTCGATGATGATTCGGAAGAAGCGCTCGAACTTCGGAATGTCCACATAAAGCCGCTCCTGGTCTTCTTTTGACAACAAAAGCACGTCGGTAGGCTCCATTGCTTCGATGTACAGCGTGCCCGGTTTTTGTGCAATAAAACTGTACATGTCCGCAATCCACCAACCGGGCGGTGCAAAGGCCAACACATGCTCAAGGCCGTTTTTGTCGAGGTTGTAGCTGCGCAAACAGCCCTGCGTAACAAAAGTGGAATGGCGGCAAACCTCGCCTTCCTGCAAGAGCATTTCCTTTCTTTTTACGGTTTTTGGCTTCAGCATCGCCACGAAATGCGCCTGCTCATCGTGCGTGAGCTGGATGTGCTTTGCAATGTTTTGGAGAATCAAATTGGTGTCCATCAAGCTGTTCATTTACACTTCCACACCCAATCGGCGATGGGGAAAGTCTTTGGCTTGTACGAATAATGCCACCACTCCGTCGTCGTGAACTTCATGCCCACTGCGGCCATCGTGTTGAGCAGGAGCTTGCGGTTGTCCAGCACCTGCTGCGGGTGGGCGGTGTAGGCGTGGTAGGCTTCTTTTCCAAAAAAATCAAAGTCGGTGCCCATGTCCAGTTCCTTGCCCTTGCTGTCCACGATGGTCAGGTCGGCGGCCATGCCGCGGTTGTGCATCGAGCCTTTGCGGGGGTCGGCTACGTAGCGGGGGTCGGGCACCTTGTTCCAGAGCTTCCACTGGATGGGACGGGGGCGGTAGCAGTCGTACATTTTCAGGCCGTAGCCTTTTTTTTGCAAGGTTTTGTGCGCTTTCAAGAGCGCCTTCGCCACCGCCGGACGGAAGAAACAGCGAGGGCATTCGTACATTTTTTCCTTCACAAAATTGTTGTCGGTGGCATAGCGCAAATCGAGCAAGATGGTCGGGTCGAGGCGGGTGATTTCCGTCCACTGCGTGGTGTCGTAGTCAATGGCTTCGGTCGGCGATGGACGGTGGAAGGTGGACGGTGGACGGCTTTCGCTGGTGTCCTTTACGATTGGCGCTAGCGAGTCAGGAACCACAGGGGTAGGGCGTTTGCTGCCGCAATTGACGAGCAGGAGGAGTAGGCTGAGTGCGAAATATTTCATCGAATAACCATTTTGACCGCAAGTTCGTCATTTTTGAAAAACTGCTTGTCCATCTTTAAAACAACCGTTTGCCGAAAATAAATGTTAGACTCCGTGTGTTCAATGGCCGCCAAGTGCACGTCGCTGTGTCATTTGAAAAACAATGCGTCGAAAATTGGGCATCGGTAGGCTGTCAAAAGTCTAACGTCAAAAGTCCACCATCTAAAAATGCTACCTTTGTTTCATAAAATTCAAACTTTGAAAATGAAGTATTTCACCAGTCTGTTCTTTGCTTTCCTAATTGGATTTGGCCGATTGCTGGCGCAACATGCCGAAGCCCCAGCTACCAAAAGCACCGCACCCACTGCCGAAGAAAACGCCCTGCTCTGGCGCATCAGTGGCAAGGATTTGGCAACAACCTCGTACCTCTACGGCACCATCCACATGATTGGCAAGGCCGATTTTTTCCTCACGGACAGCACCCGCTCGGCCATTGACCGGGCCAAGCTCGTCACCTTTGAAATCAACATGGAGGACATGATGAACCTCCCCGCCCAGATGGGCCTGATGATGAAATCCTTCATGGCCGATGGCAAATCCCTCTCCAACCTCCTCAGCAAGGAAGACTATGCCCTTGTGAAGGCGCATTTCGACAAGCAGGGCCTGCCGCTTTTCCTGTTCGAGCGCATGAAGCCAATGTTCCTCACCGTGCTGGCCGATGCTGACATGGGTGGCGGTGGCCTCGGTGGAGACGGCGACATGGTGTCCTACGAGATGAAAATCATGGAAATTGCGGAGCAACAAAAGAAAAAAATGGCCGGCCTCGAAACCGCCGAGTACCAAATGAGCATGTTCGACAGCATACCCTACGAGGCGCAGGCGAAGATGCTCGTTGAGACCATCAAGTCGTCCGGCAGCACCGAGGACGGCCAGTTCGACCAAATGGTGGAGCTTTACAAAAACCAGGACATCGTGGGCATGGGTGCCATGATGGGCGAGGACGAGGGCATCGGCGAGTACGAAGACCTGCTGCTCAACACCCGCAACCGCAACTGGATTCCCATCATGGGCGAAATGATGCTGGCGCAACCCTCGTTTTTCGCCGTCGGCGCTGGCCATCTTGGCGGAGACCAAGGCGTGGTTTCTTTGCTCCGCAAAGCGGGGTACACGGTGGAACCAGTTAGGTGATTTACGATTTACGACTGACGATTGACGATTTACGATTGGGTACATCGGGTAAATTGAAAAGGGGACAGTGTACTTAGCACAGTCCCCTTTTTTATTTTTTGCTGCGACCCCAATCGTCAGTCGTCAGTCGTAAATCGTCAATCACTAAAACTCTCCCCGCCACGTCAAAATCGGAATCAAGCCGAGCTGCCGTTTCAGCAGCACCTTGTCCTGCACGGAGTCGTAGTAGTGGTACTGTGCATTTTTCCGGCTCGTAATGTTCTGAATATCAAGCGACAGCATCGAGTTCTTGCCCGTTTTGTTCCATTTTTTGTAGAGCCGCAGGTCAATGCGGAAGTAGTCGTCAAGTTTTTCGGTGAAAGCAAATTGTTGCTGGAACACCGTGTAGCCAACTTCCTTCGAGGCCACCAAGTCAATCGGTGTATCCCGAAAACCACCGAGCCAAGCCACCCGGCCGCTGATGCCGTTGATGATGGTTTTGCCGTTTTTTTGCTTCGCAACTTCCCGGCCAGCGGTGAGGTTCAGGGTGTGGCCACCGTCAAAACGGGTGGCATGCCATTTGCCATCTGCGGCGGTGTATTCGGAGCGGTAGAGCGAGCCAGCCAGCAGGAAGAAGTAGCGGTCGGTGAGGTATTTTTGAAGGGAGAGGTCGAGGCCGTAGTTGCGACCTTGTCCGGAGTTTTCCAGTTCGTATTTGGGGAATAAATTGCTATCAAGTTCAAGGTATTTTACAGAAAAGTCGGTCATGTTGATTGCGGAAAATGTACTGCCTTCACCCGATTGTATAGCCACGTCATACAGGTATTGAAAGTAAGTTTCAGCATTAAAAATCAATGCGTTGCGCACTTTGTGCTTGTATCCTAAAACAAGGTGGTGTGCTCTTGAAGACTTGGGCGTTGTTGACCAGAACGAAGCTTGCGACAACTGTCCGGCAAGTTGCTGGCTGTGTGCGCCATAGGCCAACACAAGCTTGCCACTGCCAAACATTTTGCCCAAATTCATACGAGGTTCAAAGAAGATTTCAGTCCTGTCTTGAGTCAGGCTGCTGAGTTGTGCACCCAAAGTCAAATCGAAGCCATTGCCAAAGTTTGAATGCCACTCCGCAAATGGCTGAACCCTTAAAATATCGCCACTTGCAATGTTTAAAAAATATGTCTTAGAATTTTTTTTCAGTAAAGAGGAGTAAACATCTTCGCTAAAAGTAACTTGGATACCCGCTTCCAAATGGTTGGAGGCATTGATTTTATATGAAATTCGGGAGGACAGTGCAGTTTTTTGCAGTCGCACGAGGTCGTATTCCCGCTCATTATTGGATAAAAAATCAAAAGCGAAGGAACTGTTGCGGTCATGTTCGAGTGCGGAGACTACAAAAGCATTTTGCCAAACACTGTGTTTGCCCACTGGCCGCACGTAGGTAAGTCCAGTAGCCCCCATTTTCGAGTTGAAATCAATGTTGAAACGCTCCTTGTCAATATTCGCCGAGTCGGTGGGCGAGCGGTACAGCGTGCTGCTTTTGCCCCCCAACCCAAAAAAAGTAAACCCTGAAGGTAACGAAACATGAAAGGCCACGTCCTGGAAAGCCGTCTCCTCATCACCAAAATCCACGCCCATCGAAGTCAGCAGGCCAGTGAAGGAGTAGCGGTAGTTGAGGAGGAAAGAAGGTGATTGGTGATTGGTGACTGGTGACCGGGGGCGACTGCCGACTGAAATAGGTCCTTCCACGGCTGCTTCTATGCCAAGGAAGCCAGCCTGTGCGATGAGTTCGTGGCGCTGGTCGTTGCCCTTGCGAAGGTGCATGTCCATGATGCCGCCGAGCGAGTTGCCGTACTGCGCCGGGAACGCCCCCGTGAACAGGGTGGACGTGCCGAGCAATTGGGCACTGAGTATGTTCACCCCGCCACCCGCACCCGTGGGCCGGTCGCCGAAGGTGCCAGCGTTGGCCGTGTGGTTGGGGTTCACGATTTCCACGCCTTCGAGCCGCCACTGGAGGGCGTTGGGCGAATTGCCCCGCACGGAGATGACGTTGGTGCCGTCGTTGTTGCCTGCCACGCCGGGGTGCGCCATCGCCAGCCGGGCCGGGTCGAAAAACGTGGCCGGGAAGCGGAACTGCTCCTCGACGGTGAGGGTGTGGCTGTTGACTGGGCTGACCGGGCGATAGCCCGAGGCTTTCACGACGATGGTTTGGAGGGAGTCCGCCCGCTCTTGGAGTTGCACATTGAGTACGGTTTCCCGACCGGATTCTACCAGCACTTCGGCGACGGTGAGGGCTTGGTAGCCGAGGTGGGAGACCTGGAGTTGGTAACGGCCAACAGGAACGAAAGTAAGTGTGTAACTCCCTGATTCACTGGTGGTTGTACCAATCAAAGGGTTGGTTCCGAGCAACACCACTGATGCACCGAAAATCGGCCTTGCATTGTCTGCATCGTTGACCGTACCCCGTAGCGTCTGCCCCGGCGTTTGCGCCAGCAAAACCGATGTGAAGCAGTAAAAAATGGAAACCAGTAAGCTCTTTTTCATTGTGAAATATTTGAAAGGAATTGCGAAGCGGCAAATTAGGTCGGCCAAAAAAATTGGCGACCACTAACTTTGGGCAAAAATAGGCCCTTGCAAAAGAACTTGCCGATGGAAAATCAACGAACCCTGAGGGAGTTGCCGCCCCGCCGCCTCGACTGGTACACGCAGGCGGTGCTGTTGCTCGGTGACTTCGTGAGTCAGACGGGCTGGGCGCTGTTGGCCCTTGGCTCCGTTTTCTTTTGGACGACGGCGGTGAACTCGGAAGTGACGTACTGGCTTCAGGATAAAACCGTCCGCTGGCAGGACAAGGAGGGCGTCATCTTGGAGGCAGACTCGACTGGTACGATGGAAGGCGACCAGCGGATATGGCGTTACCGCCACTCGGTGGCCCCCGGCGATGGTTACCGCTACAAGGGCACGAGCTATTCGGTGGGCAAAAAATTCGATGCCGGGCAGCTCGCCTTCATCCGTTACGACGCCGCCGACCCCCGGAACAACTACGCCGTGGGGCTTCGGCGCAGCGAACATACTTGGCGGGTAAACCTGCTTTTGCTGCTGCCATTGTTTGGTCTGTTGCTTTTGCTGCTTCCCGTACGGCGTAATTGTCGGGTGCTGCGACTGCTGAAAATCGGCGACTTCACGAGGGGCAAGTTGTTTGCTAAAACACCAACGGGTCAAGTGGAGCGGGTTGGTGCGCACGTGCTTCCGGTGTTCCGGTTCGAGTTCCGGTTCGAGCACTTGGGGGCGGTGTTCCATGCCACCTGCCGCACCCCCCATCCGGCGCTGGTGGAGGACGAGGATTCGGAGAGCATCCTCTACGACCGCTACCATCCCAGCTTCAACCTCGTGTACGATGCCGTGCCGAACCTGCCGAAAATCACGGCGGCGGGCAAGCTGGCGGCAATGCCTTGGGAGCGGGCTTGGGTGCTGTTTTTTCCAGCATTTGTAGTAGCGGTGAATGGGGTGTATTTGTTGCTAAATTGAAAATTGGCGCGAAGGCAATCACTACTTCTGTGAAAATCACGATACTTGTCAGCTAAACGACTTTGTTGCATGGCTCCGAGTTAATTCCGAGCTTCCCAAAAATCGCCTTTTATGGCTTTAGGTCAGGCGGCTTTAACTGAAACCGGCATTCCCAATTGGTTGAATCTATTGATGATTGCGCACTTTATGCGCACCTCTGTCTTTTGGTTCTCAAATCTTCGGGCGTACATCTTGGGGCCAAAAATGGTCTTGTACCGGTACATCGCCACCTCTGCCTTGCTTCGCCGGTGGTAGCCCGACTGCCTTTTCCATTCCGGCCTTCCGAGGTCGTCTATTATCTCCAACGCCTTGTTCCGTGGGTGTTCGAGGTCGTTGCCTTCCCCGTCCTCCCAGTACGCCGCATCCTCCCTCGGCGGTATGATTGGCGCTATTTTCCGCTCTTCCAGTTCATCGTACACCTTCCTCCTGTCGTATGCGCCATCGCCGCCAAACTTGCCCACTGTACCTTCCACCTGTTCGAGCAGTTCGGGCACCATCTCTGCGTCGTCCACAGCGTTGGTGGTCAGTTCCACCGCCAGCAGGTCGTTGTTGCCCTCGTTCACCGCCAGGTGGAGCTTGCGCCAGGTCCTGCGCTTGCCCACGCCGTGCTGCCTGACCTTCCACTCGCCCTCTCCGTAGACCTTCAGCCCGGTGCTGTCCACCACTATGTGGAGATGCTCGCCTCCTTTTTCCAGGCGCCACCGCTCTTTCGGGCGAATGGAAACATTGAGCGCCTGCTGGCGGCGGCACAGTTGGCTGAAGCTTGGCACCGCCAGTTTATCGCCCATTTCCAGCATGAGCATCAGCGACCGGGCAAAGCCCTCCGTCTGCCGGAAACCGAGCCTGAACAGGCTCTTGAGGCTCAGCAGGCACCCCATGCAGCGGTCGGAGTAGATGATTTCCCCTCCGGGCTTTTGCTCCCTGGTGTGGTACCAATCTTCAACGACCTCATCGTCTATCCACAATGTCAACGAGCCACGCTCGACCAGGGCCTTGTTGTAGGCTTTCCAGTTGGTGACCCGGTACTTTTCTTTCGGTTTCTCTGATTTATGGGTGTCTTTCTTTACCTTTGTCATAGTGCCGTGGGTGGTTGTTTTTTGTTTTGCAACTCAAATTTACCACTTCGGCGCTATTTTTTTACCCACGGCTCATGTTGGCCGAGCTATGCAACAAAATCATTTAAAAGTGTTTTCAAACTTGACTTTATGCAAGATGTAAGCGAAAGTATGAAAGCTGTGGTTTCCTTTTGGAAAAAGGCAAACTCCGTGAATCAGGACAAGAAATTTCCGGATTTGAACATCAATCAATTGGTTGCCAACATCTTTAATCCCGGGGAGTTTTTTTACATCCTTATCAACTTCTTTGACTTGAGTATTGAATATGTTCACCCAACGATAGAAAAGCTTATTGGAATGAAGCCGGAAGATTTCAACTTTGAAACTGTTTTTGGAATCATGCACCCCGATGATGCATTTCAAATGAAGCTAAAAGAAGAAGCTGCCGGTTTGTTTTATTATACCCGTATCCCTACCCAAAAAATTCCTTTATACAAGTCAACTTATACCTTTAGGCTCTTGAACCCCGATGGAAAGTACAAAAATTTCCTTACTCAGAATATTGCGCTCACCGTTACCGAAGGGCGCATACACCATGTCCTATCCGTGTTCACCGACGTTACCTTCATGAACCTCATGCCTGACAACAGAATTTCCTTCATCGGTATCAATGGCGAACCCTCCTACTATTCGTTGAGCACAGACCCCAACAACATCCTACAGCCAGAGAAGGACTTAAGCCTCTCTGTGCGTGAACGGGAAATCGTAAGATGGCTTGCAGAAGGGCAAGGCAGCAAACAAATAGCGGACATCCTGCACATCTCATCCCACACAGTAGATACGCACCGCCGCAATCTCTTGAAAAAAACGGGGACTAAGAATACTTTGGAACTTGCCGTAGTTTGTCTGAAGAAGGGACTGCTATGAAAATAATTACTCAAATTTGAGTATTGCAGGGAATAATATGCTTTTTCACCTTTGCATAGGTATCAGCACCTTTGCAAATAAGGATTCCAAATGAAAATCGGTAGATAAGCTATCACTAGCTCGTCCACAAAAAATAATTCATGGGGAAAGTATCCGCCGAGGCAGATGAAGACCTGCATACGCTCAACTTAAAAAGTAGGATTCTTGCAAAGAACTTGTTGGCCTGCAAAGGCAGCCAAGGTGTTTTTTTGCCTTACTTGAAACAATTGTTAACAATAGAAACCCAATTTTTATGAAAAATGCAACATTAGCTTTGATGATTCTGCTTTTTGCAGGTTTGGCCACTGCCCAATCAAGGCCTACTTTTCTAGGTAGTCAAACCTACCCGGTCTCCTCGTCTTGCAGTCCCTATGGCAACAATGAGGAAGCTGCTGATTTCGTCCTTGCCACCTCTGATGGCGGCTTTCTTTTGGTGGCTCTTATGAATGTGGCGGTGGTGACTGGGACTGACGGGTTATTAAGGGCAACCTGGACAAAATTTCTCGAGTCAACATGAAAAATAGCATCCAGATGGTATTGTGAGCAGCAGATTGCCGAAGCACTTTTGCCATCAATGTCATTTGCTAATTGAAACCTGCCAAATACGCAGCCAGATATGTCATTTACACATTGGGGGCTTCTGTGTGGGATGCCATGAATTAGATTTGCCTCGACCATTAACAATCCAAATGAAATGAATAGCCAGCTATTTAGCCTCAAAATGACCAAACTCTCCTAAACATAGCCGCATTGAAATCTCATTTTAAAATCAGATTTTTCCTAATCTTAAAGTTCTGAACTATGCATACCCTTGCTATAGCTTTCTCAAATGTTCTTAATTCTTCACGGCAACTTTTTACAGCAATATGCTTGGCCTTCTCGTTGCTTTTTTCTTGGCAGGTGTCAGCCACTCCATACACATGGGATGGCTCTACCGGCAACTGGACTGACGCAGACAGGTGGATACCCAATGGTATTCCGGTAGCAGGTGATAATGTTGCAATTAATAGTGGTACTGTGACCCTCACTGGTCATACTTTTGTAGACAACATGACCTTGAATGGCACAATCACAGGAAATTATGATTTGACAGTATTCGGTGCACTAATATGGGACGGCGGCTACTTGGGGGTAAACGCTTCATCGACAGGTACAGTGACAGTAGGCGGGTTGATAACGATTCAAAACAACCCTCATTATTTGTACAAAAAGACATTGACAGCCAATGGCGGCGTCAATCACATCGGGAACGTCCTTGAGATAGGGCAAAACGGAACGTTGAATATTCCAGCCGGTCAGACCTTTTTGGCGAATGTTCCTGGCAATAATGGTTTAATCTCCGGAGGTGTTGGGGTAATCAACATGATGGGGACATTTCAAAGGACGGTTGTCGGTTATTATTCAACGGATGATGATATACCCTTTCACAATTCAGGGACAGTACAGGTGGATGCGGGCTCCCTTGAGATTAGGGGCGGAGGTACGCACACCGGAACATTTCATGTGGCAAATGGAGCGACCTTAATTTTCAGTGATCGCACCCACAACCTGAACGGGACCACCTTCAGTGGAACGGGCACCTTCATGCTACAGACCAGCGGGATTCTAAGTTTGTTGAGCGATATCAACACAAACAGTTTTACGATACTGGCGGGAACCATATCCGGCAATTACAATTTGACGGTGAATGGGGATTTGACATCTAATGGAACTATATCCAACATCGGCAACCTGACAGTGACCGGTGCAATGATATGGAACGGCGGCTACCTTGGGATAAACGCTTCAACGACTGGTACGGTGACAGTAGGTGGGTTGATAACGATTCAAAACAACCCCCATTATTTGTACAAAAAAACATTGACAGCCAATGGTGGTGTCAATCATATCGGGAATGTCCTTGAGATAGGGCAAAACGGGACGTTGGATATTCCAAGTGGGCAGACCTTTTTGGCGAATTCTACGGACGGGAATGGAATTTTCGGTTCTGGCGGGGTAATCAACATGATGGGAACATTTCAAAGGACGGTTGCCGGTAGTTATACAACAGATGATGATTCACCCTTTCACAATTCAGGCACAGTACAGGTGGATGCGGGCTCCCTTAATATTAGGGGTGGAGGTACGCACACCGGAACATTTCAGGTGGCAAATGGAGCGACCTTGATTTTCAGTGATCGCACCCACAACCTGAACGGGACCACCTTCAGTGGGACGGGCACCTTCAGTCAGACCAGCGGGATTCTGAGTTTGTTGAGCAACATCAGCACAAATAGTTTCACGTTACTGGCGGGAACCATCTCCGGCAATTACAATTTGACGGTAAATGGAGATTTGACTTCTAATGGGACTATATCTAATATCGGCAACCTGACAGTGACGGGTGCAATGATATGGAACGGCGGCTACCTTGGGGTAAACGCTTCAACGACCGGTACAGTGACAGTAGGCGGGTTGATAACTATTCAAAACAACCCCCATTATTTGTACAAAAAAATATTGACAGCCAATGGCGGCGTCAATCACACTGGGAACGTCCTTGAGATAGAGGAAAACGGAATATTGAATATTCCAAGTGGGCAGACCTTTTTGGCGAATTCTACGGACGGGAATGGAATTTTCGGCTCTGGCGGGATAATCAACATGATGGGAACGTTTCAAAGGACGGTTGCCGGTAATTATTTTCTTGGAGGAAATATTACTTTTAATTTCAGCGGTACCATAAAAGGCACTGGTTCAATATCTTATAACGGCACCTTTACCAACACCGGCACCATCGCCCCCGGCAATTCGCCTGGAGAACTTACTATCGCCGTTTCCACGCTTACCAACCATATATTGGACATCGAATTATCCTCCGCTGCGGGACCAGGTACTGGACACGACCGGCTGAACATCACCGGAAATTTTGTGGCGGCGGGCACTTTGAACGTCGCCCTATTTGGTGGGTACGACCCACTTCCAAACACAAGTTTCCAGATTGTTGCGGCGACGGGCACAGTCACTGGTACTTTTTCTACTATAAGCTATCCAGTCGGTGGAAACTGGTCTATCACTTACAACTCCAACAATGTGACGTTGGAATATCTCGGACTCTTGCCTGTGGAGCTGATAGATTTCAATGCCCAGGCTTCGAAGAGAGATGTCCTGCTGAGCTGGCGCACCGCTTCAGAAATTGACAACGACTATTTTGAAGTTGAGCACAGCAGAGACGGGACGAACTTCGAAGTCATCGGCAAGATAGCTGGTCATGGCACTACGCTTGAGGCGAGAGAATACCAGTTTGTACATAGGCAGCCGGAAGTAGGCCCCCACTACTATCGCCTGCGGCAGGTGGACGTGGATGGTAAAAGCAGCCTTTCAAAAATTGTTTTCCTTGAGCATCCAGAGAAGCCAAATTCAGTCATGCAGGTTTATCCGAATCCCACCAATGGAATTTTGACGGTTGAATTTTCTTTCAACGATTTCGACACAGAACTGAGAATCGTTAATGGCTTGGGCATTCTGATACGAGTTGAGCAAGTTTCAGCAGGCACTGAAATCTACTCAATGGACGTGTCCAGCCTCCCCGCAGGTTTCTATTACATCCATTCCAACCTCGGGTATCATCTTCAATTTATCAAAAAGCAATAGACTCACGTTGATATCATTTTGCTAATCCCTTCCAGAAATGAAACTTGGAAGGGATTTTTTATTTGACGAAAAATCACTTTCGATTCAGTGCGCTTCTGCACCCGTTTTGAATCTATTTCCCTTGTTTCTTTTTTTACGATTTGCTGCCGGAGGCAAAAACGAACACTGCCTGCCTCAGCAAATCCCATACTTATCTGTATTGTATCAGGTTGATATTGCCTTCGTCCGATTAAATGAAAAAATATGGGTGTCGGGGTTCTTTTTGCCAAGTGCCAAGTCTCGGATGATTTCACCAGCGATTTGACTGAACACGATGCCGTTTCCACCAAAACCCAAAGCAAACAAAGTGCGTGGCCGCTCCCGTACCGAACCGATAAAGGGCAGCCCATCGGCAGTTTCGGCGAAAGTGCCAGCCCAATTGAAGTCCACGGGAAGCGGGGCCAGCATCGGAAACCTTTTCTCGACATCTTTTGCCAGCAATTGCGTCTTTTTGGCTAGCAGTTTATCTCGTTTTTCGGGGCTGTAAAAAGGCTCGTCCCTGCCGCCCACCAATACTCGATGATCGGGTGTAGTGCGCAGATACAGATACGGGCGGGCAGTCTCCCAAATCAGCGCATCCCGGTACCAAATTTCGCCGCCGTCAATGGGTTCGCTGACCAACACGTAGGTGGAGTGCAGGCGAGTGACGGGTTGCTTTAAGTAGTTTTGTGACTCATACCCGCTTGCTATCACCAACTGTTTTGCCCGAATGGATTGCCCATGATTGGTGCGCAGCACCACCTGCGTTTTTTCATGCTGAATATCTGTGATTTCGGTTTTGTCGAAGACCTGCGCACCGAGTTTCAACGCATCCTGCAAAAGTGCATGAGTTAGCGAGTAGGCGTCCACCTGAGCGCCGTCGTGCGGAGAAAACAGGGCGCCCGGCGATTGAAAATGGGGAAACGCACGGGCCACATCGGCTTTGTCCCAACGCTCCACCCAGATGCCATGCTTTTTTCGCATCGCAAATTCGAGGTCGAGCCCTTCCAAATCGGCTTTTCGGCTTGCACAATAGATGGATGGCTTGCGCTCAAAGCCAGTCGGGAGGGACATTTTTTCGCAAATTTGTTCCAGTTTGTCTATCGCCTCAATGCAGAGCTGATAGCTGCGGGCAGCGTTCTTTTCGCCAACGGTTTTGGCAAGCTGGTACATCGGCACGTCAATTTCGTATTGCAGCAATGCGGTGCTGGCGCAAGTACTTCCCATGCCGATATGCCTACGATCCACGAGGGCCACAGAGATGCCAGCCTGCGCCAAATACCAAGCCGTCAGCGCACCCGTTATGCCACTCCCCATGACCAGATATTCCACTTGCAGCGGGTGGCGCAGGGCTGGATATTCACATAGAAAACCATTTTTCAAGAGCCAATATGGGTAAGGCGTGTGTAGGTTCATAGCGAGTTATACTTTTTTTTCTTCCGTGGTCAATACCAGATTCGGTGCCACGATTTCCCTTCTTTCCACGAAGACGGCATACTGGTTGGGGCTAATTTTTCCCCCATATTTATTGGCATAAACCTTCGTAAACTCTGCCCCAAAATAAAGGATAATAGCCGAATAATAGACCCAAAGGATGATAAGCACCGCTGCTCCTGCCGCACCATATACCGAAACGGTACTCGAACGACCGAGGTAAAGGTTGATAAGGTATTTGCCTACTAAGAACAGCACGGCAGTGAAAAGCGACCCAATAAATACGTCCCGCCATTTCAATTTAGCGTCGGGCAACACTTTGAAAATGACCGCAAAAAGTAGCATTACCGTGGCCACCGTTATCGTATTGCTGACAATAAATGCCAGCCAGGCGATTGACCCGATATTATCAGTAATCCAGCTGTCCAACATGCTCAATATCGCACTCAAAACAAGCGAAACCATCAGCAAAAAACCGATTCCGACCACCATTGAAAATGAAATAAGACGGGTAAATATGAACCGGAGCCAGCCCCTTTTTGGCTTGGCCTTGATGGACCAAATAATATTGATGGAATCTTGGATTTCAATAAAAACCCCGGTTGCCCCGATAAAAAAGGTGGCTATTCCAACCCCTGTTACCCAGGGTGTGTCGCCCGAAATTTGGACGTTGCGAACCATTTCCTGCAATTGCATGGCCCCCAATTCGCCTATCAGCCCTTCGAACTGTAGGTAGAGGTAGCCCTCTGCTGCCTCCTTACCCAATAAAATGCTGCCTATCGCAATCACGATAAGCAGCATGGGGGCTAATGAGAAAAGCGTATAGTATGAAAGAGAGGCGCTCAGTTTTAGTCCGTTGTCGCCATTGAATTCCTTGGCGGCCAAGTGCAGCACCCTCCCGAGAGCGACGATTCTGCGCCACAGGTTCTTGAAGGAAAGGCCGGACAGCAGCGGAATATTCATTGTCAGCTAAGTCTTGATTGATGATGCCTTTAACGCCTAACGAGTTTTTGGGATGAAAAAAGGAAGCTCATATCACTTATCTCCAAATGAGCATCCACATACCATGGACAGCAGCTTACGAGTCCAATTAAAACTAATTGCACTGCCCGAGCAAAACCCAGATAATGACAAACACAACGATTGTACCCAAGCAGCCACCGCCCAATTTACTTGCGCCATAGCCCGAAATTAGTCCTCTGAATAAGTTGTTCATTTTTAGTTGTTTTTATTATTAAAAAATGTGCCCACCGTTTTTTGGCAGGAAATGGTTTGAAATCAGCTAATAGGCTTTGCCTCCCCTTCTTCTATCTCATGAACAGTCAGTTCAGCATGTACTTTTGCAAGTCCGAGTATCTCATGCTCCGTCTTTGTTTCCGCATGTATGACGGCATTGTTTGCTGGCTCATGAGACATCAGTAACTCATTGACTTTAAAATGAAGCAAAGCGGTATGCCGATTGACCGATTTTTGAATGATGAAAACACTCAAAAAGGTAATTGCGTGAACAAGGTCCCTGATGCTTTCATGTTTGCCCTGTGTCAAGAAATCACCCGAAGCAAGCCAGTAAATGACCAAGCTGAAAGCGAGGATAAAAGTGATGGAATTGCCAAGTATGACAACAGCAAGATTCGTGATTTTCTCAAAAATTGTTTCTATATGCCTGTAAATACTCATTGTTAATAGTGGTTTTGAATTGTCAGAGATAACTGTTCACATCCAGCGAGCCGACCTTGGAAATTTAGGCTTTGGGTTTAGGCTTGGTGAATGGCAATTTTTCAGTGATGTCCTTAATGTTCAATTTCAGTTTTATGATAGGAGGCATGGTTTCGCCGAGTAAAAAGCCCCAGGGTTTTAATGAGTCAGTTCGGTCAAGCACAACCTTCAATACCGCAGCAATTGGAATGGAAAGGAACATGCCGGGGATACCCCACAAGGCAGCTCCTACAATTACGGCAAATAGGGATACGAGGGCATTGAGCTGTACTTTTGACCCCACTACTTTAGGCACAATATAATTGTTGTCAATGAACTGGATGGTGGCATATAGCAAAAACACATAGAGTACATAAATTGGAGACTTGGTGACCAACGCAATGAACATGAACAATACCACGGTGATGGCCCCGCCAAGATAGGGGATGACATTGAGCAGCGCCCCGAGAACACCCAGAATAATGGCGTATTCGATTCCAAGTATCAGAAGCCCAGTAGAATTAAGGATTGCTAAAATGATAAACTCAATAAAAAGCCCAACAAGGTAGCTCTTAATAATCAGCTTGGTTTCTGTCAATATTTCGGTAACCTTAATGTCATTGTAATAGCCAAAAACCCTATGGGTGAACTCAACCAAATGAGGTTTATAAAACAATAGCATGAAGACGTAAACAGGGGTAAGGAAGGCTGTAGCCAACGCGCCACCCATGGTAGAAATAGTGGAACTAATGGCAGAATTGCTGTTGTCCATTAGTTTCGTTTTTGCATCGACTATCCATTTGTCAATACTTGGTACGCTGAGATTGGAGAAACCAGATAATAAAGCAACGCATTGGTCAAGCAGTTCCTTAAATTTATCTACCAGCCGTGGCAATGCATCAACAAACCTGCTCGCCTGCGATGACAACAAGGCGATAAACGCACCTATGATTATAAAAGAAACCAATAAAACACCTGCAATGGAAATTACCCGGTTTAGTTTTTTCTTCACTAAAAAATCAACTATCGGGCTAACCAGAATGGCGATGACGGCGGCATACATGACAGGAAGGATAATCTCCTGCCCTATGGACAGCATGTTCACAAAATAATAAAACCCTATCAACAGCAGCGACGCTTTTAGATAGGTAGGTATTTTATCTGGCGTACTCATTTCAGCTTCGGACAATGGTTTGGAAAGCATTGGGAGCTTCGACGTTTGTCGCTGCGCCAATCTTGCTGTGAACGATATCCGTGAATCGCTTGCCCACTGACTTGATGGCTCCTGTCTTTTTGGTTACCATATACGTTATGCCAAATATCAGGACATTTCCAAGCAATTTTTTAATGGGGCTTATGGATGCACTTCCGTTTAGTTTTCTGGAGAAATACCCAGCGGTTAAAACAACTGCTGCGTTCAAAATATCGGCTTTTAGTTCAGGGGAAGCAACTATTTCCTTAAAAGTATTCTTTGCCAAGCTTAGGGGCATGTCGCTTTCACAAGCTTGGTGTGACTGTTCCTTAAGTAACTTCCCTTCATTGGCCTGTTTCGATTCCAATGCTGGGATGGTATTCCTAACGCCAATATCTGAATCTGTTTTTTTCATGATAAGAAATATTCTAGCGCCTGTGTATGCTTCAGGCCAATAGGTTTTGTGCAAATGAGTTAAAACGTAGCGCATTTACCCTTCCTCGCCGGCTTCCTGCCTACCGCAGGCAGGCGGCGGCTCGTCAGGGGAGGGGGCTTTTGGGGGCTTCGCCCCCAAACCCCTATTTGCACAAAACCTATTTGTGCGAAGTATAGTATATGTTGAAGCGATAATTTAAGCCACAGCTTTTTCAAGCTTCTCTTTGCCATTTTCCGCCATGCGGGTGACCTCATGTTTCAGGGAGTCAAACTTCTTGGTAAGGTTTTCAATGGCGTCATTGAATTTACCATTCATATCGTCCTTGTATTTTTTTCCTTTTTTGGAGATTTTCATTCTGGTGTATGCGCCTTTATCGGGTGCATACAAGATTCCCAATGTGACACCTACGGCCACGCCTCCCAAAAACCCCAATAACACGTTTTTTACATCTTTCATGATTTTCATTTTTATCGAAGATTCCTTGAAGAATGAGTGGATGATGGAATATGTAAAGGAGAAAATAAATCTTCTCCAAAACACATTCGTACATTCATTCACAGAACTTAGGTTAAGTTCATGACGCAAAGATGCAATTAGCCTTTCCGAAAAGCATTACAATATTCCAACTCATCATTGTATCATTCACATATATAGGTGAATGACGCAAAGCCTATTAGATGGGCTTCTTGCCTTGGATAACCCTAAGCAATACCACCACAACTGCAATTACCAGCAAGATGTGAATGATGCCTCCGGCACTGTAACCGATGAACCCAACGGCCCATACTATAACAAGTATGACTGCGATGATATACAGCAAATTTCCCATGGTGTTTGATTTTATTTATGGTTGAAAATTAGGAGGCAACTCGGAAGTTTCCTCCTAATTTGATTTTTAAACTCAAAGCAAAAGAATAAGAAGAATGATGACAATCAACAGCGCACCCACAGAGATGTAAACACCTCCGCCAAGTTCGGCGGCACGTTTTTTTATCGAGCGGACTTCCTTGCGCAATTGACGCTTTTCTGGCGTTGTGAGCTTGGATTTATCCATAGCGTTGATTTCTTCCAACCTAAGGGTTAAGGCTTTGGCCTCTGCCGATTCTATGGTTCTAGTTGAATCCGGGGGTACTGAACCCGGGGCTGTTCCAGCTTGCATTGGCGTTGGAACAAATGCAAACAGCGCAATTGCCGTCATCATACACAGCGTTAATTTTTTCATTATGATTGATATTTTTTTTGTGAAAAAATTTTCACCCTGCAAAGGTCAAGAACTACAAATATTTAACCATTACAAAATTCCAAAGAAGTTTTACATCTTTCCTACATCCTCCAAGGCAATCGCATAAAAAATGTTCCATGACCTCGGAGAGGTCGAATGCTGGTAGAATACGTTGTTTTTGGTTTTTTCCCGACCTCGGAGAGGTCGAATGTTCCGAAGTGCCACCAACATTCGACCTCTCCGAGGTCGGAAATGGCTTTTTTTCAATTTTTTTCTACCAATATACGACCTCTACGAGGTCATCAAATTTTTATGCGATTGCCTTGACATCCTCCAGTTCTATCCGCTTTCTAAATTGCTTGAGTTGCTTGAAGTAAGAAGGTGTCAGCCCGGTGACTTTCTTGAATTGAGTTGACAAATGGGCTACGCTGCTGTAGTTCAGCCTGTAGGATATTTCGGTAAGGGTAAGTTCGTCGTACAGGAGCAGTTCTTTTACTTTTTCAATTTTGTGGGCGATAACAAAATGTTCAATAGTAGTGCCTGTAACCTCTGAAAATTGGTGGGCTAAGTGGTTGTAGTCATGGTGGAGCTTTTCGCTGAGGTAATCCGAAAAATTTACATTGGGCCATTCGTCCGAATAGTGTACCATCTCAATGACGATGGCTTTTATTTTTTCAATTAGGGCGGCTTTCTTATCCTGCATCAGCTCTAACCCAAACGCCAACAAGGCCACCCTTAATTGTTCCTCCTGCTCGTGCGTGATTTCTTCCTTGACTTCCACTTCTCCCAATTCCACCGCTCCGTAGTGTAGTCCAATTTTGTCCAGTGCTGCCTTCACTGCCAGCTTGCAGCGAATGGAGACCATATATTTAATGTGAAGTTTCAATAGTTCGTCGTTTCGCCTTTTTTAAACGTTTTGAGAGGTAGGAATGTTCTTGGGATACTGCGCGGATTTTTGCGAATTAGTGCTGCATTCTGCCACTTAAAATACGCTACAGCCACGGCAGAAAGCATTTGACGCCATCCTATTTTCAAGTCATTTTGAACCTTACAACGGTTTTGGCCTTCTGCTAGTAGCTTGAAAGCTGCTTGTTCCAGTTTTCCACTATCAAACTTGGGCATTTATGCCTTCTGCGCCTTAAATCTACACAGTTAAATACAATGGTTAAACCGTCAAAAAAATGGATGATTGCTGGCGCTGTTGTGCTTTGCGCAGTTGTCTTGGCAGTGTTATTCGGGGAGGCATGGCTGGAGCGAATCATCAGGCATAAGGTGGAAGAAAAAATAACCGCTTCTCCCAATTTTAAGTGTGGCGAAATAGTACTGAAGCTGCGACCTGGCAGCCTCGTTTTTAAGGACGCTGTGCTGAACATTGACCTTGAGGCCGAAGCCCGCCACTTAGAGGCGAAGTCCAGTGAAATTGCATTGGATGGCATTGACTGGTTTCAAATAATTTTTTTCAAAAGGCTTAAAATCAACCAGTTGCACGTCGAAAGCCCTTTCGTGATGCTCTCCGATATGCCCAAACCCGACTCGCTGTCTATTGAGAAAAAAACCACCTCGAAAGGTATTTCCAGTATCCAAATCACCCAACTGAACTTGGAAAGGGGGCAGTTCAAAATCGTAAAGCACCCAAGCGACACGTTAGCGTCCTTGACGGCAGACACGTTTGACATTAAAGTGGACGGGCTTTCCTTCAAAATTGACAAAAAAGGCGCTTCCCCAGCCGTGAAGAAGCTCAACCTGGACATCCGGGACCTCACGCTTCACAGCGACGACAACCTTCATGATATAGCATTAAATCGCTTTTTGCTCAACAAGGAAGACAATTCGATAACGCTGACTGACCTGACGGTGAAGCCGAAATACAGCAAGCGTGATTTTTTTTCGCACGTGCAAAAAAAGAAGGCCCGGCTAGACTTTGATTTTCCCGAAATTGTGTTCCAAGGATGGCAATTCGACCAACTCCTGCAAGGCAAGTTCGTAGCCCGAACGGTGGCAATCAATGACATGAAGCTACAGATTTTGGCCAACCAGAACATACCCATCGCCCCAAACCACTACGAGCCGCTCCCGCACGAAGCTCTGATGAAAGCTGCCTTGGGCATCACGGTTGACAGTGTTTTGGTGAAAAATGGGCTGTTGGAATTTGAAAACATCGCTGTTGGAAAGTCCAAGGCAGGTTTGTTGAGCTTCAATTCGTTGGGTGCAGTTCTCGGTAACGTGACCAATGATACTGCCCGCATCCGCAAGCAGCCAATTTTAACCGTGGAAATTGTAGGTGACTTTCAAAAAAAACACCGAATCTACAACAACTTTTGGATGGATTTGAGCAGCCCCGACTATGCATTTTCCTTCAAGGGAGGGGCATCAACGATACCTTTTTCGCAGTTCAATGCCATTCTGACGCCAAGCACCAATATTGTTTTTGACAAAGGAAATATTACCAAAATGGAATTTGAAGCGAACGCAAACAAAACCGTTGCAAGGGGAAAGCTTAATCTTGATTATGATGGCCTCGAATTTCATTTGTTGAATAAACAAAAGAAAAAGTCCAAGTTCTTAAGCCAGTTGGTGGATATGCTGTTTATAAAAAATGACAACAATGCCGATGATGAGGATTTCCAGAAAGGTGTAATTTATTGGCGTCGTGAAACCAATCGCCCATTTTTCCGCTATTGGTGGTTTGCAATTCAATCAGGCTTAAAGACCTCCATCCTGAGCGATTTTGAGCTGGAAAGAATCCGGAAAATGAAAGAAAGGCAAAAGTCCAAATAAGACAGGTATAGCCTGAAAACCCAATGATTATTATCAATTCATGCAGTTTTCATGAATGAATGGCATCCTGATTTGAACATCTGGAACCATGTCCGGTTAAACTTATAGACATCGTGCCGTTATTGCTTTGATAGCATGCTTTTGTAAGGAACTAGCATTCAAAGCAATAACCAAGGGGTGTTTGTCAAAATAAAATAAATTATCATGAAAAAACTAATTTTTTATTTACTGGCTGCCAGTTTGGTATTGGCCAGTTGCAAATCCTGGAACCGAACACAGAAAGGTGCAGCCATTGGTACCGCAAGCGGTGCCGCAGCGGGCGCCGTCATTGGTAAAGCATCGGGTAACACTGCACTTGGTGCCATCATCGGCGCAGCGGTTGGTGGTGGGGCCGGTGCTGTCATTGGTCGCAAAATGGACAAGCAAGCCGAAGAAATCAAGCAAAAAGTGCCCGATGCGAAAGTAGAACGTGTAGGCGAAGGTATCGTCGTAGAGTTCAGCAGCAAAATCCTTTTTGGCTTTGACCGCTCCGACCTGACGTCCGAAGCGAAAAACAGCCTCGACAAGCTCACCACCGTGCTCAAGGAATATGCTGAAACGGATATCGAAATCCAGGGGCACACAGACAACAAGGGCACGGACACCTACAACCAAGACTTGTCCATGCGCCGGGCGGTTGAGGTACGTAAATACCTGAGATCAAGGGGGATTGCCGCTGACCGCATCAGCACAGCGGGCTATGGCGAATCGGCTCCTTCTTACAGTAACTCAAACGAGGATGGCCGCTCAAAAAACCGTCGGGTGGAGTTCCTCATCACTGCGAACGAGCAAATGAAGGAAGAAGCAAAGCAGGAATCAGGCGGTAAATAATTCTATTTAAGGATGAGCAGGTTGAGCGGGGTTGACCTAACCCCGCTCAACCTACTTGACCTAAACAATTTAAATTCAATAAAATGAAAAATCTAAAAACCATGTTCGCTGCCATTTTCTTTGCAGCGTTCATATTCAGTTCCAACGCACAGGGCGTCGTCATTCGTGGCGGTGTCAATTTCCAGAACATCAATGGTAAGGACGGCAGCGGCGACAAGCTGGAGAACAAAATGATACCAGGCTTCAATGTGGGAATCATGGCCGAAGCACCCATTGCACCGCAATTTTTCTTCCAGCCAGGCCTGCTGTTCTCCACCAAAGGGGCGAAGAGCGAAGACGAGATACTGGGCCAAACCGTCACAAGCAAGGTGTCGCTCGGCTACTTGGAAGTACCGCTCAACTTAGTGTTCAAACCGATGTTGGGCAACGGGCACTTTATTCTGGGCTTTGGCCCTTATGTAGGTTTTGGGCTTACTGGCAATTCCACGTTGGAGGTTGGTGGCAATGAAACGGATATTGACGTGAAGTTCCAGAAATCCGTGGACGAGTCAGATCCGATAGATACTTATTACTTCAAACGCTTCGATGCGGGTGCTAACCTTTCGGCGGGGTACGAGTTTGCCGGCGGCCTTTCATTTCAGTTGAACACGCAATTGGGTCTGCTGGACATCAATCCTGAATATGAAGGCGTAGATGACGAAACGAAGTGGAACAACACCGGCTTCGGGCTTTCGCTCGGCTACCGTTTTGGCGGATAGCACAATTCTTTGAAACAAGCACTTATTAAATCATACTTCAGGCTGATAGGTATTGTGCAAATAGGGGTTTGGGGGCGAAGCCCCCAAAAGCCCCCTCCCCCGACGAGCCGCCGAAGGCGGCGAGAAGGGGGCGAAATGAAGTTTGTACAAAACCTATTAGCGCAGAGTATATCAAATTCAGAAACATGAAAAATCTAAGTTTTGGTCTGTTCATCCTTGCCTTTATGGGCTTTTTCACACTGAGTTCCTGCGGCAACGACGCAAGTTCAGAGAATGCCAAAAAGGAAGTCAATGAAGCCACCGAAGCCGTGGGCGATGCCATGGAAAGCGAAAAAAATGACCTGAAAAGGGAAATCATGGAAGCGCAAAGCAACATTGACCGTCGGCTGGAGAAGCTGAACAATGACCTGAAAGCGGCAAAAGCTGACGCCAAGGCCGACATCCAAAAAGACATTGACAAGCTGGAGGCCAAGAAAAAACGACTGGCCGAAGACCTCGATAATTTTGGAGAAAAAACTGGTCAGGAATGGGACCAGTTCAAGGCCAATGTCCGTGAAACGTTCAAAGATATTGGAGATGATAATAATAACTAAATGAATTGGAAAGTGGAGTGCCCAACGGAATATTTGGGCACTCCATAATTTTGTTCGAAGGGCTGTTTATTTCACGCCTTCAAGCATAGCGAATCTGTTCGCCATAATGTCCGCTTATCACGTCTCTCAACTTTTTGCGGGCAAAGAATATCCGGCTTTTCACGGTGCCCAGGGGAACATCTAGCTGCTCGGCTATTTCCTGATAGCCAAAGCCGTCAACAAATAGCTCAAAAGGTACTCGGTTTAAATCACTTAGGTCATCCAGGATATTGCGCAGCTCTTTCATCATAATGACAGCAGGCCCTTGGTTCCTGACAGATTGATTTAGGACCACCGCCATATTGTCCTCCATGAACTGCATCACATGGCTGCGGTTCCGGTGCTTGCGGTATTCGTTGATAAAGCAATTCTGCATGATGGTATTCACCCACGCCTTGAAGTTGGTGCCTTCGGTGAACTTGTGGCAACTGGCAAAAGCCCGCATAATCGTCTCTTGCATCAGGTCTTTGGCGTTGTGCCGGTTGCCAGTGAGGCGCATGGCATTTCCGAAAAAAAGGCCATTAAGTGCTGTCAACTGTTTATTGAATTCTGTAGTTGTCATAATTTTAAATTGCGAGGATAATATTTTAAGGACAAAATTCAGCATGTTCACCAGAATAAGTATTACACAATTCCTGAGAAGTTTTATAACATACATACATTGACCATTGGCGATGAGGCAGCAAAAGGATGCTACCGGCCACCTGCTGTGAGATGGAAAGCAGGAAGATTTTCCAATTTGGCTCATGACGTTTTAGCTTGAAAAATAGGGGGCTTGGGGGCGCTCGTTGCCAGCCCAGCCCAAAAGCACTCTCCCCCGACGAGCCGCCGAAGGCGGCGAGGAGGGGCAATTTTTCGTAAGTTCCTTGGTGAAGAAAGATTGCTTTTCACGCTGAAACGTCATCAGCCTCGAATTTAAAGCAGCTTTTTTTTGATTCGGCAAGGTGGTGAGAGGTGTGGAGGGGGGGCTTCCGCACCTACCTTGAGATTTGCATCATCACCAGCAAATGAAGCCATCTCGTGAAAGTAACGATACCGCCACCCCATAACTCATAACTCCAAACTCATAACTTCCCCAACAGCCACTCCCGCTCGGCCAGCGCCTTGCAGTCGTTGATTTCGCTCCGCAATTTTTCCCTCGCCGTCCGCTCCGAGGCAGGCGTTTGCAGCATTTTTCTGGTAAACCTGATGAGGTTCAGGTAATGCTGGCGGAGGTAGCCCACATCCCTCCGTCGCCGCAGGAAGATAGTAAAACTGTCCAGCAGCGAGTCCAGTGCCGTCACCTCGCCGAGGTCGAAGTAGATGCGCAGGAGCATCCGGCGGGCGTCGAGGTTGTGCAGCACGTCGTCGAACTCGGCTTGGGTCAGCAGCTCCAGCGCCCGCCCGTAGTCCGGCTTGCGGAAGTGCAGCGAGGCGAGGTTGAAGAGGTAGGCGCTCTCCCGGTGGCGGGGTTCCAGCAGGTCTTTGTACTTCCTCAAAAAACCTTCCACCCAATCGAACGCCTTGAGGCCCAGCCCGGCGTTGGCGATGTTGTTGTAGGTGAAACGGGAGAGCACACCGTTTTCTATAAACACTTGATTGTCAAGTCCTTCCTTGTAGATTTCAAACACCTGCCCCAGCCAGAACGCCTGCTCCCCGGCCTCCCGCCGGGTGTTTATCTGCCGGATGCAACAGTTGACGGCGAGGGTCGTCAACTCCCGCATCTCGGCCTTCGGGAACTGCCCGACCTGCTGCCGCATCGCCTCCCGCAACTGCCCAAGCCACGGCCTCGGCTCCGCCTCCGACAGCGCCCGGTAGCCGAAGTACCACACGCCCACCGCAGGGGTTTGGGTCAAATTTTGGCGCTCGACCTGTGCCAGCACTTCGTCCAAAAGTTCCAGCCGCAGGTCGGCCTCGGACACGGCCTTGTGCATCAGCGCCGTGCAGCTTTGGCGCAGCTTGTTGGCGATGAAAAACAGGTCGCCCGCATCGGCCAGCTCCTGGAAGTGGCGACTGGCCGTGCGCCGCTCCCTTGCCCCGGACTCGTAGCGCTCCAAGTGCAGCAGGTGGCTGAGGTAATGGTAGTCGAGGTGGCGGTGTGGCTGTGCTTCGAGGGCGTCTTCGGCTTTTTTCAACGCGGTCTCGTAGTGTCGCTCCAGCCCCCGCCTTCGCAGCGACTTGGCCAGCCGAAGCTGGAAAGCCGCCTCGTTTTCCGTTTCCAATTCATTGATTACCAAGAAGTTTTGCGCCAATTGGTGCAGGAAGGAGCTGGTGTAGGCCAGCCGTTTTTCCTCGAAAACCTCCGAAGGAAAAATGGCTTTAAACACGGTTTCCTTTTCAAAAACGGATGTCTTTTTCGAATCTTTTTTTTCAAAAAAATAGTCGAAGAGCAGCACCACGTCTTCCCGCAGGTTGTGGTAGGGCGAGCGGAGGTATTTGCCGAAGGCGGTCAGCTCGGCGGGGGAGAAGGTTTGGAGGAGTTCGAGCAATCTGGTGTTTTCCATTTTGTCTTTCCCGGAGGGAATCCAAGTCGCTTTTGTCATGGTCGAAGGCCATCTCTGCGTCACGCACGATGCAGAGGTGGCCTTCGGCCATGACAAAAATACGAGCACAAATTTAAGATTAACTTGGTTGAAAAATACGGTAAATAATTGATTTACAATGATTTAATGTTTTATCTTGGGTCAATAATTTTGAAAAACCTCAAAAACTGTCCTTGCACACCACCTTCCACCGCACCACTTTTGTACCGTGCCGAAAATCGGGCACGAAACTTAAAATTCACGGGACATGAAATCGCTCGACTTTTACTTCCAATTTTTAAAAATACAGGCTATGAAAATGATGAAATATTGGCTGGTGGTGGTGGCTTTGGTGTGTGCGATGGGGGCGCAGGGGCAGGGGTGGATGAGGACGTATGGGGGGGCGGGAAATCAGGGGTTGGCCTTTGACCAAGGCTACCAAACCGCTTGCCAGACAGCAGATGGCGGGATTATGATGACTGCATCCGTAGAGTCAAATTTCATAGATAGTGTTACATTGATGTTGATTAAAACGGACCACCTTGGGAATGTATTAATTGAGAAAACCGAGAAGAGCGATGGGTTCTATAGTTCCCCTTATGATTCTGAATTATTGCCAGATGGGGGTTTTGTTGTTTGTGGGAAAACCGCACATTCCGAAAGATTTTTAATGAGGCTTGATTCCGAATTGAATATCATTTGGAAAAAAATATATCCAAAACAGAATGTTTTTGGAGCAAATGAGGCTTTTAAATCAGTGGTTTTAAACAATGACGGGAGCATTGTATGTACGGGCTTCATAACAGGAAGTAATGGACTTGTCGGTATAGTTTCAAAAATTGATGCCAATGGAAACGAAGTTTGGGACAATCAATTTTTTTCCCCTTTTGGTCTCAATTCAGCTTCTGGCTCCGACCTAATCAAAACAAGCAATGGCGATTATTTAATTACTGGTACTGGAACCGATTTTACTGGTTCAACAGATGGGATGCTTTTGATTGATATAGATTCATTAGGCCAAGTTAACTGGCTTAGAATTGACACCTCAAGCCTCGTCTCAAATTCACAATACTATTCTGGAGTGGCCCTGTCAAATGCTAACGATGGCAATTATATTGTGATAGGTAAAGTTTACAACAGCAACGGATTTCCCTATCCAATTTGCAAGAAGATTGATGGAAATGGCAATTTGATTTGGGAAAAAGCATATGGAGGCTCAGGATTTTTCCTCGAGGAAATTTACGATATTTTGCCCATCCCCAGCGGGTACTATATATTGGGTCGCTACCCCAAAGGTTCACCAGAGTTCTGGCAGGTATGGGTTCTTCAAATTGATGAGGAGGGAAATAAAATCAATCAGCATTTATTGGGCACGACCGAACACGAATGGGGTACCAACTGGCTCAAAACCACAAATGGCACTTACATCATCTGCGGCACCGCCGAACGTGACAGCATGGGCTGGGATGCCCTTCTCATGAAAACCGACTCCCTCGGCAACCTCTTCTCATCCGCCCTCACCGGCACCATCCACCACGACCCCGAACCCGACTGCCTCCCCGACCCCACCGAAACAGGCTTCGCTGGTTGGCTTGTGCAAGCCACTGGTGCGCAGTCTTTCGCCACGCTCACCGACTCGCTCGGCAACTTCATACTGCCTGTGGACACTGGCAGCTACGAAGTCACCGTTGCACCACCGGGGCCGTATTGGGAAGTGTGCAACAGTCCATTTTCTGTGGACATCACGGCGTTTTACGACACCACCGCCATTGACTTCCCTGCCCAAGCCATCGAAGACTGCCCGTACCTGACCGTGGACATCAGCGCCCCGTTCCTGCGCCGCTGTTTCGATAACGATTACTACGTCCACTACTGCAACGATGGCACGGTAACCGCCAACGACGCCTCTGTGGAAGTCACGCTTGACCCCTATTTCACCTATGTTTCCTCAACCATTCCCCTCGCTTCGCAAAACGGAAACGTGCTCACTTTCGATTTGGGGGATGTCGCTGTTGGAGACTGCGGCAGCTTCCAAATCACCGCCTACTTGGATTGCGACTCGACCGTGCTGGGCCAAACCCACTGCACCTCGGCGCACATCACGCCCGACTCGCTCTGCCTCCCGCCCGACCCGCTCTGGGACGGCAGCAGCATTGAGGTGGACGTGTCGTGCAATGGCGACAGCGTGGTTTTTACCCTCACCAACGTCGGTATGGGCGGCATGTCCACGCCGCTCGGTTTCATCATCATCGAAGACCAAATCGTGCTGATGACCGGGGACTTCCAGCTTGGGTCGGGGCAGTCCACCACGGTCACTGCGCCAAGCAACGGAACGACGCTGCACCTCGAAGCACAGCAAGCGGCGGCGCACCCCAGCGGATTCGCCAGCACAGGCTCCACCATCGAAGGTTGTGGTGGCTGGATGAGCCTCGGCTTCTTCACCCAGTGGTCCTTCGACGACGACCCCGACCCCTTCACCGATGTGGACTGCCAAGCCAACATCGGCAGCTACGACCCGAACGACAAGACGGCCTTTCCGACGGGCTTTACCGAGGAGCACCTGATAGAGCCAGGGCAGGAAATCGAGTACCTCATTCGTTTTCAAAACACGGGCACGGACACCGCCTTCAAAGTGACGGTCGTTGACGTTTTGCCAACGGAACTAGACCTTGTCACGGTGCGGCCCGGTGCTTCTAGCCACCCGTACACTTACGGCGTGACGCCGGAAGGCTGGCTGACCTTCACATTTGACGACATCATGCTCCCCGACTCGAATGTCAACGAGGCGGCCTCGCACGGCTTCATCCGCTTTCGGGCTTCGCAACGGCCGGGGCTGGGCTGGGGCAACGTCATCGCCAACACGGCACTGATTTACTTCGACTTCAACGCCCCTGTGCAGACGAACACCTACCAGCACCGGATTGGGCAGATTTTTCCTTGGACGGTGGTGGGTACGAAACCGCCCATTTTCCACCCAAAAAAGCAGGTGCGAATCGTGCCCAATCCGTTGACGGACAGCGCTTTGCTGCAAGTCGAAGGCATCGAACCGGGGCCGTTGCGGCTGGTACTGACGGACGTTTCGGGCAAGCTGCTGCGCAATGTGGAGACCGTTGGCACGGGCTTCGAGTTTCAGCGGGGCGAATTACCAGCGGGGATGTACCTTTTCCAGATAGAAAGAAATGGCGAACGGGTGGGGAGCGGGAAGCTGATGGTGAGGTGAGTGGGTGAAGGTAGATCCGTGGTCGTTTGATTTGAGATTGCAGATTACATGATTCCAGATTTGAGATTTCCTGCCGTGCGATTCAATCTTATACTGTGCGCTTTTAGGTTTTATGCAAACAGGGGGTTGGGGCGGAACGCCCCAAAAGCACCTCTCCCCCGACGAGCCGCCGAAGGCGGCGAGGAGGGGCATGATGCGATTTGCACAAAACCTATTTAGTGCTTACTGTAAATCTGGAATCTTAATAAATCAAAGCCAATCAAATCTGGGGAAGCACGGCCTGGCAGGCCCGGTTACAGCTTCAGCGACTGCCAAGCGGCCAGCCGCCATTTCCCTTTTTCCTTGATGTAAAAATCCGTGTAGCGCAGTCGGATGTCGAATGGCTTTTCGTTCAGCATGCCCGTGACTTTGACGATGCCAGTGATGACGGCTGACTTGCCGTGAACCCTCACCTTGATTTCCTCTGGCAACATGGTGCTGTACACCAATTTGCTGGAACTGATGTTGGCGAGGTGCTGCTCCTTGTTTTCCAAGAGGCCGTTGGAATGCACGTAAGTAAGGTCATCGGCCAATACATTCCGAAGGAAGGCGAGGTTTTTCGTGGTCATCGCCTCGAAGCGCTGGCGTTCGAGGGCTTCAATTTTAAGCTGTTTCTTTGATTGTGAAAAACCGATGGTGGCTATCAACAGGAGGGAAAAGAGTAAGATTCGGCGCATGTTCGATTAGTTTTTGGAAAAAACGGCGGGGCTGGCGGCATGTGCTGCCAGCCCCGTTTTTTTGTTTTGCCACCGAGCAACTGCCTTTCCGGCAGCTATCGGAAGTCCTACGGAATCAGTGGTTGTGGCCGTCTTTCACGTGTTCAGCCTGTGCCACGTAGTCCATGCCGCACGCAGGGCAGGTGCCTGCTTGGTCGCTGCCGCTGCCTTCGCAGTGCATCGGGCAGATAAAGGCCGAGGTGTACTCCTTGCTGATGCCGTGGGTTTTTGCTTCACCCGGGGCAGCGTTGCCATGGTCGTGCTGGTGGTCGGAGCCGCAGGCGGCGAGGCCGAGTGTGGCGATGGTCAGGATGGAAAGGATGATTTTTTTCATGTTTGAATTTTTGTTTAAAATGCTTTTGAAATCAATGTTTATTCTGTGAAGCTGTTTAGACTTTCCTCATTTGGCTAAAAAAGGCGCTTTTTTATCTCAAACAGGAAAGTCTAAACAGCTTCTGTGATGGAATCCGGCAGTTCCGGCGGTTGCTTTGTATTGTCTGTGTCATTTTTCTTGTTAAAAACTGCCCGGAAATGGGTTGGCAGTAGGCTGAATTTTTGGCCTAGCCATTTTTCGAGCGAAACGGCCAGCAGCACGTAGCTCTCGGTGACGCCCGGTATCGGCACGGCGATGAAAATGAAGAACGGAAGGAACTTTGGCAGGTCCTTCAACTGCTCCATGGCCAGCCGGATTTCCTCCTCGGTGGGTGGCTCCGACTGCTTGGAAAGCAACAGTTGACCCCGTCCTTGTTTCACAAAGGTACGAACCATGTTCTTGGTCTCAATACCCTCCATCATGAATGCCCAGAACATCATTCGGGGCACCCTTGCCGCCCGCCGTAGCCTCGATGCAGTGGCCTGCTGGAACTCGGGGCCACGCACGAACAGCACTACCCCGGCCTTCCGCATGCTGCGAAAAGTTTGGAAAACCGAATTGGCTACTATCCTTCTTTTTGCACGGTCAAAATTCATGACGGTTTTTTTAGGTTCAACAAGGTTGAATCAGCATTTACCAAAACAAAATTACAGCAGTTGAGGGTTCAATGGCCAGTGAAGAATTAAGGTGGGCTGGGTTTTCGACAAAATTAAGATGGGGATGGGCATTGAGGATGTTTTTCCGCCAGGACGGGTGTTTTACACTTTGTTCTGGCAAAAAAAACGATTGGGTTTATTTTGATTTAATACCACAACCAATGGCCTTTGTCACGGCGGGGTCTGGCACTTTGCCCACCTCGATGGCCTCGATGGCTTCGGCCACGTAATGGCGGGTAGCATCGGCAGCGTCCTGGGGGTTGTTGTCTATGGTGCCGATGTATCCGACCTTGCGGGTGGCATCGAGCAGGAAGACGTGGGGTGTTTTAGTGGCGCCGTATTTTGGATATACCTCCTGTTGGTCGTCAATCAGGTAGGCGAAGGGGAAGCCCTTGTCCTTTGCCCGCACCTGCATTTCTTCAAAGCTGTCGCCGGGTTTCTTGGCCGTGTCGTTGGGTTGGATGGCCACGACAGGCCAGCCCTTCGGGGCAAATTTGTTGTGAAGGTCAATGATGCGGTCTTCGTACATGACAGCGTAGGGGCAGGTGTTGCAGGTAAAAATGACGATGTAGCCTTTCGGTGCATTGCCGTTGGCATCTTTCACATCGGCCAGCGAAATGAGGCGGCCATCCACGTTTTTCAGTTTGAAATCAGGTGCGATTTGGCCGATGTCGAGGCCTGATGAGGCACCAGCGCCGGTTTTTTCGCCGGTCGTGAGCTTGGGGACGAGGATAGACCCAGCCACAACGACTGCCACTCCGAGGAATAAAAACAACTTTTTCATGATAACTTTTTATTTAGATAAAGGTACATAATAGACAATTGTTTTTAGGAATGGCTTCTTTTCAAAGCATTGAGTAGCCTAAAACTCGCCAAAAAATGGACTTCGTGTGCTTTTCAACAGTTCCCGGTAGACAATTATCTGTCACAAACTCAATCGAATAAACTGTTCAAACCACTATTGGATTTAGGATGAATTTGGTATCCTCTCATGGTTGGTTCTTGTTATTCAAATGTACGAAGTGCTGTCACACTTTTACAAAAGTCTTCCAATTTCTAGTTCCAAAATTGTTGTGTTTTGGACTCGAAACTGAATTTTCCCCGAGTAATACTGCTTAAGAAAATAGTTATCAGGCCGCTTGAGCAAGCGATTTGGCACGTTTCTTGACAAATTTAAAAAAAAATAAATTATGGATGACCCGATGCTAAAGGGCATGAAAAGTCTCCAAAAATATTTTGAAAAAAATAATCTAAGATGAAACTACGGATTGGAAGTCTCGTTTACCATTCGAGCTTCAAATTCTCAAAGAATATAGGGTGAGTGTTTGTTCATAGTTTTTGTTTTTTATGTAGCCCCCGGCCTAATCGGGGGACTTTTTTTCTTCTTTTTACCTCAAATATTCGCCAAAAGATTAGTGTTTGTTCATAGTGTTTGTTTTTTGTTTTGTCCCTGTCAAGTAGCTTGACAGGGTTTTTTTTTTGCCCATTTGTCAAGTCTTATTACTTCCCAGTCTATTTTTTTGAAAAAAATGCGAATTAGGGGTTGAAAATGCTGTTTTAACCCCTAATCCTATAGCCCTTAAATATCGGAAACCCGCCATACTACCGCACACTTGTCCTCAAATGCTCCGTCCATTTCCGAGCATTGCTCATTGATTTCTGCCACGGGTTCGGGGAAATGGAAGGGCGCCTTGAACAAATTGAGTGGGCGCCAACCGCCGGTCGGGATGTCGTTATTTTCCGGTTCATCGTGGAAATGGGTAGTGACCAAGTAGGTGATGCCGCTGCGCCTGATATTGGCCAAGGCCGCTTGCACATCGGCAAAACTGAGGTGGACGAAGCAGTCCCGGCAGAAGATGAGGTCGTAGGAAGGCAGTGGGTCGGTGAGCAGATTGAGGTGCAGGAACTGCCGATTTTCGTTGCCGAATTGGGCGTTATTTCGCTCGACCAGCGCCGCCACGATGTCGCCTCCAAGGTAGCGAATACCTGTGAGGTCAACGTGCTGCATCCAGTTGAAGTCACCGCAGGGCAGGTCAAGCAAGGTGCGGACGCCCAGCTTTTTCAGTAGGCCCGGTAGTTCGGCCCGCAGCACCTCCGTTTGTTCCATCGTGGAGCCTTCTCCGGAGACGGACTCGGTGGTGATGACGTTCCACTCGTTGCTGTCGTGTATTCGCTGAAAGATATTGGCGACGGGCTGGCCTTGGTGCTGGTCGCCTTGGGCGTAGTTGTAGAGGGTGGCTCTGTTTGACATGTAATTTATTTTACTGGTAAAAGTAACTTGACTTTGTTAAATTAGGTTTTTTGGGATATGGCTTTTTTGGCGTTACGGATTTTCGAGGCGGTATCCTTTGTTCTAAGGTAAAGTGTGGTGATGACCT
>CAZDSU010000025.1:0-83605 GCA_964508135.1 uncultured Saprospiraceae bacterium
TGAATTGTTTATCAAGACTTTATGCGTTCGTCTCTTTTGTTGTGTAGTAGTTTAGTGTTCTGAAAAAGCGGATTTAAAATGCATGGTACCACTTTGACGAGCGAAGTAAGTTGTCTGAGGTGCTGTGCACCAAAATTTACTAATTTCACCTCCGAATCTCAACCCAAATTGATGACTTTTTCTACTTCTTTCCTCGACAAATCCCGCACCGTGGCGCAACCCGGCTACAGTCGCTGGCTCGTGCCACCAGCCGCCCTTTCCATCCACCTCTGCATCGGCCAGATTTACGCTTACAGCGTATTCAACAAGCCGCTGACCCAGGCCATTGGCATCACGGAGGCAGCTGCGGGCGACTGGTCATTGGTAGAGGTGGGGTACATTTTTTCCATTGCCCTTTTTTTCCTTGGGGCATCGGCGGCGGTGTTCGGAAAATGGCTGGAACGGGTCGGCCCACGCCGGGCCATGTTGGCGTCGGCGCTGTGCTTTGCCGGAGGGTTCATGCTGTCGGCTGCAGGGGTTTGGTCGCACCAAATCTGGCTGCTGTACCTCGGCCACGGCATGTTGGGCGGCATCGGATTGGGGCTGGGCTACATCTCGCCCGTTTCTACGTTGATAAAATGGTTCCCTGACCGCCCCGGCATGGCCACGGGCATGGCCATCATGGGCTTTGGCGGTGGTGCGATGGTGGCTTCGCCGCTCTCCATCTGGCTGATGGATTTTTTCAAAACAACAACCTCGACCGGCGTGGCGCAGACCTTCCTCGTGATGGGTGGTCTGTATTTCGCCTTCATGCTCTTCGGGGTGCTGACCGTGCGCATCCCACCTGACGATTTCGGATTGCGGATTGCGGATTCAGGATTGCGACCAGACGGTTCACCGAAGCGAAATCCGCAATCCGCAATCCGAAATCCGCAATCGGTTGACGCCAACACTGCCATTAAAACGCCTCAGTTTTACCTGCTTTTCGGGGTACTCATGCTCAACGTGACCGCTGGCATCGGTGTGCTTGGGCAGGCATCGGTGATGATTCAGGAGATGTTTTCGGAGAAAGTCGTCGGGGCTGGAAAGGCCGTGACAGTGGCGGCTGCGGGCGGCTTCGTGGGCTTGCTCAGCTTGTTCAACATGGCAGGTAGGTTCTTCTGGTCATCGTTGAGCGACCGAATTGGGCGGCGCAACACCTACACCATCTTTTTCCTGCTCGGCGCCGTGCTGTACTTCCTCGTGCCGATGACTGGTCGAATGGGCAGCATCGTGCTGTTCGTTGGGGCATTTTGCATCATCATGAGCATGTACGGCGGCGGCTTCGCCACCATCCCAGCCTATCTGCGTGACCTGTTCGGAGTGATGGAAGTCGGTGCGATACATGGTCGCCTGCTCTTGGCTTGGTCTGCGGCGGCCATCCTCGGCCCACAGTTGGTGAACTACCTACGGGCCTACCAAATCGAGACCTTGCAAGTGCCTGCCGCCAATGCCTACTCGACCACGATGTACATCATGGCTGGCTTGCTCTTGGTCGGTTTTGTCTGCAATTTTTTCATCCGTCCAGTTCATCCAAAATATCATTTCAAGGCAAAATTATGAAAAAAACGACCACCCTCAAATTGGTGCTGGCCTGGGCATTTGTGGGAATCCCGCTTGCAGTGGGCATAGTCCAGACGCTTTTGAAGTCGTTGGCACTGTTCAAATAATTGATGCCACCATTCTCTCAGTTCCACTGCATTTGCCAGCGCCTCCTCGCTGGACGTTGTTGAAAGGAAGTTGCAAAACAAGGCCTCCTCACTCTCCGACCCTCGTTAAAATCTCTTGATAAAATTTGTCGGACAGGTAAAAACCAGCCTCATTCCGAAGGCTGTCAAGGTAAGGCTTGATGGCAGGTATTATTTCGTTCTCTTTCAATGCGATGAAAATGCCTATGGTTCCGATTGTTTGAACCCCCAGTGCTGATGCTTTGGCCCGGCCATCTTTTTCATCTATCAGCAAGTAGTCCGCACCTTTTTCCATGGCCAGCGCGATGGCCTCACTTTCACCTTTGTCAAGTTCCACTTGAAGTATTGAAACCAGTTCAGTGTTGCCAACTTCTACAACCACGAGCCAATCCGATTTCCGCAATTCTGAAATATCAAACCCTTTGGTTTCAAGCCGTTCCAGCTCTTGCCACACGGCACTTGGCAACAAGACTTTTTTTGAAAAATGGCGCAGCAAAGCGAGGTTGTCCGTTTTGAACAAACAACTGATGGCTGTAGTGTCAGAAACAACTATCATTTTTGCAGCTTGATTTTTTTACCGAGCTGGAGGTCTTGCTCAAAATCAGCCATAGTGTAGGGAGCCTCTATTTTGCGTTGACCCAAAAGCTCCAAAAAGGTGAGTGCATCCATGCCCGCCAGTTGTCTTGCTTTGCCGAAGTTCAGCAGTTTTGCTTCGTAAAGCAACACGGCTACCTCCCGCTTGAACTCCTGTTCGGTGAGCGAGGTCTGCCGAACAACATCATCTGGAATGAGTACTGGCATGGTTTATTTTTTCACAAAAATACAAAAGAAAACGCTTCACGTCAAACCCCCATCAACTCCCTCGCATTCGCCATTGCCGCCTCGCTCGGTGGGTTTTGGCTGAGCATGACGGCGATGGAGCGCACCCGTTCATCGGCAGTAAGCAGCTTGACCTTGGTGGCCGTGGAGTTGCCGTCCACTTTTTTGTAAACGAAGTAGTGCGCATCGGCCTTGGCGGAAACCTGCGCCGAGTGGGTGATCACGACCACTTGGTGGTGGTTGGAAAGTTGCCGCAGGATGTTGCCCATTTTCAGCGACACATCGCCAGAGACCCCGGCGTCAATTTCATCGAAAATCAGCGTGGGCAACGGGATGGCACTGGCCACGAGCGACTTGGTCACGAGCGTCAGGCGGCTAAGTTCGCCGCCGCTGGCCACGTCCTTGATGAGCTGCATGCGGCTGCCGGGGTTGGCGGCGAAGAGGAAGTTCAGGTCGTCGGTACCCGTGGGCGTCAAGTTGGCAGCCTCCTTGAAGTCCACGTGGAACCGGGTGTGGGGCATGGAGAGTTGCGCCAACAATTCGAGCACCTTGGCGGCAAAACTGGGGGCAGCATTTTTGCGGCGCTCGGAGAGTTGCGAAGCAAACTCCCGAAGTTGCTTTTCCTGTCCCGATATTTCCATTTCCAATTTCTCAATTTCCCCGCTGAGGTCGCCGATTTCGTCCAATTTCTGCTGCATTACTGTCTCCATTTCAAGCAGTTCCTTCACCGTGCCCACCCGGTGCTTGCTTTGCAGTCGGTAGATAACGTCAAGGCGCTCTTCCACTTCCAGTAAGCGTTTCGGGTTGGCCTCGGTGCTTTCTGCCACTCGCTCGAACTCTCCGGCGAGGTCGTCGAGTTCCAGCGCCAGGCTCTCCAATCTGCGGTGGAGGTCGGGGATGGCGGGGTGGTATTTTCGCACCTCGCCGATGCTTCGCAGCACGTCGGAAAGTTGTCCGGTGAGGGGCATTTCGCCGTCGCTAAGGTGGTGGAAGGCTGCCGAGAGGTTGCGCTTAATTTCCTCGGCGTGGGTCAGACTGTCCCGCTCGCCTTCGAGCTGTTCCTGTTCGCCTTCGACGAGGTCGGCTTTTTGAAATTCAGAAATTTGGAAATTGAGAAATTCAAGGTCCTGGGCGGAGCGGGCGTTTTGCTCCCGCATTTTCTCCAGTTGTTTTTTGTTTTGGGTAAAAATTCGGTGGGCAGCCTGGTACTCGGTAAGCAGCGGCTTGTTGCCAGCGAGGGCGTCCAACATGCGCAGTTGGAAGCTGACGTTGTGGATGTCGAGCGTGTCAAACTGGAGGTGGAGGTCAACGAGCGCCCCGGTGAGTTGGCGCAGGACGTCGAGCGTCACGGGCGTGTCGTTGACGAAGGCACGGGACTTGCCTGCCGGAGTCAGTTCCCGCCGTACAGTGCATTCTGCCTCAAAGTCAATGTCGTTTTCCTCGAAAAAATCCTTCAAGTCATATGGCGAAACATCGAAAATTCCTTCGATGACGCATTTTTCGGCCTCGTTGTACAGCGATTTGGAGTCTGCCCGCTCGCCCATGATGAGACCCAGCGCACCCAACAGGATAGACTTACCAGCCCCGGTCTCCCCGGTGATGATGGTCAGGCCGGCTGGGAAGTTGATTTCCAGCTCCTCGATGATGGCGTAGTTGCGGACGGAGAGTTTTTTAATCATTGACGACTTGGGATTGACGACTGACGATTGCGGCAGTTTTTTAAAACAATTTGGTGGGCAAAGGTAGGGTTTGTTTTGAAAAAACATTACCAGGATTCAACTCAAAACCCGCTCAAATCAGCCCCGGCAAGTGTTTTCCCAAAAAGGAAGACAGGCTGACCACCCATACCCCATCCGTCACCGGATAGTCCTCCGTTTGTGGTACGATGACAAAATTTTGAGTGGTCTCGATATCACCTACCGAGATGTGAAAGCCCTTGCGAATCGTTGGCGCACTTGAAAACTTGATTTCGATGGCGGCAATGGGAGCTGTCCCTTTTACCAGCACCAGATTACATTCTGCACCTTGTTGAGTGCGGTAAAAAAAGTATTGCAACCGGTCGCCAGCCACTGCCTTGATTTGTTCGATGACATAACCTTCCCACGATGCGCCCAAAATGGCGTTGCCCAAGAGGTCGTCGAACCCAGCAAAGTCGAACCAAGCGTGCAGGATACCGCTGTCACGTAGGTAAACCTTGGGCGATTTGACCAACCGTTTGCCTACGTTCGTAAACCAGGGCTGCAATGAACTGACCATGAAAGCTCCTTCCAGAAACCCCATGTACCGCTTGACGGTATGGCCAGAAAGTCCAAGGGACTTGGCGAACAGTTCTGCGTTCCAAAGATTCCCGTTTTGGGATGCGAGCATTTGCCAAAACCTTCGCACGAGCATTGGGTCGGCGCCCAAGCCGAGTTGTGGCAAGTCCCTTTCAATATAGGTTCTGATGAAATTTTTGCGCCATTGAAGGCTAAGGTTGTCGTCGGGTGCGAGGTAGGAACCGGGAAATCCGCCTCGAAACCAATGCGATTTCCAGTCTGCGGGGTCAGCGATTTCCAAGAGGCTGAACGGGTAAAGTTCGACATAGGCGATGCGGCCAGCGAGCGTTTCGGAACTTTGCAGTAATAGTTCAGGCGATGCAGAACCAAGTAGGATGAAGCGGCCAGGGCGTCGGTTGGCATCAATTATGCCCCGAAGGGTCTTGAAAATTTCGGGCATTTGCTGCACCTCGTCCAAGATGATGCACTGGTCTTCAAAATGTTGGAAGAAAATATGTGGGTCGGCTGCCAATTTTTGTCGGTCACGGTCATCTTCAAGGTCGAGGTAAACCCATTTGGCGTCGGAAGCGGCGGCCAACATTTTGGACAAAGTGGTCTTGCCAACCTGCCGTGGCCCCACGATGCCAACTGCGGGGAAATAGCTCAGGAGCGATGAAATTTGTTCAGAAGCCGCTCTTTGAATTTTATTTTCCATGAAAAATTGAAGTGGCGATTCAAATATTCATGGTAAATGTACAAATCACTGCTTGAGATTGCCATTTTTTCCGGTTGTATATGCTTATCAACTTAACAAATACCCGTTACACCGCCATTTTCCAACTGCCTAACTCCCCACCACGACAAACTGCTTCACGATTTCCCCACCATTTTCAGCCATCATTTTTAAAAAGTAAACCCCGCTGACTAGGCCAGCAAGGTCGAGCGAGTAGCGCTGCCCAAGTGCGGGCAACATGGCCGTTTGCAATACTTTGCCAGTAACATCCACCACTTCGAGGCGCACCTGCCCAGTGTTTTTTCCGAAGGAAAAAGCCACCTCCAAGCGGTCGGTAGCGGGATTTGGTGACAAAGAAAACGAAGCATCGGTGGCTGGTTCGCCTGTGGCGCTCGGCCCGAACTGGCCATCGAGCAGGTAGATATCACCAGTGGTCAGCGGCCGGAAGTCGAAGAGCAGGTTGCCGAGGTTGTCGGTCAGCTTGATGTACCCGGGCGAATTGATGCCATCGCCCCAGTCGTCCACGAAAAGAAAAGTGTAGCAATCATTCACGTCATCGGGCAATGAAATGGACTCGGTGATGGTCGAAAACTGAGGATAGACGTTGGGGTCATTTTCCGTAGCCACCCGCAGGCCGCCGCCGTTTGGCCCAATGATTTGGTTGCCGCCGCTGGCGATGAGGCCACCTGCCGAATTGGTGATTTGCCAGTAGTTTTCGTAGCCCCACTCGTCGGTTTTGACTTCGAGAGTGAGGCCAGGAGCTTGGGGCAGCCGCCGGGTGAAGCCGACCTCCAGCTCGTTTTGAAAGGCGAAGGTGTCGGGCTGTTGGTTGGCTTTTTCGATGATGAAACGCAGCTCAGAAGTGGCATCCACCGTAACGGGGTCGAGAGTGAGCGTTTCAGTTTGCCCGGGCAACAACATGCCGCTCCAATTGAAGGTTTGCACAAGGCTGTTTTCGTTCAAAACGTTGATTTCCAAGGAGTTGATGTTGTTCGCCCCAAGGTTCTGCACCGCCAGTGAGGGGGTGATGTCTGGCTCGCCGCAGAAGTCGCCGCTGATACCTTGGTAGCTCCGAATGGCGGCGTTGTCGTTGATGGTGGCGGCACCAGAGAGGGAAAACGGACGGTGTTCCGGCTCCGTGAACAGGCCGCCTTGGAGGTAGATGAAGTTGTTTTCGTCCTGCAAACGGTAGTAGCCGAGGCCACCTCCACAGCAGATACCGTCGTCGTACTCATCATAAATCACGAACTCGTAGCAGCCGTCGGCTGGCAGCGCAACTTCGTGCTGATACACCGTTTCCTGGTCGGTGTAAGCACCTTCCCAATCTTCATTGGTAAAAATGCCAGGGTTGCCGCCTGCATGAAAAACCGTGCTCTCGTCGTCCACCACTTCCCAATAAATCTCACGGGGGTAGTAGTCGGTTTTGATTTCAACGACCAAATAATTGGTAGAAATAGCCGGGCCTTCCACCACGTCTGCGCTGATGGCGTCGTTGTCCGAATCATCGTCCGGCAGGCCGTTCACGGATGCAACTTTGACCTCTACGGTGGTGCTTTCATTAACGGTCACCGGGTTAAAAACAGTGCCAGCGGTTTGGTAAAGGTTGATATTGCCTGTCCACTGACGGGTTTCGGTTAGGTTGCCATTGAGCCAAAGCTGGAGGCTCAGGCTGGTGATTGGAGCCGAGCCAAGGTTCTGGAAGCGGACGTTGGGCGAGAAGGTCACGTCACCACAAAACTCCTTCGGAATGTCCACGAAACGGAGCATCCCAGCATTGTTGACACCGCCGGGCAGCAGACAGTCGTCGTGTACGAGGCTGAACTGCACCGTTGGGAAGGCGATGGCATTGGTCAAAATGCGGTTTGGGCAAATGTGATAGACCCTCGGCACATCGTCGAGGGCATAAATCACAGCAAGCCAATTCGCATCGTCAATGATGGGGTACGGCGTGCCAGTCACCCAGTCGCCGTAGGTTGCATCCCCCGTGCCGTTGAGGTCTTCGGCGTCAGTATTGTCGTCCATTTCGATGAAAAACGGGACGATTTCGTTCGTGCCATCGGGGCCGTACTGCTCCCAAACTTGGTTCAGGCGGCCCGACTGGTGGTAGTCCCAACTGCCGTAACTCCAGGTGGTGCCGAAAAACAGCACTGCGGATTTGCCTTGGTCGAGCAGGTCGTAGAGCGTCCAAGTATTGCCGTTGATGTCGGTGGCGGTGAAGTTTGGGGCGACGATGCCGTCGGGGAGCTGGGCTTGGAGCGGGAGGAAGGCACATGAAGTGAAAACGAGCAGCGAGAGGAGTTTTTTCATGCTGGGAGGTTTGTGTGGTAAAATGATTTTCATTGCGAAGCAAATTTAGCAATCGGTAGGTTGGTGCTGCGGATTTATTTGAAGCTGGTGGGCAAAAATTTGCTGCCAATTTTGCTCAGGCATGGGTTTTAGGTCGGCGGATTGGGGCGCACAACCAAGGGGCGTGTGTCAATTACTCCATGCTCTTCAGGGGTCGGTGGTGGCGATGGCACTTGTAACCAAAAGCACCAAAAGCCAGGCTACAACGACTCCGCTACCCAAACCAAATAATCCTCCAGTATTTGAAATTCTTTGCTGTTCTGATCAGCGGCTTGCAGGTATGCCAAAGGATACTGCATCCCTTTTTTTCCATTTGCTTTGGTGGCCATGACAAGGCCGTACTGGTCATCGAGCGAATGAATGCCGAAAACCAGGATGATGCCCCCTTTTTTTGAGCCTCTGTCGTCCCGTAGTTTCGCTTCAAATGGGAAGCTTAGGTGCTGGTGGAGGTAATCCGTCCAGTTTTCATCGTCAGACATGCTGGGGTGTTCCAACAAAATTGCTTGAATGCGGGCAGCCCATGCTTTATCGGGCATAGATTTCCAGGCCGAGCCGTGGTATCGTACCCGGTAAGCGGCCGTTGTCTCCTCTTCGGTATCCCTGGGCTGGCAGGCCGCCAGTTGGTCTGCCCTGAAATCGGCTTCCTCAAAATCTTCATCCACTTTTATGGCCTTGTCAATAAGCTTTGTGGGCATTTGTGCAATGGTCTGGCTGTCGAACGAAACGGTGTAAGCCTCGTCGCCCTCGTCGTCGTAGTAGGCATCTTCGACCCGTCCTTGCCAGCCTTGCATATTTGTTTTTTTGTCAAAAGGCGACCAAGCGGTTTTGGCCACCCGCACCGAGGAGCCGATGGGGAAAAGGGGGTCTTCTACATCGTTGTCGAAGCCCATGTTGAACAAATCGAAGGCATTCTCGTCGCCATTGGCCAGTTTTGCCAGCATGGTAAACGGGTCCATACCTTCATAGTCCTCCTCGTCTTCCTCGTCTTCGCCAAGCAGTAAATCCATCAGTTTTGGCGAAATCTTGCCGAGCTTGATGGAGTCTTTCAGGCCGTCCCGCAGTTTGGTGAACGTTTGCAGCATATCGTCAACCTGGGCGGTAGCATCATCGAGGCCCTTGCCTTTTCTGTCGGCCTTGTTGACGGAAGTGAGCATTTTGCCCAAGTCCGATTTGCGGAGCTGCTTGATTTCCTCGCTCGTGCGGTCAAGCTGTTTTTCGATGAACTGGATGTCTCGTTTCAGGCGGTCAATTACCTGCTGGAGGGAGTCCACCGTTACCGACTTTGTTTCAAAATCGAGGGCTTCATGTAGGTAAAGGCTTTCCAGTTCGAGGAGTGTCTGGATGTCGTTGTGCTCGTTGGCCTCGTTGATTTGCTGCATCAGCAGGTGGAATTCCTGCGCCTCCTTTTCGTTTTTTGCGAGGTCGGGGTGGAACTTTTGGGAGAGTTTTATGAATACCTTTCGGATGGCTTTTTGCTCGTTTTCCGGTGGCTTCACCTCAAATTCAGCAAACATGCTGCGCATCCTTGCCCGCTCAAATTCGTCAAAGTCGAAGTTGCCGGACGCCCGTTGCTGCTTTTGCTTCACGTACTGGTCGTAGTTGTCGCCGAACATGTCGGCGTTGGCCATCTCATCGGCCATCATCTGGAGTTGCTCCTTGTCCATCTTGTTCACGCCCTTGGCCATTTTCAGTTGGCGGGCCAGGGCGGCGATTTCCATTCGGAGGGCGTCCACTTCTTCCATCTTGTTGAGCATGTCGGCCTGCACCCTCCGCCCCAATTCCGTTACATCGGACTTCATGTTTTGAAGGCGGGTCTTGAGGCTTTTCAAGGTCGTCTGCTTCTTCTTGAGCTGGTCGGCAAGGTCTTTCGCTTCGGACTCTTTGCGGAGCATTTCAGGGGATTTGGCAATTTTTTGACTCATTTTAGGCAGTGCTTTTTTTGCGAAACAGTTGGAGAAATCGGGCAAAAATAGGTTTCAAAAAAATCTCGTCCTGAAAATAATGCGTGCCATAAAAATTTATCATGAAATGAATGGCTCACTGCTTCTAGGTGAAAGAAATTTAATTAAGTAGACCAGTCTGTCACATAACTCCTGCCCCTCCTCGCCGCCTTCGGCGGCTCGTCGGGGGGAGAGGGGCTTTTGGGGCGTTCCGCCCCAAACCCCTGTTTTAGTAAAACCTAGCGAGTGGTACATTTTATTAAATTCGTTTCACTAGGATTTCAAGCGTAAATCGCCTTCGTGCAATCTTTTTATTCCGGTTCAGCTTCCCATAAAACCCCTTCGTGGGCAATCGTTACTTTTGCGGCCAACGAACACCATTTTCAACCCAATTTTATGCTAAAAATAGGCGTCATCGGCGTAGGCCACCTCGGCAAAATTCACCTCAAATGCCTGCTGGAACTCAAGGAGCAATACCAGCTCGTCGGCCTGTTCGACATTGACCCAAACGAGGCTTTGGCTGCTTCGCAACAGTTTGACATTCAATCGTTTAGCAGCTACGAAGCGCTACTCGATGCTGTGGACGTGGTGGACATCGTGACGCCCACCGTGACGCATTTTGGGCTGGCAAAAATGGCCATCGAACAAGGCAAGCACCTGTTCATCGAGAAGCCAGTGACGCAGACGCCAGCGGAGGCGCAGGAATTGATTTTTTTGGCAAAAAAGCACGGCGTGACGGCGCAAGTGGGGCATGTGGAGCGCTTCAACCCGGCCATGCTCGCCGTGCGGGACGTGGCCATGAACCCCATGTTCATCGAGGCGCACCGGCTGGCCAACTTCAACCCCCGTGGCACGGACGTGCCCGTGGTGCTCGACCTGATGATTCACGATATTGACATCGTGCTGAGCCTCGTGAAATCGCCCGTGAAAACCGTTAGTGCCAGCGGCGTGGCAGTGGTCAGCGACTCGCCAGATATCGCCAACGCCCGCATCGAGTTCGAGAACGGCTGCGTGGCCAACCTGACGGCAAGCCGCATCAGCATGAAGCAGATGCGCAAGGTGCGACTGTTCCAAAAAGACGCCTACATCAGCCTCGACTTCCTCGAAAAATCGGCGCAAGTGGTGCGGATGCACGAGTCGGGCAGCGAGCCTTCGGGCATCCCGTCGTTCGAACTGGAAACGCCCGGCGGGGTGCGGGTGATTTCGATGGAAATGCCGCCCGCCGAGCCCGTGAACGCCATCAAAGAGGAGCTTAAATCACTGGCCGTCAGTATTTTGAGAAGCGAACCGCCCGCCGTGACGTTGGAAGACGGGGCGCTGGCGCTGGAAGTTGCGTGGCGGGTGATGGGGGAGATTGAGGGGCGGCTGGGGTAGAATGATGAATGTTGAATGGTGAAATGATGAATTTCACAGCGAATAAAAATCAACTATTTGTAGCCTAAATCATTTAGCAATGAGCAATAAAGAAGATTTGTTGAAGCGGATAACTATTAACCCAGAAGTCTGCCACGGGAAACCTACTGTCAGAAATATGCGGTATCCAGTAGCCATGATTCTCGATTTGCTTTCTGCTGGAATGACCTTTGAGGAAATTTTGAAGGATTACCCTGCACTTGAAAGGGAAGACATTTTCGCTTGCCTTGTTTATGCTTCTCAAAAAACTAGCTGATAATCAACAATTTTATGCGAAAATTCACCGCCGACCTCCTACTCCCCGTCTCCTCCGACCCCATCAAAAACGCCGTTGTCATCACTGACGACCACGGTAAAATCCTCGCCATTGACCACCGGGAAAACCACGACACCGCCTCGCTCGAAACGCACCGTGGCGTCATCGTCCCTGGATTCGTAAATGCGCACTGCCACCTCGAACTGTCGCACATGAAGGGCGTGGCACCAACTGGGACGGGGCTTTTGCCTTTTTTAAAAACGGTCGTGAATCACCGCCACGTGCCGCAGGAGCAGATTGATGACGCCATTGAGCAGGGCGACCGGGAAATGTGGGAGGCAGGCATCGTGGCCGTCGGCGACATCTGCAACAAGGCCGACACCGCCGCCGTGAAGCGCCGAAGCCCCATCCGTTATTACAGTTTCGTGGAGATGTTCGACTTCCTGCGGGACGAGCGTGCGCAGGAGACTTTTGATGGCTATTTTGAAGTGTTCCAACAACAAAGCGATACGGGCGGCAACCGAAAAAGCTGTGTGCCCCATGCGCCGTACACGGTGTCACCAACACTATTTTGGCACATTAACAACGCCAACTCCAAATTGATACCTGACCTGTTTGATTTCAGTTATGTTGAAAAACCGCCTTTTACAATCAGTATTCATAATCAGGAGACACCTCATGAAGACCAGTTTTTTAAGGATAAAACGGGAGATTTCGTTGAATTTTATAAATCTTTTGGATTCCCCCTTGACCACTTCCAGCCAAGTGGTTTTTCATCAATTTTTTATGCGTTAGAACACCTCGATGTGCGACCTCGTGTGATTTTTGTACACAATACCGAGTCGCAGCCCCTTGATATTAAAGCTGCTCATAGTTGGTTAACACCTAAACGAACCTTCTGGTGTACCTGCCCCAACGCTAACCTCTACATCGAAAACCGCCTGCCGAACTATCGCTATTTCCTTGATAACGAGGCAATTGTATGCCTCGGAACGGACAGCCTGACCTCCAATTGGCAGCTTTCGATTTTGGAAGAAATGAAGACCATCGCCCGCTACCAAAGCTATATTGGCTTCGAGACGCTGCTGCGCTGGGCTACGCTGAACGGGGCGATGGCACTTGGTTTTGAAGATGACTTGGGCAGTATCGAAGTGGGCAAGACGCCGGGGTTGCTGTTGCTGGACTTAGGCGAAGATTTGCAATTGAACCAAAATACGAAAGTCAAGCGGCTCGTTTAAGCTGACGTTTTGTCACCTCCGGCACGGGGTATGTTTTTTGTTCACACAAATATCAAATTTGAACTTCATGAAAAACTTCCGCTACCACCTGCTTTTGCTGTTCATCGTCGTCGTGTCAGCCTTCTCGTTCGTGCCACCACCACACAAAATCCCCGAACGCAACCAGTTTATCCCGGTGGTGGTTTACGAAATACCGCCGATAGCCGCGCTCACGCTGACCGCTTCCGACGTGGTGGCAGCCAAGGGAGAAACAGTCTGCGTGGAGGTAAAAACCAAGGACTTCGAGCAGATACTGTCTATGCAGTACAGCATGAACTGGGATGCTAAAGTGCTGAAATTCAAGGAAGTGCGAAGTTTCGGATTGGCGGGCATGGGCCTCCAAAGCTTCGGGGCACACCTCGTACAAAATGGCACACTGACCTTCTCGTGGTACGACCCCGGTCTGCGTGGTTTCTCCAAGCCCGACGGCCACAAGCTCTACGAAGTATGCTTCGAGGCCGTAGGCAGTCCCGGCAGTAAGACCCGATTCGAGTTCAGCGGCAAGCCCACCTCGGTCGAGATTGCCAATTCGTCAGGCATCTTCCTCGACCTCAGGACGGAGAGCGGTGAAGTGAGGATTGAAGGAGTAAAGAATTGAAGGCGGTGAACAACTGGTCAATTTGGATATTTTCCGTTCATTTGCAGCCGCAATTTCATCAAACATCAATATAACTTCGCATGAAACTCCCTCATTTTCAGATAGTTATCGTATTTTTTTGCTTCGCAATGCTTGCTTCTTGCGGCGACGACAAGGTCCGGGAAGCTGCCACTGCCCAGGCATTGGAGGCCTCCAAAACCTCACCTACCGAGCCTGCACCCGCACCTGCCGAGCCACCACAGGACACCCGTCCCAAGACCGGCGGCACCATAAACCTAACTGTCAGTGGGAAGTCCGCCCCGAAAGGATCGGATGCTTGCGTGAGCGTCAGCACCCGCAATTTTAAGGCCATCGTTTCCATGCAGTACAGCATAAAATGGGACCCCAAAGTGTTGAAATTCAAGGGCTTGCAGGGTTTTAACCTCCCACAACTCAACGCCGAGAACTTCGGCAAGCATCTACTGGACAAGGGCCTGCTCACCCACTCCTGGTTCGACGCCAACGTGAAGGGCATCAGCAAGGGCGATGGTGATACCCTCTATGAAATCTGCTTTGAAACCATTGGCACACCGGGCAGCAAGTCCGCCGTGCAGCTGATCAACGCACCGACCACCATCGAAATCGCCAACGTGAACAGCGAGTTCCTCACCCTCGACGCCACGCCGGGCACGGTGCTGGTGAAGTGAGACACTAGATTTTAGACTTTAGACGGCCTCGGTCGAAATCAGCAGTCACTCATCTAAAGTCTATTGTCTAAAGTCTATTATCTGTTATGGTAAAACGCATCGTAAAACTCACCTTCCGAGCGGAACTTGTGCCTGATTTCATGGCCATTTTTGAAGAAAGCAAGGGCAAAATCAGGGCCTTTGATGGCAACCTGCACCTTGAGCTGCTGCGGGGTTTGGCGCAGCCGAACGTACTGTTTACGCTCAGTTTTTGGGAAGACGAGTCAGCGCTGGAGCGCTATCGGCAGTCGGAACTGTTCAGGGCCACTTGGGCAAAGACGAAAGCCTTGTTTGCCGAAAAGCCTGATGCATGGACGGTGGAAGTGGTGGGAGTTTGAGGGTTTGAGCGTTTGAGGATTTGAGAGGTTGAGGGTTTGGGAGTGGGTTACCGCAAAAACAACATGGCGATGAATTGCGCTGCAAACCCAACGGCGAAGCCAATGTAGAGTTGCTTTTCGGTATGCGCTCCCAGCAACAGTCTAGACGTACAAACCATACCAGCCAAAACAATCATGGCCATCAGCACGAAATTGGTGCTTATTTCGTAAGTGCCCAGTAAGCCGAAGTTCAGCGTAAACGTATCAAAATTGAAGAATGCGGAATTGATTATCGCCATACCCACCAGTCCGCCCATACCTGCCGCGTGGGCACTTATTTTTGAAAAATTGTTGAAGAAAAACGCCAAGAAAAGCGCAATCGTGGAGCCGAGCATCACGATGACCAGCGTTTTGGGTATCATCGGGTTGTTGTAGAAATTGATGAACATCCAGAGGTAAAAAACGCCCGTGAGTATGTACGGCCCGATTCGCTCAAAACGGTCTTCGAGCTGCATGGATTTGACCATGTTGAGCGATTTCATCATAAAAACTGCAAAAATGGGCATTGCAAACGTGGAAAGGAACACCATCAACACCAGTTTCCATTGCCCCGAAATGCTATTTACCCCAAATTGGTAGGGGTTTATAATTAGCAAGAGCAGGAGCATGTACGTCACCATGAGCAACGGGTGGAATAGGATGGAAAAGATATGTGCGATGGTGCGGAGCATGAGTTTTATTTAGCGCTGCCGGGCTTTTTGTTAATCTGATTTTGATTATACGCTGTGCAAATAGGGGTTTGGGGGCGAAGCCCCCGAACGCCCCCTCCCCCGACGAGCCGCCGAAGGCGGCGAGGAGGGGCAAATGCGCTATGTTTTAACTTATTTGCACAAAACCTATTAGTTCGAAGTATAAAAATCGGCGCAAATCTCTGAATTTTATTGACTTGAATGTAGGCTTTTTGAAACCTGCCTTCAGGTGCTTTGCTGGTCGTTGTCTATGTTTGCAGGACGGGTTTTGATTCCACTAAAAATACAACGGATGGATACATTGTTCAACTTGAAAAACAAAACCGCTGTCATCACCGGCGGTTCTGGCATTCTCTGCGGGGCCATCGCAAAAGGCATGGCCGAACGAGGCACTAAAGTAGCCATCCTCGGCAGGACGCCCAGCAAAGTGCTGGCGATGGTCGCCGAAATCGAGGCGGCAGGCGGCGAAGCGCTCCCACTGGTAGCCGACGTGCTTGATGCGGCAGCATTGCAGGCAGCCTGTGATCACGTGTTGACAAAATGGGGCAAGATTGACATCCTCATCAACGGGGCGGGTGGCAATATCCCCGGGGCGGCCATTCCACCGGAAGACAATTTCTTCAACCACCCATTCCAAAACTTTCAAAAAGTCGTGGCGCTCAATTTCGATGGCACGGTGCTGCCCACCATGATTTTCGGCAAACCGATGGCGGAAGCCAAATCCGGCAGCATCATCAACATCTCCTCCATGACGGCGCAACAAGCGGTAACCCGGGTGCCCGGCTACTCGACGGCAAAGGCTGCGGTGGACTGTTTCACCAAATGGCTGGCAGTGGAAGTGGCGCTAAAGTTTGGCGAAGGCGTTCGGGTGAATGCCATTGCGCCGGGTTTTTTCATAACCGACCAAAACCGGCGCTTGCTGACCAACGAAGATGGCAGCTTCACGGAACGAGGCAAAACGGTCATCCGCAAGACACCTACCCGGCGCTTCGGCGAGCCTGAAGAACTTATTGGTACGGCCATTTGGCTTTCCTCGGCAGCTTCCAAATTTGTAACGGGAACGGTGATTCCGGTGGATGGCGGGTTCAGTGCGTGGAGCGGGGTGTGAGGATAGTGCTTTTCAAAATCAGGCTGCATTAAATCCCTTTGGGGCTGCGAAATTTCTTTCTCGCTAACAGAATAGTGTTCCGACTATTTTCGATTTTCGCTTATACATCAATGAAAGCAAGAACAGAAAAAAGGAGGGCCAAAATAAAGTATTTTTAAAAACAAAAAAGCCGTAAATCACTGATTAAAAGCGACTTACGGCATTCTATTTTTGTTTTGGTAGTCCCGACGGGAATCGAAACGCTTCATCGAAACTTATTGGTTTTGTCTTATTTTACTGTAAATCAATGTTTTACAAAAATTAATTTAGCAAAATAAAGCAAATGGTTGCAATAAAAAGTAAAAAATGTTGTACCATTTGTTGTACCTATTGACTATATTTGAGGAGCAAACCGAAATAGAAACAAATCATGGCAACCGTTACCCTTCTCCTCAAAAAGAACAAACAAGACACCAATGGCGAAATGCCTGTTTACCTGAGAATAATCAAAGACCGCAAGACCAAGTTCTTGGCAATCGGCCTAAAGGTTCTCCCTGAATTGTGGGACGAAACGAAGCAAAGGGTCAAGAAAAAACACCCAAACTCCGTACGCCTTAACAACTTCCTCGCCCAAAAAATCGCAGAAGCCGAAGGCATCGCCTTCGAACTGGAGACCGAAAAAAAGGGCGTTTCTAGCCTTGCTATCAAGGAGAACATCAAAGGTAAAACATCTCTCAGCTTCTTGAAGTATTTTGGAGATTATGTTGAAGAACTCGAAGGCAAGAACAAATTTAACACCTTCCGTCCGGCGGGTTCAGTATTACTGAAGCTGAAAAAATACCTGAAAGGAAAGGATTTAACCTTTGAGGAAGTCAACTACCAATTCCTCAAAAATTACGAGCTCTATCTCCGAAAAGAGGTGGGTAACTCAATCAATACCGTTCACGCCAACCTGAAAATTATAAGGAGATTATTGAACGCAGCTGTTCGGGAAGAAATAATCGAGCCTTCGGCAAATCCTTTTCCAAGGTACAAGCTCAACTGGGAAAACACCGCTAAGGCCTATCTCACCGACGAAGAAATTCATAGCATCGAAATACTTCCACTGCCCGAAGACCAGGTCATCAACCATCACCGTAACATGTACATTTTTGCCGTTTATGCTGGTGGACTGCGTATTTCCGACCTGTTGCAATTGAAGTGGCAAAATTTCAATGGAACCCACGTCACTATCACTACGCAGAAAACTAAAGAGCAGCTATCGGTCAAACTGCCCAACAAAGCCCTCGAAGTACTGCGAAAATACCAGCGTCCGAATTGCCACCCTACTGATTTCATTTTCCCCTTTCTCCAGAATGACGTTGATTATTCCAAAGGCATATTGCTTCTCAAATCAATATCCTCCAACACAGCTTACGCCAACAAGAACCTGAAAGTCATCGCCGAAAAAGCAGGTATCGAAAAGCACATCAGTTTTCACACTTCCCGCCACACCTTCGCCACCCGTGCCTTGCGGAAGGGCATGCGCATCGAGTATGTTTCAAAACTGTTGGGCCATACGGCCATCAAAACCACCCAGGTTTACGCCAAGATTGTTAACTCAGAATTGGATAAGGCGATGGACATTTTCAATGATTAGGGAGAAGGGGCTTGGTTGGTAAACAAAAAAGTGACGCAGTAACCCTCAAAAGAAAGCAAAAGGATGAAATTATTTAAAACAATTTGTTTTTAATCACATCTTGCCCTTACCTTTGGCTTCACAACACGCTATGCGAACCATACTTTGTCAAAACTTCAACGTCCATGAATGCAGTAATCCTAACCCAAACTCAGTACGAGGACTTGGTTAGCCACCTCGAAGACATCAAGCTAAAACTCAACGACCCACAAAAGGCGTTTTCAGAGCAATACCTTGACAACTCGGATTTCATCCGCATGATGAAAATCTCTCCTCGCACCGCCCAGACTTGGCGGGACGAAGGGCTTATCTCTTTCTCCCAAATCGGCAAGAAAATCTACTACAAGATTGCCGACGTCGAGGCTTTCATCGAAAAGCACTACAAACGGGCTTTCAAGCTGGAAAAGCTTTGATTGGCCCGTTCCGACCAATAGCAACTTTCACCACTTAAATTTTTCCGTCATGATTATTTCTGTCTTTCCCTCTGGGGAACGGGCATCTTATTGCCTGCCCCTGCCCAACATCATCCGGCACATCAAGGCCGGAACCTACAAAGAAGTCGTCGCCAAGGCACGGCAGTATTACCGCCAAATCGAAGGACGGCAACTTCGGGAGGCTTTGCAGCACGTCCCAAGTTTTTCGTCAGCCGGACACTTCAAAAGCGCACTCCGCCCAGAGAGCTTAGTAAGTTACAGCGGCTGCGTCCTGCTTGAAACCGATTGCCTCCCCGATGACCTGTTGGCTGAAGTCCGACAGCTCGCCGAAAGCGACCCTTTCACCTTGGCCTGCTTCCAAAATGCCCTCGGTGATAGGCTCGAAATTTTGGTTCGGACTGGCGGCCTGATTGAAAATTACCGCACCACCTTCTATCAGTTGGTTGACTATTACGAAGCCAACCTGCCAGTCGCCCTAAATACCGACTACGACTACCCTTACCGACTGTGCAGCATGTCCCACGACCCACTGGCATACTTCAACCCCGGCGCATCGAGCTTTGAAGCAATGCTGGTCAATGCCCCAAAGGTGTCCCCTGTTTTGAGGGAGCGAAGGGCGAAAAAAGGCCAATTGCCCACGAGGCAATCAAGTTTCCAGTCAATACCTACTGGCAAAATCCCTGTGGCCAGTTTCAATTAAGCGGCCTCTAGAGATAATAAGGCGAGGCGCTGTTTTTCAATGCAATGCGGGAATCGTAAGTCGTAAATCCAAAATCGTAAATCCATGTTACAATGTCCAAAGACGCCCAACTTACCCTCTTTTATCAGTTCAACAAAGTTGCTGGGCATCGCACCCTCGAACAGCTTATCAAAGCGGTTCAGGGCAACCACTTCAAGGAGCAGGTTGCCCGAATCCGTCATTTGATTGTCAACGACAAGCAGCAACAAGCCAGCAACCTGAAGAAAAAGTTGCCCGCCTTCACGCCCTCCGGTCGTTTCGATGGCGGTCGCACCCTCGAACATTTGCTGGAATATACCCGCTTCCTTATCCTTGATTTCGACAAACTCGAACCAACCCGACTCGCAGCCTTAAAAGCCGAATCCCGGCAAGACCGCTTCGCCTGTGCCGGGTTCACCTCGCCCAGCGGCAACGGCTATAAGCTCCTCGTCCGGGTGGACAGCGTCCAGCAGCACCACACCGATGCCTTTCAACAAGTCCGCTCTTGGTTTCGTGAACAGTACGGTTTGGAAGCCGACCGCTCCGGTAAAGACATCACCCGCCTCTGTTTCCTGTCCCACGACCCCGATGCCTGGTTCGACCCGAGCAAGGAAGTTTTTTCCATACTCATTTTGTCATCTACCGAGGTTTGTCATCCCGACCAAAAGTCGGAACCCGTCCACTCATCATTTGTCATCCTCGGAGAGGACCTGAAAAACAGTTTGCGAACTGTTTTTACCCAAACCCAATCCAAAACCACCTACGTCCCCGGTAACCGCAATAACTTCATCTACCGATTCGCCAGCAACGCCAACCGTGCCGGTATCCCCGAAGCCAACACCCATGCCTTTGCCCAAAGCCAGTTCAGCGACCTAGACCCCAAGGAAATCCGCCAATCCATTACCAGCGCCTACAAACACCACGTCGCCGAACACGCCACCGCTGCTTGTCATCCCGACCAAAGGTCGGGACCCGTCCACGCCACGGGGTCTTTTCATCCCCGCAGGGGACCCGTTCCATCCCAACCGAACAACGATGTCCAAACTCCCCCTCCTCCGGAAGGGGGTCGGGGGGAGGCCGACCTCAACGACCTCCTCCTCACCACCCCGCTCCTCGACCCCGCCATCTTTCCACACCTCCCTTCCCCACTCCTCGAAGGTTGCCAAGCCTTCGACGACCCACGGGAGCGGGACGTATTCCTTACGGGTGCGCTCGCAGTGCTCTCCGGCTGCCTGACGGGCATCGAGGGCGTGTACGACCGTCGAACCACCTACACCAACCTCTTTGCCTTCATCATCGCCCCGGCAGCGAGCGGCAAGAGCGCCCTCACCTTCGCCAAGCAACTCGGCGACGCCGTCCACAAAGCGCTGCTCGAAGATAACAACCTTGCCATGCAGCAATACCGCCAAGAACTCGCCGACTACAAGCTATTGCTTTCCAATTATAAACGAGGAAAGACCCTACCCGAAGAACCTGAAAAACCGCCTTTCAAAGTCCTGTTCATCCCCGCCAACTCCTCCTCAGCGATGGTCATCAAGCACCTGCGGGACGGCGGCGGCACGGGCATCATGTGCGAGACCGAAGCCGATACCCTCGGCAACGTGCTCAAACAGGACTGGGGCGGCTACTCAGACCTGCTCCGCAAAGCCTTCCACTTTGAAAAAATCAGCTACTCCCGCAAGGGCAGCAACGAGTTTTTTGAAATAGACCAGCCCCGCCTCAGCGTAGCCATCAGCGGCACGCCCAACCAAATCCTCAAGCTCATCCCCTCCGTCGAGGACGGGCTGTTCAGCCGCTTCCTCTTTTACTGCTACGCCGTGCAGCCCGCTTGGCGGGATGTCTCGCCCGCCACTGGTGGCATCAACCTTACGGAACACTTTACACGGCTCTCCGAGCGAACCCTCGAAATCACCCGCTTCACCTCCGAAAACCCAGTACAGTTTCACCTTACCGCCGACCAGTGGCAGTGCCTCAACGAACACTTCACCCGGCTACTGCAAGAAACCAATGCCTTCTTTGGAACGGAAAGCCTGTCCAGCATCAAGCGGCTCGGCGCCATCCTCTTCCGCATCGCCATGACACTCACCGCCTGCCGCCGCTTCGAGAATGCCGATGCCTCGCCCACCGTCACCTGCGACGATGCCGACTTTCAGGCTGCCTCGCTGCTGGTGGAGACCTACCTGCAACACGCTTTGTTTTTGTTTGAGAAACTGCCGAGGGAAGCGGTGTCGGCGTTCAATCAGATGCCGAATCACAAGCGGGAACTTTTTAAAAAATTATCTCCCCAGTTTCAAAGGAAAGAAGCCATCCAGTTGGGTGAAAACCTCGGCATAAGCGAAAGCACGGTGGATAGATTTTTGAAAATGCTGACGGAAGCGGGATGGCTGGCACAGCAGGAATATGGGAACTATGACAAAGTGACAAAGTTGAGAAAGTGACAAAGCTCTATCCCTGAGTTTGTCAACTTTGTCACTTTGTCACCGAAGATACCTAACGGCATTTTATCGTTATCAAGTCAGAGACCTTGCCGCCAAAATCCAACTTGACCTTATAGTGGACAAAACGGTCAAACTGCTCCCACCTCTATCGCTGCAACTACTGCCAGCCGTATCGCTCCTAATGCTGCCACGGAGTTGATTTCAAAAAAGGCATTAGGAGGAAAGTTTCTATGCGATGTTTTGAGAGGCAAAAAGCCTTGCAAGTCATTGACTTACAAGGCTTTGAAAATTTGTTGAAAGAGAGTATTTGGATGCGATACATCACGGGATAGTTGGTCAGGTTGGCCGTTTTCCACTTGCAAAAGAGCGGATAGTTTTAAAGCGTCCGTCCAGCAATAGCCTTATTTCATAGTCCCACTCGTTTGGTATCCCTGTTTGCCCGAATTGAATGGTCGAGAGGTCGAGAAAAAAGCTGCCAGTGCCAGGAAGCTGGAAAAGCAAGTCTTCCCTGTGAAGGCGTACCCATTTCCCCTTGTCTTTATAGTTGAGCAGCACCTGAAGTTGTGCCCGTTCCTGGCCCGGATAGCCAAAGTTGAATTGTAAGGTGGTAGCCCTCTTACTCTCATTGCCCAAACCTTGGGGAATCGACTTTGGGGAAGGTTTCTCACCTGGTCGTTTCTTGTCAGGCAAATGCGGTGCTGTCTTGATACCGAACATCTGATATGCACGCTCCCACCAACCATCCATTTTCTCATTGGAAGCATTACTTTTACAAAGCCTCTTCCAATCACCGCAGAGAAGGTTCACTTTGACATTTGCCACTTCGTAAAGCGACCCTGGTTCTACCAATTCTTCCGAGCTCTCGGAGTTTTTACTCTTTGCTTTTCCATCACCCATGTCAAGCTCCAAGCTGGGCAACAATTTCCCTTTAGGCAGAAGTTGCACCTCTCCACTGGGTAAATGCACCTTAACGTCCCATCCCTCCTGTCTGGAACTTTGTTTCTTATGGAACAGCAAGCTCATGGGGCACTGACACCCGTCTTCTGTTGGGTCTCCCCCACGCTTAATTGGAGGCTTTTCAGGCATGAGCAAAGGGTCTTTGTCAGCTTTTTCACAAGAAGCCAGCATTAAGGCAGAAATCAAGATAGGCATAATCATTTTTTTCATGGCTTTGCTTTAAATGGTGAATATGGCCTTTTAGGGTCGCTGGAACGGAATTTCCCATCTACGGCATCCCAATTGATGAACAGGAGTACCGTCACATTCCGGTCAAGTGGTTCGACATTAGGTGTTACCTCCCCTTTGATGATTCTGGCCTTGGGCGGGCAATCCGAGAATGCAGGTTCGCCCTCGAGGGACTTCTGAATGAAAACGGAGCGGATATCACATAATTCTGGGTTGTCAAAATCGTCGCCGACCAAAATTTCCTCCTCAAAATAACGGACACCATTCTCCACATACTCATAGTTGGTCAGTCGTATCCTTTTGTAATCGTCCCCTGTGTAGGGTGGTTCAAAGGGTTTGGGCATAAACGGAACGATATCCGCAGAACCTATCAGGACGAATTCCATAGAGCCGTCGAACTCGCAGATATAGTCATAAAGTAGTTTGGCAAAATCGTTCATCGAGTCGTTATAGCCCTTCCACCTGCCTGTACGGTCGAAAGGAATGAAGTATTTGCCAGGAGAGAAATGCAAAGTATCGCTTGCCTCACTCCCTTTGAACAAAAGTTCATAGAATTTGCCATGCTTGTCGTTTGGTAAAAACCCAAACCGCCCCAAGCGGACAGGCAGTGCCTCGAAATAAGGGGTCTTGAACTGGCCCCTGTCCATGGCACGGCGGATGGCCTTGGCCGGGGTGCTGCCAGTTCCGATGACCTGACCGTCAGGGTTTCTGACCACGGTGCTGTCATTCGGATAAATCGTGTAGTTCATGCCAGAAACACTTCTTATTATGAGAGGAGAGACAGGGGGGGCTGGAGTTGGTTCTGGTATTGGCGGCGTCAGCGGCACATCCTCCTCTTTAACGCAACGCCGGATATTTTTATCAATGCCATAATCCTTGCAAAACTGTGAGCTGTAACGGTCGGTTATCGCCCGCTTTATTTTCAGGCCAAAGTTCTCTTCATAGCCTTTTAAAGTAACATCTTTAACTGCGACCGTAGTCGAATCTTTATTTAAAAGTCGGCAGTATTCATCAGTAGCCAGTTGGAGATTATCCAGCGCCTCCTTTACTATAGCTTTATCCGGTGACGTGGAACAACCAGCCAGCAAATGCTTGAACATAAATGGGACGATGGGGTACCCTTTTACGACTTCCCCAAAGCGTGAGTTGTCCGTCAACAATTCTTCGGCATTGCGAATGTAGCGAGCCCTTATGTCAGGGCTGAGTACCTTATGTAGGTTGTCTTTTCCAACATAGGCTTGCAGGAGCATATCCCAGGTGTCTTTGATATAGCCATATTTAGGCAATCCTTCAGTGCCCTTTTTCTGTGCAACGGCATTCGGCAAAGACATGAGAGAGAAGATGGTGGACAGAAGTAAAATAACGTTTTTCATAAAAAAGGGTGTTTAATTTAGAAGAAATCAGGATACCCATTCCATTTTGGATAAAGGGTATGGGTATTCCTTATAGGTAGATTGATTATCGTCATGCCCTGCCCGAGAGGGCGTGACGATAATTGTTAGAAATCTTGGGTCATAAGAACCAGCCCATTGTTTGCCAGTTCCTTCACAAAGCCGTCAAGTTGATGACGACGCTTATAGCTGGTCGCATCTTCCCTGCTCTCGAAACCAATCACCAGCACTTTGAAGTATCCATTGTTGGCATCCGAAAAAACCCGCACTGTATGTACTTCTGCCAGGGCTTGGGCAATGGCGGTAGCGCTTTCAAACGCCTTGAAAGCTGAAACCTGAATTCCAAACTCCCCAAAACTCTGTTCATCGCCCCGTGAGGGACTAACATTAAGGCGGCCCAGAGGAATATTCGAAGAAGGTGAGGAAGCGGAAATCGTTTGCAGTTCTTCCTCCGGGTGATATTCCTCCTCCGGGGTGGATTCGTTGCCATCGTCATAGCGTTCTTCCTGCTGCTCGGTGGCAGGCGGCGTTGCATCATCACTTGATAAGGAGCGGGAAAACAGGAGCCAGAAAATACCCCCAACAATGATTAATAGCGCCAATGAACCTCCAATGCCCCCTTCGTTGGAAGCAGAACGGACAACAGTAGTCGTCATAGGCGGATTGTAGCCGACATTTGTCATGGGAAGGGAGCGGATGATGCGCAGCAGGATGCTCATTCCGAAGAAGGCTGCGAGGAGAATGGAGAGGATGAAGAGTAAAAGAAGATTGCTCATGACTGTAATTTTTTTACAAGTGTGCAGTCATGGCGGTTTTCCCGGTTTTTCCAACGCTTTTAGGGGGAGGACGAGTAGAGCGGGAGACAGCGGGGTAATGCTGGCGGATTTAGCTTGCCAGGCTGAGGAAAGCACTTGTTGGATTCAACTTGCTACCGTAAACGGAGGAAATGATTCAAGTAAACGTAGCTGCCGGCTGCGTTCTCCAAAAAGGTGTGCGTAGGCTATTAGAAAGAAGTGCGAAAGGCTACGGGTCAATCATCTCTTCAAGCCATTTAGGAATATTAAACACATCCCTCGCAGAGTCATATTCGCTTTTGATTATTTCAAAAAGCTCAAAAACCTTGGAACGTACTTTTTGATTGAAGGTATGCTTCGTCAGGAAGTCCAACATGATTCGAAAATCAGAAAAGGAAGTGGAATCCGAAAAGTCCTTTATCAAGAAAGCCCCCTTTTCATCGCGTTGAGGTTCTATCATGCCCGAAATTTCTTCCATCGTGGAAGCCATATCCTCACAGCAGGCCGGACTGAATTTGTAACTGAGCAAGGTAAAGTCCTCCACATCCACCGTTTTTTTCCATTCAATTTCATGGGGAAACAATTCGCCATCGTTATCGCCAAGCTTGACTTTGGCAAGCTCATCTGAAATATCTGAGGACGTTATGGAGAACCCCAAACGGGTGGTGAACCAACCCCGCAAGTCACTTTTCATCGCTTCTTTTGGTTTCTTTCCTTTGGGGAATCCTAAATCAAAGTACAGACCGGATTCGTCTTGATAATCAATGTATTTAACAGTACCGTCTCTTTTTTGGAGGAATATAGAAACCAAACGGTGTGCTAACAAATCCCAAAGATGAGGCTCCCACACAGATGCAAGGTTCATGGACAGACGAGTGAATTTGGTGTTTATAGGATACGATTGTGAATCCCGCAGAAACCATTCAACTTTTGTTATTGTTTTGCCGAGATTTTCTTTAAAATCTTCAGGGTTATTGGTTTTGCGTTCGTAATAAACCGAGGTCAAGTCCGGGCTTTCTCTACCATTTTCTGGACGTGCAAATTTTCCCTTTGAGGGCCCTGTATGATTTTTATGGAACACCAACCGGTCGATTTCCTTTGAGAAAGCCTCCATGAACTTTTCTTCATCAAAATGAGGCAAAATGAACGGAGAGTTGTTTCCTTCGGCAGGATTGCGCAGTTTCAACACGATGTGGTCGTTACTGACTGAAATCCGCTTGGGAATGGAGTTGCGGGACAATCCAGTCACCACCCTGACGGCTATCCATCTGGCTGAACGTTCGCAATAATCCACCAAATCCGCTCCTTGCACCAAGTCTTCAAAACCATCCTCCAATAATTCCAGGTCAACCACTAAGGCACTATATTGATATGGGTCGTTTTTCAGGTCGGTCAAAGCGTCGGTGCCGCTCTTATGAACAATCACCTCCGTAAACCAAGGCTCGAACAACTCCTGTAGTTTTTCCCGGTACTCAAAGTCATCCTCTACAATCATCACCCGCGCCTGGCGCTTGTCGGCAGCAGCAATCCCGCTGCGCTCACTCAGCAGCTTTTTGAGCGCATTTTCCAAGGATTGAACACACTGTTCTGCTTCTGCTATGGAAAAACGTTCCTTTTTCTCTAAAAGCGATTCCAAGCGGTTGGCCACCGCCAGGGTTTCAGTATTCAGGAGAGAGCGCAGGCTGAACAGGTTTTTGTTGAAACTGGCAGCCGCTTCAGCAAAATCAGGGTTTGCAGGAAGCAGGTACTTTATACTGTGAAGCCAGGAAGCCAGAATCTCTCGCTCGTCCAACAATTCGGCACGCTTGTACCGCCATTTGCGGGCAGATACATACATGCGTTCCAGCAGAGAAAAATCGGGAGACTCGGCAAGGTGCAGGTGAGGAAATGATTTTACCACCAATTGGTGCTTGTCCCGCACAGCATCATACAAGGCTTTCCGCTCCAAAACAGAGCATGTGAGAATTTCCAAAATGTCATCTTCCCCGTCACCCCGTTTCTTCAGGATGTCGAATACGATTGAAATACCTTCAAAATCTGCCTCCGACCAATGCAATTCAGCAAGCACGAACACCTTGCGCCAATTTTTCAACCAAGCTTCGGCTTCGGCTTTTGCACGGTCGGCATGCTCGTTTTTTTGCTCATTTTTTTTCGATTTCGCTACTTCTTCGTCTTTCTTACGACCGGCATTTACTGCCTCCTTGACGCAGTTTTTCGACCAGGCTATGGTATCGAACTGCTCGCGGTCGGTGACAAGCGTAACTTGTACTGTTTTGTTGTGCTTCCCGGCAAGATAATCCGTCAGCAAGCGGGCAACCCAATTGCCGCTGATAGCATTCCAAATTAATAGGTAGTGCTCGGTTTGATTGGTCTCCGCAATCGGCGGAAGCAGTTCGCCACCTTGGGCAGCAAAAGCCCGGTGTTGCTTTTGGATGCCTTCACGACGTGCAAGGTCGGGCGTGAAGCAATCCCATATTTTATCGAAAGCGGAATCAAAAAGGGCGGCATCTCTAATTTTGACGTGACCGGAAAAGACATCTATTAATTTACTGATGATTACCCATTCGCCACGGGAAGCGCCAATAGAGTATGCACTGGCAAAAGCGAACCCATTGAAGGCAGGCTGAAGTGGTATGTTGTAGTCTCTGGCGTGACAAATAAATCCGGATTGTCCACCATTGCCGGGGTGCCCGGATACTATCTCTCTCAATCGCCTGGCTCCCTTGTCATCATGGGGAACATGTCCCACTAATTCGACACAACCATGAATAATCACCACCTGGCGTTCTTCTGTCTCAAAAACGGCTTCCTCCTTGCCCGGAGAGAAAAACCATTCCCGGACAAATTCATCCTCGTCGCTGTTGCGTTTTCCGATAAACCTGGTCAGAATGTAGAGGGTTTTTTTCATAAGAAAAAGGTATGTTATTCATGTTTAGCATCCGTCAATCCCATAAGTAGTTGGGTTAAGCCTACTTTGGCGATGCGGTTGCGCAGCAGATGCTCCGACATGAAGGAAAATGGCAAAAACTTGAAACTGCCCTTGTAATCCTTGCGGATTTCATCCGGGTAGCCGCCACCGCTGTCCACCACCGTAAAAGGGATAACATCCTTGATTTCCCGCAAGAACTCGAAACCGGGGTGGATTTTTTGCGCCGACTCCTGAATATGTTTTAAAATAGTGCGGTGTATCACCAACATATGATAGTGGCCATAGTCCTTTTCGTAACGGCTTCCATCTTTGCGAGATAAATTTGATGAAATGCGAATTTTCCCGGGTTTTCCCGAAGCGCCGGTTTCAATGTGCAAGGTAAGCTGTGGAGCGTTTTCACGGAGCGACATTTTGTCATTGAGCGGGCAAGGACGGGCGTCGTTGATTTGATAGTGAGTGGCAATATGCACGCCACCCGCCCAGGCAAGTTCAAAAACCTTGTCGTTGAGCGGCTTGCCCTCCGGGGAAGTTTTTTGGAATGTCGGGTCGGCGTCGCTCAAATGTCTCCCTTCCATGTCAGCGTCGAGGTCGGCGCGTTCTGCCACACGCTCGTCCATCACGAGTATCCGCATCAGCGCCGCTTCTGTCATCGAATAGGGCAACACTTCCAGCGTATTTTCATCGGGATAGAGCAGGCGGGGAAAATCAGCAGAATTTTTGTCAAAAATGGTATAGCTGTCGTTTTCTACAAAATCCGCCTTGCCTTCCATATTGCGGAGCAGGCGACCGTGGTGATCAAAAATCAGGTTGACAGAACCTTCCCGATACTGAAAAACATCTTGTCCTGGCGTATAAACATGCAATTGCAGCAAACCGCCGAAAGGTCGCTTTGCGGCATCCTCCCATTTAGCATGTTTATGTTCCAGATAGAGGTGCAGTTGGAGCGGCAGCAGGTTTTCCTTTTTCAGTTCCGGGTAAAAAAGCATGAGCCATTGCTTCCAGCAAAAACGGCGAAATTCACTTGGGCTTTCGCATTGAATTTCGTTCTCAAATATTACCAATCGGCGTTGTTTTGCCAATCGGCGCCAGTATTTGCCCTCACAATCCTCGCAGGGGTTTTCTTTTACGATGATGCGGAATGGCAAACGGCCGAGCAATTTCTCATACTTTTCCGCATCGTCGCCCAATGCCTCGTCTAACAGTTCGGCATCCAACACTGCCATGCGGCACGATTGCTTGCCCATTTGGCGGTACATCTCCTCTACATTAGAAACAAATGTGATACCCTGTGCCAGCCAGTCTTGCCTCGCTGTGCGGGTATTTACATTGCGGGTCAAACAAATGATGCGTTTGGCTTTTAACAGGTAAAAGGAATAGGCAAAACGACATTTATCGCCTTGCTCTTCCAATTTTTCAATCCTGAAAAATTTGGTTTGGGGCTTGGCTTCCGAATAATCGAAATCGAAGGAGCCGGCCAGCACGGAAGCCGATACCACCATGTCCGCAATGCCCAATCCCGTCGTTCTTGGTTCGCCCGTCTGCGCAGTGATGAGCGGGTCGTTGACGTATTTTTCTAGTTTCCTGAACTGTTCATTGGTGAGCCAGCTAAAATTGCCGGTGGACAAGGTAACTTTCCAGGCGTCATGCTCGCTTTTGAACCGCCCTTCGGTGAGGTCCCTTTCTTCGAGCGGTGAAAGACGGATTTCTACGACTAAATTTTGGTCTTTCAAGGCTTCCTTGTTGTGCTTGGCGCTGTTGCGGATGAAGTTTTCGAGCAATGAATAGAAAGCATGCTTGCCCAATACGCCGGGCAGGGCGACCTCAACATCTCCTGCGTCGCCTTCTTTGACATAACTGTTTGTATGAATGTTACGGGCAATAATCTTTTTGGTGTGGAAGAAGGACTCTAAATGTCTGGTATTGATTAAGCGCAAGGTTGTTTCATCACCGAACCCAAACCCTTTCGCAATAAGCGGCAGTCGGTAAGGCAGGCGCAGCGGCTCGCCATCGGGCTTAACCTCCGGTACATTGGGATAACCGGCTTGATAAGTGGCTTGTAGTAACTTCTCTGCGTTTTTGTCTAAATAGGTATCGTAACGGGTAATCAGTTCCCTGTCATCCACAAAAACCCGGATTTGCAGTCGGTTGTCATCATCGGGCGTGGGAAAGCCGATACCCTCGGCAGCGGCGATGTTGTCGGTGAGCAGAAAATTTTCCACAAAGGGCATGACCACTTCGCCGTAAAATTTGGCATAGTTGCCCGCAGGCATGGTACTTTCTGATACGTCGGCGAGGTATTCGTTGCGCTGCACAACGTAGCGGTCGAGTACGGATTTCAAGGCAGAGGCGTAGCGGTGGGCATTGAGTTCTTCCGTCACCGAATCGAATTGCTGCTTCTGATAATTGAGTTTGGCGAGGATTTTTCCCAAATCGGCGTTGTGCATGACGTGAGAGCCGATGTTGTGGGAGAAGTTGCGAGACATAACTGAGGAAATTACATTTGTCTTCAGCGAAGTAATAAAATTATATTCAATTTCAACAATTGGAATCAAACTAACCAATCTACTGACTACTATCTGAATTTCATTAATCAAATCTTCCTCAATGTGGCATGAAGTGTTTATTGCAAAGACTCCACCTACTTTTTTTATTGACGAACCAGTATTAAGCGGTGCAAATGAAACTTGTTTAACCCTACCTGATGATAAAATATTTGTAATACTTACTTGGTGTGAACCCTCTAAATCAGGCAAAAAATTAGAGATGTACAAGCCCTTGCACAACGCGTTTTCGCCAAAATAACTTAGCCACTTTCTAAAGTCATTTATGTCTTCGTCGTCTCTAAAACAGATAACATCGGCTATTGCGTTTTCGACCATAACCTCCGAAAAGGAAAATTTCTTTAGTTGTGTCGGCAAGGCATGAAATAATGATTCCGGAACGCCACCTTCAATTGTAAAGACAGGAAATAGTTTTTTATGAAAATGTGACCAAAGGACTATGTTCACAAAATAATGCGTGTCGCCTCCTAGTTTAAAAAACAAAAAATATTCAATATGTTTTCTAATCTCTCTGTCAAAATATTCAATAATTTCGACAGTGTGCCCTTTGGACATGAGAATATTTAGTAATTCTATGTTATTCATGTTTAAGCATAAGAAGTTTCATGGGTAAACCTCTTCATAAATTCAAAAATCACATTATCAGTTGTCAAATCTCCTCCCATGTCGGGAGTGCAAAGGCTGCAATCAACCATTTCAGATATTATTTTTTTAGTTAAGACTTCAATATCTGAGCACTCAAATTCATTTGAATAAATTGAAGCTGCGGCATTTATCATTGAAAACGGGTTTAATTTGCCCGTGCCAACTAAATCATCAACAGAGCCATGTACGGTTTGATACTCGACCATTCCCTCATATTCATTGCTCAGAAAATGATTCTTTGTGCTAGATGTGTACTTACTTCCAATGCCTAAATGAAGAATAATCATTTCATGTAGGACATCACCGATTTCATTTCCGGTAACAATCATTAAATCATTTTCGGGGTTCTTGAGGTACGAAAAAAGTTTATCGATTCCTGTGTCGGGTTGATAAACCTTGCTTTCAGCTATTCCTTCTTTTATCCAGTTCTGAATTAAATTCCCAAAAAGATGATGTTTATACAAGAACCATATTTCGGAATTTTTTAGAATTTTTTTTTCGGGAAAGTTATTAATAAAATCAATCAATAAATCAAAATCTGACTTAGTAAAAATCGTCTCTGCTGTTATTTCTGATTTGTTTGATGAGAATCCGCCTGAAGAATAGTAACCCTGCATCATGTCTCTGACTAGTATTAACTTTTTGTCATTGATTCCAATGGGAATAACTTTGGCTGCTTTCACATAATTTCTCGCTAAATATAATGATGCTGCATTTATTGCGGTTCTAAAAACCACTTTGCAATCTTGTTTCTTAAAAAATGAATAAGCCTCTATCAAATTTTTAAAGTCGCTCTCCGTAACTTCATTAACGGCGTCGTCGCTAAGGCTAGACAATTCCCAAAATGTACGAAATATGTGTTTATCGTAATAGATGATATCAACTGAATCTTCAACCATTCTATCAAATACGCTACATATTTTGCCAAAATTAAGAGACAACTCCTTCCCAGTGCCACCCCCAATGATTACTCCGATTTTCTTATTTTGTCTCATTGTGTAATAAATATTATTTTACCGTTAGTAATTTTTTTTACTGCAAACTCAAGGTTTGATTCACCATTGGCTTCAATTTTTATTTTACCCATAGCCCCATTGTAGTCACCTAAATCTATTAGGCTTTCTGAGAACACTTTCTGTAGAGGAGGTTCTATCCCTATCGCAGCAACCGCCATTTTGATAATATCATAGGAGTATCCAGAGTAACTGGTGGGTTCCTTAGAATATTTATTATTAAACTTTTCGATAAAGCCCGAATTCATCTTACCGTCAACAAAAACCACTCCTTCTGAAGCACTTCCACAAACTCTGAGAGTGTTTGGCAAACCCATCGTCATGTCCGCTGTAATTGTTGATTTGACATTTGCTTCTCTTAGTTGCTTAACGATTGAAGCATACGCAGGTCCATAGCCACTCAAATATATCACGTCAGGTGTAGAAGGTAGGCTTCTTAGTTTTAATAGTAGGGTTTTAAAGTCTGTTTGTTGCATTTCGTAAGGTTCGTTCATTAAAAGAGTGCCTCCGTATTTAGAGAATTCATTCTTGTAAACTTCTAAGCTCGCCCGCCCAAAATCATCGTTTAAATAAATGACTGCAGAAGTTTTAGCTTTTAAATTTTCTGCATTGTATTTAGCCATAACTCCTGCCATTCCATTGGCTTCTGGATAAATTCGAATTATGTTTTTTCCATTAGTTACGTTGGGAATCGCTACTGCTGTTAAAACTAATTGTTTTTTATTCTCAATTGCAATAGGTGCAATTGCTTTTGCAACAGAACTTAGAGCAACAATGGTAAACAAGGGGTCATCAGTGGCAATAATTTTTTGGTAAGAAGCGACACCCTCCTTTGGTTGGGTTTTGCTGTCTTCGTACTTAACGAAAAATTTAGTCTTAGAGCTATTATTAACTTCTACAATTGCCAAATCTATACCTTCTTTTATGTATTGAGCGAACTCAGACCCTGCCCCCGTCAGCGGTAAAATCGCCCCAATCTTTATCACGTTCTCCTCCTCTTTTTTTTCCTGCCCGGCGAATTTAATCACCAAAAAAGCTCCAACGACCAGCACCAAAATTCCAACAATCCATTGCTTTTTCATAATACAAAATTTTTAGATTTTAATGTCAACCGCCCCTCCAGCATCTGCCAGAAAGAGCGGCAAAGTTGATGAATCCTTTCAGGTTCATGGGCAACAATCACCAGGGTCACTCCTTCCTGGTTTTTCTGCCGCAGCCATTCCACCGTAAAATCGGCGGTCGGTGTGTCCAAGCCTGCGAAGGGTTCATCTAAGAGCCAGCAGCAGTTGCCGTGCGCCAAAAGTACTGCCAAAGATAACAATTGCCGCTGCCCACCAGAAAGGTTTCCGCCTTTGCGCTTTCGCAAACCTGGCAGTCCTCTTGGCTCGAACTCGGCATAGACAGCATCGAGACGCTGTTTTTTTTCAGGGCTACGGTTTTTGTCAAGGGCAAGCAGCAAATGTTCCTCGACGGTCAAAGAAGGAAACACAAGGCTGCTTTGCCACAAGGTGCTGATGCCTAACTGCCAGACAGTACCAATGGCTTTCTCCCAACCAAGAACCAGTTCGTACGGCTCGGCGTCCCGCAGGTTTCGGGATGCGAAAGTGATTTTGCCGGAGTTTTCCCGAATTTTCCGGCACACGGTTTTCAGCAGGGTGCTTTTCCCGGAGCCGTTTTGCCCGGTGATGCCAACCGAGTCACCTGGCATCACCTGTAAATTAATGTCCAGTAGAACAGGCGTGTCGCCGTAGCTGACGTGCAGGTTTTCTATGTTCAGAAGCGGGGTCATGTGCTGGCAAGGAATTGGTTTACGGAAGTTTCAGCGAGGCAGCCCTGTTCCATGCACAAAACCCGGTGGCTCAGGGCGGTCACTTCGGTTATGTGGTGCTCGACGATGAGCAGGGTTTTGCCGCTTGCCGTCACCGAGCGGAGTTTGTCACTGATATGTTCAATCATGACATGGTTGACGTTGGCAAAGGGTTCATCCAAAAGCAGGAGTTTGGGGTCGTTGATAAGCAGCATGGCTAAATAGAGCAGTTTTTGCTGACCGCCGGAGAGGGTTCCGGCTTTTTCGGATGCTTTGTCCGCCATACCAATGAATTCAAGTGAATCGAAGGCTTTTTGGCGGGTTTCGGTTTCGAATAAATGGCTATTGCGGACATTGAGCAAGCTTCCCACAAGTGTTTCTCCGGGATGCCCGTGCCTTGACACGATGAGATTGTCCAGGCAGTTTTCATTGCGGAACAGTCGAGGGCGCTGGAAGCAGAGGGCGATGCCTCCTTTTGCTCGTGCCCGGAAAGAGCGCTTGGTCACATCCTCCCCTTCAAACAAAATGCTGCCAGAATCGGGTCTCTCTAAGCCTGCAATCAAATTGAGAAGGGTACTCTTGCCTGCACCGTTGCCGCCGAGCAGGGCAATGATTTCTCCCCGGCGAAGTGAGAACGACACATCCTGCACAGCCTCGACGCCGGAGAAATGCTTGGAAAGATGTGATATTTGAAGAAGATTGTCCATGTCTTACCTGATTTGAAATACCCCGAAAAAACCATTTGGTCTGAACCGTACTACGGCAATCAGCAACAAACCGAAAATTATGAGGCGCAGGTTTGCCGCCATACTGTCTGGCAAATGCATAGCTTTCAGCACTTCAGGGACAAGTATGTAAAAAACCGCCCCTGCCACGGGTCCCGCCAAATTGCCGCTGCCGCCAATCATAAGGATGCTCAAAACCAAAATAGACTCGTCGAGCGTGAAAGAAGTCGGGTCAATATAGGTAACGTAGGTCGCATACAGCACACCAGCCACAGCCGAAAGCGCTGCTCCGATGACGGAAGCGAGGGTTTTGTAGCGTTCCGGGTCTTTGCCGAGAGAGGTAACCGCTATTGCGTCGTCCCGCACACAGCGCATCATCCGGCAGACAGGCGTTTTCTGAAACCAAAAGCTGAAAGCCAGCACTGCCGCCAGCAAAATGCCGCCCAACAGGAAAAATTCCGGCACTTCGTTCACTTGCCAACCCACCACGGTTGGATTTGGTATCCCCGTAATTCCGTAGGGACCCCGCGTGACCCACTCCCAATTGTACGCCGCCGAAAAAAAGATAACCTGCACTGCCAAAGTCGCCAATGCGAAGTACAAATCCCGCAACCGGCGAGCCAGCAGGATGACTAACCAGCCTGACAGCCCGGCGAACAACATGGCGACGGGCAATATCACTAGGAAAGGCAACTTCCAATGCACTCCGAGCAAGGCTGCCACGTAAGCCCCCAAGCCATAGTACATCGCCTGGCACAGCGAAAGCATCCCGGCGTAGCCCAGCACATAGTTTAAAGCTACTGCCAAAAGGATATAAATTTCGAGCATGATGCCGAGGTGCAAAAAGTAGTTCATTTGTCTTTTCGGAGTTGGTACGACAATACGCCTTCAGTGCGCCAGAGCATCACTAAAAGCAGGAACAAAAAAGTCAGTCCCTCACGCCATTGGGCGGAGAGAAACCACTCTGTAAGGTTTTGCAACAGGGTGAGGACAAGGGCGACCAGGACTGTTTCCCTTACGCCAATACTCCCCGTCAACACCGCCACCACCGCAGCCGAGAGGGTGACATCCAAACCGGAGTATGGCTCGACTCCGATGTCGTGCGCCCGCAACACACCGGCAACGAAGACCAGCAGCGAGCCGCCGACTACCGTCCAGGTGCGAATGCGCCGGACGTTTATCCCGGACACTTCTGCCAAGTCATAATTGTCTGCAACAGCTTTGAAGTTCAGTAAAAGAGTACTTCGGTTGAGCATCCAATGAAACCCTGCCAAGACCAGTGCGGCAACGGCAAACTGAATGATTTGCAGGTTGGTGACGATTAATCCGGGCAGCAGCTCAAGCGGCTCTATTTTCCAAGTGCCAGGAACTATTTTAACCTCGTTGCCAAAGAATATGGCAATGAGATTTATCAAAATAGCATTGGCGCCGAGCGAGCCAACCAAAGTAAGCGCCTCATTGCCGCGTTTGGCATGTATGGGCAGGTAAACAGCTTTTTCTATCAACCAGCCAAGCGAACAGGCAATGCCAGCGGAAAAGATGAGTGAAATGATGTGCCCAAAAGGAGAAGTACCAAATTTTTCAAGCGCAAAAATGTAGGCATAAACACCACAAGCATACACGCCCGCCTGCGCCAGGTGGAAGGCATGGGTTATCCGAAAAATGAGGCTGAACCCATAGGCAGACAAAGCCAAAAGGCTACCACCAATGATGCTGTTGATTGCTATTTGTAGGTATGCCATATCTCTCAAAAGTGATATTGTGAAAGTTTTCCGGGGTTTTCCGAAAGGCAAACTTCCGTCTTTTCACCAGAAAAATTCGGGAAAACTCAGGCTGTAGGATATTGCCACAGTTTTTCACTAAAAAAATTTCACTTATGAAAAGAAAAGATTTTCTCAAGATTTCTACGCTTGCTGCCGCGGGTACGTTGGCAGGGTTGTTTCTTCCCGTCAAGGTGTTCGCCAATCCAGCCGATACCCGGCTCATCAGGCTTCATTCACTCGAAGAGGAAGCCTACCTCCTCTGGTTGGCAAGGCTGGTTGTAAGTGCTTTGGTTACTACGCTGGTTGCCAAGAAAGTAGAGAGCTGGTTCGGTAGCTGCCAATGCAACGGTGGGGCTTGTTCAGCCAACACCCCTGCCTCAAGTGCGTACAGCAACACCGACGGTGTTTACGCCTACGCCAACAACGACCGCCGTTTCCTTACGCAAAACATCCGTGACTCCCAGGTCAGCTTTACGAATGTTTCGGTACCGTTCCTGACGCACGACAACGCACAGTTGATGAATGTCGAAGGTCCCTTTCTTGCCGGGATGTGCTGGGCAGCCGCAGATGTTGCCCGTGAAGAAGGCGTGAGCCGGGCACGTCAGTTGTTCATTCCCCGCTACGAAATTTCCAATGGTGGCTACCGGTTCGACATCCGTCCTTGCGACCCGACCACATTCGGCTCTGATGCTGGCAAAACCAGCATCGCTTTTGCTCCAAAATATGGCGGCGGCATAGTGAAAGTCACGGCTCGAGACAATTCTGGCAGGAACGTTTGGCAGAGGAACTATGAAATGGAGATGTAAATGTTCTCTCTCCCCAAAAAACCATTTTTTTCTTTTAATTCTTCTACCCGTTTGTAAAAAAATAGTCACCCAACAGTTTTAAATTTCTGGCACAATTCAACAAAAAGTGCCGAAAATTTGACTTTCCAAAAAAATCCTCCCATCTTCCCAGCGTCACACAAATCAACTAATGACCGCTGACGTAAACCACAACATCACCACCGCCTTTCATGACAAAAAGCTCCTTACCAAGGGCGAGTTGCTCCATCGGTTGGAAGCGGTGTACCCCGGTGTGTCGGAGGAGACGCTGAGTTGGCGCATCCATGAACTAAAATCGAAGGGGGTGCTGGAAAGCCCAGGCAGGGGGATGTACCGATTGTCGGTAAGGGAAGATTTCATCCCTGTCTTTTCCAACCTGTCCAAGCGCATCGCTGCATTGCTGGCGAAGGAACTGCCGCTGGTCAACACCTGCATCTGGGAGACCCGCTGGCTGAACGTCTGGATGGAACTGCAACCTGCCTGCAACTGGACGCTCGTGGAAGCGGAGAAAAACGCCCTCGATGCCATATTCAACCACTTGACAGGGCTATCAAAAAAAGTGTTTCTCCAGCCCGACCGCACCGTCATGGAATTATACGTGCTGTCGTTGGATGAAGCCATCATTGTGAAGCCCTTGGTATCCGAAGCACCGTTGATGCGAGGGGGCAAAATCACGACGGCAGCCCCTGAGAAAATGCTGGTGGACATCGTGGCAGAGCCAAGCATCTTCGTGGCCCAGCAAGGGGAACTGGACCGGATTTATGAGAATGCCTTTTCGCAGGTACTCATTCACCAAAACAGGCTGCTACGCTATGCCCGGCGGCGGAAACGGGAGGTGAAGGTGCTGAGCTTCGTCCCTGAATACTGACGACTGTCAAATCTTCCAAAATGAAATTATGATTCCCGAGCCTGCTCAATAACCACATGGTAATTCTCGCATATCAACCGCTCTAATTTAATTTTTCTCTCTACCTTGCCTCCCCGTTCAACGCAAACCCAAAGTCCTTTTCAAATATGAAAAACCTGCAAGAACTCCTCGGTCCTCGTCAATCCGTTTTTGACAAGTCTCGCCGGGACGTGGTACTCGATATTACCGACCTGACCGAAGGCAAGATTGACCCAACCACCTTTTTCGCTGAAAACTACATCACCCAAGGCATGAAGTCCCTGTACCAGGCTGTTTTCAAGCGCTTGGAAGGGAACACCGACGACGGCGTGTTCAAGTTGACACAAACCATGGGCGGTGGTAAGACCCACAACATGATTGCCGTCGGGCTACTAGCGCAACACCCTGAATTCCGCCAAAAGGTGATGAAGGAGGTATATGAAACCACCTTTCAAGAACCAGCAAAAGTGATTGGCTTCACGGGCAGGGAAAATCCACGCTACGGCATTTGGGGGCACATCGCCGAGCAACTGGGCAAACGGGATTTATTCAAAGAATACTACGACCCGCTCGAAGCGCCAGGACAGTCGGCTTGGATAAACTTACTGAAAGGCGAAAAAGTCGTGATACTGCTTGACGAGTTGCCGCCTTATTTCCAAGCGGCAAAGGCCAAGCAAATAGGGAATTCCGACTTGGCCGTCGTCACAACGCAGGCGCTATCCAACCTGCTTGCTGCCATTGGCAAGGTGGAATTGAAAAACGTGGTGCTCATCATTTCCGACCTCACCGCCAATTACGCCGAAGGCTCCGAAATGATTTCCCAAATGCTGGACAATTATGGAGCAGAGGTGAACCGGGTTGCCAAAAACTTCACCCCAGTACAACAGACTGGCGACGAAATTTACCATATCCTGCGCACCAAGTTGTTTCAAAATGAGGCAAAGGCTTCCGATGTGGACGAAATCGCCGCTGCCTACGCCGCCGCTATCAAGGAAGCGAGGCAAATGGAAATCACCACCGAAACGCCGGAACGTTTCGCTGCGGCAGTCAAAGATTCATTCCCTTTCCACCCGGCGGTCAAAGACCTTTATGCCCGTTTCAAGGAAAACCCCGGCTTCATGCAGACCCGTGGCTTGATTCGCTTCATGCGCACGGTCGTTTCTCGGATGTGGGATGAAAAGGACGGCTGGGCTGACAAGGTTTCCCTCATCGCCCCGCACGATGTTGACCTGAACGACTCCGATACCCTGACCGAAATTGCCTCCATCAATTCCAGCCTGACCAATGCCATTTCGCACGACATCGCCGGAAACCCGCCAGCCGTGGCAGAAAACCTGGACGATGCCTTGGGCAACGACATGGCGACGAAAACAGCGAAGCTCATCCTGATGTCCTCGTTGGCAACGGTGCAGAATTCCATCCGGGGCTTGAAGGACACAGAAATCATCAGGAACCTATGCGCTCCTGGCGTCAATATTTCCGAAATCCAGTCGAAAGTCCTGCCGGAATTAAAAAGCAATTGTTGGTACTTGCACCTCGACAATGCGGGCAATTTCCTGTTCAAAAACGTCCAAAATGTCGTGGCAAAGCTGAAGGACTATGTCTCCGGCTATACGGACGAGGGCATCGAGCCGGAAATCCGCAAAAAACTGGAAGAGGTCTTCAACCCAGAAGACAGGGATTGCTATCAAAAAGTCTTTGCATTAACTTCGCTGGACGGTATTTCCATTGATGCCAGCCAAGTGGCATTGGTGATTTACAAGCCATATCCCGGTGGCAAAATACACCCCGACCTCCAAAAACTGTACGATGATGCCACCTGGCGCAACCGAATGATGTTCCTCACGGGTGATGCCCATTCGATGGAGGCCATTTACCAAAACGTCAAGGCGTTGAAGGGCATCGAGGCCATCATCGGGGAATTCGCTTCGGAGAAAATGCCGAAAAACGACCCGCAATTCATCGAAGCCGAGAAGCTGCGGGAAAACTTCCTGTTCAAGTTCCGCAGCGCCGTCACCACTGCTTTTGTCAAACTCTATTACCCCACCAAAAACGGCCTACTCGACGCCAATTTTCAAATGCACTTTTCCGGCAACGACTACCGGGGCGAGAAGCAAATCGTCGAGACGCTGAAAGAAAAGCGCAAGTTCACCGAAGACGTGACCAGCGACACTTTTGTGAAATATGTGGAGGGCAAACTTTTTGGCACCCAAAAAAGCTTGCCTTGGCGGGACATCAAATCCAAAGCCGCCCAAAGCCCCGACTGGCTCTGGCACAAACCCAATGCGCTCGACCAACTCAAAGAGGAAATGCTTCGCAAAGACCTCTGGCGGGCTAATGGCGACTGGATTGAAAAAGGGCCTTTCCCGCCGCCACGCACCAGCGTCGCCATCCGGGAAATTGAACGGAACGACGACACCGGGGAAGTCAGGCTCAAAATCATCCCCACCCACGGCGATACCATCCACTACGAAATAGGCGATAGCCAGGTGACCACCGCTTCCAGTACCTTGGACATTCAGGAGCCTTTCACGTCCAAGGATTTGAAGCTCTCTTTTCTATGCGTGGACAGCAAGGGCAGGCATGAAACCGGCGAGCCGGAACATTGGCAAAACCGCATCACGCTCAAGCACCGCTTTTTTCAAGACGGTAATCGTCAAATGCTCGAACTTCAAGCTGCGCCTCGTGCCACCATCAAATACACCACCGACGGCAGCGACCCGCTCACTGCCGGGGGCGTTTACGAAAGTCCGGTGGAAATTCCAGACGGTGTGAAAATCGTGGTGGCCGCTGCTGAAAAACAGGGCATCCGCTCCGAAACCAAGACCATCCGGGTGCCGGAAAAAACCGCAGGAGGCGCTACCGTTGACAAGTTGTCGCCCGCCATTTGGAAGAAACGACTCAAAAAAGAATCAACTGCCGAGGTTTTCGAGTGGCTGAACTGGATGAAAAAGCATGAAGTTCAACTCTCGGAAATCACCCTTGCTATTGAAGACGACAATTGGATTTTGCTGGAAACTTCGCCCATGCAAAAATTTGACCATCCCCAATTGTCTAAAATGCTTACCTTTCTTCAAGAGATGCTGGCAGGAGGCAAGCTAAAACTCGAAGCCGGAAAACTACATTTCAAAACAGGACAACACTTAACAGACTATGTTAGAGACACTAGAGAAGACTTCAAAATCGAAGACATTGAGCAATAGCAAGAACATACTGGACTTTGGTTTCAATCCGCAGGACACGGAGCACCATTTTCTTGTTTTTGTCAAACCCGGCAAGAAGGAGGTCGTGATTTTCGAGCAGTTTCAATACGACCCGGCGCTGAGCTGGAACAAGCTGGCGTATGAAATCACTGGCTCCAATTCCTCCGCCAAAGTCATCTTGCCCCACCTAAAATGGGAGCTTATCAAAGAAGAGGTTCGGGCAGAGTTCAACCGTCGACTCAAAAGCAACAACCAACCAATTGCCAACTGGAAAACGGAGTCCAATTACCTGCACCGCCTGTTTGGCAAAGAACTGCTCGTGCTCGCCTGGGCCATTGAAGATGCCGACCCCGGTGCTGTGCAGCTTGCCATCCAAAACTGGCTGGGCCTAAAACCCGAAGAACGCTGGTGGCTCTTCACCATCACCAATGCTGCCACGGGCCATGCCCTCAACGGCAAAGGAAAGGGCTGGCGCAAAGCGCTTCGCTATGCCCTTACTGAAAACCCCGTGACCGCAAACCGCATTGACATGAACATCTACAACGAACGGACGGTGACCGCCCCCACGCTGTTCATGGAACCAGACCCGGAGGCAGATTTGTATAAGTAAATGAAATTTGTAACATGGAATCTTTGAACGAAGAACTGATTAATCAACAGATAGACAATTCACAAGAAGATGACCCCGGTGTTGAGCAGGAGGATACTTCTTCATTGATTGACATAAAAGAACCATTTGACCCAAAAAAAATAGATATTGACACAAAAAACCCTGCATTATATCTTATCCTCAAAAGACTCAAAGCAAATCCCCCAGCTATTGACTTGTACCCTGATTTTCAACGAAAGGGAGGAATTTGGAGCCTTACCAAGCAAAGCCAACTTATTGAATCTATCTTGATGCGCTTGCCCTTACCTGCTTTCTATTTTGATGGCAGCGACGAAAATAACTGGTTGGTGGTGGATGGATTGCAAAGGCTTACGACTTTAAAGGAATATATTATTGATGAATCTTTCCCACTTGTGCACCTTGAATTTTTGACCCAACTCGACGGGAAGTATTTTCAAGATTTACCAGATGAGTTCCAGCGTAGGATTGAAGAGACTGAAATCATCGCTTACATCATCAAACCTGGCACTCCCGAAGACGTCAAGTTCAATATTTTCAAACGAATTAACACTGGTGGAGAACCATTGACGCCACAAGAAATCCGCCATGCACTTAATCAAGGTCTTCCTGCAAAGGAAATTGCTGCGCTGGCAAAAGTGCCAGCTTTCAGACAAGCAACAGGCAATATCAATCCTGACCGTATGCTCGACAGAGATTTTGTTAATCGTTTTGTAGCCTTTTACTTAACTCCTTATGATAGCTATGAACCAGATTTGGATACTTTCCTCAATAAGGGAATGAGAAAACTTAAAGAGCCTGAGGTTAACCTCGGAAAATTGGAGTACGATTTTACCAAAGCTATGCAAACTGCCAATGCGGTTTTTGGAAGGCATGCTTTTCGAAAACTGTATGCGCTCAACGAGCGCCGAAAGCCCCTTAGTAAAGCGCTGTTCGAGGTCTGGTCTGTTGCATTAGCTAAATTAAACGATGGCGAAAGGAAAGAACTGGAAAAGAGGAAGGGCAAAGTGGTAAAAGAATTCATCAGAATAATGAACGAAGATGAAGGGTTCCGAAATGCTATTTCACAAGCGACAGGGGACAAAACGAGGGTGGCAAAGCGTTACTCTACCATCGAAAAACTAATAAAGCAAATACTCCATCAAGATGTTGAAACGATTACAAATTAAAAATTTCAAAGCCCTCAAAGAAGCTGACATTTCATTGGGCAGGCTCAACCTGCTGGCTGGCATTAATGGCATGGGTAAATCAAGCCTTGTCCAGATGCTTCTACTTCTAAAGCAATCCAATAGGTTGGAAGATGGGATGTTGGCGTTGAATGATGAGGAATTTGCAGGCTTGGGTAGGGGCAGGGATGTGTATTATCAATTTAGCGATGAAAAATACATTTCTTTTGGTTTGGAAAATGATGAAGGAATGTCGAGAAGCTGGCAATTTGAATACCAAGCAGACAGGGAGTTTTTGCAGAGCGAGCAAAAACATGATTATGGGCAACTGAATGCTAACTTCAACCTCTTTTCAGATAACTTTCAGTATTTGAACGCTGAAAGAATTGGTCCCCGTGTATCTTATCGCCTATCAACTGGCTATATAGAAAATCGTAAGCAAATCGGCTCAAAAGGAGAATTTGCTGTCCACTATCTTAGTGTCTTTGGTTCCAGCGAGAAAGTTCTTTTTGATGCCTTGCATCACCCAAAGGCCCGTTCCAGTTCGCTCATCCATGAAGTAGATGCTTGGTTAGGTGAAATTTCACCGGGTACAAAACTGAATACAACACCTGTTCCTGGCGCTGACATGGTATTGCTCGACATCCAGTTTGAAACTAAAATAGAATACACCAACCGCTATCGCCCCGTCAACGTCGGCTTCGGCATCAGCTATGTGTTACCAGTCATTTTGGCCCTCCTCATGGCCAAAAAAGACCGTCTCATCATCATCGAAAATCCAGAAGCGCATTTGCATCCAAAAGGGCAGGCAGAAATGGGTAGGCTCATGGCACTCGCCGCACAAGCCGGAGCACAAATCATTGCCGAAACGCACAGCGACCATATCCTTAACGGCGTGAGGGTAGCGGTAAAAAACGGTGACATCCCAAATGACGATGCCCGCATTTTCTTCTTCGACCGCACGACCACCGACTTCGAGCAGTATTCCTATGTCACGCCCATCAAGATTGACCACAAGGGCGAACTGAGCGAGTACCCGCCCAACTTCCTCGACGAGTGGAACAACCAACTTTTCAAGCTCATCTAAACCCCTGCCCGGCCAATGGAACTCATCCTCAACGAACTTTCCGTTCAAGACCTGGCAGGCACGCCCGACGATGCCCGGCAGGCCATGAATGCTTTGTTGCTGCTTTGCAAAAAGGCAAAAGACGATATGGGGTGCAATGGGCTTCGGCTACCCAATGCCGATTTTTTCAACCAGGAACTGGTGGCTGGATACACGCTTATTGACTGGATGACCGAACCCGCAGGGAATCGTACCTTGCAAACACTGTTCAATGGTCTTCGACGATTGCCTTATTTTGAGGATTTGGAAGAAGCTGCCGAGAATGAGTACATCCTTTCAAAGTTCTACCTCAACGAGCCAGAGCATCCCGCCTTCGACACCGAAGTACATGGCCTCGCCAATGCTTGGCTGAAACGCAGCCTCTCCGTCAGCTTCTGCTCGCACCCTGTCTGGTCGAAATGCCAAATCGGCCTAACCATTGACCGAAATGAAGCAGGCACCGAGGATGTTGAAGTTTATCATGCCTGTGCCGACGCCTGTTTAAATGAGGACTTCAAGGAGTGGTTCCGAAAAGAACACCTCCCGCCGTTGCGCACCCACGAGGATGTGGACGTTTGGTTTCCAGTTGAACAGTACAACCTGACCGACCAAGCCAAAGACGACCTCATTCTCATGTATGAAGAAAATCTGCACAAGCTGATTGGCGAGATTGAAAGCATGATAAAAGAAATCCAAATAGACCCCATGAAGGGCACCGGAAAGCCAAAGACCCTGAAGGGTGACCTTGCGGGCTGGATGTCCAGAAGAGTAACCGATAAACACCGATTGGTGTACAACTATAAACCAAAAGAAAATGTGCTTGAAATTTATAGATGCTATGACCATTACGACGACAAATAATTCCTAAACAATCAAGCACTAATTACCATTCAAAATGAAATCCTTCATCGAAGCCCAATTCCCCGTCGCCAAAGTCTCCAAGGAAAGCTACAAGGAGCGCATGGCAAACGTCGGGCAGACCCTCACCGGCCTCGGCAAATGGTGGGGGCGCAAACCCCTCGTGCTCGTGCGGGCCACCATCCTCGGCCTGCTCATGCCCGCCTCCGGCGACCCCGTGCGGGATAGAGAGATTTTCCTGAAACTCATGGCCATGGACGACGATGGGCTTTGGCAGCGCCGCTACAAAACCCTCTCCGTCAAAGACTTGTATGACAAATGCACCCCCGAAGACCGGGACGAATATTTTGAAGGTGGCAGTGGCTCCTCCCCCTCCTTGGGAGGGGGCCGGGGGGAGGCCAAATGGAAAAAAGGCGTCTCCCCCGCCGAAAAAGACGCCCTCCAAAAGAAAGTCTTCCTCACCCTCAGCTACGACGAAAAGCTCCTCCTCTGCCAGCGGCCCGAACACCTCGACAACCTGACCGAAGATGCCTGGGCCGACATCAACGCCTACCTCGGTACCGATGCCCATGCGCTGCCCGAACTCGTGGCGCAGCTCGGCCAGCGGCAGTTCGGACGGGTACCCAGGGTAGGGGATGCCTTCTGCGGCGGCGGCTCCATCCCCTTCGAAGCGGCTCGGCTCGGCTGCGAAGCTTATGGCTCCGACCTCAACCCCGTGGCGGCCCTCCTCACCTGGGCTGCCCTCCATATCGTGGGCGGCGGCGAGGAAGTGGTGGAACAGGTGAAAAAAGCACAGCAGGAAGTTTACAATGCCGTGGATGCCCAAATCACCCACTGGGGCATCGAGCACAACGAAAAGGGCTGGCGGGCCGACGCCTACCTCTACTGCGTGGAGGCCCGTGACCCGCAGAGCGGCTACCTCGTGCCCCTCGCCCCCTCGTGGGTCATCGGCGAAAAGACGAAGTGCATTGCGAAGCTGGTAAAAAACGACGCTGAAAAGCGCTACGACCTCGAAATACACAGCGGCGTGAGCGACGCTGAAATGGCCGCCGCCAAAGCCGCTGGCACCGTGCAGGGCAATGCCCTCGTGAACCCCGACAACCCCGACGAGCGCACTCCCATGGGCACGCTGCGGGGGCAGCATGGCCTGCGCCTCTGGGAAAACGACGACATCACGCCCCGCCCCGACGACGTGTTCCAGGAGCGGCTCTACTGCATCCGTTACGTGCAGACCTACTACCTGAACGCCGCTGGCGAGGAAGTGACCCTACGACCCGGCAACCCCGTGCCGGAGCACGTGAAACTCCTTACCCGCAAGCACTACTGCACCCCCGATGCCGCCGACCTCCAACGGGAAACCAAAGTGCTGGCCCTGCTGCGTGAGCGCTTCCACGAATGGCAGGAGAAGGGGTATATTCCTTCCGCAAAAATCCCGGACGACGGCGACAAAACCGAAGAACCCCGCCGAAACAGGGGCTGGGCGTTCTGGCATCAGTTGTTTAATCCGAGGCAGTTGTTGATAAATGGGCTGTTTTCTGAAATGTCTGTGAAGTTGGCATCCAAAGACATCCAGCCATACCTTATTTTAGGAGTAGGTAAACTTGCGAATTGGAACTCTAAACTTATTCAGTATGGAGTTGGAGGTTCAAGGTCTTCCTTTTCACAGTCCTTTTCTAATCAGGCTCTTAATACAATGTACGATGGTGGAGCAAAAGGATTAGACCAACTTGTGGGCAGTTGGAAATATGAAATAGAGAATGAGAAAGTTATTAACCCGAAATCAAAAATTACCTTGAATGATGCAAGGTCTTTGAGTGATGAAAATGAGTTTTGGATAACCGACCCACCCTACGCCGATGCCGTAAACTACCATGAACTTGCTGATTTTTTCCTCGCTTGGTACGAAAAGCATATCCCCCGCCTTTTCCCCACTTGGTACACCGAGAGCCGTAAAGCCCTCGCCATCCGGGGCAGTGAGCGGGACTTCCGCCTCGGCATGGTGGACGCCTACCGCAACCTAGCCAACCACATGCCCGACAACGGGGCGCAGGTGGTCATGTTCACCCACCAGAGCAGCGCCGTCTGGGCCGATTTGGCGCTCATCCTCTGGGCGGCGGGCCTGCAAGTGAGCGCCGCCTGGACCATCCAGACCGAGACCAGCTCCGCCCTCAAGACCGGCAACTACGTGCAGGGCACGGTCATCATGGTGCTGCGCAAACAGGTGAGCGACGAGGTGGGCTTCCTCTTCGACATCCAGGCCGACGTGGAGCAGGGCGTGCGGGAGCAACTGCGCTACATGACCGAGATAGAAGACCGGGATGACCCCAATTTCGAGGATACCGACTACCAGCTCGCCGCCTACGCCGCCGCCCTGCGGGAGCTGACCCGCTACCGCCGCATCGAGGACATTGACATCCAGTACGAACTCACCCGGGAGCGCCGCAGCGGTGACCAGAGCGAAATCGAAAAAATCATCGAAAGCGCCGTGCGGGTGGCCATGGACTACCTCGTGCCGCCCGGCTTCGACCAGGGCCTCTGGCGCAGCCTCACCCCAGAGGAGCGTTTCTACATCAAAGGACTGGAGGTGCAGAGCCACGGTGAGCACCGCAGCGGCGTCTATCAGGAAATGGCACGGGGCTACGGCCTGCGGGACTACCGCCTCTTCCTCCGCAGCGACAAGGCCAACGAGACCCGCCTGATGACCGCCATTGAGTTCGGCAACAAGGAACTGAAACAGGAGGGCTTCGGGCAGTCGCTGCTGCGCCAGGTGCTGTTCGCCATCCGCCTCACCCACACCGAGGACAATCCCCGGCCCGGCCGCCAGTGGTTCTACGCCGAGCTGCCTGATTATTGGAACAACCGCCAGCGCATCCTCCACCTGCTGCGCTACCTCGAAACCCGCTGCGAGGGCATCGAGCATTGGCAGGAAGACGTGGCGGCAGCGAGGGTGCTGCGGGGGTTTGTGGAGAATGATAGTGTGTAGGAATGGTGAATAGGTGCTTCAATTTTAAAAAATAAAAATTTCTTTTCTTTTGCTAAAAAAATAAACTTTAGCACGGTTTTACGTTTACATTTGAGAAATATTCTCAAAAAGAGTCAAAAAATGCTACTCGAATTCACTATCGGCAATTTTCTCTCTTTCAAAGAACCTGTCACCCTGAACCTGGAAACCTCCTCCATCTCCGATTTCCAGGAGAACAGTTTCAGCCAAGGGAAGCACAGTCTTTTAAAGAGCGCTGCCATTTATGGTGCCAATGCCAGCGGCAAGTCCAACCTCGTCCATGCCATTTCCGAAATGCGCAACATCGTGAAGACCTCCGCCAAGATGTCTTCCACAGATGTGTTCAGTGTTACGCCCTTCCTGCTCGATACGGACACGTCGACCAAGCCCTGCTTTTTCGAAATCCTGTTCCTGTTGGACGACCTGCGGTATCGCTACGGTTTTGAAATCTCGCCCTCGAAGGTTCATACCGAATGGCTTTATCAGGCCAAGGCGCAGGCGGAAAAGCCGCTGTTCATCCGTGATGGCGATGCCATCGAGGTGTCCCCAAAGTTCCCGGAGGGCAAGAGCCTGGCGGAAAAGACCCGTGACAATGCGCTGTTCCTGGCAGTCTGCGACCAGTTCAACGGGGCCATTTCCGCCAAAATCGTCCAGTGGTTCACCAACTGCAACACGATTTCCGGCCTGAGCCACGAGAACTACCGGGGCGTCACCTTCAAGATGTTGAACGATGAAGCCTGCCGCCCGGCCATGCTCGATTTTTTGGAAAAACTGGATTTGGGGTTCAAAGAGGTGCAGGTAGCAGAGGAGGATTTCAGCCCGGAAAGGCTGCCTGAAAACATTTCGCTGGCCATGCGCTTGCGGCTTTCGTCCGACCTAAAGGGCAAAAAGATGTTGAGCTTCAAGGCCGTCCATGATTTGTACAGTCCGGCTGGGGAGATGGTAGGCAAAAAGGAATTCGACCTTGATACGCAGGAGTCTTCCGGCACCAACAAAGTCTTCGATTTGCTCGGCCCGTTCTTCGATACCCTGCTGTCGGGCAGGGTGCTCGTGGTGGATGAGTTGGACGCCAAGCTACACCCGCTGCTTACCAAGGCGTTGGTTTCCCTGTTCAATTCGACGGAGACGAACCCGCTGAACGCCCAGCTCATTTTTGCCACGCACGATACGAACCTGCTCACCTACGGCAATTTTCGGCGGGACCAGATTTACTTCGTGGAAAAGGACAGACAAGGGGCGAGCAATCTTTACTCCCTCGTCGAGTACAAAGAGGAAGGGGGGACTACCGTGCGCAAGGATCGTTCTTTCGAGAAGGATTATGTGCAGGGGCGGTATGGCGCTATTCCTTATTTAGGTGACTTTTCAAAACTCTTTCATGCATGGCAAGAACAGAAAAAGTCCCTAACGAGCTAAAGAAACGGCTGCAACGCCAAGAGCATAGGAGACGGGAAGAAATACGGTCAAAGCGACTGTATTTCCTCATCGTCTGTGAGGGGGAGAAGACGGAACCGCTTTATTTTGAAGCGCTTAAAAAAGACCTTCCCAAGGGCATTCTGGAAAATGCGGTCATCGAAATCGAAGGGGAAGGAAAGAATACCCTCAGCTTGATAGAAAGCGTGGCGAAAATCAGGGAACGCCGGGAAGCCGAGTCGGGCCGCAGCTATGACCAGACCTGGGCGGTTTTCGATAGGGATAGTTTTTTGCCACAGAATTTCAACAATGCCATTTTCAAGGCAAGGCAAGCGCAACCCGAGATAAAATGTGCATGGTCAAACGAGGCTTTCGAGCTTTGGTACTTGCTGCATTTTGAGTTTTATCAAGATGCTGCTTCACGCCGCTTTTACCAAGAACGGCTTGAACAAGCTGTTGCCCGTCGAACAGGCAAGGCTTACCGCTATCAGAAAAACGACCCCAATATGTACCATTTGCTAAAGGAGCATGGCAATCAACAGCAAGCCATGGAATGGGCAGAGAGCCTCGAACAATGGCATCATGGCGAGAACTTCGCCGACCACAATCCCTGCACTTTGGTTTACAGGCTCATCAAAGCATTGACCAGCCCTGAAAACGGAACAACATGATAAACCGCTTTTCTTCCCGCCGTCAGCAAATACATGAGACATTTCTAAACAACCGTCTCCATGGGGCTAAGTCTTATGACCGAATAGCTGGCTATTTCAGTTCATCCATTTTGGAAGTGGCAGGCGAGGCATTGGAAGGCATGGAGGGCAAAATCCGCATTATTTGCAATTCCGACCTCGACATCCGGGACGTGGAGACTGCCAAGGCCGCCGAAATCGCCATCCGAAAGGAATGGTGCGCTGGCATTGAGGACAAATACGGGGAAAATGGCCATCCCCGTTTTGCCAAACTTTACCAATTGCTGAGGTCTGAAAAATTGGAAGTGAGGGTTTTGCCCTCTTCTCTTTTTGGTTTGATTCACGGGAAAGCTGGCGTGATTGCCATGAACGACGGTTCGAAAACGGCTTTCATGGGCAGCGCCAACGAAACGTACAGCGGTTGGAAGTTGAACTACGAACTCGTTTGGGAAGATAACTCGGAAGAAGCTGTAAGTTGGGTACAGGAAGAGTTCAACGACCTTTGGAACCACCCAAAAGCGACCAAGCTTTCGGAGTTTGTCATCGAGGACATTGGTAGGATTTCGAGGCGTTACGTGCTTTCGTTTGAAGAATGGCTCCGAAAAAAAGAACCGGCAGGTGCCATCGTGGAGACGCCTGTTTACCGTAAGGAGTACGGGCTTTGGGCACACCAGAAGTATTTCGTGAAACTGGCATTCGAAGACCATGTTTCCGGTCGTGGAGCACGCTATGTGCTGGCAGACATGGTAGGCTTGGGAAAAACTATTCAACTGGCGCTTTCTGCGCAACTAATGGCGCTTCAAGGAGAAAAACCCGTGCTAATCATTGCCCCCAAAACCCTCCTCTGGCAATGGCAGGATGAGATGTTGACCCTGCTCGACATGCCCTCCGCCGTCTGGGATGGTAAACAATGGGTGGATGAGAACGGCTATAAATACCCAGTCGCCGGGCCGGAAGGCATCCGAAAATGCCCCCGCAGGGTAGGAGTAATCAGCCAAGGTTTGATAGTGCGTGGCGGCGAGGTAGCAAAACACCTGCTGGCCGGAAGTTACGAATGTGTGGTGGTTGATGAGTGCCACCGTGCCAGGCGTCGCAATCTGAAAGCAGATGGGGACAACGAACCACCAGACCCCAACAACCTCATGCGGTTTCTGCACGAAATAGCGTATCGTACCAAAAGCCTTTTATTGGCAACTGCTACGCCTGTGCAGCTTTATCCGATTGAAGCGTATGACTTGCTGGACATATTGAGCCGGGGCAATGACCATGTGCTGGGGAACGATTTCTCTATGTGGCGCAGGATTGGCAACCGGAAAAAGGTGCTGGATCTTATTTTGGGCAGAGAGGAACCACCCACTGGTTTTGACGAAACTTGGGAATGGATAAGGAACCCATTGCCTGCTGCCCGTGAAAATGACCAGCTATTCGGCTCGCTTCGTAGGAGGATGGACATGTCGGACAAGGATGCCGTTTTGGAAGGCAATAAAATTGACCAGATTTCACCGATAGACAAACGGCGAGTTGAGCGCCTTGCGGTAGATTTTTTCCAGCAGCACAATCCTTTCATCCGCCATATCATCCGCCGAACCCGTACCTACTTGGAAAATACGCTTGACCCGGAAACCAACGAGCCGTACCTCAAGCCCGTCAGGGTGCAGTTGTTCGGGGAAAGCGACAAGGAAGCTATTCAATTGCCGGGCTACTTGGAAGATGCTTACCAAGCTGCTGAAGAATTTTGCCGGGAACTAAGTGAACGGATGCGTTCCGCAGGATTTATGCGCACCATGCTTTTGCGGCGTATTGGCAGCTCCATCGAAGCTGGAAAAAATACAGCCATCAAGATGTTGGGCGGGCTTATGCAGGAAGATGAAGGGGAAGAAGAGGATGACACTGACGAGGAAACACAAGAGGTCAAGCAGTCCACTTCCAATATCGCCAAAACGCTGACCGATAAAGAAAGGGCTGTTTTGCTACGGCTCATCGGTGCGCTGGAAAAGCACAAAGACAAAGACCCAAAATTTTTCGAACTCAAGCGGTACCTGCTGGAAAAACGATGGCTGGACATGGGTTGCATTATTTTTTCCCAATACTACGATACGGTCAAGTACATGGCTGACCAGCTTACCTTGGAAATTCCTGCCGAGTCTATCGGTATCTATGCAGGAAGTAACAAGTCCGCCATTGTGAAAGGAGGGCGTTACATCCGTGCGACGAAAGAGGAGTTGAAGGCCAGCGTCAAAAAAGGCGAAATCCGCATCCTGTTTGGCACCGACGCTGCCAGCGAGGGACTGAACCTTCAGCGCCTTGGTACGCTGATCAACCTCGACCTTCCCTGGAACCCAACCCGCTTGGAACAAAGAAAGGGGCGCATCCAGCGCATCGGTCAAATCCGTGACACTGTCTTCGTGTACAACATGCGCTACAAAGGTTCTGTAGAAGACCGGGTTCATGAACTGTTGTCTTCCCGCCTTGAGCATATCTTCGACCTTTTCGGACAAATCCCTGATGTTCTAGAAGATGCTTGGGTGGAAATTGCCGTAGGCGGCAAAGAAAAGGCACGAGAGATTATCAACGCATTACCGGAGCAACATCCATTCGAAATGAAGTATAACAGGATAGAGAAGGTAGATTTTGAATCTTGTTCAGAAGTGTTGAATGATATTGAAAGGCGAGAAATACTGCTGAAAAGTTGGTAAGCATAACCACAGATAAAAGCCAACAAAAAGAGCCGCCCCGAAAGGCAGCCCTGAATTCGATTAACATTGTTAATCAAATAAATGACGTTCCAAAGATAGCAAAACCTCGCCATTTCATGCATTGAAAAACGGTATTTTCTGGTCGCTCTGCCCACTCCCTTTTTAGTAGGGCCTCCATTCCATTCTGGCAAGAATATCGTGCTCCACTTCGCTTGCGCCTTCGCTGAGGAGGGCGGGCGCAGCTTCGTTCCGCAATTCCCCGCCGCAGCTTTATGGTCTGGCCGCCACTCCGTTCTGGCGATGAGAGCTGTATTGCCTTCAATGAGGCTCCGCTGAGCTCTACCCACACTATCGCACCCCGCCCCGACGCACGGGGCTTCTGTTTGCGCCGTTCAGCCCACTTGCGCATTTTCAATGCTCCGCTGGCGCTCTTCCATCAAAGCCGAATTTATAGTTTGGTGAAGCTCCGCAACATGACATCCAGCGGTATTTGCAGTTTGATTTGTTTTGGCATTTAAGGGGCTTTTGCGGCGTTTCGTCAGGCTTCCGCTTTGCTTGGTTGTGTTGTTTTTAGCTCGGTTTATTTTTAAAAATATTTTTACAATCATTTGATTTTCAGTTGTTTATGTCATTTTATTGGCGTATCTTGTAGGAGTTAATCAAAATAAATGACACCACATCCAGTATCCCGCCCATCGTTGGCGCTTTCGTCTTTTTCTTCCTTTGGGGTGGGTGGCAGTCGCCGCCCTTCCCCTTGTTCTGGTGCCGCTGCCGCTGCTTTTGTTGCTTCATTGCGGGGTGCTGGCGTTCAGGCTTCCTCTGTTTTTACTTCCTGCGGTGCGGGTGCGCCGTCGCTGGTGGCGGCTGCCTTTCCCGGTTGCCAGTTTTTTAGTGCCGCTGCTCCCGCTTTTTGTGGTTTGGGCAGCCGTGCCTTTGCTGCCCGTGCCGCTTCGCTGGTGCGGGCTTTGGCGGCTTCGCCTTCCCCGCTTTGGGTTTGCTTTCCGGGTGGGGCTTGTCCGGCTGGTGTCGCTCCCCGCCGTTCCTGGGTTTCTTGCGGCTCTGGTTCTTGGTCCGAGTGCGCCCTTGCCGCTGGTTTGGGCGTCCCGGTGCTGGTGTTCCTTCCCGTTGGCGTCGTGCCTCCTTCGGGGTGGGGCAGTTGGTCAGGTTTGGGTGGTGGTTGGTGGTTTTTGCCTGCTTTTATTGTCCGTCTTTTTTGATAATTTGAAGATAAAAAAATGTCTTAAAATATTGATTATCAGTTGTTTAATTCAAAAATTCTGTTTATCTTTAGGTATTGTTAATCACAAAATAAATGACAAAATGACAAGCACAACTTACCTCGCACAAAGCGTTGAGGCTGCCCGTATAGCCTCCGCCGAACGGCAGATGGAGCCGCCACCTTCCATCGAGTTTCCTTTTGACATCGAACCAGTTTTCAAGAATTTCCATGTCTATTTGCCGCCGCCATATTTCTTCGCCGAGATTGATTGCCCCGGCGCTGTGAAGGAATGGGGCTTGAAGTTCGTCCGCTTCATCTTTTCCTCCGGCAATGGTCATTACTCCGTTCAGGCGTCGCATTGGGCTACCGCTGCCCAGGTCGCCGAAGAATTGGAGGGTTTGATGCTCCCGTTTTAGTGTTCCGTTTTTTTCCTACTGCGCAGTTAGTTCAGGCTTAGTTTTCGGTAGAAATTCCTTTGAGAAATAGCCTTTCCCGTTGGGGATAAATCTGAAAGAGAAACCGCTTTTCCCTCCCTGTGCGGCAACAGGTTGGGCAGGGGGTGCAGCATCCCGGTCAAACACTGCACGCTTTTCAAAAAACAATTTAACTTTATTTTACTATGAAAAGCCTGCTCCCGATTTCAGACATCAAAAAACTGGAAACCCTTGAAACCCGCTACATGCCCGGCAATCCCCGCTCCTACCGCCTCGACCTCGGAAAAGGCGTCCTGAACCTCGAAGGAAGGCAACAGGTCACGAAGCCCGGTGAGACGTTCAAGGTCATCCCGGTTGCCTTCCGCTGTCTAGAGGATGGGCTTTTCGGCCAGCCCGTCAAGAAATGGTGCGAAGTGTACTTTGTGAACGAGGAAGGACACGTCGGCGTGTTCATGTTCCACGGGTTCAGCGTCCAGAACCTGAGCGAGGCAGCCCGTGACCTGTTCTACGAAAAACGGGGCCTGTGCGAGGTGCTTTGGACGGTGAAGCTCGAAAAGAAAACCAACAAAGAAGGCGCTCCCTACTTCATGGCTTTCTTCGATTTCACGCCGCTCTCAAAAAAGGACTTGGAAAAGCACCGCCACCTCGTTCAGGACATCGAGGCCACCCATTTCCACATCTACCGCTCCGATACGATGGAAGCCAAAACGCTCTTTGCTGAGAATTACAGCACCCACCTGGAGCCGACGAGGGCAGAAGTCGAAGCCGAGAAAGAAAGGCTCGTTTCACTGGAAGCCGAGTTTGGCGGCAAACGGGAGTTGGCACAAGCCGCATGAAAACTTTCATTTTGTCCACCTACGCCCCCGGCTGAAAAGTCGGGGGTTTTCCACCACTTATTTTCAAACCAAGTGCAGCCTTTCCGATTCTGGAAGGACGGGGGCTGCTTTGTCAAAAATCAACCAAGCCATGAAAAAGGATAAATTTGAAGAAATGACCGCCCGCATCATTTCGCAGCTCGAAAAAGGCGTCGTTCCGTGGCGTCGCACCTGGAACCAAATTGTGATGGGCGCAGCCCGCAACCATTTCACGGGCTACACATACCGGGGAATCAACCGTTTCATGCTGGACGGCTTCGAGGTGCCACGCTTCGCCACTTTCCACCAAATCAGCGGAGCAGGTCACCGGGTCAAAAAGGGCGCAAAATCACTCCCAATCTATTTCTGGAAAATGCTCTTTTTCGACGCCGACGGAAAGCGGGTAGAGACGAAAAAGGAGGCGGAAAAAGTCGTGCCTTTCGTCTCCGAGTACCGGGTTTTCAATGTTCTCGACATCGAGGGTTTCACGGTTGAAATGTTCCAAGAGGAGAGGCCCGAAGCCATCCCCGCCCGGATTGAAGAGTGTGAAGCCATCCTTTCCAACAACCCGCACGAAGTCACAAAAGGCGAACCCGCCTACTCGCCCCTGTTCGACAAACTGTTCATGCCCGACCTCGCCGAGTTTGAAAGCCCGGAGAAATACTACCACACCTATTTCCACGAATTGAGCCTCTGGACAGGGCATTCCTCCCGCCTCAACCGGGAAATCAGAAATTCGTTTGGCTCGGAAAAGTACAGCCGGGAAGAACTCGTTGCCGAAATGTCCGCCTCGTTCCTCGCTGCCCATTGCGGCATCGTCGTCGAGGGCTTGGTGGAGAACACCGCAGCCTACCTGCAATCCTGGATAAACGCCCTGCACGGCGACGCCCGCCTCCTGATGACCGCCGCCAGCGCCGCTGAGAAAGCCGCCAATTTCCTCCTCAAAACCGAGGCAAGGGAGGTCGAAATCGCCGAAGAAATGCGGCAAGCCGCATGAGCCATAACGCAGTGAAGGCAGCCAGTTTCCCGGCTGCCTTCACTGCATTTTGTCATCCGCCTCTGGCGGACCCCTTCCCACCCAGCACAGCGGTGTGGCAAACGGAAACCCCCAAACGCACAATCCAAGGCGCTGCCGCAGCCAGTTCTGCAAGCCAGTTCGTTTCCCTCCCAGTCTTGCAGCCCAGGCAGCCGCAGCGCCCCCACAGCAGGCACAGCACCGCCGTTTCACTGCACATGGTTCCGTTTCACTTCGGCGCAGCCCCTGCTTCCCAGCCACCCACCACCAGCCCAATCCGATTGCCACTGCCAGTTTGTCCCACCCGAAAACTTGCCAACGCTCCAGCCAAGCCAGCCCCGCAGCCTTTTGGGGCAAACCCGCCGACCATCGCTACCGGCAGCGGTGCCGTCCCCGCAGCAGCAGCATCATCACCTCCGTCCCTCCGGCGACGCTGCCACTGCTTTTTGCCAACCCAATCGACCCGCAATAAATCCCGCCCAGTGCAGCGGAGTGGAAAAACGAGGCTCAACACAATCCCAAGCGGCTGCCGCAGCCAGTCCTGCAAGCCAGCTCGTGCCTCTCTTGCGTTGCAGCCCAGGCGGCCGCAGCCGCCCCGCAGCAGGCGCAGCGCCACCGTTTCACTTCACATGGTTCCGTTTCACTTTGGCGCTGCCCCCTGCTTTTCCGCCCCGCTTCCGCCAACACAACCGTTTCCCACGACCGGTTATCCCACCCATTTATAAAGACCCTCAACAGCCCCACCCACCCATTTCAGCGGTGTGAAAACAGCCCCAAAGCCCACAAGCTAAAGCACCCGATGCAAGCTGCAGCTTCCCGCTTCGCAGGTAAGCCTCAGCCAGCATCCGGTGCCCCGCAGCAGGAGTAGCCACATTCATTTCACTTCGCACGGCTGCGCTCATGGCGGCGGCTACCCCTGCTTTTCTGCCAATCCCACGGCAAGCGAAGGCTGTTTTTCACGGCGTAGTTTACCCCCGGCTGACCCACAAAATGAATGTTGTTAAGATTAGCTCGAAGCCCTCGCCAACTCATCGTAAATGGGCTTCAAAGTCGTGACAATTGTGCGGTGAACTGCTTGGAAGGATACTCCTTCGAGATTTAATTTGGCGAGAAATGATTGCCATTGAAGCGTCCTCTTTTCATCAGATGCAAAGGCATCTGTGAACAAAATGTGGCCGCTGACAAATGCCGTTTCTCGTGTCCTAAAGGTATTGGAAATGGCTTCTCGGAGAATTTCCGGGTCATGCCGACCGGGTTGTAGCAACCTAAAGAGGTCATAGAAATCCTTCATGCGGCTGTTTGATTCTGCGAGGTCAATCATGGCCTCGAATTTCTCGGCGATGACCGTTTCAGGGGAGTAGGCCAAAAGTTCCGGCGCATCCATTTCAAGAAGGGTCGGGAATTTCATCTGGACAGGGGCGGGGGTCACGAAATCCCCGAAGCCAATATCCACTTGCATGCTCTGACGGATATTACCCAACCTCGCCATCACTTTTATCCTGATGCCGCTGTAATGACCCTCCTTGGCTATTTCTTCGGTGGTAATGGTGTCAAGGTCGAAGGTCACGCCATCTTCATCATGCTGCATCCTCAAAATATTTCGGAAAATGGAATGGAAATCCGCTTCCCGCCTTGACAACCCCATGCCAAGCAAGTCCAAGTCCATGGTTGGACGGCTCTTCTCCATTTCCAAGGCATAAAGCAATGCCCCTCCCTTCAAGCAAAAATGTTCACGGTAGCTGGAGCGGGAAAGCCTGTAAAGCATCCTTTCCTGAAAGTACCGGATGAGCAGCAACTGGAAATTCTTTTGTTCAGAACGGGCGATGTTTTTCAACCTGTCCTGGACACTTGCAACAACGTTTTTCATACCAAAAGGGTGAGGAGGCTATTGACTTCCTCCTTGATTTTCAGGGTGGAAGCGTATTTGCTCAGTTTATCAATATTGCGGTCTTTTCTTCTTAGATAGGTGTTTAGTACCTCCTTCAACATGTCCATGCCCACCTTCTTTTGGTACTTAACGATGTCACAGACCGTCTTTTCCGCATCGTACATCGCCACCATTTCACCTTCAATTTCCACTTTTATGATACCTGTCTGATAGGCTGCTTCCTCCCAGTAATACAGTTTTATCGGTGGATATTCGGGCAAAACTACCTTGTATTTTTTGGGGACGGCCAGATGGTATTCCGAGGAGACGAAGGTGGTAAGGTCATGATGTGCCGCAGCTGAGAAAAGGCAAAACACGCCTTTTTTCACAATCTGGGCGACCTCCTCCATTTCAGAGACTGAAACATCCGTCCAACGGTAGAGGCCACGTTTCAATTTGACGACCTGCCCCGTTGCCAGCAGTTCTTTGAGCTGATAATAGGTCACACCTTCTTCTAGCAATTGACTTGCATTGGCGACGCCACCATGTGCTTCAAATACTGAAATAGGTTGATGTGAATTTTTCATTTCTACGGCTAAATATTCAAATTAGCCGTAAATTTCTAAAATTATTTCCACTTTTCAAAATGACTAGCAATGGATAAACAAGCCCTATTTGACCGCAGCATAAGCCATACTTGATTGCACCTTGAAGGTTGCGCAACAAAAAAGCCCAGGCTCATTGCCTAGGCTTTAAAAATAATCCCATGAACATATCCAAAAACGCTCTTTACTTATCGCCACCTTTCACTGCTGTTTGGCTGACGCCCGCAGCGACGGAGCCGGCCACGACCAAGGCTTTTGCAGCCGCAAGCAGCCATGCAGGGAGCGCAACAGGTGCAGCTATCAAAGTGCCACCTAGCGCCCCAAGGACAAGCCCCCAATTGCGGATGGTTTTGAAGAATTTTGGAGTAGGAGCAACAACCCGCTCCACCACGGACATTTGTTCAGTTTTCATAAGCCGATGAATTTTGATTTTGGATGAAAAAGGGCATGGGCCTTGCCGCCCCATGCCCCGGATAAAACAATTTAGCAAACCGTACCCAAGAATCAGAACACGTCCACCAGCTGCATCGCATTGCCGGAGGCAAACAGGTAGTAGTTGTCGCCGACCTTCTGGAAGAACTCGACGCCGACGGCGTTCAGCACGGCCACATCAGCGGAGGGCTCCAAGTCGTTCAGGAGCTTCGCCTCAAGGCTGATGGCTGCAGTCGCCACCTTCACATCGAGGTAATCCGTGTATGCCATTCCCGAGACACCGTTCTGGTCAGCCACCTTCGGCTCGTAAACTGCGGCCTCGGCGTTGAACACATAGTCGGATATGGCCGATACTGCATTGAACAACCTGAAATGGGTCGCACCATTTGGCACGTTCAGGAAGTTTTGCGGCTGGAAAACCGGAACGGCGAGCGTCGAACCTATCCTTGCAGCCAAGGGCGTCAAAGTGTACGGAATCCGGAGAACTGAAGTGAGCGACAACCTAGGGTCGAAATCCAAGCCTTCGAGGTACTGCGGAACCTGGGTGATGAGGATTGCCCGCTGTCCTCGAGCCTCAGAGCCATCCTCCAAGTTGATTTTCTTGACGACGGACATGAGCGTTCCGGTGAGCCGCTTGCTGAACATGTGTTTCAACGGGCTGAAAGCCGTGCGGATGGCCTTGCCGACACTCGCACAGCCAGCAAATTCCGCCATGTTCTCCCTTGTCCGCTTGAACTCGTCGCCAGTGAGCACCTGCTCGGCAGTCGGCCCACCGACCAGACCGGCGAAGTAGCCCTTCTCGCCCTTGATTTTAAAATGCCGGACATCACCGATGGTGCCGACATATTTGATTAGACCTTTTTGCCTTGCCATAGCTTTACATTTTTGGTTAGAAAAAAACTGGAAATCAATTGCAAAGGTCGGTAGGGAATAGGGGTCGAGTCAAATTCATAATAGTGCGGCAACCAGCAAAAGGCACGGTAGTAATGAGGAAGGAAATGCTTAATTCGAAGGGAAGATGTTGGGTAGAAAGATGTTTGAGCAAATTTTTCCCTGCAAATCGAAGAAAGGCAGTGCAAGGGAAGGAAATTTTCAAAATGTTGTACCTATGTTGTACCATTCAAAAAAAAGTCCCTGCAAATCATTGATTTACAAGGACTTAGACTTTGTTTTGGTAGTCCCGACGGGAATCGAACCCATATCTAAGGTTTAGGAAACCTCCATTCTATCCGTTGAACTACGGGACCGCTTGCGGGGCGCAAATTTACGCCTAAATCTGAATTTCCCAATTCATCTTTTTCAAATAAACTGCTTCAAGATGGAGCGCACCGACCCAACGTACCCTCCACCGAACAGGTTCACATGCACCAGCAAGTAGTAAAGTTGATAAACTGGAAGCCGCTGCTCGAAGCCCGGGGCCAGCGGCCAAGCCTCCTCGTAGCTGCGGTAAAACGGACGCTCAAAGCCGCCAAACAAGCGGCTCATGGCCAAGTCCATTTCCCGGTGGGCGTAGCTGACGGCTGGGTCAAAAATCACGGGATTTCCTTTTGTGTCGCACAGGAAGTTGCCGCTCCAAAGGTCGCCGTGGATGAGGGCGGGCGGCTCGGTGGGACACAGGTCGGGCAGCAGTTTGAAAAGTTGTTCAAATTGCTGTAAATCAACGGGTTGCAGTTGGTTTTTTTGCTTCGCAATATCGAGTTGGGGCAATAGCCGCTCGTAGATGTAGAAGTCCGGCCAAGTGCTGTGCTGGCAGTTTTGCTGTCGCAATGAACCGATAAAATTATCCTGGCCGAGGCCAAAACAGGGAGCGGTGGAGCGGTGCAAGATGGCCAGGCTGCTGCCGAATTTCTCCCAAAAATCAAGTGGGCGAAAGTCCGTTTCGATGTACTCCAACAGCAGGAATCCACCTTCTGGAGTGTCGCCGAAGCCTATTACGGCGGGTATTCGGATGGCATTGGCGGAGGCCAGCAGTGCCAGGCCGGCAGCTTCTGCCTCGAACATGCTGCCCGCAGTCGGTGCGGTGTTTGTTTTCAAAAAAAACTGGCCAGCGGAGGTTTCCAATAGCATTGCCTGATTGATGTCGCCGCCAGTCACAGGGCGTGTTGAGCGGATGTCGGCACCAAGAATTTCAAGGCATTTTTGCAGGATGGTGGAAGGTAGCATGTTGTTGTCTGACAATGAATCGGGCGGCATGTTAGTGCTTGATGTTTCAAAAATACAAAGTTGTAGGGGAGTCATTTTGTCAAAAAACAAAACCTCAAGCCTTGACAACTTCACGTCGTGGCAACACTGGGAGCAGCACCAAAATGAACATCACCAAAGCCAAACCCTCGCTCACGAGCAGGTACCAAGGGTAGTCGCCGAGGTAGTCGAGGGCAGAGGCAGTGGGTGGCTTGCCCATGAGGTAGGCATAGTTGGAACCAAGCAGGCGATTGATGAGGTAAAGCGATAGTATATAAATTTGCAGGGCAAAAAAAGAGCGCCACAAGCTGCGCCAACCCGGGCGTATGCCGTAAATGACCGTTGCGTAAACCGCAAATACCACCAGTCCGCCGTGTACGGTAAAATATTTAATGAATGTGAAATGAGGAAATCCCTCAAACAGATGGGGCGTCAGCAGCGCCTGAATCGTGCCTGCCATGACCCAAAAATACAGCACTTCATGTACCCGCCGGTCGGGGTTCCACATCAGCAGCGGCAGTGCTAGCGCTACGATGTTGCAGATGTCGAGCGGCAGGTCGGTCTTGTGGTCGAACTGCCCCAGGGCGAGCCGTATGGCAATCCACCCGACCACCATGATTGCCAACACGACGGTGATGCCCCGGCCAAGGAGCAACTGGCCATCAGGTGCCAATTTTTTCTTGGCGAAAATGGCCAAACTGATGCTCATGGCCACGGTCAGCGCTATCACCAAAAGGTGCTGCTGGCCGAAAAGGTGGAAGTTTTCGTTGGGCTGAAAAAACAAGTAGTCGTTCATTCGTTCTGCGTTGCGTAAAAAAACGGTGCATTTTACGCAAAAACAGGATATGCCACTAGCCACAACCATTTTTTCCATCAAGATCACCTTCCATCCCTGCCGCTTCAACGCCAAAAAAATGGCACCTCATTTAGCCGATACTATTACATAATGGGCACTACAAAAAAGGCCTCTTTCCAGTTGCCCGGATAGAGACCTGCGAGAATCAAACATCACGTATCTTCCTACGATCAGTATTTCGTGATGTGTGTCATCATAAATAAATCAGCATGAAAAAACCCGTATCATTAAGCTCTAATAATCAAAAAAAGGGGGTAGAGCGGTCTGTTCTTTAGTTGTTTGTTTTAAGCCGGATCAAACCTATTGGCAACTAGGTGCAATAAATTAGTAGGAGTCTTTATTGCATTTTAAAAGCTGCCGCTGCTATAGTGCTTCAAGCAGAGGAATAACTTTGGATATGTTCAAACTATGGATAATCAATCTCTTTTGGCCATATTGGAAATGAATCTGGTCATAGGGATATTGCCAGCATAACTGGTCAATATCCCTAGCCCAGTTCCAAACTATTTCCCATGGCTATAAAACTTGTGGTATTGGGATTGGCCTCCTTTCTTAGCCAATTAAAAAAAAGTGTCTATTATTTAGAGAACCCCATTGCATAACCCGGAGTCGTTCGTTGCTTTAAAAGAAAGCTGGTGGCATAAAAAAATAGCCACCAACCTCTGTATAATAGACACACGCTCTCTCTCATAATAGGATGGTTTAGTTGAATGGTTAATGCTTTCAAAATCATACTCCTCAATTCATTTTCAATTTCACCTGTTCTGATTTCTCTTTAGCTTCGGGCTTGCTGAAGGTGTAAATCCCCTCCCCTGCCACTGCTTGGTTATCAACAAACTGACTGTCATTTATCACAGGTTTGGCCTCGCCTTCTACATCCATGTTGAAGATGGCCCCACCTCGCAGGAAAGCCTCATTGTTTCGGAAAATACAGCTCTTGATGATGGGGTTGCATTGTCCCTTGCCACCATAGTTGCACAGGGCGCCACCATAGTTGGCCTTATTGCCACTGAACAAGCAGCCTTGAAAAACCGCGTTCGCTATGCCTCTTTGGCGGCCATCATTGAATATGGCACCACCATCAAGGTCTACCTTGTTGTTTTGGAACTCACAATTAATAAAGGTTGGATTGCTTACTCCCCCACGGCCGTTCACATAAGCGGCACCGCCGTCACGGGCATAGTTATTCTGTAAAATGCAGTTCTGAATCTTAGGCTTCGACTCGTTGCCTTGGCCTGATCCGTCAATATAGATTCCGCCTCCACATCGGTCTTTATCTGCGCTTGGGCCAGCACCATCGGCAGTGCCATCCGCTATGATGAAACCATCTAGCAGTGTGCCTTCATCTGCATTTTTAATTAAAACTACCGTAAAGGAATTGTCGGAATTCTCGGTCTTAGAACCGATGTTGCCGCTCAGAATGGATTTCTGAGCTTTAATATCACGCTGACCGACTGAGGTTTCATTGCCGGTAAAGCTGCCATAGACTTTTACCCCCGAAGGTATTGTAAAAGCAATTCTTCTGTCCAGTTGGTTAGTCGGGTAATATGCCCCCTTTGCCACCCACACCTGGTCGCCAGGCTGTGCGATGAAAAGTGCTGCATTTAGGTCGCCAGTAGCATCGGCCCATGAATTTCCCGTACCTGAGCTACCTTGTTTTACATAAATTGTAGCAGCGTGTAGGTTGAGCATGGCAATCCATACCACCGCACACACAAAGAAGCGATGTCTCATAGTTCAAGTTTTTTAGAAAATGGTGGTGTCGTTCTGGCTACGGGGTACGCCGCTTAAGCTGGAGGGAAGGATTAAAAGTTTGGTTTAAAAGTGGTCAAATAATTTGCTCCTAATTACTAGGATGAACTTGGTTTTGGATACAATTCGGATTAAATGGCTTTAGGTTTAATAGCTTAGAAATTTAGTTCAAAGTTTTTGTCATCAATGCAATCTAACGAGGTGTTTTTGTTCAAGATTTTTGGTCTTAAAGGGTGCGTTTAATGGTTGTTGTTAGTACAAGTCAAAACATATAAGGTGGTGTCGTTCAAAATTTCTGCTCCCCATGAGCTTGGCCATCCGGGCAGTAATAATGGGGTTTTACAACAATAGTGGGTGTTAGTACAAGTTTAAAAAATAGGTTGATGTTCAAAGTTTTTGCACTCAATCATGTTTCTTTTTAAAGCAGTTTGTGTTGCTCAAGTTTGTCAGTGTTGTTCCGAGTTTTTGTTTTTTGATTTGTCCAAGTCTTTGTTTTTTATTGTTTTTGTTTGTCAGTGTTGTTCCAAGTTTTTGTTTTTTGATTTGTCCAAGTCTCTGTTTTTGTTGTTGTGTTGTGTTCTAGCTTTCCAAAAATGGTGTTTAAGTGTTGTTCCTGTTTGTTTTTAACAAGCCCTATGAGCTTGCGCAAACTGTTTTATTGGATAAAGACAGCCTTCTTTCAGTGGAGGATGATGGAATTCATTCGAAATTGTCAAATCGCCATTTATGCTAAAATCAAGAATAAGGGAATCTTGAAACGAAGGGGAAAATTGAAGGGAATATTGTGTTGGAGGAGGTTCTATCGAAATAACGTCACAAAGCTACGGGCATATCGAACGCTTGTCAAGGGGGTTGGCAATATTTTTTTTGGAAAGAATAATTTTCGGCTTTTCTAATAACTTGTTGATTATCAATTTATTAACCTATTTTCATCATTCATTCCTGTGCTTGCTATCAATTATTTACATTCATTTACAAATCATTATTTAAAGCCGAATATTTTTTGCTTTTTCATCACTGTTTCATGTTCGTACCCAAAATACCAGTCACGATTCCAAAAACTCAAAGCTTTATCCGCTCAACAATGATTTTAACCCACCAATCGCCCGTTTGTGACTTAAATTATATCACCAAATCTGCACTAAATCTCAATAGATATTGGCGACTATCAAAATATTCTGTGACCTAATCCCGAAATTGCCTCAGTTATTTGATATTTGCGCCAGCATACAATATCCAATCTCAACATGAAATCAATACTGATAAAAAACGTGCAAATCGTTAACCGGGGCGTCATCACCAGCGGCGACATCTTCATCCGCAACGGTAGGCTCGAACAAGTGGGCGGTACCATTGACCGAAAGGCCAACATCGAACTGGATGGCAACGGCCTCCACGCCATACCGGGCATCATTGATGACCAGGTACACTTTCGTGAGCCGGGCCTCTCGCACAAGGCAGACCTCTACACCGAGCCTCGGGCTGCCGTGGCGGGTGGCGTCACCTCCTTTATGGAAATGCCCAACACCAAACCAACGGCCACCACCCAAGCGCTGCTCGAAGAAAAATACCAAATCGCAGCGACCAAGTCGCTCGCCAACTACTCGTTTTTCATGGGTGCTACCAATGACAACATCGAGGAAGTGCTGAAAACCAACGCCCGACAGGTCTGTGGCATCAAGATTTTCATGGGATCCAGCACTGGCAATATGCTTGTGGACGATGCCCGAAGCTTGGAGGGCATCTTCTCCCGATGCCCGATGCTCATCGCCACGCACTGCGAGGACGAAGCCACCATCCGCCGCAACGAACAGGTTTTTAGGGAAAAATACGGCGAGGACATCCCCATCGAGCTTCACCCTGTCATCCGCAGTGCCGAGGGCTGCCTAAAATCCTCCACGCTGGCGGTGGAACTGGCCAAGCGACACGGCACCCGCCTTCACATCCTGCACATTTCCACCAAGGACGAACTGGCGCTTTTTCAAAACAACCTCCCACTGGCTCAAAAGCGCATCACTGCCGAAGTGTGCGTACACCATCTTTTTTTCAACAGCAACGACTACCAGCGGCTCGGCACCCAAATCAAGTGCAACCCGGCAGTGAAGGGGCCAGAGCACCAAGCTGCCCTGCTCCCTGCCCTCCTTGACGACCGCCTCGACATCATTGCCACCGACCATGCGCCGCACACCTGGGCGGAAAAACAGGGCACCTACTTCAATGCTCCGTCGGGGGTGCCGCTGGTGCAGCACTCACTGAACGTGATGCTGGAGTTTTTTCACCAAGAAAAAATATCGCTGGAAAAAATCGTGGAAAAAATGTGCCATGCCCCAGCCATCTGCTTCAACATGGAAGACCGGGGGTTCCTTGACGAAGGCAACTGGGCCGATGTGGTGCTGGTAAACCTGAACCGGGACTGGACGGTGGGCAAGGACAATATTTATTATAAATGCGGCTGGTCGCCGTTTGAGGGCCATACCTTTAAAGGCAACGTAGAAAGCACCATCGTCAGTGGACACCTCGCTTGGCACAACGGGCATTTTTTTGAAGAAAAAAAAGGAGAAAGGTTGTTGTTTTTGGGTTGATAAGGGTTTATGAGAGACTGTTTTAAAACCCCTAACGAGGCAGAAAATGTCAGATTTTGAGCGGCAGACGAAGGGAGATTTTCAAGGGATAGTGGTTCTTATCGCTTGAAAATTTGCCACAGTATGACGCCAAAAGATGGCGTTTTATATCCGTCAAGGGGTTTTAAAACAGTCTCTGAGGTTGATAGGGGTTGATTTCCCGTATAACATTGTGCCATATCAACCATCATCAACTTTTATAAACCCTTATAAACCTCACTTGAAGTCCACGAAGTCCGTCGGGTTCACTGGCTTCCCTTGGTGCCAAAGCTCGAAGTGCAGGTGAGGGCCGTCGGTAAGTTCACCCGTGTTGCCGATGATGGCGATGGCCTCGCCCCCACGGACGTAATTGCCCGCCTTTTTCAACAACACAGAATTGTGCTTGTAAAAAGTCACGATGTTGTTCGTGTGCTGGATGGCGATGGTGTTGCCGGTTTCCAGCGTCCAGTCGGAGGAGATGACCCAGCCGTCCATGGCCGCTTTGACGGGCGTGTTCTTCGGGGCCACCACGTCCACGCCGAGGTGTTTCTTGTCGAGGTTGAAACCAGCGACGAGGGAGCCGCCGATCGGCGATGAAAAGTGCATCTGCTCCAATGGCACCTCACGGGGCGAGATGTTCACTGGGTTCACGGGCGGATTGCCACCCGTGGCTGCCCTAATATCCGCAATTTCGACCTCGTTGCGGAGCTTGGCGTCTTCCTCTGAGCGCTCGACAGGCTCATGGTTTTCGAGGGTTTTTTTAGCGGGTGGCTCCTCTGGGGCATATTCCACGTCGGCGGTCAGGAGCTTTTTCATGCCCTGGTTGTAAGTCTCTTGGGCTTGCAACAAGTGTTCGAGGGAGTCTATGTCCCGGTAAATTTTCACCATTTCGGGATGGGTACTGGCAGTGCCGTAGCCCGGTATGAGCCTTTTTATTGGGGTAAAAACGATGGCTGCTATCGCCAGGGCGGACACCAAAACCACCAAAGTGCTCAGCATCACGTAAACGTTGAGCGGGGACATGTTGAACGAACGCACCTCCTCAAACGTCTCGTTGTTGAAGATGACGAGGCGGTAGGTGTCCTTCATCCGTTCCCACCTGCGTCTTTCGTTTTTGTTTTCTTCAGCCATGGCGTTAACCGTTGTTTTGAATAAAATAAATTTGTGCTTTCTTTAGTTTGGTGACTGCGTGGTGGCCATTTGCCGAAACCCCGCCGTAAAAGACCCGTAAAATTCGCAATTATTGTGCAATAACAAAAAAAGGAAAAAGTAGAAAGGAAAGAGGAAAAAGTTTTGGGCCGCCATTTTGGCTTAACTGCACAACCTTGACCATAGTATTTTTGCTCCTCCTTCTTGTTTCATAAAAAAACTTAAGTCTTGAGAAAGTTTACCAATTCACTGCTGCTTGTAACCGCGTTCATGGTCGTTTCCGGCTGTGTGACCCAGAAGAAAAAAGACGATGTTGGCCGGTTGGGCAAAGGCTATCACAACATGACGGCCCACTACAACGGTTACTACAACGCCACCGTGCTGGTTGCCGAGGCCAAAGTCGAACTGGAAAACCAGTACAAGGAAAACTACCGGAAAATCCTGCCCGTGTACAAATATTTGGCTACCGACAACCCAAAGGCGGTTGCGGAGAACATGGACAAGGCCGCCGAAAAGGTGTCGCTTGTGGTGAACATGCACCGCGTGAGCCACTGGACAGACGACTGCTACCTCGTGCTGGGTCAGTCGCAGTACCTGAAGCAGGACTTCGAGTCGGCAGAGGAGTCGCTGGAGTTCATGACTGCCGAGTTTAACCCTAAGGAGGTGGCCAAGCGGGAAGCCAAGTCCAAGAATTCCAAAAACCGCAAAAAAGCAGTGAAAAAGGGGAAAGCCTCCAATAGCACTGGCGAGGACAGTGAAGAAAAGGTGGAGTTGAGCAAAAAAGAAAAGGAAAAACTCGCAGACAAAAAGCGCAAGGAGCGTGAAAAAGAGCGCAAGCAAAAAATGAAGGAAGCCAAGAAAAAGAAAAAAGGCAAAAAGCCCACTGCAAAAAAATCAGGGGACGAAACAACAGACAAAGCAAGCAAAAAGAAGGCACCAATCAAAGATGAACCCAAAGAAACCGAAGAGCCAAAAGAGGAGGCACTGCCCGCTCCCGGCTCCATCACCTTGGGCGACCTCGAACCAGCCGTCGTGCAGTCCAACCCCGAGAACTACTTCATGAAGCACCGCCCGGCCTATCAGGAAGGCATGCTTTGGCTGGCCCGCACCTACATCGAACGGGAAAACTTCACCAACGCCGAGCGCATCCTCAACGAACTGGAACGCAGCCCCGGCACTTTCGACGACGTGCGCAGGGAAGCGGCGGTGGCCAAGGCGCATTTTTACCTGAAGCAAAAAAAATACGACCTGGCCGTTGAGCCACTCAACGCCGCCATTGACCAGGTGGAAGACAAGCAGATGAAAGCAAGGTTGGCCTTCATCGTTGGCCAGATCCACCAGCAGGCGAAGCGCGACGATGCCGCCTACGCCGCCTACGCCGAGGTGCTGAAAAACCAGCCACCCTACGAAATGGATTTTGCCGCAAGGCTCAACCTCGCCGAGGCCAACCCTTCCAAACCGGAAGCCATAGGCCAGTTGGAGCGGATGCTCAAGGACGAGAAAAACAAGGAGTACCAAGACCAGATTTACTTCGCGCTGGCTTCCATCGCCCTCAAAAGCGGCGACAAAAAAGAGGGCATCAAAAACCTCGAACTTTCGCTCCAGAAGAGCACGGCCAATATGTCGCAAAAAGCCGAATCGTACCTGCTGTTGGCCGACCTCTACTTCGAAGAGGAAAGCTATGTGAAAGCAAAACTCTACTACGACAGCACCTTGCTGGTGATGACCGACGCCGATGAGCGCCACCGCAAGGTGAGCAGCCTCGCCGAAAACCTCGAAGGCATCGCCATGAACCTCAAAACGATTGAGCAGCAAGACAGCCTGCTCACCATCAGCAACATGACCGAGGAAGAGCAACTCGCATTGGCCACCAAAATCAAAAAGGACAAGGAAGAGGAGCGCATCCGGCAAATCAAGTTGAAGGCAGAGAAGGACAAGGGCGCCAATGCCCCCAACTTGCCCAAAGGTGCACCAGCCCCAGTAAATGCTGGCAACTCCAAGTTTTGGGCCTACAACGACCGAAACGTGAAGGACGGCAAACGGGATTTTGAGCGCAAATGGGGAAGTCGCACCTTGCAGGACAATTGGCGGCGCTCCGACCAGTCGAGCGTGGCTGACGAGAACGGCGATGCCCAGGCCGCTACAGAATCGGGGCAATTGACCCCAGAAGAAGTCAAAGAACTCCTGAAAGATGTGCCTGATACGCCAGAGGAAGTCGGCGCCGCAAACCGCCAAATCGAAGCGGCTCTCTTCAACCTCGGCAGCCTCTACCGTGACCGCCTCCAGAACTACAAAAAATCTGTGCAGGCGCTCGAAGAACTGCTAAACCGCTACCCGGAAACGCAGTACAAGCTGGATGCCCTCTACTACCTCTACCTCTCGTACCGGGACATGGGCGACACCGCCAATGCACAGCGCTACTTCGACATGATAGTGGACAACTACCCGACCTCCAACTACGCCCGCATCCTGAAAGACCCCACCTTCGCCGCAAGCGTGAAGGCCAAGCAGGATAAGTTGACCACCTACTACGACGAGACGCTCCAAAACTTTGAGCAGCGGAACTATCAGAACGCCTTCGAACGCATCACGAAAGTGCCTGAAATGTTTGGTGGGCAAAACAAGCTCATGCCCCGTTTTGCACTGCTCGGCGCCATGTGCGTGGGCAACCTGCAAGGCAAGGAAGCCTACGTGGAGGCACTCAAAGAGGTCATCGCCAAGTACCCCGACGACCCCGAATCAACCCGTGCGAAGGAAATCCTACGCCTGCTCGGCGAAAAATTGGGCAGTGGCCCCGGCCAACAGCGCGACCTCCCCCTCGGCGAAGGCCAAGTTGGCAATTATGTAGTCACCGACGACCAGTTGCACTACGTGGTCATCGTTTTCAACAACGACGTGGTGCTCAACGACGCAAAAATCATCGTTTCGGACTACAACGAAAAGTACCACAAGCCACAGAAATTGAGAATGAACAACATCTACCTCGGCGAGGGTGAAAGCAAGAAGCCCGTCATCGCCATCCGCCGCTACACCGACAAAAAGGATGCAATGGAGTACTACAACACCATTCAAAAGAACAAAAAAGACTTCCTTGATGAGAGCAAGTACCAGTACGATGTGTTGCCGATTTCGCAGGACAACTACCGGGAACTGTTGAAGTCAAAAACGCTGGACGACTACCGGGCTTTCTTTCAGAAAAATTACTTGAAGTAAAATCTGGCTGCGATAAATGACAAATAAGAAAAGTGGCTGCGCCAAACGTTTGGCGCAGCCACTTTTCTTATTGTGTCGCCGAACTGGAGTTCGGCGACACGTTCATTCAGGACCGACATGAACCTCATTTTTTGTCCTTCCGCTTGCGCAACACCCGCTTCAAAGCCCCCGTCACAGGCAGGTTCCGCTCCGCAATCTCCGCCAAAATCTTCCAGCGGGTCAGCTTCTTGAAGTCCTTCACCCCATTGATTTTGGGTGAAACGGCGGCCCCTGCCAATGTCACTTTCGCAGCATGTTTTTCCACCCCCATCCGCAGGATAGCCTCCGTTTGGTCGGGATAATCCGCCAGCACGATGGACGAGTCGGACAACCACGCCTCGATGACCTCGCTGTATTTTTTCTTCAAGCTCTTGATGACGGGAACGCCCATTTTCTTCAAGGCGGCGGCGTTGCACTGCTGCTCGTACTGGCCTTTCATCGGGATGACCATCAGTTTTTTGCCCAAGTAAAGCGTCTCCGCAGGTGTCTCGAAACCTGCCCCACAAAGTACGCCCGTGGCTCCGGCCAAGCTGCCGAGGAACGCCTCGTTGTTGATGGGCTGGAAACTGACGTTGCCGACGGAGTACCGTTCCTTGCCATGTTTCGAGAACACGACCCAGCGCACGGCCTCAAATTGCGAAAGCACCTTCAAAATCCGCTTGTCGACATAGGCGGGCAGATAGACCGTGTAGTGGCCCTGGTCGCTCACTTTCAGTTGCCGGATTTCCTGACGGATGACCGGGGTGAAAATGCCCTCGTTGTATGCCTGAAAATGAAAACCGTAGCGGGTGGTCACCGGGGCATAGTGCTTCAGCGTGGCCTTACCGATGGGGTCGAGGCGCTTGAGCTTTGGCGCTTTTTTGTCCAGCACCGCCGCTTGGTGGCTCAGGCCGATGCAGGGCACGCCCTTGTTGAAGCAGGCCCAGGCGCTCACCGGCTCAAAATCGTTGATGACCAAGTGGTAGTCCTCCACGGGCAGCCCGTTTATCTCCTCCAGCAACTGCCGCAGGTTGCTTTTTTGGTAGGTGGCCAGCACGTCCACGCCGCCCTTTTTGCCAAAAATGAGGCTGAGGCCCTTGAAGCGGTACTTCACCGGGAACGGGAACGCCACGTCCGCCTGTATCCCGCTCACGAGGATGTCCAGTTTGCCCAGCTTGGAGAGGATGGGCACGATGTCCCTCGCCCGGCTGAGGTGGCCGTTGCCGGTGCCTTGGATGGCGTAGAGTATTTTCATGTAGGTGAAATTTTGGGCAAATTAGGAAAGATTTTTACCAAAATCTGCTGACTTCTGCGAATTCCGGCACACTCCCCATCCCCTTCCCCGTCACGCTCACCCCCGCCGCCGCAATCGCAAATCTCGCCGCCCGTTCCACGTCCCGTTCCTCGGCATAGCACAGGGTAAAGGCCGCTGCGAAGATGTCTCCAGCGCCCGTCGGTTCCACCTCCTCCACGGGCAGTGCGGGAAACTGTCGGCGGCTGTGGCCCTGCTCGAAGACGGTGGCACCTTGGGCACCCTGCGTCACGAGCAGTAACGGCGCAATGGAAGCGATGTGTTCAATCAACGCCCAATCCCCGCCCACGTCGGCCTCGCTCATGGAGATGATGTCGGCCTTGGCCAGTAGTTGCCAATCGGGGATGGGCTTGGGGAAGACTTGATGTTGGGCATCCCATTGCCGCATCCATCCTTGCGGGCAGGCGCAGGTGATGGTGTCTTTTTGTGCAAAAAAATCGAGGAAGCCGAAGCTCACCTCGTCGCAGATGGGGCCGAGGAGGACGGTTTTGGGCGCTTGCCAATGGGCCGGTAAATCGGCGGGCGTGAGCGGGTTGGCCCGGCTGTGCAGGTATTGGGTGCGTTGGCCGTCGTGGTAGATGTTCTCGAAAACGGTGGTCTGCGGAGAGGCGACGGCATGGACATTTATCCCCTCAAATTGCGAAGCGAACTGGAAATCATCGCCGTAGGCGGTGAGGATGGCAGTGTTGTGGCCAAGGCGGTGCGAGAGCAGCCCGGCGTAAGCGGCTGCACCGCCGGGCGTGAATCCGCCGGGAATTTTGTCGTGACAGATGTGGCCGATGACGAGAAAATCAGGAGTCAATTTTTTGGCGGGAAAGATAGGAATGTTTGGACATGACTTGTGTCGGAAACCGATACGATTGCTTTGAGCAATCGTATCGGTATTCACATGGAAAATCAAAAGAACCATGTCCCGCCTCGGCCACGCCGAGAAAACCGAAAAGGCAACAGCCGATAGAGGGACTAATGGGTTTGCACGAACAATTGAAAGGGAACTTGCCCCCTACCGTTTCTTCACCACCACGTCCAGCATCATGATTTTTTGCCAAATCTTGCTCGACAACTCGTGCGAGAGCGTCTCCACCTCGTCCACGGTTTTCTGCACTTCGGAGTCCTGGAAGCATTGCACGTGCAGGGCAGCGAGCTTGGAGTTAATGGCCAAAAGTTCTGAGCAGTAGTCGAGGTAGCGGGTGAGCTGGTAGGGCGTCATGGTACGCTCCGGGGAGGAGGCGGTTTTTTTGAACTCCGCAACAAGCGAGGCGGGGTCTTTGGTGAGCTGGTGCATGTCCACCACATGGGCGATGGAACGCAGGCGGTGCAGCGAGTTCAATGCGGCTCTGCGCTTGATGCGGTTTTCTGCGGTGGCCAAAAACAAGATGGCAAGTCCCAGAAAAATCACCTCGTTGATGGCGCTTTCGGCACCTTGTAGTATCTCTAGCAGACCACTTTCTCCCGCCGGGATGTAGTGTACCGTGAACGTGCAAACCCAAACGGTCAGCCCAATGAGCAGGCCAATGGCCACGAAAGTGAGGATTCGGATGGGCCAAAGCGGTTTGGGCAATTGCTCCACCAGGCCAACGATGGCCGTCGCTACTTCGCTCAACTCATTGGCCACTTTGCCCAGGCCAGAGTTGGGGAAGCGCTCTTCAATGCGGTTTTTCAGCTTCTCCAAAGTACCGAGGATGTACTCGGACTTCAGTTCGCTGTACCTGCTGGTCGGGAATTTGGTGTTGAAGAAAAAGGACACTGTGGTGATTGGTGATTAATGCGGATTAGAGGTTGAAATAGCTAAATATGCTGACATCACGGCCGCAGAGCGGCGAAATCTTTGTAGCCAAATGGGAAACAATGGGCTTTGAGGTGCAGCGCACCGCAATATTGCGGTGCGCTGCACCTCAAAGCCTGAAATGCTATGGTTTCTACAAATATTTCGGTGCGCTGCACCTATTTTTCAATGCCTAAATTTGCATGATTAATGATTGGTCAGGCGAAGTTGCGGTTTTTTTTCAAAAATTTGGCTGCCGCTTCCAATGCTTCCGGTTTTCCAACGTCCAACCACTCGTCGGCGCTGTGGTCATAGCCGAAAACCTGCCCCGTCGAGGCAGTTTCCAAGTACACGTCAATGATGGAAAATACCTCCTCGTCCGCTGGCATCCAGTCGAAAATGGCGGGGCTGATGGCGTGTATGCCGCTGAAAGCGTAAGGGAGGTATGAGGTATGAGGTATGGGGTATGATGGGGGCTGACTGCCGACTGCCAACTGCCGTACTGACAACTTCTCCTCGCCCGTCTTGGCATTCTGCCAGCCAGTCAAGCACATTTTTTCATCGAACAAAAAAAAGCGGGAAGTGACTCGTTTTTGCACGGCGAGCGTGGCGAGCGCCCCGCTTTTGAGGTGTTTTTGGTAAAAATGGGCGAGATCTATGTCCGTCAGCACATCGGCGTTGCAGACGAGGAAGGGCTGGCCGTCATCGAAAAACCAAGCCGCTTTTTTCAGGCCGCCTCCCGTGTCCAGCAGACGCTCCCGCTCATCGGAGATGGCGATGCGGATGCCGAACTGCTCGTTTTTTTTCAAAAAATCAATGACTTGCTCCGCAAAATGGTGGACGTTGACTATCAACTCCCGGCAGCCCGCCGCCACCAGCCGCCGAATGGCCACTTCGAGCAAGGTCACGCCGTTCACCTCCACGAGCGCCTTTGGGCGGTCGTTGGTCAAAGGCCGTAGGCGGGTGCCGAGGCCGGCGGCGAAGATGAGGGCTTTCATTGGAAACTGGAAATTGGAAATTGAGAAATTGGGAAATTGGGAAATTGCGTGACGCTCAATTTCCCAATTTCTCAATTTCCAATTTCTGCCAAAAACTCCCGAAACGCCTTCGCCGTCTCCCGGCTGGCAGAGAACATGCCCATGTGCCCAACGGTCGAGTAAACATGGATGATGCCCTGGCTGGGCAGGTGCGACATGACCATGCTCAGTTCAAGCGGCACGGCGGTGTCGTGCTGGCCGATGAGCATGAGCACGGGGCAGGCGATGTTGCGGAGCACCTCGGAACGGTCGGGGCGCAGGCGCATGGCATTGATGGCGGCAATGATGGCCTCTGGCTTAAACTGTACTGCATTGTGTATCAAGCCATTAACCTCCGATTGGTAGCCTTTCGAGAAATCATAAATGAACAGTTGCGGGATGGTCTGGCGCACGTAGATGACGTGGCCGTTGGTGTGAATGAATTCGATGGACTTAAGCCGTCCCGCTTTTTTCTCCTCTGTATCGGCGAAGGGGTGCGAATGGAACATGCACAGCCCGGCGAGTTTTTCGCCCCATTTTTCGGCGAAGGCCAGCGCTACGTAGCCGCCCATGCTGTGGGCGGTGAGGATGAATTTTTTCAAACCGAGGTGCTCAACCACTGTGGCCACGGCCTCGGCCATGCTTTCGATGGTGAGGTTCTCGGTCAGTTCGGAGCTGCCGCAGCCGGGCAGGTCAATGCGAACGAAACGGCGGGCGGGCAGCAGCGGCAGCCATTCGTCCCAAAGCCGGCTGTCTTCAAGAAAGCCGTGGAGCAGCACCACCGGCAGCCCCTCTCCGGTTTTGTTGTCAAAATAAGCTATCTGTTTCCCTTGGAAAATTATTTGTTCCATTGTCCTGTTTTCAACTTGGCCTCGGCTGAGTTGCTTTTCAAAACATTGAATCACAATATTTTACAAAAACAAAACCCGATTCGAAGCCGCCCATTCCAGCAAATCAGCCACGCCATTTGCGAAGCGAAAACTGCTATTTTTTTGCAAAAGTAGTTTTATCGAAAAGTATTCGGGTCAATTTCTAATTTTACCCATTCGATTTGGAGAACTACACGACCGGAAAATTCCTTACTGATGACTTCTTTAGGCAATGTAAAGCAAAAATTGAATACCATTGGGCAACTGGAACGGGACCTTAACCTGAAGCAGTTGCAGATAAACCGGCTGCTCAACATCACGCAGGCCATCAACAACAACGTGAAAATGAGCGGCCTGTTCGAGATGTACACCTCGTTTTTGAGCTGGGAGATGGGCGTGAAAAAAATGGCGCTCTACTACCGCAAGGACAAAAAATGGGTCTGCTCCGCCCATATTGGCTTCCAGGATGGCGAACTAAAGACCGATGTTTCTGACCAACTTTCCCAATACACCCGTCTGCACACCTTGGCCGACAGCGACGACCCGTTCTTTCGGCAGTTCGATGTGGTAATCCCCGTGAAGCACAAGGATGTCCACCTGGCCTACGTCTTCATCGGCGGTTTTGGGGAGGAAGAGGATATGTACAACAAGGTGCAGTTCATCACCACCATCACCAACATCATCACCGTAGCCATTGAAAACAAGCGGCTTTTCAAGAAACAAATAGAAGAGGAGCGCTTGCGCAAGGAGATGGAACTGGCCAGCGAAATGCAGCAGTTGCTCATCCCGAAGTCGCTGCCCACCCGCAAGGAGTATGAGCTTTCGGCTATCTACCGCCCACACTTGAACGTCGGGGGCGACTACTTCGACTTCGTGGAGCACGGGGGCGGCAAAATCACTTTTTGCATCGCCGACATTGCTGGCAAGGGCGTGGCCGCAGCGCTGCTCATGTCCAATTTCCAGTCGAGCTTCCACAACCTGCTGGAGCGCCACGACAACCTGACGGCGTTCGTGGAAGACCTGAACCGCTCGGTGCTGCGCATCACGAAGGGCGAACGGTTCCTGACGTTTTTTGTGGCGCAGTTTGACCTCAACACCCGGATGCTGACCTACGTGAACGCGGGGCACAACCCGCCAATCCTGGCCATGAATGAGCAACTGTATTACCTCGACAAGGGCACCACGGTACTGGGGGCTTTCGACGAATTGCCTTTCATCGAGCAAGGCACGGAAAAAGTGGACGGGGAAGCCCTAATTTTGCTGTTCACCGACGGACTGACGGAGCTGCAAAACGAGGCGGGTGACTACGTGGACGAGAACTTCGGGCAAAAGTTCGTGTTGGCGAACTACCACCTGTCCGCCACGGAGTTCAACAAAAAAGTGATGGATGCACTGGATTTATTCAAGGGCCGGGCTGGGTTTCAAGACGATTTCACGGTGCTGACGTGCAAGGTTTTTTGAGGAGAGATTGAGGATTTGAGAGATTGAGGATTTGAGGATTTGAGAGATTGAGAGGGGGGCCACCTCAAACTCTCAAGCCCCATTCATCCATGAATACTGCTGTCGCATCGAATAGTTAGCGCAGAAGAAAGAACCTATCGCTAAAATTTGCGTTCACTTCGCACTACAATACTAGAAAACGAACGATGAAAGATAAAAACGTAGCAGGAATTTTGGCATTGTTTCTTGGGTGGGTGGGTATCCATCGGTTTTACCTGGGACAGGTAGGACTTGGCATTTTGTACGCCGTTTTCTTTTGGTTTCCGCTCATCTGGCTGATTTCACTGATTGATGCCATCGTGCTTTTTTCCATGAACAAAGAAGTTTTTGACGTAAAATACAACAAGGAAGTTTGGCAACGCCAACAGCAACAGCCCGACTTCCAGCGCAGGCGCCCGACGGACTTCGATCGCCGAGAAATGCGCCCACAAGCACCGCCGCCCGCCCCTAAAGCCCAAGCCAACCGCCCAAACCTCTACAAACAGACCGGGCTTGAAAAATTTAAGGACTTCGATTATGCGGGGGCTATTGAAGATTTCAATAAATCCCTAGAAATTGCCCCGCAGGACATCGCCACTCACTTCAATCTCGCATGCGCTTACTCCTTGGTAGAGGATAAAAAAAAGGCATTATCGCACCTCGACAAAGCCGTTCAGTTTGGCTTCAAGGATTTTCAAAAAATAAAAGAGCACCACGCACTGGCCTACTTGCGCATCCAGAAAGATTTTGACCAATTCGAGGAAAATGGCTTCCGGCTTATATCAAAAACCACAAACACCCCCGTTGACAACCAAGGAGATGAGAACCTCCTTGCCTCGCATCCCGACCTGCTCGACCGGATAAAAAAACTGGCCGAACTGCGGGAACATGGCCTGCTCACAGAACAGGAATTTGAAGCGGAACAGCGTAAGCTAATGGGGAATTGACGGTTTCAGTTTTCAATTGGGTTTATGGGTTCACGTGCCGCCTACCTGAAACCATAAGCTGAAACCCCTTTGAAGCCTAATCCCGATACCGCTTTGGCCGGGATTTTGCAAATGGAGAAAACTAAAAGAAAATTTTAACAAATACACTTTCCACAGAAGGAACTATGAGACGTTCTAACATGGACTACAAACACAAACATAATGGTTGCTGAAAACCTAATTTCCTCCGCGGTTTTGCCCCTTCGGACCTCCGACACTGGCAAAATGGCACTCGCCTCGATGGAGAACTTCAACGTGCGCCACCTGCCCATCGTCAACGACCGGCAACTGCTCGGCGTCATTTGCGAAGACGACATCCTGATTCACAATATCAATGAGCCAATCGGCTCGTACCAGCTTTCCCTAGTCCATGCTTTTGTCAAAAAATCCGACCACCTCTATGAGGTAATGCGGCTGCTTGCAGAGCACCAGCTGACCATCATTCCAGTGGTGGACGAGCTGGGTGACTATATCGGCATGGTTTCCTTGGAAGACGTGTTGAACTATTTTGCAAAAACGGCGGCGTTCAGCGATTCAGGTAGCATTGTTGTGCTGGAGTTCCAGCAGCGGAGCTACTCTCTTGCTGAGATCGCCCGACTTGTGGAGGCAGAGGGCGCCACCATTCTGAGCACCTTCGTCTCCTCAAAGCCAGAGTCTTCCATTGTGGAAGTCACCCTAAAAATCAACCGGCAGGACATCCACAACATCCTCGCTGCCTTCGAGCGCTTCGGCTACGTCATCAAGGCTTCGTTCAACGAGGAGGAGTACTTGGAGTCGCTCCAAGAGCGGTACGATGCACTGATGAGCTACCTCAATGTTTAGATTTTAGACGGGAGACTTTAGACTTTAGAGGGGCGTTAGTACGCATCAACAGTTCGATTTTTTCATAAAAAAACAGCCGTGTCGGAGTGCGACACGGCTGTTTTTCGTTTAGAAACGAAGCGTGATCGAAACGCCCATCTAAAGTCTCCTGTCTAAAGTCTAAAAAAATCAATCCTCGTTTTCCTCCTCGTCTTCCTCTTCAACTACGCCATTTTCGCCAGTATCTGCTATGATTCCGAGCACCATCATTGCCTTTTCGGAGGCCGTCTGCTCAGCGCTTTTCTTATTGAAATCGTCGGCGGTGGCCACTTTTTGGTTGTCCACCATTACCGCTACTTTGAAACGGTCACGCTTCTCGAACTTGTAGCGGGCCACGAGTTTGTAGCTGACGGTTTGTCCATTTTTCTGGCACCATTCGAGGAGCTGGCTCTTGTAGTTGTCGTCGAAGCTTTCCAACTCGTGCACGTCCACGTAGTTGCGCAGAATTTTGTTGATGACAAAACGCTTGGTAGCCCCGTAGCCCTTCTCCAGGTAAACTGCCCCGACGAGTGCTTCCACGGCATTGCCGAGCATGGAGCGGCTGAGACGGGTTTGGCTGTAGTCGCTCAAGAGCATGTCGAGTCCCATTTTGTCGCCAATTTTGTTCAGCGTGTTCCGCTTCACGATTTTCGAGCGCATTTTCGTCAAGAAGCCCTCGTTGGCGTTGGGGTACTTGATGAACAGGTACTCTGCCACGATAGTGCCGAGCACCGCATCGCCGAGGAACTCCAGGCGCTCGTTGTTCTGCATGGCATAGACCTTGTCCGAGGGGTTGGACTTGTGCGAGAAGGCCAACTTGAAAATTGACATATTGGCTGGCGTAAAGCCAATCAATGGCCTCATCTTGTTGGCGAAATCCTTCTCTGGATGGAAAAAACGGTTGTTTAGACGTAAAAGTAGCCGCAGCACTTAGGTTGATGGTTTTGTCGGCGACGGACGAATTGGAGGCTGTTTTTTCAAAAACCCTTTTTTGCTCTTGAAAAAACAACGGGAACCCTGCAAGACCGAAACACCGAAAATTTAACAAAACAGCATGGGTACACCGCCGTGCAAAACGATGGTGAAACGCACTGTTGATTTAGCACAAAACACTGATAATCAAACCATTGAAGTGTAAAAATACTGCGCAGGAATATTGCTGGCGATGGTAAGAACGGACGTTTTAGGCTCGTTGCGGGTAATGGGTCGGATTATGTTCAATTTGGGGCGTCCCCATGACCTGCAAACTATTTCAGCCATTCAAAACCATCCTTAGTACAGCTTACGATACGGGCTACCAAATCTGGCAAGTTTTCGATGAAAAACTTCAGAAGCAGTTTACACCGCTTTTGAAATTTTAACTAAAACAACGAGGTTTTGGCCGTTGCTGCGCAAGAAATTTTCAGCTTCAAATCCTTTGATTCGAGTATTTATCTTAAACAAAAAACCAGGCCAAAACGGATACAATCGCCTGATTTTCAATATCTTGCGGAGAGGGTGGGATTCGAACCCACGGTACGGTTGCCCGTACAACGGTTTTCGAGACCGTCCCGATCGACCACTCTGGCACCTCTCCTTTCTTAGGTTGTAGTTCGCCAGTGGGCAGTGGGCAGTCAGTGACTGCTAATCCGGAATTTTTTTCCATTGCCCCAAAGAAGAACTACCTAACCCACACTTTCAAATTTCACTTGCTTGTATTCTTGAACATATTAGCAGTCAGTGACTGCCAACTGCCCCACTGGCAAACTACAAACTGGGTGGGCAAAGATATAGCGGGAATTGGTAAAAAATCCCATCTGCACCCGCACTGCTAAAATTTTTTGAAAGTTTACCTACCTTTCGCTGCGCAAGCTGCTGGTTTGCGAAACGGCGATGCACCTTCAATGTTTCCTCCTTCTGCAACTTGCCACAGCAACCGGCATTTTTCACCAAAACAAAATAGAAAGCTTATGCAACGGCGCAATTTTTTGAAAAAAGGCCTCCTCTCCACGGCGGCAATGGCTGCTGGCGGAGCTGCGATAGCCGCCGCCAGTGAACCCACCCTGACGACCGCCCGCAAATTCAAAATGAAATATGCCCCGCACTTCGGCATGTTCGAACAGTCGGCGGGCAAGGACCTGATTGACCAGATCAAGTTCATGTCCGACCAGGGCTTCACCGCCATGGAAGACAACGGCATGATGGGCCACACCCCGGAAATGCAGTCGAAAATCGGGGAAACGATGGCCAAGCTCGGTATGACGATGGGCGTTTTCGTGGTAAGCTTCGACAACTGGCCGCTTTCCACCTCGCTCACCAGCGGCGACCAAGGTTGGCGTGACAAGTTTATCAAGGCTTGCCACGGTGCCATCGAAACGGCCAAACGGGTAAATGCCAAGTGGATGACCGTCGTGCCCGGCAACTACGACCGCCGACTACCCATGGGCATCCAGACCGCCAACGTGGTGGAGTCATTGCGCCGGGGCGCCGAAATCTTCGAGCCGCACGGCCTCGTGATGGTGCTGGAGCCGTTGAGCGATACCCCCGACCTGTTCATGCGGTACTCCGACCAGACTTACCTGCTCTGCAAAGCCGTCAACTCGCCTTCTTGCAAAATCCTGTTCGACATGTGGCACATGCAGCGCAACGAAGGCCGAATGACCCACAACATGGACCTGTGTTGGGACGAAATCGCTTATTTCCAAATCGGGGACGAGCCGGGCCGCAACGAGCCAACTACGGGCGAGATTAATTACAAAAACCTCTTCAAGCATATCCACGACAAGGGGTTCACCGGGGTGCTGGGCATGGAACACGGCAATTTTTCAGAAGGTAAGGCAGGGGAAATGGCGGTGATTCGGGCGTATGAGGAGGTGGATGCGTTTTGAAATTGGAAATTGGGAAATTAAGAAATTGGGGGCTGTAGAACCGCCATTTTTCCTTCGAAAGTTTCTTACATACCATGCAAAACTACCTCACCCACCTGCTCGCAGACATCGAAGCTGCCATCCTTCGGCGCTGGCAACACTGCCCGCCGCACTACTACCAAATGGGCCTGCCCGAACGCTGGCTCGAACCGCCCGCCGGTTGGGAAGGGCCGCCGTCCGGCTATGCCCGGAACGACGATGTGCTCGATGATTTTTTCTCCGAACTGGAATCCGAGGACGTGCTGTCCAACCCCCTGCCGCCCGAAGAAACCCCGTCGCCCATCCTCGAAGAGGAGCTAAAGCCTGACTTCACTCTGCCGCCCGACCCGGAATTCGTGGCGACCATCGAGGAGGTCGAAGATTACCTGCACGGCAAGCCGGAACTGTTCATGTTCTACCATTTCGGCTTCGATGCGGAGCAGTTCCCGCCGCCCGCTGCACTGACGGACGAGGAACTCGAAAGGCTGACCCTCGTCCTTTGCCGCCTGTGGGCTGCCTTCAATTTCACGCCCGTCTTTCCGCAATCTGCGCCCGGACGGGTGGTTTACCCCTTGCTGCTGGAGCGGATGGGCAAGCCCGCCTTCGTTTTTGAACATGGCCACACGGGGGTAGAGTTTTGCCATTACGAACCGGAGGAGTGCCCGTTCGGGGCTTGGTGCGATTGCAAGAAGTATTTGGAGGAGGGGAGGTTTGATATGTGAACTGGGGAGTGCGGGCAGAGCCTGTACTTGGCAATTTTGAAAAGCACCATTTGGTGTCTATTTTTGTAAAAAATCCGCCTACATGGAAAAACAGCTTTTGTTAAAAAACATCTTCATCGAGCTGAACCAGTTGCCAGAAGCCTACCTGCAACACTGGTACGAACTCATCCACGCCTTCCGGGAGAAACTGCCCGTGCAAGAAGGCGCTTCGACCCCGTCAAAGGAATTCGATTGGGATGCCTTCGTGAAGGAGGCGATGAAAAATCGCAGCCAAGGTAACCGCCAACGGATGAAGCGCATGGAAGCCCTGCTGAACGATTGACCAATCTCCAACCCAACCGCTCATACCTCCCAAAATCTTGGTGGATACCGACATCCTGTCCTACTACCTGAAAGGCTACCCCGACGTGGTACAAGAACTTGACGACCATGAAAAGCAGTACTATGCGGTGTTCATTTCCCGCATCACCGTCGTTGAAGTCCTCGGTGGACTGAAAGCCAAGAACGCCGCCACGCAGGAAACCCGCTTCCGGGAATTCATCAATGCCCGCACCGTGCTTGAAGTAGATGAAGCCACTGGCGAAATAGCGGCTGACGTTTTTTCTCACCTGTATAAAACCGGACGGCATAGTGGCAACTACGACATCTTCATCGCCGCCACCGCCTTACAACACCAGATGGTGCTTTGCACGAACAATTTGAAGGATTATAGGCATAAGTAGTCAAGTTGAATTATTCGATACTTTCTATCTTGCGGCATGAGATACG
>CAZDSU010000026.1:0-79274 GCA_964508135.1 uncultured Saprospiraceae bacterium
GGAGCATATTAATACTAAAGGGCTATGATTTTACATCAAATGGCAGCCGCACCCAGTAACGACTTTCTTGTTTTCGCAAAAGGAAAAAGAATCAATCAGCTTTTTCTTTGACTACACCACGCCTTGCGGCATAGTTTACTTTCAATTGGCCAATTTTCCTCAGCTTTGTTTTCACATCCTGAACGATGCCCATCGTAATATCGCCATCTACCCGCAATGACGAGGTTATCCTATTGCGCAGGGCAGGCTGGACTGTCTGCTTGTGGTTTTCAACAAAAAGCGGAATATCTTCTACTGTTTTGAAGGAATCGTCAAGCTGGATGCGAGGTGCAGTACCATAGATGGACTGAAATCGCTCCATTGGCCGACCAATATAAATGAAATGCACCAATGACTTCTGTTCCAGCTTCTCTAATTCTGTAGCTTGCGGAACTTGTACCTTCACCTTTAAATCCGTTTCCCTCATTTTGGTGATAACCATGAAGAAAAATAAAAGGATGAACACGATATCCGGAAGGGACGCAGTAGAAATTGCTGGCGTTGTGTCCCCACGTTTTTTCTTAAATTTACCCATAACTATGCAGTTTAAGAAACTTTGAATGTTGTGGTTATAGGAATTATTTGGATTCTTCGCCGTAGGCTGTTGCCTCAGCCTCTGATAGGACAAAGGGTATTTTTGCCTTTATCTTATCTTTTTTAGCCTTGGGCAGGTCCTCAGAATAATGTTCTCCAAATTGTGTCATGCTTTCCTCTTCCCAAAGTTCGTTGTACGCAGCTTTAAGCTCATTGTAAACCTCGATGTAGGTGCCATATTTGGTGCCACGGTCATTTTTCAAGGAAATGATTGCTGCATTGGGGAACTCAGCCAAGTCTTCCTTTTTTGAAGGGTTCATGATGAATTCCTTGGCCCTTTCACGTAGTTCATCAACGTTCGCTGGTTCTCCTCGAACCAAAAGCTGATTTTGGGCATTTACCAATACAGAAAATACATTTCGTTTGTTAATCTGGATGTTCTCCGGCTTATCATCTGACCATTCCGGCAAACGCACCGTGATGCCCCGTTCTACATCAATGGTTGTCGTAACAAGAAAGAACACCAATAACAAGAAGGCAATATCTGCCATCGAACTGGCATTGATTTCTGTAGCTGGTCTTTTTTTGCTTCCCATGATGGTTATTGATTTTTGAAGTAATTCCAGATTTCCATCAGGATGGTGATAACAACTGAACCTAGCAGCATCAAGACAGAGAGTTGAAGTCCTCCTCCAATAATTTTGCTAATCCCATCACTTATAGCGAATTTTTCAACCGTATCTGCTACTGATCCCGTTCCTTTTGGGTCGGCTAGTAAATAAAGGATTAAGAAAGCCACAGCGGTGATGCCAAAGCTAATAAGGGCTTTTGTGGAACCCTTTGGGTTGGATACCACCTGAAATAATGATAATACTATAGCGATAATTACAGCAAGTATCAACAATATTACAGAAAGGTAAAGGCCAGCCAAAAAGATGGAACCCTCTTCTGAATACGCTTGCTTTTCTGGCGCAACTGCGGAGAAAGCTGTCATCCCACTAAAAATAGGAATCATCGAAATAACGACACAAACTACGAACAGCGCAAACGCCAAGGTAGGGCCGTTTTTTGATAAGAATTTATAGGACATAGTTTTTTCGTTTTATCTTTTGAAAATATTGTTGGTAAACAACATGTCAACCACCGTCACGGAAGCTTCTTCCATTTTGTTGGTGATGCCGTCAATTTTTGCCACAAGGTAGTTGTAGAATACCTGCATAATCATGGCCACAATAAGACCAAATACCGTTGTCAACAACGCCACTTTGATACCACCTGCAACGATGGTTGGGGAGATGTCACCTACTTGTTCAATACGGTCGAATGCCTCAACCATACCTACTACCGTTCCGAAGAACCCGAGCATCGGCGCCAAGGCGATTACCAACGAAATCCAAATAAGGCCTTTTTCAAGCAAGCCCATTTGTACACTGCCGTAGGAAACAATTGCTTTTTCAACGGCGTCAGGGCCATGAGGCGCATTTCGAAGGCCTTCGAAAAGTACGCTGGCGGTAGGGCCTTGGGTAGAACGGCAAACCTCCATTGCTCCCTTAACATCACCATTTTTCAGGTTGTTATCAATTTTGGTGAGCAGTTTCTCGGTGTTGACGGATGCAAGGTTAAGGGTAATAACCCGCTCGATGCAAAGACCCAAGCCAAGAATCATACAGAAGAGAATAGGAAGCATGAACTGCCATCCACCCTGAATGAACTTTTCCTTGAACATCTGAATGCCTGTTGCAGCTTCAACTTCAGCAGGAGCGGCTTCCACAGCAGGTGCAGTTGTGGTTTCCTGAACTGCATTCGTATCCGTAGTGGATTGGGCGGTAGTGTCTTGGGCGCTAACGATGTTAGTAGTGAAGGTCACCAAGCCGAAGACGAGCAAAAGAGCTAATAATTTGCGCATAGTCGTAAGATTTTACGTTTAAAATGAGTTAATCGTTAACTGAAAAGAATTTGTGGGAATGTTCCCGTTTAATTGACTTTGAACTCCGTTGTTTGTTCCCTCCAGAATTAAAATCAGCGGAGAGATAGGGATTCGAACCCTAGATACCCTTTTGAGGTATACACACTTTCCAGGCGTGCGCCTTCGACCACTCGGCCATCTCTCCGTGTGTTTTCTTTAACAGGAAAAAGCCCTGCTGTTTTCTTGACGCCGCAAAAATTGTAAAAAGAAATAACAATTCAAAAATTTTTAAAAGCGACTGTTCTTAAAATAATAATTTGGGACTGGAAATGGCCAAGCAAGTTTTACTCGATAGTAGAAAAGATGGGGCAAGTTTAAGAAAGAGTTGTGTAAGCCCATGTTATTTTTCCAAAAATATTTTTCGCATTGTTTGTTGTCACCTTCGCAACCGTTTGTAAATCAACATTTTTTATCGCTGCCACCCTTTCTGCAACCAGTTTGATATAAGCGCTTTCATTGCGTTTGCCACGGTAGGGGATAGGGGCGAGGTAGGGTGAATCGGTCTCCAGTACCAGCCATTCCAAGGGCAATTCGCCTACAACTTTGTCGAGCCCGGCGTTCTTGAAGGTCACTACGCCGCCAATGCCAAGATAAAAACCCAGGGCAAAAGCTTTTTCAGCCTGCTCGGTGGAACCCGTGAAACAGTGCAAAATACCTCGGAGGCGTTCGTCCTTTTCGTCCGCTAGGATATCCAAAATCAACTCAGTGGATTCCCTGGAATGGATTACAATGGGGAGGTCGTACTTTTTTGCCCAAGCTATCTGGGTCCTGAAAGCTTCGATTTGGAAGTCAAGCGTCGTTTTGTCCCAGAAAAGGTCAATGCCGATTTCGCCAATGGCGCAGAATGGCCGTTTTTCCAGCCAACCCTCTACTATTTCCAGCTCTTGCTGGAAATCATCCTTCACGGAGCAGGGGTGAAGCCCCATCATGGCATGCACTTGATAGGGATAGGCCGCTTCAAGTGCCAGCATTTCATGGATTACCCTGCTATCAATTGCTGGAAGAAAAAACTTCTCGACCCCAGCTTCCAATGCCCGTTCAATCATTTCTGTCCGGTCGCCGTCAAATTCCTTAAGGTAAAGGTGGGTATGGGTGTCAGTGAGCGTAATTTTCGAAGATGCTACCATTTGTCTGGATAAATTATTGACAACGAGCAATTTTTGATTGCTCCATTTTTGATATTATTGCAAGAAAATTCAAAAACCGAAATTTGGAGAGGATAGTTTTTACAAACAAAACATTACCAAAGTGTAAAAATAACTCCAAAGACAATATATTTGCGACTTATATCCCCTCCTGCACACGTTTTGACGCAACTCGTCTGTCTTGCTCATCCAATTTCGGCCTTTTGATTAGGCACTAAAGAACACCTTCATTCAATAAAAATGGTTAGCCCATGTCAGGTGCTTCAGGGTCAGAAACCCAGAAGTTTCTGAGGAATCTTTTGTTCGACAATTGTCTGTCCAATGGCGTTTTAGAAAACGCTGGTCTTGAGAAAACTCACCACAACTAATTTTAGGCATTGCACAATGGCTTGAAAAACAGCTATTTACAAAAAAAATTAACCGGAGGCATCACGATAATCCCAACATCAGCATCACGCATCAGCAGTCATGTAAACAACCTCCAATTATGGAAAAAAGAAATGAACACTTTGAGCAAACACTGAAAGAACACATGAAACCTATAAAATACTTTCCTCATTTTGCAACTATTCTGGTAGCAGCTTTTTGTCTTTTTGGGCAAACGGCAACTGCCGATTCATTCCCTGACGGAATCCACTCAAATTGGCTGAACCCTTGGTCGGTCAGCGCAGGCCCCGATGTTTCCATCTGTTTTGGCAGTTCAACCCAGTTGCAGGCCACCGGGGCAAACAGCTACATTTGGGCACCGGCTACGGGGCTGAGTTGCACAAACTGCCCCAACCCAATTGCCTCCCCAAACGTTACCACCACCTATTTTGTGACTGGCGATGATGGAACGATGGACGAAGTGGTGGTGAAAGTGCTGAGCCCACCTGTCATCCTGGATGTGGACGTAAACCAGCCCACGGACTGCAACCTGCACAACGGCTCCATCTCCATCACGACCCTGGGCCTCGACCCTTACGAATACAGCATTGACAGTGGTATGGTTTGGCAGAACAACGGCGTATTCACGGCATTGGGGCCAGGCAACTATTCTGTTCAGGTACGCGGTTCCAATGGTATATGTGTTGTAAATGGGGGCAATTTTACCCTAAACTATCCACCATCTCCCCAAATCCTCAACATTCTCGCCAACGACCCCACCTTCTGCGATGTGGCAAACGGCTCCATCGTGGTTTCGGCAACTGGTGGCATCAGTCCCTTGCAGTACAGCATTGACGCTGGGCAAACTTGGCAGGTGCTCAATACCTTCCAACTCCTTGGTTCAGGAAACTACCAAATCAGGGTTCGCAATGCCAACGGTAGCTGCGCAATCAGCGGTGGTTCGGTCACGCTCACTGGCTCACCGGATGAAGCCATTATTGACAATATTTTTGTTGCAAGCCCAACCAATTGTGACGAGATGAATGGCCTGATTACCGTTGTAGTTCCCAACAACGGCGGCCAGTTTGAGTTCAGCATAAACGGCGGCATTGACTACCAGCCCAGCAACAACTTCACGGGCCTGGACGAGGGAGTTTACCACGTCTTCGTTCGTCGCACCGACGGAACCTGTACCAAAAGTGGCGGTTACGTCACACTCTCCAGCCCCAACCGCCCCATCATCTACGGCGTCTCGACCGTGAATCCGCAGGGCTGTGGCAGCCAATCGGGCAACATCACCATCCTCACATTTGGGCCAAGTACGCTGCAGTACAGCATTGATGGTGGCACAACCTGGCATAGCAACAACTCCTTTCCCAACCTGCCTGTCAGCACCTACTCAATTGCAGTGCAAAATAGCGATGGTTCCTGCTTCACACCTGATGGCACGGTCACGCTGACCGAGCCGGGTCCACCGGTCATCGGTGCCGTGAACGCTGCTAACCCAACTGCCTGTGGATTGGCGAATGGCGCCATCAGCATCTCGGCCACTGGGGTGGGGCTGCTGGAGTACAGCATCAACAACGGCGCATCGTGGCAATTGGCCTCCACATTTAACAACCTTGCCGAAGGCAGCTATCAAGTGCGAGTTAGGTTTGTCGGTGGTGGCTGCCCGGTCAGCTACACTTCCAATCCGGTCGTGTTGGATGCGCCGGGAGCCGTTCCAGTCATCAGTGCCATCAACCAAACGCAGCCGTCCAGTTGCGGCGTGACGGATGGCGCCATCTCCATCGCCGCCAGCGGCAGTGGGCCACTTTCATACAGCATAAATGGCGGCGCCAGCTTCCAATCCTTCAACGTTTTCAACAACTTGCCCGCTGGCGGCTACCAAATCGTGGTGGCGCTCACTGGCAGCAACTGCTCCACTACCACCTCCGCAAACCTGTTTTACAGTGGCTGCACCGACACGGTGCAAGTGACCATCCCCGGCAACGCCAACACCGACTACTGCATTGACCCAGCAGTGTTCAACAACCTCGGAACCATTACCGGGGCAGGTTTTTGTGACCCCGGCAGCGTTCTCACCGTAGCTGCTATTTCCATCAACCAAAACTGCTTGACGCTTTCGCCAGCACCTGGCTTCACGGGCGTTTCCACAGATTTGATTTGCACGGTTCATTGCTTCAACAACAGCAACATCTGCGACACGACCTTCTTGCAAGTGACTGTGCAGGGCGTGGTGAACTGCGACGATGTTTTTGCCACTGACACAGTGACCCTAGACTACGTGGGCGACCCCACCAACTACTGCGTACCCGTTCCGCTTACCGACCTGCTCGGCTTCGAACTGTACCTCAACGGCAATCCGCTCGTCAGCCCGTTCGCCTGCGACTACGAGCCGACCATTGCCTACTCGTACACCTTTTTGCCGGGGGCCGGGTTCAGTGGCCCTTATTCGCTGGATGCTTGGACGGTGAACAGCAATACCTACTCCGGTTTTTTCAACGATGCCAACGGCCTGCTGGCGCTGATGCTGGCTTTTGACCCAGCGGGGAACTGGCAAATAAACCTTGCCTCCGGCCTGATTTACGGCGGCGACCAGAACGCCACCTACGACGACATGCAGGTGACGCACATCCCAACTGGCACAGAATCCATCCTGAATACGAACACCACCTTCTTGCCGACCGGTTTCACGGTGGGTTTGAGCGACCCCGGCGTTTCGGTTTTGATTGTTCAAAACCCGGCGAACGGGTGCGCCGATACGCTTTACATCAACGCCGAGCTCAACCCGACGACAACAGACACCGTCTTTTTGATGACGACAGTAAACACCCCGACCATCGCCAACTGCCTCGATGGAAGCGAGCTGCCCGGAGGCGTCATCGTCAACGTTGGCTACTGCAACGTGCCAAGCAATGGTGCTGCCCCGCTCACGTCACCGACCTGCGTTTACTACATCCCAAACCTAAATTTTGCGGGGCAGGACGAGTTTTGCATGGTGTTTTGCGACGGCGGCTTCCCGCAGGTTTGCGATACGACCTATTTTATCGTCAACGTCCTACCGGAAAATGACACGGTGTACCTGACCATCCCAGTAGGCGAGACTTCCGTGGATACCTGCCTCGGCAACTTCGTCATCGAGCTGCCGGGCGGCATCACCTCGGCTGGTTTTTGTGGCATAAATTCGGCAGAAATCAGCGGGACAGTGAACGGCAACTGCCTGATTTTCAACGGAAACGGAACATTTTATGGCACGACGACCGTCTGCGTAAACTTTTGTAGTGGCGGCTTTTGCGACGAAAATACCTTCATCGTGACCATCGTGACGACCGTGGTTTGTGATGAAATATTTGACCAAGACTCCTTGAGTTTCAACACGCCTACGGCGAACAATTCCCTTTGCATCCCTATTCCCACCAGTGAAATCTTCAACTACAATGTGACGCTGGACGGGGTGGCCTACACCCAATCGTTCACACCTTGCGACTTCGACAACCTTGTGGTTTACAGCTACGCTAATTTGCCCGCAGGGCCTTACACCGTCAACTCGTGGACGGCAAACGGTACGCTCCATAGCGGCATTGTCTCCAACATCGCCGACCTGGTGGCCACGATGAACACATGGGACCCCACTGGGGATTGGGTCGTCAACGCTGCAACGCAGACGATTCAAGGCGGACAGGGTGGCACGTACAGCAACCTCGTCATCACACCAGCGGGTGGCGCTCCGCAAACATTGACAGTGAACCTGGTGCAATTCTGGTTTGGCTCAGGGATGGACATTGCTGGTTACGGCAGCCACGAGGTCATCGTGACGGCAGCGAACGGTTGTGCGGACACGGTGCAGGTGACTTTCGTGGAGCATGTTTTTTCGACCGACACGCTGGTGTTCAACACCACACTGAACACAACCATCAACCAGATTTGCGGCAACACCGATGAGCTGCTCGGCAACCTGTTCAGCATTAGCTTCTGCGGTGTGCCGAACAACGGCGGCTTCGTGCCGACCAGTGCCACCTGTTTCAGCTACACCCCGAACTTCAACTTTATTGGCTCGGACACGGTTTGCGTCGTTTTCTGCGACGACAACTTCGTGCCCGTCTGCGACACTTTTGTCTTTGTGATAAATGTGACGGAGCCTTGCCCTGAAATTTTTAACCCGAACGAAATTTTTGTTTCGTTGCAAAATGGGGCAGGAGAGGCTTGCCTGCCCATTGCGCCAGCGCAAATAATTGACTACCAGATAACGCTGGACGGCCTGCCCTACGGCGGAACACTGACACCCTGCGACGTGGACCAGGTGTTCATCTACAACTTCGCACAGGTGTTTGGCCAGGGTGCCAACGGGCCATATTCCGTAAGCTGGCAAGCAAATGGTCAAAATTTTACAAGTGTGGTACAAAATATGCAGGAGTTGGTTGCCCAGATGAACGTTTGGGACTTCGCCGGAAACTGGAACATTGAACAGCCCACCTTTTCCATCATCAGCACCAACGACAACGGAGTGTACGGAAACCTCATCATCACGCACATCGTCACAGGCATTTTGAGCACCATTGCGCCTGACTTCAACGGCATCCCGTTCGGTACGGCGGTGCAAATCAACGGCGCAGGCCAGCACGAACTCGTGGTCGAGAGCCAAGTGGACGGCTGCTCCGACACGCTGACCATCAATGCGCTGAACGGCGTGAACCAGCTCGATATTTTTACTTACGAAGAATTGCCGAGCAACGTAGAATGCATTGACATCACGGGCTTGCCGGGCATTTTTCAGACGCTGGCGATTTGCCAGCAGCCCCAAAACGGCACGATTGCCATCGTTGGGAATTGCTTCACCTACACTCCTGCGCCTGGTTTTGTTGGCACAAATACCGGTTGCGTCGTTGCCTGCGACAACCTCGGCAACTGCGATACGACTTTGCTCAACATCACGGTTGGCGCACTTTGTAGCTTGTTCGACGTCTTTCCGGCCACCACGCAGCAAGTCCAGGTACTCGATTGTGCGGACATTGCGGCGTACTGTACGCCCATTTTGTTCGATTCCATTGGCAACTACGGGGTGCTTGACAACGGCTTCCCCTACACGGGCGGCTTCGTTGTGTGCAATGGGCAGTTTGCCCAAATTGCGCTGGATACTGGCTTCCATGAAATGGTGTTCGTGCAGATGAGCACCGGCTGCCAGGACACGCTGCTGGCAAATGTAACTTGCACTTCGGACGATGGCTGCGGCATTATGGCACTCTCGCCACTGACTATCGGCGTAGACGATTGCAACGAAACGACCCAGTTTTGTGTGTCCGTGCTTGCCACGGATTTGCCCAATTTTCTCATCACGGACAATGGGGCCGCCTTCGGCGGAACGATTGGCCTGTGCGACCTGAACGGCACCACCGTCGGCCTGACGATTGACACCGGGCTGCACGTGCTGATACTTGAAGACACGGTGAAGGGCTGTGCGGACACCTTCGAGGTAAACGTGCTTTGCAGCATCATTGACGACGTGACGATAGACACCACGGTTGAGCAGGGCGGATCGCTGGTGCTTTGCCTCGAAGATTTTGGCTACCTCGCAGCCACGATTGACAGCGTGGCGTCGGTATGCCTGGGCAATGGCAACACCAGTTTCAGCGTGGATACTACGACCTGGTGCATCACGATCGTGGGCGAGGTGGTTGGCCTCGACACAGCTTGTTTTGAGGTTTTTATCGGCGACACCTCCGCTATTTTTACGGCAAATATCGAGGTGACGACGCCCTGCCCAATCTTCATCCCCGGTGGGATTTTGGCCACGGGCGTTCCCTGCTCCGTGGACACGGGCCTGATTTGCTTGCCGATAACTTTCCTAGAACTCACGAACAAAACCCTCCAACTGGATGGGCTGCCGTACACCGGGCCGTTGCTGCCCTGCGGCATTGACAGCACATTTATCCTAAATTACAATGCCTTGCCGAGCCAAGGCCTGATTGGGCCGTACACCATCCAATCTTGGAGCGTAAATGGCACTCCGTTCACGGGTGTTTTCAACACGGTTCAGGAACTGGCGGACTTGATGAACGGCTGGGACCCGACTGGGAACTGGTTGGTTATTTTTGACCCAGTGAACAGTGTGAACGTGATTCAGGGCGGCGACCCGATGAATGTTTACAGCGGCATGTCCGTAAAACAGGATATTTCTGGGGTGGAAGTGGTGCTGGGCATCAACACCATCACCGTACCGACCGGCGTGGCAATCCAAGTGCCGCTTGGCGGCTACTTCCTCACCATCACGGACACGGTGACGCTTTGCAGCGAAACGGCCGTCGTGGAGTTGGTCTGCATCAGCTCGGATGTGGTGGAGGATACCATCTTATTAGGTACACAGGATACTTTCTGCCTCGACCTTTCGGACTTGGTGGGCAATGTGGTTAGCGCCACGAACATCTGCCCCGGCTCTAACGGCCAGACGGTGGCTTTCACGATTGACAGCAGCTTCTGCGTCATTTATGAAGGCAATCAACCCGGCCTTGACTCAGCCTGCGTGGTGGTCTGCGATGATGCAGGGCTTTGCGATACCACCTATTTTTACATTACCGTGCAGGTCACGAACGATTCACTGCCGATAGCGGTGGACGACCTTGATGGCCTCACCGAGCAGGACGACCCGACCATCATCCAGGTGTTGGACAACGACACGGTTCAGTTCCTGTTGAGCGTAACCGTCGTTGACCAACCTTCCCACGGTGAGGCACAAGCATTGCCGAACGGCACCATCAACTACGTGCCCGACCCAGGCTACTGCGATGAAGATGTGCCGGACAGCTTTACTTATGCCATCTGCAACCCGGTTGGCTGCGACACAGCGACGGTATTTGTTACGGTGATTTGCGCTTCGCTCGAGATTTTCGAGGGATTCTCGCCAAACGGGGATGATGTGAACGAAACCTTCAAGATCAATGGCTTGCATCAATGGCCGAACCACCACCTGCAAATCTTCAACCGTTGGGGCACGTTGGTGTACGAGGCCACGGACTACCTGAACGATTGGGGGGGCACGTACAAGGACAAGAAACTGCCAGATGGCACCTACTTCTACATTTTGGAGCTTGGCGACGGCGGTGGCACCAAACGGGGGTATGTGGTGATACTGAGGTAGTTACAAAGGAGATAATCACGTTAAGTTGAATTGAAAGGCCGGGCAGCCATGTGGTAGCCCGGCCTTTTCTTGTTTGGCACCAACCTGTTTGAACATATTCGCTAGTCTGCCAACTAGCTAAACCCCTCATTCTTCCCTGGAAATTCTGGTTGGTCTGTACCCAGCAAGCAACATAATGGCAGCCTTTCTTACTGCCTGACCAAACCAGCCTGGCTACTTGAGTTTGGAATGATTTTAGATTCCAACGGATGGAAGCAGAATGTTTTACCGCTTTTTGCTTAAAATTTCGATTGAATTGAAACCTGATGATTTCGGATAAATTCTTGAGGATCAGTTTTTTAGGTTGAATTTTTTTGCTTTTTGAAAGTCCCCTCAGTTTGTAGTTCCTCCCATACAGAATAGATTTCGTGCTCCTTCGATAGCTCCCGAATCATGCGGTGGCTCGTCCTTCTGTTAATAAATTCACACAATTCAAAGACCCAAGCTGGACAATCACCATGACGATGCGTAAACTTCAACATAAAACTTGCCTAGCTACCCTTGCCCTCGCCTTTTTGGTTTTTGGTGCGAATGCCTCGGCATTTTCGATAGCCAAGAAATCCTTTTTGCAACTGAAGACAAGTGTGAACTTGAAGGCCAAGTCACTTGGTTTCGAGGGCGAAATGTTCGTGCTGCAACCACCACCGCCCAGCACCGTCTCCGTTAGGGTCAACGCAAGCAGCGACGATGCGGAGCAAAACCTCTCCACTGGCGCTGTATCCCTCACTAGCAACGACCTGGAGTTTACTGCAGATGGGGCCACTTCCCAAATCGTCGGAATGCGCTTTGTGAACTTGGCCATTCCGCAGGGTGCTACCATCACCTCCGCTTACCTTGAGTTGCAGGCAGATGAGGCGGGCAGCGCCGCCACTTCTTTCACCCTCTGGGGGCAGGCGGCTGACAACCCTAGCACTTTCACCACGGGTGCTAGCAACATTTCCAGTCGGACAAAAACGATCGCCTCGACAGCTTGGAACTCGCTCCCCGCTTGGGTCATTGGCACGAAGTACCAATCGCCTACCATTGCCTCCGTCGTCCAGGAAATCGTCAACCGCCCGAGCTGGGCAAGCGGCAACAGCATGGTATTGCTGGCGCAAGGCTCCGGTACCCGCACGGCGGAATGTTATGACGAACTGCCATCGGCAGCGCCTTTGCTGGTCATTAGTTATACCATTGCCGAAATCTGCAACAACAGCATTGACGACGATGGCGATGGACAAGTTGACTCCAACGACCCCGATTGCGCTTCTTCTAGCGCTTACGTCATTCAAGAATTCTACCTGCCATACCCCGAAGACCAGGCTTTCAATGCGTTCAAAGCCATTTTCCCGAACAACGTGAGTTGTGATTATTCGACCTCCATCCCGAACGTGGCCGCTCCGTTGCGATGCTATATTTCCATTTCACCGTTTCTCAACAGCACCATCGTCTATTACGACCAATGGGAGGACGGCTACGAAACGGAAATCACAACGCCAACTCAGGCCTCCACAAAAATCTGGGGCGACAGCAATCCGGCCAATGGCATCCCGCCCGGTTTTGCCACCGACATCATCAACGCAGGGCAAGCCGTCATCTTGCAAAACAACATCAACCCTTCCAATCTTCTATTGGTGGATTACGATGGCCGGGACAGGATAGGCGTTTCCAAACCCGTCAGCGTCACCAAATCCAATTGGGCAACAGGCTCCGAAACGTTGTTGGCAGGTACGATGCTCGTTTATCCGACCGCCGATTGGGGTACTTTTTTCAAACTGCCGCTGGGCGAAAATGTCAACACCTCCATTCAATCCTTTTCTTATTCCGGCTTTTCCGTAATGGCTCAAAAGGCCGGAACTTTGGTGAATATTGATGCTAACGCGGATGGCAGTTTTGAAACCAATGTCACTTTGGGCAAAGGCGAGGCGTACCATGTGAACGGTGGCGTGCAGAAAGGCGCACGGATCCAGTCTTCGCTCCCGGTGCAGGTTTATATGACGACTGGGGACTATTGCGATATTTATGAAAATCGCTGGTTCAACATTCCCTCGCTCGACAGGTGGGGAAACAGCTATTTCGGCCCCGTTTCTGGTTTGGACAAATTGTACCTGATTTACAATCCGAACACCACCTCCATCACCATCAAACGCAAGAACAGCACCGGGAACATGACCGACCAAGTCATAGCCGCCAACGCAGTGGCCACCACGACGGGCATTGCAAACACAGGTTTCAAGTTTTACAGTCAAGACGGAAGCCCGTTTTTGGTGCTGGCGATGAGCGATGCTTCTGCCTCTAGTAATGCATCCAACAGGAATTTTGACTGGGGCTCGACCTTGCTTCCTGAAACGGAACTGAACCAGCAGGTCATCGTCGGATGGGCACCCGGGCATGACCCAAATTATAATTCTTCCGAAAATTCAGCACCCGTTTGGGTGTCGGTTTCGAATGCTCAGGGTAGTTCACTGAATACGTCTGCCAAAGTCTGCGTGGATTTCGATGGCGACGGAACGGGTTCATTTACAGACAGTTATGGTCGGGGGTATGATACCGAATTGAACCTTGCGCCACTGGTCAGCCAAAAAGTGTATGACCCGGATGGCGACCAAACCAACATGCTGCTCTTCGTCTGCGACGGCAGCAATGCCTTGATTTCGGCGGTTTGGGGCGAGGATGCATTGACGGCTTCACCGGGTTCGCCGGGCTTGGATATGGGCAACGGCATTCCTGGCATTGAGACTTTTTATGCCTACAAAACCGGCAATCTTTTCACCGATGTGAACAGCAATGGCATGTACAACATCGGCGATGTCGTGCAATTTAAAATCGGAGTCGTCAATCAAGGATTGGTGCAAAATTCAGGCAGTTACAACGTGCAGGATTTGCTGCCGAGCTATGTAACTTATGTTGCAGGTTCGACGCAACTGACAAAACCGGGGAATATCGTTTCGGCTATTGCAGACAACGGCTCCACTACTTTTCCGCTTGACGAAGGTGGGACAAATGTCAGCCTCACGCTCAATCCGGGACAAGAAGCAACCCTCACTTTTCGGGCAACCGTGAATGCCAAACCCCCCGGCGACGGCTGCATGACAAACAACGCCTTTATTTCAAAAAACGGCATCACCTACAACCCGACCTGGTCCTTTTGCGTCACGGTTCCCGTTGAAATTTGTGGAAATTCCATTGACGACGACCAGGACGGTTTGACGGACTGCAACGACCAGGACTGTTTTGTGGCAGCGGCTGCGGGTGGTCAATTTTGCCTCGCCTCTACCATTGCTTTGACATCATCCGGTGGCATATCCTACAACTGGTCGGGCCCGGCCAGCTTTATCTCGACGCTCCAAAACCCAACCAGGGCCAATGCAACTGCCTTAATGTCAGGAACTTATAACGTGACCATCACAGGCGCAACTTGCATGGCCACGAAAACTGTCGTTGTAAATGTGGCCAATTGCAGCCCCACCGTGGCCACCTGCGAGGCAACTTCCTGCGTGGGGGCAAACTTGGTACCCGCCGGGACCTTTGAAGGTTTTTCAACCGGAAGCCCTGGATTTACCACCGATTTCAACTACATAAATTGCGGCAGCATCGCCTCTGGCTATTATTCGGTATTGCAGTCGGCATCGAATTGCAACCCGCTTTGGACAGCGGCGCCCGACCACACGACCGGCAATGGCAACGGAAAATACATGGTCGCCGACTTTGCAACCACCTCGCCGGGGCAAAATTTGAATGGAAACTCGACCTCCGGGGAGTTGTTTTGCGCAGCATCAATACTGGTAAACGCCAACACAACCTACTGTTTGTCAAGCTGGTTTTTGAAACTGTGCGGCTCCTGTCCTGGCAACCCAGACTTGAAATTTACGGTGAACGGAATTTCAATCGGCACGGTAGCTGGTTCCACCCTCAACGCTGGGGGTTGGACAAAAAAAGGCTTCAGCTTTAGCACCACCGACCTTGGGAATCCCTCAACGGTCACGGTTTGCGTTGCCCAAAATGCTTTCGGCGCCAATGGCTACGACCTTGCCCTCGATGACATCGAACTTCGTGAGGTTTTGTCGGGCGCAACCCCGACCGTCGTGAACGACGTGGTGACTTCCTGCGATGACACCCCGTTGACTATCAATGTTTTATCCAATGACAGCGGCTATGCGTCCGGCACCCTGACCATCGCTTCGCAGCCACTTTCAACCGCAGGAACAGTTTCAAAATCGGGTACCAACCTGGTCTTTACTCCTGTGCCGGGATTTGTAGGACAAACAAGTTTTGCCTATTCGGTTTGCGGAGCGGTGAACGGTTGTTGTGCTGGCGGCGTGGTCACGATTACGATTGCCCCGGTGACGGCAACGGCAGGGAGCGATGGCCCGGTTTGCGCCGGAACGGATTTGCACTTGACCTCCAGTGGAGGAAACACGTATTCATGGACGGGGCCAAATGGATTTACGGCAAGCACCGCTTACGCGACCATCAGCAGCGCAACGGTAGCAGCGACGGGGACTTACACGGTGACGGTGACGAACAATTCGGGCTGCTCGGCAACGGCGACAGTGGACGCAGCAGTGAATACTTGCTCGACGAACCACAGTCCAGAATGCAACTGTAATTGACGGTGGACGGCGTGATTTCAATTTAGATTTAGAAAAACAGACACTATTAAAGAGAAACCATGAAGTGCTTTTACAATAAATATTTTTCAAAAATACGGTTGGCAATTGCCTTTGCCGGCGCATTGCTGGTTTGTTCTTTCCAGGCACAGGCAGCCATCGTTTTGGGAGCAACCACCACCGGTTTGATGAACAACTCCAACACCGCCACCATCTCGCACACGACGGCATCGGGGTCGAATCGCTTGATGATTGTCGGTGTTTCCGCACAGCAACCAGGCGCTTCAATCACCTCCATGACCTACAACGGCACAAGTTTGACCAAACTGGTCAGAGTAACCAACGCGTCACAAACAAGGGTAGAAATCTGGTATTTGGTGGCACCGGCGGTTGGGACTTTCAATGTGGTGGTGAACAACAGTGGCGGCGAAAACGCCATCATTGGCGTACAGACTTATTCCGGTGTTGACCAGACGACACCTTTCGGCACCTACGTTTCGGCTTCCTCGATATCCGGTACGACAGCAACCGTCAATGCCAGTTCTGCTTCCGGGGAATTGGTCTATGGCGTGGTAGGTTGGAACAACGGCAATGCGAATACCATCGGGGCAGGTCAAACCGAATATTGGGACTTGCCGATGAACAGCAGCATTGCCGGGGCGGGAAGCACCGAGGCCGGTGCTGCAACCGTCACCATGTCCTGGACAAACGCAGGTTCGCAGCCGTGGACCATTGTTGCAGTGCCGTTGAAGCCGGTGACTACGGCCCAAAGTTCCGTTTCGGTTCGGGTCAATCAAGGCACAGATGATGCAGAAGAGGAGGGTCCAACGGGGGTGTACAATGGCCCCGGGGGCATGTACCTCGTTTCCTCGGATTTAGAACTGGTATCAGATACTGAAGCCCCATCAACAGGCACCCAAAAAGTGGGTATGCGTTTCAACAGCCTTTCCGTTCCAACAGGCGCGAACATCAACAGTGCTTATATCACCTTTCGCGCTGTTGCGGCGGATGGTCCGAACTCAAATTCAGGGGCCACCACTTTGACCATCCGGGGGCAGGCGGCAGACAACGCGACGACTTTCATCACAACGGATTACGACATCACGAACAGAACCACCACCTCCGCCTCGGCGACTTGGTCGCCGGGAACTTGGACGACCGGCACGAATTACAATACCGTCGACATCAGTTCCATCGTGCAGGAAATTGTAGACCGAGCGGGCTGGGCGAGCGGCAACAGCATGGTCATCATCATCACCGGGAGCGGCTCGCGTTCGACCTATGCTTATGAAGGCAGCCCATCCACGGCACCCCAATTGAACATTTCATTTGACTCGCCCACTCCCGGCGGTGCGTCCGGCCTACGCACTTGGTTCAAAACCGACGCAGGTACCAGCCTCACTGGTTCAACGCTGACAACCTGGACAAACCAAAACACGGGCAACTCATCCATCTCCAACGTGACTGGTAGCAGTGGAAACACGTTCACCAGCGGCGATGGGATCAGTTATTTGCCGTCCGTTGCCTTCAGCGGTGCCACGCCACCCAGTCTTTCCCATGCAACTACTGGCTCTGCCAATAATTTCATGTCGCAAACCAACGGGAGTATTTATAGTGTGCTGATAGACAACACCATTGGGTCGGCCAATTACGCCTTTGGCTGGGGCATCAACATCGGGGCCAACCCCACGCCCGAACTTTCCTTTCTCCGGGATGGTATCGTCATTGACCCCACCTCCACCACCAACACCATAAACGACCAATGGATTGGCAACGGCGGAACTTTCGGGACGGAGCCAGCCGTGCTGACCGCTAAATTTTCCATCAACGCTACCGCCGACGACCGTTGCTATTTCAATGGAAAATCCGGCACAGCCGTCAACTTGGGCAACGAATCCTTTGCCAACGGGCGTTTGTACATCGGTGGCCATGTTGACGGGTTTTCCAATTATGGATTTAACGGTACCATCGGCGAAATCCTCAGCTACAATGTCAGCCACTCGGACGCCGACCGGAACAAAATCGAAAGTTACCTCGCCGCAAAGTGGGGCGTGACCCTCGACCAAACCTCCGCCACCAACTACACCTCCAGCGTTGGAACGGTTTTTTGGAACGCCACTACCAATGCAACCTATAAAAATAGGATCACCGTCATCGGGCGCGATGACCTTTCCCTCTTGAACAAGAAGCAATCGAAATCTGTCCACTCCGGCCTGAAGGTCAACCTTGGTCTGGGAACCATCGCCGCTTCGAACGCTGCAAACGCAAACACTTTTTCTGCCAACATTTCCTTTTTGGCCTTCGGCGACGACAACGGGTCGGTAGCTGCTTGGAGCGAGACCGGCGCACCCGCCAACCGCCAAATCGTAGCCCGCACATGGATAGTACAAGAAACGGGTACGGTAGGCTCTGTCAAAGTGCAGGTACCGGACAACAGCGGTACGAATGGCTTACCTGCCGAAACCAATACGGTTTATTTATTGGTAGATGCCGATGATGATTTTGATGATGGCGCAACTGAAATCGCCATGACCCTCAATGGCACCAACTGGGAAGCGAACGTGGATTTGACAACGGGGCAATTTTTCACTTTCGCAACGCGCACCCCGAATGCGCCCGGAGGTGTAACTTCCAACCTGTCGCTTTGGCTAAAAGCCGATGCAGGGACAAGCTCCACAAGCGAAGGTGGCACGGTTTCCACTTGGAACGATCAATCCGGCGGCGGCAACAACGCCACCACCACTAACAACGCGGGCTGGACCAGCCCCGGTGTCAATCCGCCACTTTATCGCACAGGTATATCCACGCTTGGCGTGAACTTTAACCCCTCGGTGGATTTTACGGGCGACAAAACCTTGGACGGAGCCGCCGGGCTTTCTCCAAAACAAGTGTTCACGGTATTTAAAAATATGACTTCCGGGAAAGTCGCCATTGGTTTTGACGACGTGAACGGCGGCGGCGGCGGTGCCCAATCCACCTTGTATTATTGGGCCAATCAGATTCAGTATTATGCCAGAAACAACTCCAATAACAATTATTTCAAAGGCTTGATAAATAGCAGCATCCCAGGTGTACAACCCTTTATTTTTGACGGGCAACATATTACCAACGCTACCGGCAGCCTACTGGTCAACGGCGGCGGCTCCACGACAGTCGGTAATTTAGGTACGCCGCCCGCGCCTTTCACGGGAGCCTATCGCCTCAACAAAACCAGCGACAACCAGTATCCGGGCAATGGCCAAATCTCCGAAGTCGTTTCCTACAATGGCAACCTGAGTGCGACCGACCGCCAAAAGGTAAGCACTTATTTGGCGGTGAAATACGGCATCACGCTTTCGCACAACTACCTGAACTCCGCTGCTACAACGGTTTATGATATTGCAACCTACGGCAACAACGTCGCTGGCATCGGGCGCGACGACAACTCGGTTTTGAACCAAAAACAATCCCGCTCGGTGAACACGGCTTCCGGTGGGAACTTGGTCACCGTTGGCTTGGGCACCATTGCCGCCAACAATATTTCAAACACAAACACCTTTTCCGCCGACAAAAACTTCCTTGTTTGGGGCGACAACAACGGCTCGACAGCCGTTCAAAACACCGACAACCCAGATGGAACTTGCGGTCGCATGACCCGGATTTGGAAAGCCCAGGAAACCGGCGGCGAGGTCGGGAACGTGGCCGTCAATTTCGATTTGTCGGCATTGTCGGCGGCTTATGGCGGGTATGCCGTGGACGGTTTGTACTTGGTCGTAAGCAGTTCGACGAGTTTCGCCACTCCTTTGCGGAGCTACACCGCCACTTCTTACACTGCCGGGATTGCCGCATTTACGGGCGTTGATTTGGACAACGGAGAATATTTCACGCTCGCCGTGAAAGACATGGGGTTCACTCCTGCTGTCAACAGCAACTCGCCAGTATGTGCCGAATCGGCCCTGAGCCTAACGGCAAACGGCGGCACGACTTATTTGTGGTCGGGGCCAAACGGGTTCACATCTTCGCTCCAAAACCCCCTCAATTCGTCCGCACAGTTTCTGGATGCAGGAACCTACTCGGTGACGATTACCAACGGGTTTGGGTGCAGGGACTTAATGACGACGACCGTTTTGCTGCAAAACTGTTCCCCCACGGTTTGCGTCCAAACCATTTGCAACACGGATACCGCCACTGGCAGCATCACGGCCACCGATGAAGACGGCGATGTTTTGACCTACACCCTGACCCAAAACCCATCGTTCGGAACGGTTTCGATTGTCGGAAACAACTACACTTACACGCCCAACGCTGGTTTCGTCGGCGAAGACCAAATCATTATCCAAACCTGCGACCCCTCGAATGCCTGTGTATTTTGTTTGAAAAAATTCATCGTGGAGGCTTGCAATATCCCACCCGTATGCGGAACCACTAATTCCTTGAGGACTTGCATGGGCACGGCAGCTTCCGCGACTTTGAATGCGACCTCGCCAAATGGTTTGCCCATCACCTATTCCATTGTAAGTCAGCCAAGTAGCGGCATTATCGGCTTGGTCGGCAGCACCTATACCTACACCCCGGTTCAGGGGTTTGAGGGTTCGGTGACTTGGGTTTATCGCGCCACCACCGCCACCGGAAGCGTGGATTGCACGGTGACGATTTATGTGGAGAACTGCTTTTCCGACTGCGACGGGAACGGTTGCGCAGCCAACCAAATGAGCGGCGGTAGCTACCCGAACTCCGGTTCAACGCTTTATTCAAAAATCAACGAAGGCGTTTCGAGCAACACCAACTACTGTTACAGCATCACCTTGACCAACCAGTGCGCGGCTTGTCCACCGACGGCGACGGTCTCTTTTTATGCGGGAACGATTTTGCTGGGAACGATAAATTACAACGAATTGCCGCTGAACTTGGCGTGCGTGAAAGGCTTTTCATTCAATACCGCACAGCTTGGCAACCCGGGGAATATCAATTTTACAGTCACGCACGCTGGTTTCGGTACACCCGGCACGACCATCGTGGCGGCCAATGCCTCGCTCAAAACCATCACGGGTGGTGGGTCGCCCGAGGCCAACAACGACGAAGGAATTTCGATTTGCAAAAATTCGGGGCTGTACACCGCCGCCGTTTTGTCAAATGACATCAACGTTTCGACCACCCCGACTTTGACCTTGATAACGAGCTTGCCGGGCGCAACCGGCACGGCTTCGGTAGTCGGGCAAAACGTTGTTTTCACGCCGAACGCCAGTTTCGTCGGCACGGTCAACCTCACTTATCAAATTTGCAACGGCATGTGCTGCGACCAGGCGGTGCTTACCATTGTAGTTACAGACCCAGCGGTTTCGGTTGCCCCGGCCACCGTTTGCCTCAATTCCTCAACCTCCATCTTCGCAACGGTCACGGGCATTGACACGAGCTTTGTGGCTTACCAATGGCAATCCTCGGCTGACAATATCAGCTTTGCCGACCTCGTCGGAGCGACTGCTTCCAACTACTTGCCGCCGTCTGCGGCGTTAGGCACGACCTACTACCGGGTGGTGATTTCGGTGAGCAGCAGGGGCTGCAACTCGGTCACGTCGAGCAGCGCCGCAGTGGTCGTCGTCGCCGACCCCAGTATCACGGCGCAGCCGACGGGCTTCACCGAATGTGTGGGCGGTACGCAGGCATTGAGCGTGACGGCAACGGGAGGTACGCCGAGCTTGACCTATCAATGGCAATCTTCGCCCGACAACGCAACATTCTCAAATATCGGCGGGGCAACCGCATCCAGCTATACGCCGCCCGCAGCGGCTGCGGGCACGACTTACTACCGGGTGGTCGTTTCGGCCAGCGGTGGCGGCTGTGGTAGCGTGACCTCGGGCAGCGTCCCGGTCGTCATTGTCGCCGACCCAGCCATTTCGGCGCAGCCGACCGGCTTCACGGAATGCGTGGGCGGTACGCAGGCATTGAGCGTGACGGCCACGGGCGGCACACCATCATTGACTTATCAATGGCAAAGCAGCCCCGACAACCTAACATTTTCAAACATCGGCGGGGCGACCGCATCCAGCTACACGCTGCCCTCAGCGGCTGCGGGCACGACTTACTACCGGGTGGTCGTTTCGGCCAGCGGTGGCGGCTGTGGTAGCGTGACCTCGGGCAGCGCAACGGTCGTCATCGTAGCTGACCCCGCCATCACTGCCCAGCCAGCCAGTGCCACCATCTGCCCGGGCGGCACACAAACCCTCAGCGTGACGACAACGGGCGGCTCGCCGAGCTTGACCTATCAATGGCAGAGCAGCCCGGACAACGTGACATTTGCCAACATTGGCGGCGCTACTTTGAGCAGCTACACGACGCCAGCATTGTTTGCCACTACTTATTACCGGGTAGTGATAAGCGCCTCTGGAAACGGTTGTGGAAGCGCAACTTCCAATACTGCGACGGTAACAATCAGCAGTGGCTTCGCAAACGCTGGGGCTGATGTTACTATTTGTGCGGGCAGTTTGACCACCTTGACGGCCTCGGGCGGTGCGACTTATAACTGGAGCAACGGCCTGGGCGCCGGTGCATCAAAAAACGTGTCGCCTGCCAGCACGACTACCTACACCGTGACCGTCACTACCGGACTTGGCTGCACCGCCACCGACCAAGTGACGATAACGGTCATTGCTTGCCCTGAAATATGCGACAACGGCCTGGACGATGACAACGATGGTTTGACGGACTGTGCAGACCCGGATTGCGCAGGCCCTGCCATCACCTCAGTTGCCAAAACCAACCCGAACAACTGCCCAGCGCTCAACAATGGCACGATTACCATCACGGCCACTGGCTCCAACTTGGAGTACAGCATAAATGGCGGCGCTACTTACCAGGCATCCAATGTTTTCAGCGGTCTTTCCGAAGGTAATTATAACGTTCGGGTAAGGAATGGCGTGACAGGTTGCTTCGTCAATTACCCGTCCAACCCTGTTGTTTTGACTGCAGTTATCTGCGCTGAAAACTGCACCAATGGCACAGACGACGATGGCGACGGACTGATAGACTGCCTTGACGGCGATTGTGTGCCCAACCCTGACGTAGGCACGAATGTCAATATCTGCATTGGGGCCAGTTATGTGCTCAACGCAACCGCAACCAGCGGTACTTCGCCTTATACCTTCAATTGGGACAATGGGCTTGGCGCCGGGCAGACGCATACCGTAACTCCATTGGTCACGACGACCTATCAGGTCACCGTCACTTCTGCCAGTGGGTGTACCGCCACCGATGGCCTTACAATAACCGTTACCACCTGCCCGGAAGACTGCACCGATGTCGTTGACAATGACGGGGATGGGCTGGTGGATTGTGCCGACCCAGATTGCCAGTTGGTGGGCGCTCCTTTGCTTGCCAACGATGTCTATGAAACCTGTCCCGGTGCAGTGTTTCAGGAGCAGCCCATTTTTAACGACAACAATTTGCAAAACCCGCTTTACAGCATCTTTGCTGGCGCAACAAAAGGCACGGTGACCATCAACTACCAGGGCGTTTTCACTTACACGCCCACGCTGGCGGTTTGCGGGGTGGACAGCTTTAAATACCAGGTTTGCAATGCATTGTACGGTTGCTGCGACCAGGCTACGGTGGTGCTGAACATTGGAGACAGCGACCCCCCAGAACTCAAAAACGTACCGGCTGACCTAACAATTAGTTGTAACGATCCGGTGCCCAGCGCCCCGTTGGTTTTTGGGGTGGACGACTGCCCGGGCATTTACATGTCCTTTGACGAAGTAAACAGCCAAGTCAACGCAGGGTCGTGCCAGTTCTACACCATCGTCCGCACTTGGACGGCCACTGACAAATGCGGCAATGCTTCCTCGGCTTCTCAGACCATTACGGTAAAAGATACGGAGGTGCCGGAGATTTTCAGGGTATATACCCTTGCCAATGGCAAAAAGCTAGTGGCAGGTACAACCCCCAAGGGAACCACCAGTTGGCAAACCGTCAAGTTCCCAATCAGCTTCAATGCAACACCACTGGTTTTTTCGCAAGTAGTGACTACAAATAGTCCAGAGGCGGTGATCACCCGACACCGGAACATCAACCTGGAGGGCTTTGAACTGAAAATACAGGAGGAGGAGGCTGGCGATGGCGTACATGCTTCGGAGCAGGTAGCGTGGTTGGCTATGGAGCAAGGGGCACTAGGCGGTTCCAGCAACTTGCAGGCCGGCCAACTGACCAATGTGACCCAAGCATTGAAATTATTGACTTACTCAACGCCCTTCAGCAGCCCGCCGGTGATCATTGCTTCACCGCAGACCTACGTCGAGTTTGACCCATTCCAGGTACGATATACCAACTCAACGGCCACATCCACGCAATTGTACTTGGAGGAAGAGAAATCGTTGGACGGGGAGGTGACGCATGGGAACGAAAGGGTTGCTTACCTCGCTTCAAAGTTGGGAGAAATACAAGATGAAAATGGCGATTTCGTGGCGCTGGCCGGTGCGGGTAGTTTCACGGACAGTTGGAAGACGATCACCTTCGGCAAAAAGCTCACGAAGCCGATCGTGATTTTCGGTGGCCAGCCCATCGGCAACGACCCAGCCACGGTTCGGGTCAGGAACGTGACGTCCACCAGTTTTGAGGCCAGGATTGATGAATGGGAATACTTGAACGGCACCACAACAGCCCGAACCTTATACTTCTTCGTGGTGGAAGGCAGCATACCAGCATTGGCGGTAAACCCTTGCTCGCTGGTATCCTCACCGCTCATTCCGGGCCTGAACCTGTTCGCAGTGGACAACTGCGACAACCAGGTTTCGATGGACTACACCGAGAGCAGCCAGTTGACTCCGATCGGCTTGATCACGACGCAAATCTGGATTTCAGCGGATGACTGCGGCAATGAATCAACCCTAATAAGGAACGACACGTGCAAGCTGGCAGCGGTCAGGATAAGGGCAACCCTTGCGGGAGCTATGATAGGCAATGGCACCAATGCACCCCTGATGCGGGACAACCTCCGGACGAAAGGTTATGTTCCGTTTGGCAGCCCTTATGTCATTGATAATGACAATAACCCCGTTGGGACGCCACAGGGTACCAATGAGGTGTTGGATCCGCCCACAATGGATGTGACGGGAGATAATGCAGTGGTTGATTGGGTATTGATAGAGCTGCGAGACCCGATAATGCCGGAGACCATTCGTGCCAATTTCTCAGGTGTCTTGCAGCGGGATGGTGACGTGGTGATAGTAAACGGAAGCGATATTTTGAGCGTTCCCGGGCTTATTGAGGGTCTGTACTTGGTGCGCATCAAGCACCGAAACCATTTGGGAATGATGACGGAACAGCCTGTTTACCTCAAATTGGGTGATGTGCCCCTGGTTGATTTTAACCTGAACAATACCTTGTTGTTTAGTGGTACTGAAGGTGGCAAGCTGCAAAACGGCAAAAAGATGCTGTGGCCGGGCGACTTTAACAATGACAACAAAATCATTTACCAAGGGCCAAACAACGATGTTTTCAAGCTGTTCTCCGACGTGCTGACCCACCCGTTGAACACCACCAACTTAGCCAATTTTATCAGGGCGGGGTATGAAGATTCAGATATAAACATGGACGGCAATGCCATTTTCCAAGGACCCGGCAACGACAGGTCTTTGTTGTTGCTGCACACGGTATTGTCGCACCCGGCCAATTCATTGTTGTTGGCCAATTTCATTGCCACGGAAATTTTGCCTTGATGGCAAAACAGGAGCCATCTCGAGTTTTGAAAATGCTCGGATAGGGGCAACTTCTAAATTCGGGGTGACTCCTGTTTCATGTATAAATCATCACCTGATTTTGTGGTAACTTCAAATTAAGTCACTCCTCGTTTTGGTATTCCCCATCCCCGAGTTTGAGCCAGGGAAAAGCGCCGTTGAGGAGGTTCCGCCCAAGGCCATCACTACCGACTGCTAACCCAAACTGAGCATTCTCCAACATGGTCGTATCCAGCGGCTGCTATTTTTTTTACCGTCACAAGAAATTTTAAAAATAAAACTACCTTTGTAATCGGTTTCATCTTCACATTTTTTTCCAATTTACATTAAAGGGTATTCGCTGGTTATTGACCAATTTATGGTCATGGCGAAAAACTGTTCCATCCCCCGATGAGCGACAAGCAAGGCGATACCACTTTCGTAGTATTCCCCGGTAATTGGTTTCACTCATACGATTAGTTTTTCCTTTTGACTCTTCATAAAATTCAATTATTTAATAACCAAAACAGTACACTTATGAAAAAGCATTTTTCCACACTTTTTAACCAGTCTTCCGACGGAACGGCTGGGAGTTCTGTGCTCCAAGGGATATTGCGCCTGATGCTTTTGGGCGTTTTGACCTTTTCGGGCCTGAACAACAGAGTGAACGCACAGTGTCAAACCTGTTGCAACGGCAGCAAGCCAAAATCACTGGTTTTGCTGTATAACGGTAAATCATGCGCTGAATCCGTTACCTGCCAAGCCCCTGACAAGTGGTCTTGCTCGGGTTCCGGCCCTGGCAATGCGGCCACTGTCTACATTACCGTCAGCAAGAACGCTGATGGCACTGGTGGTACTTACTTTTCCGGAACCGTTAACCTGAATGCTGAATTCACTGCAAATTCAATTTCAGGCGGCAGCTCCAACTTCCCCTCCAACACCTTCTTCAATGTTTACAGCAGCCAGGGTGGCTCATTGCTGCAAGCGGTGAAAATCCACACCTCCTGTTCGACGCCGCTCGTGGCTGGCGACCAGCTTGGTAGTTTCAAGCTTCAAAAAATCACCTTGACGGACAACACGGTTTGCAATTCACCTGCACCGCCCCCACCACCGCCAACTTGCCCGACACCTGTCATTACTATCAACAACAGCTCAAGTACCAACGTAGGCCCAGTTTGCAAAAACACACAGGTTATCTACAAAACTACTGACCTGGGGTACTCCTGCTTCGTTTACACCTGGAACTTTGGCGCCAATGCAACTCCTTCCACAGCTACTGGTATCGGGCCTCACACGGTAACCTATTCCTCAGCTGGAACTGCTACCGTTACGCTTAGCACTACCAACAATTGCGCTGGTGGTGTGGGCAGCACATTTTGCCCACCTCCTCCGCCACCGCTAACTGGGTCTGACTGCTGCGACAGCAACAGTGGCAAGCCAAAATCGCTCAAAATCAAATACACTGGTCAGAGCTGTTCTACCACAAACACCACGCAAGGGCCAGACAAATATTCCTGCGCTGATGTAGGCGGAGGTCCGAACGGTGCTTCAACGGTCTATATCATTGCCAACGAAAAGGCAGATGGCACCGGGATTACCTACTTTGCTGGCACCGTCAGCTTAGGCTCATCCTTCACCGCCACCTCGCCTAGTAGTACTTTGCCAACCAATACCTACTTCATCGTCAAAGCCAGTCAAAGTGGCGCTGTGCTACAAAACATCAAAATCCACACCTCTTGCTCGGCACCAATCGTACCGGGTGAAAGCTTTGGAAGCTTGTTGCTGGAGAGCGCAACTTGGTCAACTGGCGCAACTTGCGACATCAACAGCGGCGGCTCCGGCAGCGGTGGTGGCAGCGGCGGTGCGGATTGCTGTGACAGCAACAGCGGCAAGCCGAAATCGCTTACCATTCAGTACAATGGCGAAAGTTGCTCACAAACCAGCACCTCTCAAGGGCCAGACAAATATTCCTGCGCTGATGTGGGAGGTGGGCCGAACGGTGCTTCAACCGTCTATATCATTGCAAATGAAAAGGCAGATGGCACTGGAATCACCTACTTTGCTGGCAATGTCAGCAATGGTGGAACCTTTATTGCCACTTCGCCAAGCTCTACGTTGCCTACCAATACCTACTTCATCATCAAGGCAAGCCAAAGTGGCGCAGTGCTGCAAAACATCAAAATCCACACTTCATGCTCGGCACCAATCGTACCGGGTGACCAGTTTGGCAGCTTGGTGCTTATGGCAGCTACCTGGTCAACAGGTGCAACTTGCGGCTCGACAACGCCTCCAGTATCGGATTGCTTAGAGTGCAGCAAAACGGTAACGACTACCGTTACCGTTCTGGACTGCAATCCATGCGACGTGAACTTGAATGTTTCCAATATCATTTGCGACGGAAAGAACACTACTACGACCACGGACGACACTTACAAATTTACTATCACCGTCACTGGCACAAATACCAGTGGACAGTGGCAGGGCAGTTTCAGCAATGCTTACATTGGCGTGGCCGCCTTTGGCCCTACACCTTACAACACACCAGTGGTACTAGGACCATTCCCAGCAGGTCAATTCACCGCATATAATACCGTTCCACCCACCACCCTTCAGAATGGTATAGACATTACTGTTTCAGTGCATGATGTCCAGAACCCTGCTTGTTCCGACATTAAGACGGTCGCATCGCCTGGCCCATGTTCCAATCCTTGTGTTGGTCAGGGTGGCGATTCTGACGGCGACGGCGTGTGCAACAACCAAGACTGCCAGCCGAACAACCCGGCATTCCCAACTGGACCTGGTACGCCTTGCAACGACGGCAATCCAAACACCACCAATGATGTTGTCACTCCCGATGGCTGCGGCTGCGCCGGTACACCTGTGTCCACCTGCAACGTGGCCGTCAATGGGTGCGTGATTACCATCACTGGCCTGAACGCCTCCAGCAGTGCCAAGATATTCAACAGCAGCTGGAACATCATCTTCGATTGCAACCCTTGGACCGGCAACCCCTGCGGAAGCAACATCAGTTTCACCGTTCCTTCCACCGGCACCTACTGGGTGCAGGCTTGCGGCAACACTACTTCCTACACCGTGTCCAGCTGTTCGAACCCATGCGTTGGTCTGGGTGGCGATTCAGACGGTGACGGCACCTGCAACAACAACGATTGTCAGCCATTCAATCCAGCCTACCCTACCGGGCCAGGTACGCCCTGCAACGATGGCAATTCGAACACCATCAACGATGTTGTACAAGCGGATGGATGCTCCTGTGCAGGCACAACCGTCCAAATTTGCGACAACGTGACGAATGGCGGCACTATTGGATTCGGAACAAGCTGCAGCAGTTCCTATCAACACTGCCCGACCACCGGCCCCGCACCCACCATCGGCAACTGCGCCTCACCGTCAGGTGGTATTGGCAACTTAGAAATTGTTTGGCTAAAGAGCACAACTTCTTGTTCAGCGCCAACTACCACGGCTGCGCAGATTGCCGCAGGTCTTGACCCGCACTGGACGATGATACCTGGTGCAACGGGCCTTTCTTACAGCCCAGGCACGGTGACACAGGCAACTTGTTACCTGCGCTGCGCACGCCGCAACGGATGCCTTGTATTCATTGAGTCCAATATCATTTCCCTCACCATTGCAGCCAACTGTGGTGGTGGCGGCGGAACACCAAATTGTGCAAACGTTGGCGTCTCCACTCAGCCCGGCAAAATCATCGTTTCGGGCCTCAGCGGTGCCCCGGTTACTTCCGTTCAGATATTCAGCTCCTCCTGGCAGACAGAGCATAACTGTTTCGGCAACTGCACCACTCCGACCGCTACCTTCACGGTGCCAGCTGGCACGCACTACGTAAAAGTTAAATACTACAGTGCTACCTACCAGTTCATCTGCGAGGTGAACATGACCGTCAACGTGCCAATTGCACTTGGCAGCTATCAAGGAGAGACCTTCCAATTTGAGGCAAGGAAGCAGGAAGAGCATACAGAGCTGTATTGGTTGCACGACGGTGGCTATCACATCGGCCAGTACATCCTTGAAAGGTCAGCGGACGGCGTTGATTTTCAGCCACTCAGCGACAGGGCATCAGAAGGTGGCAACGCTCAGGAGCTTTACGAAGACTTCGACCTTGAGCCACTTACCGGCGACAACTTCTACCGATTGAAATTGGTGGACGTAGATGGTTCAACCTACTATTCAGCAGTAATAACCATCAACTTCCCAGACGTGGAAAGCTATGTGCTGTTCCCGAACCCAGCCAACGGTTTCGTCAAGGCCAACCTTGAAACTGTGATTGGCGTTGAGGATGTGACCATCACCATTTTCAACAGTTTTGGAATGAAAATGAAGCGCTTCCACCTGGATGAAGTTTACAGCAAATACTACCAGATGGACATCCGTGACCTGCACGAAGGTCACTACATCGTGTGGTTCAATGTGCCCGGCAAGCGGCCAGTCGCCAAGCTGCTGATGGTGGGTAGAATTTAAAGAGTAAATCTCTATCACTAAAAGTACGGTAGTCGCACCAGGTGCGGCTACCGTTTTTCTTATAAAAGCAGCTCACTATTTCTATTAAGTTTGCCTGCAACAAAATGTTGATGGATGCTTTGGGATGGCATTAATAATGAACAACTTTGCCCTTGAAGAGGGCATTTTTCACTATGAAAGACAAGTTAGTATCCTCTTTTTTTTTTTACTAGAGTGAAATATTATCAAAAATAAAACTTACTTTTGTCCAGTCTCACATCAACTTTTGTATTCTGATTAACAGTCTTGGCTATCCTCCGGTAGCCTCCTTATCGAAAAAGGTTCGTTTCTCCCCCCTACGAACAGCAATCAGGAATTCAAACTAAACAAAAACTTTCAGGCTTGAAAAGCAGTATTTGCTTTTCATCTCATGCACTGTTTTCAGCTCTGAACCGGCTGTCGGGATTTCCTGATTATCCGCTTTAGTGGTTGATTGGTTCGGTTCTTTCTGTTTGAACCTTGTCTTCGACAACGACTTTGCGCCTGGTCTCCCTTTGACAAACACCTCCTTTTTAAGGCAATTTTGAAATTTCAGCGACAACTGGTCACGTTGGCATTGTCCCAACTGGCTGACAAACGATACAAAAAACAAACAACATTTATGACAACACTTAAACAACTCTGCTTCATTTTGCTTTTTTTAAATGCCACTTCAGTATGTGGCCAGGCTGGCAGCTCCCTATTTGACAACTCATATCTGCATGAGGTGCGTATCTATTTTTACGAAGAAAATTTTTGGGATTCCCTCGTACACAACTACGATGAAAACATTGACGACTCCGGCGTGGAGGTGCCCTACCTGAAAGCCTATGCCCAAATTGATGGCGAGTGGCTCGACACACTTGGTATCCGCCAAAAAGGGCTGTCGTCGCATTATTCCTCATCAGAGAAAAAGAAACCCTTCAAACTTGACATGAACGAGTACATCTCAGGACAAAAATATGATGGAATAAAAAAAATCAACCTCCACAACGGTGCCTGCGACCCCGCCATGATGCGCAACTTCGTTGGATACAATGTCCTTCGAACTGCCGGAGTGCCAGCGCCCAGGATGTCCTGGTGCAAGCTGTATCTAAACGACGAATACTGGGGTTTGTACGAACTCGTCGAACAGTTGGATAAAACTTTTATTGAAAACAATTTTACCCTGGATTCCGGCACGTTGATAAAAAACATCGGATGGTCGAAAATGGAATGGCTTGGTCCGGCAATTGACACCTATCTCGTTGATTTTCAATTAAAAACCAATGAGTTGGAATATGACTGGACCTCTTTCCTGAACCTCCTTGATGTCATCAACAATTCATCTGATTCCGAATTTCCCGCGGCCATTCAGGAAGTGTTCGACGTAGACGGCTTCCTTCATGTACTCGCCGCAGACATCATGTTGAACAACTGGGATTCGTACATCGACAACGGTCGAAACTGGTACCTGTACGAAGACCCCTCCGATGACAAGTTCCATTGGATTCCATGGGACTACAACCTCGCCCTCGGCGGCGACTTCCCGACAGGTGGCAACCCCTATCCGCCCTTCGATACCGCCTGTTACTTGCAGGCGACTTTTTCCCAGGTGCAAAATGGCAACGTTCTGAATTTTTATGATGAAACTTTTCCTTTTGCGACCTCCTGGCATTGGGATTTCGGCGATGGAACTACATCGGTGGATAAGAACCCAGTACATGAATACAGCACGTTGGATAAGTTCAATGTATGCCTGACTACCACCCGCGACAATGGTGCCGAAGTATGTGAAAGCACCCGCTGTAAGGAAATCAGCCTTGGCTTCAACCCCCAGTCCTGCAATACCATTATCAATGGTTCTTGCCCGTACCCGCCCACTGACCTTGTCTTTCAGCAGGTGGTAGCGTTGGACGATTTTTGCTGTTACGATACCTGGGATGCGCTCTGCCAGGTGCAGTACCAGGAAATCGTTGCGCAAATAGCCAGCCCGAACAATGAAGGCGTCGAGTACGAACTCGACTTCCCGCTCCTCCTTGACGACTCTTCGAAAGTACTTGTCCGCCGGTTGATGAACGTACCGGAATTCCGCAACCGCTACTTCGACATCAGTTGCCAGATGTTGGAAAACAATTTCAACGCCGAAAGGCTTTTTCCCCTCATTGATGCCCAGGTACAGCAAATCAGGGATGCCATCTATGACGACCCGAACTATATTTTCACCACTGATTATTTTGAGTACGACGCAGGCAACGGCACCGGCGGCGGCGGCAATGCCAAAATCCCTTCACTGAAATGGGTGCTGAACCAGCGTTTCGAGGAGGTCGCCGAAGACCTGGTGCTGGAAAATCACGAATGCGAAGGCGCTTTTTCTCCCCTCAGCTGGCGCGATGTCGTCGTCAATGAATTCGTGGCATCCAATGACTCTACCAGCGGTATCTCCGACCCCGCTGGCCAGTTCAACGACTGGATTGAATTGTACAACAACACCAGCGAGGTGGTTGACCTGAGCAGCTTTTACCTGACCGATGACCCTGCGAACCCATTTAAGTGGAGATTCCCGGCAGGTACATTCATCCAACCGAACGATTACCTCATCGCCTGGGCGGACAATGATGAAACGCAGCCTGGGTTGCACACCAACTTTAAATTATCAAAAAGTGGGGAATACCTGCACATGATGCACGAAGACGGGACGATGATTGATTCCCTTACTTTCGGCGATCAGACAACCAATGTCGCAAGCGCACGAATGCCCAATGGCACTGGTAACTTCTTGCTCCAAAACCCGACTTTTTCCCAAAACAACGAATTCATAAATGCCGTTTCCCAAGTTTCAACCGAGGAAACCTTGCGCATTTATCCAAACCCCACAAGCGATGTTTTCTTCGCAACGTGGAGTGGCACTCCCCCAATTTCCATCTCGCTTTACAATGCTTTGGGCCAACAGATGCTGAATCTATCCCACCCTGTGGGTACGCAAGCAGAGTTGCCTGTATTGCATTTGCAGGCGGGGTATTATTTCATCGAAATACAATTGGAAAGCGGAGGTCGGCGCACAGAAAAAGCGTTGATTCATCGCCCATAGCTAAGTTTTTGCTTTTGCCGTAAGTACGGTTTCTTCCCGGGATTAATCGGGAAGGTCTCATTTCACAACAAATTTAAAAGGCTTTTAAACCCAGGAATTGCCAGCGCTGACTTCGTTGACAATACCTGGTTTTTATTCCATTCCCTGCTGTTTTCAGGGAATGGGCTGAGAAAACTATGACTTGATTCAATGTATCCAGTGACCATAAATAAACCGCCATGAACTAGGCAATTAAATGCTGGACTTGACGAATTTCTGTATCCGTCAAGTCCACGCTTGAATTCTTCTGTGCGTGACGACAATTCTTAAATCAATTATTAATCAAAACTTTCTTATTATGAACAGACAAACTTTTTTTTCAAAAAAATGCCTCGCATTAGGGTTGACCCTTATGCTGGCATTATTTGGCCAGGTTCAGGCAAGGTCCATGTTTATGGAAGGGACGGTGTTAAAATACGCTTCCTACCTGCTCAGCCTGTTTGACGATGTACAGACGGGGACTGAGATGGTCATCCTCACAGGTGAAGATTGCTGCGACGGCAGCAAGGCAAAAGCCATTACATTGTTGTACAATGGTGAAGGTTGCTCCGAATCGAGTACCAGCCAGGAATTGGGTTCTAAATGGGAGTGCAACCAGCCGGGCAGTGGCCCGAATGGAGCCGCCAGCGTGTACATCGTGGCGAGTGAAGACTCGAACGGTGGAGGCGACAACTACTTTGCAGGTAACGTTAGTCTCGGTAGCAGTTTCACAGCTGCGGAAACGGAAAAACTGCCTTCAAACACCTGGGTCACGGTGTATGCCAGCCAGGGCGGTGCAGTGTTGCAGAGCGTCCGTATTCATACTTCCTGCTCGGCGCCACTTATTATTGGCGACCAGTTCGGTAGCCTAGTGCTGCAAAATGTCGTCTTCGAAGATGGTTCCAGTTGTTCGGGGACAACCACAACCACTTGCCCGGAGGCAGTCATTATTACTCCGACGGGACAGATTTGCAAGGGACAGGCGGTGGTTTTTTCCACGCCGGATTTGGGTTATCCTTGCTTTACCTACAACTGGAATTTTGGTCCCAATGCAACGCCCTCTACGGCGACAGGTATTGGCCCACACACGGTCGTATTTTCTATCTCAGGTAGTTTCAGCGTCTCTATGACTGCCGACAATGGCTGTGATTCCGGTGGTTCAGGCGGCTCAGGCAGTTCTGGCGGTTCCGGCGGCTCTGGCGGGTCAGGTAGCTCCGGTTCAGGAGGTTCAGGAGGTTCCGGCGGGTCAGGTAGCTCCGGTGGCTCTGGCTCAGGCGGGTCAGGTGGCTCAGGTTCAGGAGGTTCCGGCGGGTCAGGTGGCTCCGGTAGCTCTGGCTCAGGCGGCTCAGGTGGCTCAGGTGGCTCAGGTGGCTCCGGTAGCTCTGGCTCAGGTGGCTCCGGCGGTGGTACACCAGTCATTTGCCCAGATGGCGGTTCTGGCTCTGGCGGCTCTGGCTCAAGCGGGTCAAGCGGCTCCGGCGGCTCTGGTTCAAGCGGCTCAGGCGGGTCAGGCGGCTCAGGTTCCGGCGGGTCAGGTGGTTCCGGCGGCTCAGGCTCCGGTGGCTCAGGCGGCTCAGGCTCCGGTGGCTCTGGCGGGTCAGGCGGCTCAGGCGGCTCAGGCTCCGGTGGCTCTGGTGGCTCTGGCGGCTCAGGCTCTGGCGGGTCAGGTGGCTCCGGTGGTTCAGGTTCTGGTGGTTCAGGTTCTGGTGGTTCAGGCTCCTGTATCGACTGCCGTCAAACCAAAACTGTGACTGTTACAGTGATCAATTGCAACCCTCCCTGTACCGGCACCCCTGGTGCACCCTGCACTGACGGCAACCCCAACACGTCCAACGACGTGGTGACTGCTGACGGTTGCGGCTGCCAGGGTACGCCAAACACCTCGGACTGCGTCAACGGCATCAGTATCACTGTCGTTAACGGTAATATCAAGGTTACGGGCCTGAACGGTGCACCGATATCTTCGGTACAAATATTCAACTCCTCCTGGCAAACCATTTTTAATTGCTTTGCGAATTGTGGCGGTACTGTAGTGGAGCCCGTCCCTGCAGGCAATTACATCGTTTATGCCAAGTACTATTCCGCTAGCTACCAGTTGATTTGTGAAAAGCAGCTTTCGGTGACTGTCACCTCCCCACCCTGCACCAACCAGGGCGGTGACACGGATGGCGACGGCATTTGCAACAACCAGGATTGCCAGCCGAATAACCCGGCGTTCCCCGCTACACCGGGTACGCCCTGCAATGACGGCAACCCTGCTACCACCAATGATGTGGTGACCGCCAATGGCTGCGGCTGCGCAGGCACCCCGTCCAACCCATGCGCCCAACAGGGCGGTGATTCCGACGGTGACGGCGTTTGCAACAACCAGGACTGCCAGCCGAACAACCCGGCTTTCCCGGCCACGCCTGGCACTTCCTGCAACGATGGCAACCCGAATACCAACAACGACGTGGTGACAGCCAACGGCTGCGGCTGCGCAGGCACCCCGTCCAACCCATGCGCCCAACAGGGCGGTGACTCGGACGGTGACGGCGTGTGCAACAACCAGGACTGCCAGCCGAACAATCCGGCGTTCCCGGCCACGCCAGGCTCTTCCTGCAACGATGGCAACCCGAATACCAACAACGACGTGGTTACCGCCAATGGCTGCGGCTGCGCCGGTACGCCTGTGTCCACCTGCAACGTGGCCGTCAATGGGTGCGTGATTACCATCACTGGCCTGAACGCCTCCAGCAGTGCCAAGATTTTCAACAGTAACTGGACCATCATCTTCGACTGCAACCCTTGGTCCAGCAACCATTGCGGAAGCAACATCAGCTTCACCGTTCCTTCTACAGGCACCTACTGGGTGCAGGCCTGTGGCAGCCTCACTTCCTACACTGTGACCAGCTGTACGAACAACCCGTGCGCCAACCTCGGCGGCGACACGGACGGCGATGGAGTTTGCAACAACAACGACTGCCATCCGGACAATCCGGCCTTCCCGGCTACGCCCGGTGCGCCCTGCAACGATGGGAACCCGAACACCATCAACGACGTGGTGAAGGCTGATGGCTGTAGCTGCGCAGGCACGCCTGTCACCGCATGCGACAACGTGACCAATGGTGGCACCATTGGATTCGGCACTGCTTGCAGCGCATCCATCCAACATTGCCCCAATTCTGGTCCAGCACCAGCAATTGGCAACTGTGTCGCTCCTTCAGGTGGTACTGGCATTATGGAAACTGTCTGGCTCAAGAGCACGACGTCCTGTACATTTCCAACTACCACGGCAGCTCAAATTGCCGCAGGTCAAGACCCGCATTGGACCATGATTCCTGGTGCATCGGGACTTACCCTGAACCCTGGGAATGTTAGTGTGGCGACCTGTTACCTGCGATGCACACGCCGTGTCGGTTGTCCGATCTTCATTGAGTCCAATATCATTTCCCTCACCATTTCAACCAACTGTGGTGGTGGCGGCGGAACACCGAATTGTGCAAACGTTGGCGTCTCCACTCAGCCCGGCAAAATCATCGTTTCGGGCCTCAGCGGTGCCCCGGTTACTTCCGTTCAGATATTCAGCTCCTCCTGGCAGACAGAGCATAACTGTTTCGGCAACTGCACCACTCCGACCGCTACCTTCACGGTGCCAGCTGGCACGCACTACGTAAAAGTTAAATACTACAGTGCTACCTACCAGTTCATCTGCGAGGTGAACATGACCGTCAACGTGCCAATTGCACTTGGCAGCTATCAAGGAGAGACCTTCCAATTTGAGGCAAGGAAGCAGGAAGAGCATACAGAGCTGTATTGGTTGCACGACGGTGGCTATCACATCGGCCAGTACATCCTTGAAAGGTCAGCGGACGGCGTTGATTTTCAGCCACTCAGCGACAGGGCATCAGAAGGTGGCAACGCTCAGGAGCTTTACGAAGACTTCGACCTTGAGCCACTTACCGGCGACAACTTCTACCGATTGAAATTGGTGGACGTAGATGGTTCAACCTACTATTCAGCAGTAATAACCATCAACTTCCCAGACGTGGAAAGCTATGTGCTGTTCCCGAACCCAGCCAACGGTTTCGTCAAGGCCAACCTTGAAACTGTGATTGGCGTTGAGGATGTGACCATCACCATTTTCAACAGTTTTGGAATGAAAATGAAGCGCTTCCACCTGGATGAAGTTTACAGCAAATACTACCAGATGGACATCCGTGACCTGCACGAAGGTCACTACATCGTGTGGTTCAATGTGCCGGGCAAACGGCCCATCGCCAAAGCACTTTCCATAGGTAGGATTTAAGTAAAATTACTTTTCGGACAAGAAATGGAGCATACGGGTGGTTTCCTGTATGCTCCTATTATTTTTTGTCAATGTATCGCCAAGGCCATCAGCAATTCTTTAAGTTCTGACAGTCAGTTCTTTAGATGAAGTTATCGACCTCACCGAGGTCTATATTGACACCTAACAGATTGATTGTCAAAACTTAAAGAACCGCTGCAAGGCAATTGCACACTACCATTGAAGCTGTTTAGACTTTCCTCATTGGGCTAAAAAAGGCGCTTTTCCACCCTCCTGACGGCAATTTTCTCGGCAATAGCGCTGCTATTCCCTCAAAAATTCCCTTCAGGAGGACGAAAAATCACTCTTTTTTATCTCCAACAGGAAAGTCTAAACAGCTTCATTGTTTTATTCAAAAATATTTGCCATTTTTGCAGTTCTATTTGGTTTCACTCCTTTACACAAGTCTGAATACGCTTTAATCCTCCCTCCCCCCGCTCGGCGTCTTTGCCGAAATCAGCATCATCTATCACGGCTTTATTTTTTCACAGACTTAGATAATTCTTACAATTCATTAATTACTATGCGCAACCTAACTTACCTTATCTTGCTATGCCTGTTATGCTGGGTTAACCAGTCTTTGGCAGCTACCACAAAGTACATCGGGGCCCCCAACGGTGACTGGTTTGACCCTGATAACTGGAACTCCGGCTTGCCCGCCTTTGGCAACGATGCAGAAATCAACGGCGGCCGATCAGTCGTTATCGGTAGCCCCCTCACTTCGAATTTTACCATCAACAATTATGGCACCATCACCTTTTCGTCCAACTTCACCAACAACGGCATCGTGTTTTCCCTCGGCGACTTGTTGTTCACCGCTGATGCCAACGTGACCAACTTTGGTTCATTTGCTAGCCTTATCTCGGCCAGTTTCGCACCTGGCGCAAATTTCACCAATGAAACAGGCGGCAGTTTCGTCAACGGTGGCAATTTTACCCTGCCCACCACGCTGGTGAACAAGGGCGACATCGTCAACAACGGTACCCTGAATGCCACGGACGGAATGGTGCAAACCCAAGGCACTTTCGAGAACAACCAGACCATGACCGTAGAGTTTCTCACGGTGGCGGCGGGCACCTCCCTCGCCAACAAATCTGGTGCGAACCTCAATATTACTGGAAGTGGCTCCACCTTCACGGCGAACGGCCTGGTGAACAATTTTGGAACCATAACCAATGCAGGCTCCACGGTGGTAAATGGTGTTTTCAACAACACCGGCAACGGCCTGCTCAAGACACTGACCACTGGCGAGTTGAAAATCAACGCCGGAAAGACCTTCGACAATACAGACGGCAGGCTGGACAACGAAGGCAAGTTCGAGAATTATGGCACCTTCATCAACGGCTACCAGTTTTTGAACAAAAACGATGCGAGGAACTTTGGGCTGTTCCAAAACAACAACTTGTTGAGCAACCTAGCGGGCGGGGTGTTCAGGAACGAAGTTGGCGGCACCATCAGCATGGGCAATGGTTCGCAACTGCTCAACTCGGGCGACTTTAAAAACAAAAGCCAAATAACCAGTGGCGGCCTGGTCCAAAACGACGGCGAGTTCGAGAACGACGGCACGATCGCCAACACTGGCGGTTCGGTGCTGGACAACAATAACCAGTTGACCAACAACGGCACGATCACCGCCATCAACATCGTGCGCAACGATGGCTTTTTCACCAACAAGGCGGCGCTCAACCTCAATTCGGGCGCGGTGCTAAGCAACTATGCCACCTTCAATAACCTTGCTGGCGCAGTGTTCACCAATAACCAAGACATTGCCAACAAAACGGAAGCTAGTTTCACCAACAGTGGCACGGTAAACAACGTGCTGTATTTCACCAATGAAGGAACCGTCACAAACAGCAGCACCTTCAACAACCCGGGCGATATCTTCAACAAGCCCGGTGCGGCATTTTCCAATAGTGCCTCACTTTTGCTTGCCGCTGGCAACATCCGAAACGAAGGCGCGCTTACGAACACCAGCCAGTTGACCGTGGACGACTGTTCCAGCATCCGCAACACCGGTTCAGTGACAAATAACGGAACGCTCAAGCTGCAAGGCATTTTGTTCCAAACGGGTAGTTTTACTGGCAATGCTCCGACAGTGGATGGCGGCTACATCCATGTTTCGCCCAACACGAACGCCCCAAGCATCTGCAAGGACGGCACGTTCGGTGCCAACATCGTAGGCGAAGTGAAGGTCTATGCTTCCGAGCTGATTGCCTTCCCCAACTTCAAAGCCTGCAGCAACATGGTTTACAAGGCAAACGGGGAGGACCGTCCGATTTTCCATTGCTCCGACATCGGTTCGGTGCTCAACGTTGACGTCGTGCTAAAAACCCGCCTAAACGACTTGCTGACCTGCGTCGCCCAGGTGACGCCCGAGGATTTGCTGGCACCCGAGTTTACCACGCCCTGCCCTGGCAACATCCAAAAAACGACCATGGGCAGCTCGGCGACCGCCACTTGGACGCCCCTAGCCGCTGTGGACAATTGCTCGGCAACCACGTTGACGGCTTCCCATGCACTAGGCAGCAGCTTCCCCATCGGCAGCACCACCGTGTCCTACACGGCCAAGGATGTTTACAACAATACTAACAACTGCGCCTTCACCGTTACCGTCAACGGCCTCACTTCCTGTACCAGCAACCTGACACCCACCAACAATCTGACGGGCATCAATCCAGCGTCGGTCATCTTCACCTGGAATGCTGCGACGAACGCCACCCACTACGACCTTTACCTCGGCACGAGCAACCCGCCGACAAACAAAGCAAAATCCGATGTTTTTGCCACAACCGCTACGGTGGCGGGGCTGACTGGTGGCTTGACCTACTACTGGTACGTGGTGCCGAAAAACGCCAATGGCGCTGCCACGGGATGCCAGCAGGTGAATACATTTAATTTCGCCACGCAACCGCCTTGTGTCAACGTGACAAATGCAGGTGCGGTCACCGCCAGCCAATCGGTTTGCAACGGCAACGACCCTGTGGCGTTTTCAAACGCCAACTCACCTGTTGGAGGCACGGGCAATTTGGAATATAGTTGGCAGCGATCCACGCTCGACCCAACTGCTAATCCCAACGCTTGGTCAACAATTGATGGGGCGGTTTCGCCTACTTTTGACCCACCGATTTTGACCCTAAACACCTGGTACCGCCGGGGCGCTCGCCGGGGCAACTGCTCCGACTATCTCTTCACGGAAGCCGTGAAAGTGACCATCATCACGACGCCTGCGCCGCAACTCGACTTGGCGCAAACTTCTTGCGCCGCAATGACTGGCAGCCTGACCATCACAAATTTGCCCACTGGTTTTTACAGCAAGCTCGACAACGGTTCTCAAACATTGAACCAGGCGGCCTATGCCAACATCACACCGGGGCAGCACACCATTACCATTGGCTCGAACGGTTGCGACAAGTCCACCCCGTTCACCATCAATGCCCTGCCTGCTGCGCCGGTAGCTTCCTGCCAAAATATCACCCGGCAGTTGACGACAACCAGTGGCAACAGCGTCAGTGTGTTGGCCACTGAAATCAACAACGGCAGCACGGGCGGCTGCTCTCCGCTTTCTTTTAAGATAAACAACCAAAACAGCCTCAGCTTCAACTGTGCCAACCTTGGGCCCAATGCGGTGACCCTGCTGGTCACGGATGCCGCTGGCCGCACGGCAAGTTGCACGGCAACCATCACCGTGCAAGACCTTGCACCACCGACACTGGTTTGCAAGAATTTCACGGCAACGCTCAATGCTACTGGGCAAGCTTCCATCAACCCCGACAATGTTTTTCAAAGCGGAACGGACAATTGTGGCAGCACGGTAAACCTCGTCTCCGTCGCACCAAACACCTTCACTTGTGCCAATACGGGCACTGTATCGGTATTGCTGACGGCGAACGATGGCAGGGGAAATGTCGCTACCTGTACTTCCCAAGTTACTGTACAGGACGCTACGCCACCGACGGTCGTTTGCAAAAATCTCGATGTCGTGCTCGACGCCAACGGGCAGGCGAACATCACGCCCGCCAATGTTTTTCAAAGCGGAACGGACAATTGTGGCGGCACGGTAAGCCCCGTATCGGTACAGCCCAATTCCTTTAGCTGTAATAAATTGGGGCCTAACGCCGTGACGTTGACCGTCAGCGACGGCAAGGGCAACAACGGCACCTGCGCCGCTACCGTGACCGTCAGCCTGAACGCAAACGCCATCGTCAGCTACACCATCCTTGCACAGGACGAAATCCACATGCACAAGAATACCGTCGCCGGAAACTTGGGCATTTGGAAGGCGGGAAAGGAGGCGAGAATCCACGACGCAACGACCGTGACCGGCTTTGTCCGCTCGCCGATGATTGACCTGGAGAGCGGCAGCGTCATCACGGGCGCTCAAACACTTTCGCAATCACCGGAGCCGCCGCTTGCGAGCTTCAGGTACAACACCATGCCCGACCCGCCCGCCGATGTGATGGTTCCAGACAACTACGCCGGGGTGTACCTGCTGAACGGGACCAATTTCAAAAAAATAGAAGTCGGCAAAAACTCGACAGCAAAGTTCACGGCAACGGGCATTGTTTACGTCAAGGAATTTAAGACCAAAGACGCTGACATGGGCAAAAAAACGAGCGTGCAATTTTCGGGAAATACGGAATTGGTAGTGAAGAAGAAAGTCGAGCTGGGCAAGCGCTCGGAACTCAACTGGGGCAGCACCCACCGGGTAAAATTTTATATCCAGGAAGACAACTTCAACCTCAAAGAAAATTGCAAGGTCAACGCAAGCGCAGACCTCCGCTTCTCAGACATGAACGTGGACGACGGCACGGAGCAGAGTCACACCCGGCTCAACGGGCAGTTCATCGCCAAAAAAGTGGATGCTAAAAAATGGGTGGACTGGTCGTGGTCGCCATACGAGTGCAGTTCGCTGCCGCCCATTGCTCCGCTCATCGCCACTGACGACGACCTTGGCCTGATTGCACTGCTTGACCATGAGGAAGTGAACCTGAACTGGGTGACCAACACCGACCACAAGAGCACCAGTTATGTGGTGGAGCGCTCCGCAAATGGCGTTGACTTTGAGCCACTGCTTGAGGTGTCGCCCGAAACGGACAACGAACAACTGAACCTTTACAAAAACAAGGACACTCAGCCGAACCCCGGTGCCAACTTCTATCGGGTACGGGCAAGGTTTGCCGACGGCACGGAAGCCGTGAGCGAGACCAGGGCCGTTGAACTGCAACTCGACCGCAGTGTCCTGACGTTGTTCCCAAACCCGGCCCACCGCCATGTATCGGTGTATTTTGAAAAAATGGTTGGCAAGGCAGCAACGGTGACCGTCCACAACAGCTTTGGCCAACAAGTCCTGGAAAGCCAGCACGACTCGCTTCCTGACGCTCCATGGCAATTGGAATTGGGCAACCTGCCCGAAGGGATTTACTGGCTGTGGTTAAAAGTGGATGGGTTGCGGGAGCGATCGGTTCGATTTGTGGTCGTGAAGTGAGGTTGATTTTAAATCATAAATGCTAAATATCAAAGCCCCGGTAGTGTCCACAACACTGCCGGGGCTTTGTTTATTGCCATGTTTCACCGGACTCTTGTTTGGCAAACGAGACACCGCCGCACTGGAGTTCGGCGAGACGACCACCAAGGCAAACGTATTAAAATCAATTTCGACCTCGGAGAGGTCAAACATTGGTAGAAATAGGCAATATCAACCGGATTTCGACCTCAGAGAGGTCGCACCCTACGTTAACATGCGACCTCTCCGAGGTCGAAATTCATGGGGAATCGGCAATTCTACCAACATTTGACCTCTCCGAGGTCACAAAAATTTTGATGTGTTTGCCCTGACACGACCACCGTTGAATTGCGCCTTGGCATAGTTATTGACTCTCTTGTTTTTTTCTTCCCTCGAATTAGATGGCTTTATTGTTTTAGTATTCTTCAGGCCATCCTAAAGATTTCCCTCTCAACATACAATCTGGTCTCACACAATAGAAGAAGCATCAATTTCTGCATGTTTCTCCAATCCGTTATTTAAATGATTGGCTACTACCTGAAAGTGCCTGGTGATGTGCAACTTGAGGGGGAAAGCAGACGAACACAAACGAACAAACACATGAGAGTACTTTTATCCACACTGATTTTTTGGTTGGCTTTGGGCAACGTTGTTTCAGCCCAAACCAAAAATCCCACTTCTTCAAATCCATGGACTTTCGCGGCTGAAGGTCAGTTTAATCAAAAAAAGCTGACTAGGGTAGTCGTGCCCAACGAGTACCGCACGGTTCGGCTCGATTTGTCGGGCATGGAAAGCCTGTTGAAAGAAGCGGCGCTGTGGCAAACAGCCGAGGCTGAAACCAAAAAAATCGAACTTTCCTTGCCAATGCCAGATGGCAGTTTCCAGCGTTTCCACATCGTGAAAGCGCCCATCATGCATCCAGACCTGGCAAAAAAATATCCCGAAATAAATTCCTATGCTGGCTACGGCATCGAAGACCCGGCGGCCTACCTGCGCTTCGACCTCACGCCACAGGGCTTCCACGCCATGATGCTCAATGCAGCCACGGGCCATGTGTTCATTGACCCCTACGCAAGGGAGGACAATGAACATTATGTTGTTTACTACAAAAAAGACTTTTACGTGGACAAACCTTGGAGCTGCAACGGGGATAACCTTGAAGCGACAAAAGCCCCAGGGGCGGGCGACCCATTTGAGAAAGCTGGGGACTGCAAACTGCGCACTTATTCGTTGGCATTGGCCTGTACGGGCGAATACGCAGCCTTCCACGGTGGTCCGGTTTCCCAAGTTTTGGCGGCCATGAACACTACCATGACGAGGGTGAACGGCGTATTTGAAAGGGACTTGTCCATAACCATGCAACTGGTCGCCAACAACGACCTGCTTGTTTTCACCAACGCCAGCACCGACCCCTATTCCAACTACGATGCAACGGCGATGCTTACTGAAAACAGGACCACTTGCAACAATGTCATCGGTTCAGCGAATTACGATATTGGTCACGTGTTTTCGACAGGCGGCGGCGGCTTGGCTTATGTAAAATGCGTTTGTAACGCTACCTACAAAGGTGGCGGCGTCACAGGCACTTCCAGTCCGGTAGGCGACCCTTTTGACATTGATTATGTCTGCCACGAAATGGGGCACCAGTTCGGTGCCAACCATACCCAGAACAACCCTTGCAGCAGCAATTCTACCACCTCGGTAGAGCCGGGAAGCGGCTCCACCATCATGGGGTACGCTGGCATTTGCACCCCAAATATCCAGCCGCACAGCGATGCCTATTTCCATGCCATGAGCATTCAGGAGATTTTAGCCTACTGCTCCGGGAACGGCTCGGGCAATGCTTGTGCGACGCTCACCACCATCAACAGTTCCCCGACTTTTACAGCAATTGCGGACTATGCGATTCCAAAGTCCACGCCTTTCTTCCTTACCGGAAACGGTGCCGACCCCACTCCTGGCGATGCGCTGACTTATAGCTGGGAGCAAATGGACTACGCCGCAGCAACCATGCCGCCGGTCTCCACCAATACGGGCGGTCCGACTTTCAGGTCAATGTCGCCAACGACTTCCCCCATCCGCTATTTTCCAAATTTTACAGCTGTCTTAAATAATACAATGCCCGCTTGGGAGGTGCTCCCCAGCGTGGCAAGGACGCTCAACTTTCGCCTCACCATCAGGGACAACCACGCTGGCGGCGGCTGCACCAAAGAAGACAATATTGTGGTTACGGTGGCTAGTTCAGGGCCATTTGTGGTCACATCGCCGAACACGGCGATAAGCTGGCCGGCACTTTCAACGCAAACGGTCACTTGGAACGTGGCCAGCACTACATCTAACCCCGTCAGTGCCGCCAATGTGGATATTTTGCTGTCAATTGATGGTGGCCTAACTTACCCCATCACCTTGCTCAGTGCTACGCCAAACGATGGGACACAGGCGGTTACCCTCCCTGAAAATCAAACCACGCAAGCAAGGATCATGGTGAGTGGCACTGGCAAAATCTTCTACGACATCTCCAATGTCAATTTCACTATTGGACAGCCTGCCGATGACTTTACGGTGAACGTTCCGCCGACACCTCAAAATGTTTGCAAAGGCGGCAGTTCCGCTGCGGCTATCAATATTGGCAAGATTTCCAATTTCAGTGGCAATGTTGTCCTATCTGTCACAGGCCTTCCTATTGGTGTCACGGCAAGTTTTTCGCCTGCGCAGGTAGCTGCACCCGGAAACGCCCAATTGATATTGAATGCAACTTCCAGCACCACCGCTGGCAATTACAATATTACGGTGACGGGCGTCGGGTCCACTGGTACAAAGACCAAAGTGTTTGCGATATCTGTGATTACAACCCCCGCCCAAGTGGTACAATCCGCTCCAGCCACCGGGGCCACGAATGTTTCCCTGACCCCAACATTGAGCTGGACAGCCGTCACAGGTGCTTCTTCCTACGAAGTACAGGTCGCCACTACCAGCACTTTCACCAGCCCAATAGCCGTCGAAGTGACTGGCGTCACGACCAACAGCTACGTCGTTGCGCCAGCTTTGCCCGACAACGTAACGTACTATTGGCGGGTGAGGGCGGTGAACAATTGTGGCGTAGGTGTGTATTCTGCCACCCGCAATTTCAAGACCCTTATTGTCAACGACTTTACGGTGGATGCGACCCCAAGCCCTCAAGCAATTTGTAAAGGTGGCAGCACAACTATTACCGTCAATATTGGTAAAATTGTCAATTTCAGTGGCAACGTGGCGCTCTCTGTTACGGGACTTCCCACTGGTGTTACGGCTAGTTTTTCAACAACTACGGTGGCTGTTCCTGGAAACGCCTTATTGACGCTTACCGCTACAACCGCTACAACCGCTGGCAATTATAACATCACCATATCAGGTGTAGGCTCCACTGGCACCAAAACCAAAGTGGTGGTGCTGTCCGTTGTTACGACACCTGTTCAGGCCGTGCAATCAGCACCCGCCACTGGCTTCATAGGTGCTTCTTTGACGCCTGTGTTGATCTGGACGGCAGTCACTGGGGCAACCTCCTACGAGGTGCAGATTGCCGATAATAGCGCCTTCACAACCCCAATCGTGAATGCCACGGGTATCACAACCTTGAGCTATACAAGCACCACGCTTCCTGCCAGCACCTTGCTTTATTGGCGGGTACGAGCGGTCAACAGTTGTGGTGTAGGTGTTTACTCCGCAAGCCGCACATTCACTACGCTGGCTTTCAACCCCAAGTTCGAGTACGGCACACTCACAAACGTGTCCGAAACATGGCAAACGGTGAACCTGACAAATACCTACACCAGCATGGTGGTAGTGGCGAGCGTGGTGGTCACCAGCAACGCAAGCCTTTCCATCGTTACCCGAGTTCAGAACGCCACGGGCAACAGCTTCCAGGTGAAGCTGCAAGTGGCAGGCAATGCGACCGGCGCAACCGGAACCGCCACTGTTTATTACATGGTTGCCGAGGAAGGGAACTATACCTTGGCAAACAATGGGGTCAATTTTGAGGCAAAAAAATACCTTTCCACGAAGACTTCCCGCTACAACGCTTGGGCTTACGAGCCAATCACTTTCGGCAATACCTACACCATTCCCGTCATAGTGGGGCAAGTAATGACTTATAATGACCCGAATTATTCGGTATTCTGGAGTTCCATGAATGCCAAAATGGCTAGTCCTGCAACTGCCTCAAGTCGTTCCATCGGCAAGCATATTGGCGAGGACAACGTGAACCTCACCCGTGCAAATGAAACGCTGGGATATATGGTTTTCCAAAGCGGCATTGGCACCTTCAATGGCAAGCGTTATGCTGCTGCCATTGGCTCCGACATCGTGAAAGGCGTCCCGGATTTAGCTACTGGATTTTCCTACACATTGAGCGGCTTTGCCGCCGTAGAAGCGGCAGTCGTCAGTTCTGCCGGGCAAGATGCCACCGAAGGCTCTTGGGCTGTTTTGGCCACCAGTGCCCCCTTGACCACAACATCCCTCAAGACCTGGGCGCTGGAAGACAATATTTTGGACACGGAAAGAACGCATACCACCGACCAGGTTTGCTATGTGGTCATCGGCACCGGCACATCCGTTGGGCCAGAGGCGGACGACCGGGAAACGGAGGTGGTCGAGGAGGAAGATGTCCCTGTTCATAAGGGAATCGAAGCTTACCCCAACCCATTTACCAACGAGCTGACCATTGACTTCGAACAAGTATCAGATGGTAGTCCATTGGTGATGGTAAGCGACGCTTATGGCAGGGTGGTATTCAGGACGCTGCTTTCGCCGCAGGAACCAGGGCAAAGGGCTGAAAAAATCAACCTTGGAGCGGCGCTAGGATATGGTCACTACTATCTTCAGGTGATTGATGGCAAACATCAAAAAGCAGTTAAGATTATTAGGAGCCAATAGGCTAGTTCGCCAAGCGATGGGATTGCTCAAAGCAATCCCATCGCTATCGAGCATAAGTAGAAATACTGAAAAACTACAGACAATTCGTTTCGGCAAGGTTGTTGATTAATACACCAAGTTGATAATGATAAATTGGTTTTTGTAGTAAATCCCTCCTCACTTTTCTCCCTCCATAAGAAACATTTAGTCACACGTTGTAAACATGAATTGATTGCTATCTGGTGAGGCTGTTCTATGTTGTCCTTGCCTGCGGTCACCAAAACCTTGTTTACTTTCTGGCGTGTACCATTTTTTGACATGGACACGCATAGCACTTTTTACCGTAGCTGCGCGGTAATGCTTTTAATGCAGTGGGGTTTTTATACGAACAAACACAACAAAATGAGCAAATTTTCTTACACCTTAGTCCTTAGCTTAAGCTTCGTGCTCTTAAGTTTCACAATTGAAGAGAGTAGCTTGCTAAAAGTGCCTTCCGCACAAACGAATCAAGGATTGGCTGCCCAATATTTCTTTCAATTGAAAGGAAATGTTCGGAACCTTCTTATTGCCAACCTCGACCTCCCCGGAGTTTGTGAATCACCTTCGCCTCCACCTTCCTTTGTGTTTGCAACCGAAATCTGCAACAACAACATTGACGATGACGGCGACGGCCTTATTGACGCAAACGACCCCGACTGCGGTGCCGACATCATGCAGGCCGTTCCGGTTGGTTCCTTCATCATAAACATGAGCGTACAGCCCCAGACCGCTGCCAATGCCATCAAGCCCTACGGCCTGGTTTGGTACCTGCTGCACGAGCACAATATTCCCATCATCTGGTCCATCAATTCAACCAAACCAAAGGACGGCGTTGACTTCACCTACGATGGCGTTGACTACCGGGGAGGCCCCTTCATCATCTCGGCGGAATACCGTACCCCGGAGGTAGATGCGCTTATTGCAGCATGGCAAGCCCAAGGCGTTGTTGGCGTCACCACGACTTCCGATGTCACCGTGCCGGTGAACCGGGTGCTCAACTACTCCATGAACTGGACGCTGAACACCGACAACGGGCAAATCGCCCAAGCCTACCTCGACCGTGCCGGGATACCCGAAACGGCGTACAACTGGACCTTGCCCCAAGACCTCGACTGCTGCACCGACGTGTTCCTGATGCCGCACTCCGAGCCAGTTTGGGCAACCCACAACCGGCTGTTGAGCTGGAACGCAAGCCCAGCCCTGGGCGGCTGCGCCGGCTCGCTCTGGGCAGGTTGCAAGGCGGGAAGTTCGGTGGAGAACATCGTCAACCCGGCAAACCCTGCTCAACGACTTAACTTTTTGATGCTCAACCCAGTAGCTCCGGCAACTACCCCTGCCGTTGAGGCGGGCGACCACGACGACGGTACGCTTCCATACAGCTATGGTTTCCCAACCCACCCAGTCATGCAGTTCCTCGGAACTTTGGACGGGGCACAGGAGAACGGTGCCGAACAGATTTATTTGCCGACCAATGGCTGGAGGCCGACCACATTCGTTGGGGCTTGGGACGCCGACCATCCCGACGTGCCTTCCCTTTCTCCTGGGAAAGCGGCTAAATTGGCCTTCGGCCCAGCTTTTGGCGATGCCACGAGGGGCTACATCATGTACCAAACTGGGCACCGGCAAGACCGGGACGACAACCCGGAGAACATCGCCTCACAGCGGGCCTTCTTCAACTTCAGCTTTCTGGCCGTAGGCCAAAAGGCCATCCATGCGACCGCCACTATCCCGGACATCATGGAATCCGGTACCGACTATCCACTTTCGGCAACTGCCTCGGGTGGAAGCGGTGCATACCATTTCCACTGGGAAACCGACTGTGGTGGTTCATTTTCCAACCCATATTCCGCTACCACAACCTATTCCCCGCCGGATGTCCTAACTACCTCGGAATGCTACATCAAGGTCATGGTCACCGACGATTGTGGCACCCGGGTAGGGTTCCAGAACGTTTTTATCAGCATGAGGCCCAGGCCTGCACCGCCAGTTGCAGTGGACGATTACGAAGAGACACTGCCTGGCTCACCCGTCACCGTGAATGCATTGGTGAACGACAGCGACCCCAACATGGACCCCCTTACGCTGACCTCGCTGCTCGGCCCGACCAACACGGGCAACGGCGTATTTGCCAACAATGGTGACGGCACGGTGACCTACACCCCGGATTTTGACTTTGTGGGCATTGACCAAATCAGATACAGCATTTGTGACAACACCCCGCCAGCCAAAGGCGGCTCGCTCTGCGATACCGCTACCATCTTCATCACGGTGGACTGGTCGGATGCGAACGGGTGCTATCCCAACCAATATTATGGCATCGCTGCTCAGGGCAATGCCACGACCGTGCTTGCGCAAAACTCGATAAGCAACCCCACCCAGGCGCTTGGCGCACCGGTTTTGGTGGCGGGCAACGGCAACTACTACGCTAAAATTGACAACAACACTGACTACCTCGTGCTCGACCTCGGCTACAACGTGCCAGTGGGCGACACGATATGGCTGCACATCGGCTCTGATGACGGGGCTTCTGCCACGCTAAATGTACAAGGCACGCTTTCCAGCTCGAACTACATTAATGGTAATGGTTTCTATGACCTAAAAAGCTACACGACCATCAAAGACCTGAACAACGCCGCCCCACAGGAGGATATCGTCGCTTACGTGCCAGCCACCGGTGCTGTCCGCAAGTTGCGTTTCACAAGGGCCACGGGTGCGAACAAGCCCTGTGTCAACGCCGTCCACTATGTGGACCTGAATTGCTTGAGCGCCGTGCCGGTGGCAAACGACGACGCCGTGACCATCTGCGAAGATCATTCGACTTATATTGACGTGTTGTTCAATGACAGCGACCCACAGGATTTGCCGCTAAGTGTTTCCATTCTATCCCAACCGCTACATGGGGAAATTAGCCTTCAGCAAGACAGGACATTTAAATACCAACCTGACCACGATTACAGCGGTACGGACAATTTTAATTACCAAATCTGTAACTCCAAAGGCCTGTGCGATCAGGCCGTAGTCTCCATTACCATTACCGATGACGGCTGCCTTGCCGGGCAGACTACCCAATTTGGCGGAAGCAGCCACTCCGTAGCGGACAATTTTCCGGCCAATGCCTATACCAACAACACCGGCTCCCAAAACTGGTCAAACATCTGGACAGAGGAAGGGGACGATGGATTGGCGGGGTCAGGCGATATAAGAGCCACGGGCGGACTGGTAGAATGTGCAGTTGACGGCAGCTTTGCCATTTATCGGGGAGCCAATCTGTCCAGCACCAACTCGGCAATTTTGTCATTCACCGTAAACGACCATAACCTGAATGGAGACGACGTGTATGCAGTGGAGTTTTCCAATAATGGCGGAACCAGTTATTCCATATTGAAGCTTTTCAATGACAGTAGCCCAGCCAGCTCTGCGGAAAGTTTCGATTTAAAAGCCAGCTTTGGCACACTCGGTTCGGATGCACGTGTCAGGTTCCGCCGCCATTCTGGCTCAGGGGGCGAAAAATTCAAGTTCGACAACGTGCAGATCCAGTACGAGCTGGCAGGGTGTTTTGGCCCATGCGTGCCCATACCCACCTACCCGCCCGATGCGATCAACGACTATGGTTTGACCTACATAAATACCCCGATTTCCATTGCTGTTCAGTCCAATGATGTGGACCCCAGCAGTTTGGGTCTGACGACTTTTTTGGGTGTGTCCAACCCGCCGGACAACGGCTCCATAGAGCTTGTCGGCAAGCAAATCAAATACACCCCGAACACGGGCTTCATCGGCCAGGATGTTTTCAATTATAAAATTTGTAACCCTTATGGTTGTGACAGTGCCCTCGTTACGGTTGACGTGCTCTGTGTGAACCCCGAAGATGGACGGGCGATACAGGGGATGGTTTTTGACGACCTTAACATGAACGGCGCTTTGAACAATGGGGATGCTGGGGTCGCCAACATCAGGGTGCGGCTCTTCAAGGACTTGAACGCCAATGGGGTAGTGAACCCAGGCGAGTCCAAACTCGACTCGGCACTGACCGATGCCTATGGCAATTATGTTTTCAAATTGGGGAATGGCGTAGTGGTAAATTCGTCTTCAGTGACCAATTATGCTACGAGCGCTACCGGCTCGGTGAACAATGATTATCCCCTTTCTTACGCGACGGGTGCGCCCAATGGCAATTTCGTAAAAATGGGATCAAGTGATTACGTGGTGCTCGGGTTTGCCAATACCATTCCTTTTGGCACCAACGTAACCATCAATTTGGCATCTGACAAGTCATCGGGAAGTGCCTCCATTTCCGGCTCGCCGGACGGTATTACATTTAGCAACGCCGTCACCTGGTCGCCGGGCTACAGCAACGATCAAGGTAACCCGCCTCCCGCTTCGGCCTTCCTTGCGTTCAATTATCAAGTGACAGCGACCAACGGCATCAAGTATGTCAAAATCGCCCGTACAGGGAACAACATTTACGCGGATGCAGCCGCTTACAAGCAAATCGTGCAAACCGGTGGTGAATCGTCCGTCTCTTTAACCCGGATTGTCAACTCCTCCACCGACGATGCCGAAGAAGAAGGCCCCGATGGTTCCAACTTGGGCCCAGGGGGCATGTACCTCACCAGTTCCGACTTGGAAATGACTCAGGATATCCAAACCCCGTCTTCTGGCAATCAAAAAATAGGGCTGCGCTTTAATACGATAAATATCCCCCAAGGAGCAACCATTAAGGAAGCAACTTTGAGTTTTAGAGCTGTCCAGGCAGATTCCCCTAATTCCAATAACGGCCCGACCGCACTGACTATTAAGGGGCAGGCAACCGACAATGCGCCAACCTTCACAACGTCTGTCAACAACATCTCGAACCGGGCGCTGACAACAGCATCCACCTTGTGGAACCCATCGGTCTGGTTGTCCAATCAAACCTATACCACCCCCGACATAAAAGCTGTTGTCCAGGAAATTGTCAACCGCCCGAGCTGGGCGGATGGCAACAGCATGGTATTTGTCATTTCAGGTTCCGGCTCCCGCAGCGCTGACTCTTTTAATGGTTCGCCGTCAGGCGCACCGGTGCTGAAGATCACTTATACCACTGGAAGCGGTGCTGATAACGGGCATTTCGTCATTCAGCTTTCGACGGCCTCCCTCCCGCCGAACAGCACACTCACCACCGATAACATCGAAACGGCAGTGGTGCTCAACAACGGTGACGTGGACTGCTCCAATAACTTTGGCTTGATAAACCACCGGCCGCCCATAGCCAACCCAGACACTGCTTATGTTAGTGCAGGTACAACAGTAGTCATCAACAATACCATCAATGACTATGACCCCGAAGGGACTCCACTGACCATGACCTTTTTGACAAACCCACCTTTCGGCACGGCGGTCAACCTTGGCAACGGCACGCTGAAATTCACGTCGAACAACGGCTTCACTGGCTGGCAAACGTTTTTGTACAAGGTATGCGACCAGGGCACGCCTACACTTTGCGACACCACGACGGTTTCGGTATTGGTTTCTCCCTTAATCAACAACCGCCCAGTGGCGCAGGACGACTACGACACCATCGTGGTCAACATCCACGTGGAAACGGACGTGCTGGACAACGATTTTGACCAAGAAAACGACAACCTGACCACGACACTCACGCCTGGCATCCAACAACCTGCCAATGGCACGGTGACAGTGGTCAACGGTAAAATCGTTGAATATATGCCCAACCCCGGGTTCACTGGCAACGATGTGTACCAATACATCGTTTGCGACAACCGCTCGCCCTCGCTCTGCGACACGGCAAGGGTGTTTATTCATGTGAAAAACCAGCCCCCGGATGCCCGTTGGGACTACGCCGAGACGCAGATGAATATTGCCAAAGCAATCTCCGTGCTGGTCAACGACATCGAGCCGGACGGTCACGCCATCATCCTGATGAGCACAGGTACCAACGCCACCCCAAGCAATGGATTGACAGTAAAAGGAGGCACCGTGAGCGTCAGCACCAACGGCACCGCCGGTAACTATGCCGACGATTTTATCAACTACACACCGCCAGCGGGCTTTATCTGTCTGGATACTTTCCAGTACCGGGTTCGGGATTCCGGAACGCCAAACATGTACGACATCACCTACGTGGTGGTGCGGGTTTCGGGGCTGATTGATTTGGAATTGACCAAAACGGTCAACCCATCATCCACCCAGATAGGCCAAAACGTCACCTTCACGCTGACGCTTTTGAACAAAGGCCCTGCCCCGGCCACCACCGTGCTGACCAAGGACAAATTGACTTCCAGCTACCAGTACGTTAGCGACAATGGAGCAGGCGCTTATGACCCTGTTTCGGGGGTATGGTTTGTTCCTGCGATAGCAGTCAACCAAACCAGGACGCTGACCATTACGGCTAAAATCCTGAATAATGCACAATTGAAAAACATCACGGAGGTCATCGCTGCCGACCAGGTGGACGTGGACTCCAGGCCCAACAACGACGACGGCGACCAGAGCGAGGACGACGAAGACGCCGCCACGCCCGTGCTGGGGGAGATTTGTACCAATGGTGTTGACGACGACGGCGACGGGCTGGTGGATTGTGCCGATTCCGGCTGCGGTGGTGCTCCGGCGGTAAATGCGGGCGGCAATGGGACGATTTGTACGGGCGGCAGTTTTACCCTCAATGCTACTGCAAATGGCAGTGGAGATGGTTGTTTCAAAGTGGAGCCGCCAGCCAGCGGCTCCATGAACGGCATCACCTACATAGTCAACGGTGATCATTTGACGGTCGCCGGCACAGGTATCGTTTCTGTGGAGGTTAAAGGTGGAACGGAGTCTGTTATTTACACCACTCCGCCCTTCACAAATCTGACAGCACCTATCAACCCGGACAATGGCCAGCCATATGGTATCAGCCACTTCACTATCTGTACAAGCGGCGGCGGTGCCGGCGGAACCAGTCCGTACACTTTTACCTGGAACAATGGCCTGGGAAGCGGTGCCAGCAAAACCGTCACTCCTGCAGCAACGACCATTTACATCGTAACGGTCACATCAGCCACCGGATGTACTTCCACCGGCCAGGCAATGGTGACCGTGGTAGCCGACCCAGCCATCACGGCACAACCAACAAGTATTACCCTGTGCAGCAATAGTGCGCATACCTTGAGCGTGACGGCCACGGGCGGCACGCCTTCACTGGCTTACCAATGGGAAGTCAGCCCGAACGGCAGTGGCTCTTGGTCTGCCATCGGCGGGGCTACATCGAGCAGTTACACGACCCCGGTATTGGCCGCTACGAGCTATTATCGGGTGCTGGTGAGCGCTGCTGGCAGTGGCTGCGGGAGTGTTACCTCCTCAGTCGCCACGGTGACAGTAGGCACGGTGACTGCGAACGCAGGCGCTGATGTAACCCTTTGCGGGGGTCTTTCAACCACACTGACCGCCACTGGCGGCAACAGTTACAATTGGTCGAATGGCCTTGGCAGCGGCGCCTCCAAAGCCGTCACGCCAGCCAGCACGACTACCTACACGGTGACAGTCACCAATGCGAGCGGCTGCACCGGCACCGACCAGGTCGTGGTGACGGTAAATGCCAGCCCAACGGCCAGCGTAACCCCCAACCAGACCATTTGCAGTGGCACTATCACGACGCTAACAGTTACCGCCAGTGGCGGTATTTCGCCTTTTATCTATGCCTGGAGCAACGGCCTAGGGGCCGGTGCTTCGAAGACGGTCACGCCTGCTTCGAGCACTACCTATACGGTGACCGTAACGGGCAGCAACGGCTGTACCTCCACTGTGCAAACGAGCGTGGGCGTGAACGCCACTCCAACCGCCAACGCTGGCGCTGATGCGACGATTTGCAATGGTGTATCCACAACGTTGACTGCAAGTGGTTCAGGTGCCCCAAGCCCATATACCTACCTTTGGAGCAATGGTGCTTTAACCGCTTCGCAATCCGTCAGCCCAGCCGCCACTACCACTTACACGGTGTCGGTGACGAGTGCCAATGGCTGTTTTGCTACCGACCAAAAGGTCGTATTAGTGCTGCCCTGCATTGAAATATGCAACAACGGACTCGACGACGACGGCGATGGCCTGGCCGACTGTGCCGACTCGGATTGTGGGCCTTCGGCCAATGCGGGCACGGATATTTCTATTTGCCCCGGCAACACAGCACTCCTTAGCGTGGGCGTGACCGGTGGCAGTGCCCCATACATCTACACCTGGAACAACGGCATTGGCACTGGCGCCATAAAAACGGTAACGCCATTGGTATCCACCACTTACACCGTGACGGTGACCTCGGCCTCGGGCTGTACCACCACCGACCAAGTGGTGGTAACGGTAAATACCTGCACGGAAGACTGCACCAACGGCATTGACGACGACGGCGATGGCCTCGTGGACTGTGACGACCCGGACTGCTCGGGCATAACTGCCCCGGTGTTGGTGGACGACGCTTACACGACTTGCCCCGGCATGGTTTATTCCAACCGGGTAACCTACAACGATGGAAACCTGAACAACCCAGCCTTCAGTATTTCGGTGGAGCCGCAACATGGCGTCGTCTCCATTGATTGGACGGGCAAGTTCATTTACACGCCAAATTCGTTTGAATGCGTGACGGACCAGTTCACCTATCAGGTTTGCAACCAAAGCTCCGGCTGCTGCGATGAGGCGGTTGTCACCATCATAATGGGCGACAATACGTTGCCCATATTGACCAACGTTCCGGCTGACCTCAGCATCAGTTGCGATGATGCGGTGCCGGCGGCCCAAGTGGTCACTGCGTTTGACCAATGCCCCGGCATTTACATGGACTACGATGAAACATCCAGTCAGAACTATGTGGGAGCCTGCGGCTCTTTCACGATAACGAGGACATGGACGGCCACGGATTTTTGTGGGAACACGGTTTCCGACGACCAAAAAATCACCGTGCTGGACCAAACAAAACCCGAAATATTCCAGGTTTACACCATGGATGGTGGGGCAAAAATGGTAGCTGGGTTTGCGGAGCGTGTGACCCACGAATGGAAGTATGTGCGATTCCCGATAACTTTCCATACGGCCCCAGTGGTGCTTGCCACCATCAGTACAAATGCGGACGCCATACCAGTCGTGGTCAATGTTCGGAACGCCACCTTGCAGGGCTTTGAAATGCGCCTGAGGGAAGAGGAGGCACAAGACGGAATCCACGGCCTTGAAAAAGTGTCGTGGGTGGCTATAGAGCCAAGCACCCAAAACGGCAACCTGAAATGGGAGGCGGGCACTTTTGCCAATGTCAACCAGAACCTGGACGCCCTTGCGTTTAGCCAAAACTATGATTCGGCCCCAATATTCCTTTCTTCCTTTATGACGAGCAGCCAAGCCGACCCGGCCACGCTGCGCCATACCAACCTGTCGGGAACGGGCGTGGAACTGTTCGCTCAGGAGGAACAATCGGCTGATGCCGAGGTGGGCAGGCTAAACGAAAACATCGGTTACTTGGCCATCAACGAAAACGAAGCTTTGGTGGACAATGATGGAAATGTATTTGGTGAAACAGGCAAACTGAACATCACCAATGCTTGGGCAACCGTGAACTTGTCTCAAAAGTACACGAAACCGGTGGTCATCATTGGTGGCTTGACCAACCTGGACGGCGAACCTGTGACCATCAGTGTCAGAAATGTTGCCAGCAACAAATTAGAGGTGCGGCTCAAAGAATGGAACTACCTGGACGGTAGCCACCCAGCCGAGGGCGTATCCTGGATGGTAGTGGAGGGCAGCGTGTCGGCCAACCGGAGCTTCTATTGCAGTGGAGATGCTGCCTTGCTAAAGCCCAATATCAATGTCTTCGCGGTGGACAACTGCGATGACCTGGTGGCTTTTGGCATGAATGAATCCTCGGGGCAGGAAGCATCAGGGCTTGTGAGCAGCCTTACCTGGACTGCCATTGACGACTGCGGCAACACGACCCTCATCAGCCGCAATGATACTTGTCAAGTGGCAGCTGTGCAGGTGAAAGCCATGCTGTTCGGTGCCATGGTCAATAATGGAGGCGGGAACCTCATGCGCGACAACCTGCGCACCCAGGACCTTGTTCCGTTGTTGGAGCCATATTCCGAGATGCCTAATTATCCATACGTCGAGAACTTGCATCCTACGGTTACCATTTGCCACAATTCAGGTCAGGCAGACCAGGAAACATTGACCATTCCTGCCTCGGAATTGCAGGCACACCTCGACCTTGGTGACATCGTGGGAGCATGCGTAACGTTACCTTACACCTTGCCGCCAGCTGCCGCCGCCGCCACGTATCGCACCATTGCCGATGGCGTATGGACCGATGCGGCTACCTGGCAATCGGGCAGCATCCCCCCGGTGGGCAATGTCAGCAACAAGCAAATAAGCATCGAGCACCATGTCACGTTGCCAACCGGTGACCTGAATTTGCAAAACGGAACGAAGCTATGGGTCACCAATGGCGGCCTTACCGTCAGCAATGGGAACGTGAAATTGCAGGCATCTTCTTTTCTGGCCAACAATTCAGCCATTGATGTGACCAACGGCTTCTTCTATACCTGGACTGGCCAGTGCAGGGTAGAAATGAAGGACTGCATCGTGTATGTGGGCGACAAATTCTCCCATGAAAGCGGTACAAGTAGGCTTGAAAACGTATGCCTCGAAGTTAGAAACGACATGACTTGCAGCTACGCTTCAGTCAATGACACATTGATAAATGTTACGGCCACAGTAGGGGGTGCATTTCGGAATTACAACAGTGGGAAGATTTACATATCCAACAGCAGTTTCAGGTTGACCAATGGAGATTTCAGCAATGAGGTATCCAGTACAATCTCAGGAAATGGCTTGGTTCTTTTGCTGGAGAACGGCAACGTTTCGAACTTGGGAACCTGGACTGTGGCTGTCAGCCAATACTGCATTTCAGGCATCCAAACCATCCCTGTCCCGTACCTGCCCGCCTTAGCTAATTGTGCCAATATTACCTACTTGTTTGCATCCTGCAAGGCAGGCGAAAGCAATGCTGTTGGTAGCAGTGGCAGCAGCGGTGGCAGCAATAATGGAGGCAGTGGAGATGCGGCATTCAGCGCCAGTATCGGCGTAATGGAACCTACTATGCTGGATGTTGCGGGCGAGCAGGCCATCGTGGACTGGCTCTTGCTGGAATTGAGAAACTATGAAAACGAAGCTGACGTATTGGGTTATGCGACTGTTGTGATGAAGCGAAACGGCGAAGTTGTTTCCGAAAATGGCGATTCCATTATCGTGTTCACAGGGTTGCCCGAAGGTGACTACTACGTGGCCATCAGGCACCGGAACCACTTGGGACAAATGACCGATACGCCTGTTTTCTTGTCGGTGATTGACCCGCCTTTCGTGGATTTCACAAATATTGACATGCCAATCAGGGGGGGCAACGGTGCCGGAAGGGTAAACAGCTATGGCAAGCGTACCCTATGGGGCGGCGACTACAACGGTGATGGCAAGATAATATACCAAGGGCCATACAATGATGTGTTTAACCTGTTTTCGAGGGTAGTTGGTGATGTAAATAATTCAACCAATTTGGCCAACTTCATCGTACCGGGCTACGAGATGCAGGATTTCAACTTGGATGGCAAGGTGATTTACCAAGGCCCTAATAATGACCGTTCGCATTTGCTGATACATTCGATACTGGCACATGCGGGCAACGGCTCCTTGTTGGCCAACTATATTGTACTGGATTTTATACCTTGATTTTGAATGATTGTTTGATTGCTGGATTGTTTGATTGTTTTAATCGACAATTAATCAATCCAACAATCAATCAAACGATAAACCATATTACTGGACATTTTTGAAAACAGCGTTTAAAGCAAGGGGGTTTGGGGGCGGCGCAGCCGCCCCCAACTACCTCTCACGTTTCGCCGCCGCCGGAGGCGGCGGCGAAACGGAGGGTGAATTGAGAGCGGCGCAGCCCCCAAACCCTCTTGCTTTAAAATGTCCAGTAGTAAACCGATTAACCCCACCCCCATTTAACATTTAAATGAATTAACCAACTTCTTTGTCTCACCACTAACACTTAGTCTCACGCACATCAACTGCGGATTTTCAGCAGTTAAACCACTTTATTTTACTGGCCCACAACCAGCATACGCTTTTGCGTCATTGTCATTGATAAATTTCGTGACAGCGCTTTATGAACATGGACAATTGGTATTCAACAGATTTTCGGAACAACAAACACTTTATAAATGTGTAGAAATGAGACTAACGCTAAATCCAAAATTATGCGGAGTGACGACGCTTTTACTAACGCTAATCCTTCACTTGCCAGCAATGGCCAACAGCCCAGTTGGGCACTCGTTCAGAAAAACACTGCCTGGCATGGCAGCACAAAAAATGAACTTGCTGAGGGCAAGCACCAGCCAACAAATTTCAAGGAAATTTCACTTATCCTCACCTTTTGCGACCACATGGCTGGCCGGATTTGATGCGCCTTCTTGGGTGCCGGAAAACTGCTCAAATGGCATTGATGATGACGGAGATAGCTTCATTGACGGTGCCGACCCTGACTGCGGTTGCCTGCAAACCATCATGATGGTGGCCAGGGACAATGGCCAGATTTTGAGCGTAAACCTCTCTACAGGGGGCACCAGCAGCGTCGCCACTTCTTCGCCTTATGTCACTGGCAACTTGAATGCCCTTGCGGCCAATGCCGACGACAATCTCGTCTATTATTGCAGTGGCAGAAAAGTTTACTATTGGGTGCCTTCAACCGGTACGCACGGGCAGGTTACTGATTTGACGGGATATATCGGCAGCAATGAGTCACTGAGCAGTGGTGGCGGTGAGTATTATAACGGGCACATATACCTTGGGACGGAGGCAGGAAATCCAGGCACTTCTCCCAAAATATGGCGTTTGCCACTCGCTGCCGATGGGAAGTCGGCTTCCGGCGCTCCAGTAAATTTGAACGTGCCCATTCCAACCCAACTATCTTGGGGCGATATGATAGCAACCGCAGAGGGTGGCCAAACCGTTATTTATGGTATGGCAGCAGCCAGCAAGAGCTTTTTCTTTAAATACAATGTCAATACTGCTCAATATACGCTCATAAGAAATGACTTGCCCACAGAAATGCAAATCGGAGTGGATATAAATGGGGATGCATGGGCAGGGAGTTTGTCAAGTGGCATTGTTCAAAAGATAAACCGGACAACCGGCTATTTCTATGGGAGTATTATTAATTTTGGTGGAAAAATATGGGATTTAACTGGGCCGATTAACTGCCCACAAGCTTTGGAAATTTGTGGAAATGGCTTTGATGACGACAATGATGGGTACACCGATAACCAAGACCAAGACTGTCTTTGCCCATCAATAACACCCATTGACGCTGCCACCCGCACAATATGCGAAGGCGAAATGGTGACGTTCAACGTAAATACCAATGCACCAAACCCACCATATTCTTATATCGAATATTACAGGTTCAATGCGGCGCAGACAAACCCATATTTGTCAACCGACGCCAAAACATGGCTTGGTGAATTTGCCAATACCAATGGGAGTGGGGTGGTGTCATCCAATAATTTTCCAAATAGCACTTTAACCAACCAGACCTACTATGTTTATGGTTGTGTAAAACCAGCGCCGCAATTTCCGGCAAGCTGTGCGCCATTGGTCGCATATACGATAGTCGTAAAACCAGCGGCCACACTCAATGCGGGGTCGGATATTGCCATTTGCTCGGGAACGAGTGCCACCCTCACCGCACTTGCATCCAATGCTCCCGCCCCGTTGACATATACTTGGAGCAACGGCCTCGGCACAGGTGCTTCCAAAACCGTTACGCCAATAATAAACACGACCTATATCGTGACGGTAACGGCTGGAAACGGTTGCACCACTACCGATGACGTGGCGGTTAATATAAACCCTACGCCAAGCGTAAACGCTGGGGCGGATGTCTCCATTTGCACTTCCGGGAGCACAACGCTTACTGCCGTTGGCAGCAATGGTGTTGGCCCATTCACCTATAATTGGAGCCACGGCTTGGGAACCGGTGCCGTGAAGACCGTCAGCCCCAATAGCACCACTACTTACACCGTAACCATTACTGGCGGAAATGGCTGTATTTCCACCGATCAAGTGAAGGTCACGGTGGCCAGTTGTGTTGAAAACTGCGCCAACGGAATTGATGATGACGGCGATGGCCTTATTGATTGCGCCGACTCATCCTGCGGCATCATCATCGAGTCAGACACTTATTTCAGCATTTGCTCCGGCGACCAAGTGACGTTCACTGTTACCGCTTCGGGCGGCAGTGGGGTGTATGCTTATGCTTGGAACAATGGCTTGGGAACGGGCCAGACCAAGACGGTTTCACCGCTTGTCACAACGAATTATACCGTTACGGTTACGCCTACCGTGGGATGTACGGGAACCAGGAGCATCCAAGTGGTGGTGACAAATTGCCCGGAAGATTGCTCAAATGGCATAGACGACGATTTTGATGGGTTGATTGACTGTGAAGACCCAGATTGCGCTTTGGTTGGCGCTCCGCAATTGGCGAACGACAGCTACACGACCTGCCCCGGCACGGTTTACATTGACCGGGTAATCTACAACGACGGCAACCTGCAAGACCCTGTTTTCAGCATTTTTTCAATGCCTGCTCAAGGCAGTGTCGTCATTGACGGTACCGGGAAGTTTACCTACACCCCAACTGGACAGTACTGCGGCATGGACGCCTTTGTTTACCAGGTTTGCAACCAGGCAACGGGCTGCTGCGGCCAAGCCACTGTGACCATTTTGTTCGGAGACATGCAGGCACCAGTCATGTTGAACCTGCCTGCCGACCTGACCATCAGTTGTGACGATGAAGTGCCATCGCCAACCCAGGTCTTTGCGCACGATTTATGTCCGGGTATTTACATGGCATTCGAAGAAACCACCAACCAGCATGTCAATGGGGCCTGCGAGTCATTCAGCATCACGAGGACATGGACGGCCACCGACCTTTGTGGCAACTCGACAATTGGTGACCAAATCATCACCGTCGAGGACTTGACTGGCCCTGAAATTCAGCGGCTCTACACCTTGTCCAATGGAAAAAAACTGATTTCTGGTAATGCGGCACTGACTTCCGAGCGCTGGAAATACGTGTCGTTTCCGATAAACTTCGGCACCGTTCCCGTGGTATTCTCCCAACTGACTTCCGAAGTCGAAACCCAGGCTGCCACCGTCCAAATGCGGAACATTACCACCCAAGGATTTGAGCTAAGGCTCATGGAGCAAGAAGGCTCAACGGGCGTTCACTTGCCTGAAACTGTTTCATGGCTGGCGATGGAGAAGGGCGCTACCTCCAACAGCAGCTTTGGGATGGATGCTGGCTCCGTGGCCAATGCATCCAGTTCGCCAACCACAATAAACTTCAACCTGTCATTTTCGACCCTTCCAGCTTTGATAGCGAGCCAGCAAACCACCAATGAAGTGGACGCTGCAACGCCCCGTTTCCAAAGCTTGTCAAGTGCTGGCGCCCAGGTTTTCATTGACGAGGAATCGTCGAAGGACGGCGAGACAAACCATGCCGCCGAGTCATTGGCCTACCTGGCCGTGACGGCTGGGGTGGACATCACCGATGAGGATGGCGAATTCATTGGTGAAACTGGCACGTTGAGCCTGACCAATGCTTGGGCCTCGTTCCCGTTTCAGCATAAATACACCAAGCCAATTGTAATCATGGGGGGTACTACGTTGAGCGATGGCGACCCAGTGACCATCCGAGCAAAGAACGTGACGCCAACCAGCTTCCAGGCTCGCCTGCAAGAATGGACCTACCAAGATGGTACGCATGGCGTGGAGCAGGTCAGCTACATAATCGTGGAAGGTGGCATACCTGCCGACCAAAGCTACTATTGCAGCGGAAAAGCGACGAACCTCGTGCCGGGCCTGACCATTTTTGCGCACGACAACTGTGACGACCAAGTCAACTTCGGCCAATCAGAGGTAGAGGAAATGCAGGCGACCGGCATGTTGACCACACGTGCTTGGCTAGCGATTGACGATTGTGGCAAAACCACCATCAACAGCCGCAACGACACTTGCACCATTGCCGCCTTGCGGCTGAAAACGATACTCCACGGCCCGTTCTTTGGCAATGGTGGCACCAATTTGATGCGTGATGACCTGCGCACAAAAAACCTGTTGCCAACGCTGGAACCCTACACCGGACTTTCCAATTTCCATCACGAGGGCAAGGGTGGGGGAGAGGTGCTGCAACCATCGTTGCTCCAAGTCACTGGCCCAAATGCCATCGTGGATTGGGTTTTTGTCGAAATCCGGGACTCCGTTGCCAGCGGCACGGTGTTGGCCACCAAGTCGGCACTGCTGCAACGGGATGGAGATGTGGTGACTGTGGAAGGCTCGGACTTGCTCGTTTTCCCAACCCTGCCGGATGGCAAATACTACGTGTCCGTTCGGCACCGGAACCATCTCGGCATCATGTCGGATGCCACAGTGCTGTTGACTTCCATTGCCCCACCATTGGTAGATTTTACAGACCCCAACATGGGCGTAAAGGGCTGGAACGAAGCCGGAAAACTGGCGGGGGGCATGCGCATGCATTGGGCGGGCGATTTCAACGGCGACAGAAGCGTCATCTATCAAGGCCCGAACAACGATATTTTTTACCTGTTTTCAAAAGTGGTTGGCGACCCGATGAACACCACCAACCTAGCAAATTTCATCAGTACCGACTATGACAGAACCGACCTGAACTTGGATGGGAACATCATCTACCAAGGCCCCAGCAATGAGCGGGCGATGCAGTTGTACAACACCGTGTTGAGCCATCAAGCCAACACTTCGTTCTTGGCAAACTTTATTGCAAGGGAGCATTTGCCGTAAATTCTATTGTTCTTTTTGAATCAAAAGCGTGGCAGGCGAAAGCAGGTCACGCTTTTTTTTGTGCGTGTCATTTTTTGTTTGGAATGGTTTTTGGCGGATTAGGCTTCAATCCTTCATCTCGAATTACTTCCCCCCTTTGCCCTGTTGCATAAAATAAGCAGCGGGCAGTTTCCATTCAAGCACTATTCAAGCAAAACTTCAACTAAGTCCACAACAACTCACCCTTACCTGAAAGTAATCCCCCCTACTGGCTTTCAGCCTTCGATGTATTCCATCCATTCGCAAAAAAATGCTGCACCATGTACAGCCTCTCAGGGCTTTGACAAACGTGCAAGCTGGTAGTTTTTAAATGAAGCAGCATGAAAAAGAGGATTACTTTTCACAAAGGGGTTCAGGCTATTGTATTGGTCGTAGTGCAATTGCTGGCCTTGAGTTTTCAGCCCGTTCAAACACACCATTTTGCCGCAAAGGCGTGGCGGACGATTTCCAGTGGGGCCAAGCAACCGAGCTGCAACTTTGTGCTTTCCAGCTTCGTCACCGATGCAAGCTGCAACCTGGCCGCCGATGGCGCTATTGACCTCGTGGTGAGCGGGAGTGGTGCGCCATTCACCTACGATTGGTCGAACGACGGCGCTGATGTGCCCGACAACGACCCCCAAGACCTGAGCGGCCTCCCGGCAGGCAGCTACACGGTGACAGTGACCGACAATCTTGGTTGCGAGGAGGTGCTAGCCGTTCTGGTCGAACAACCCACAGCGATACAACTAATTGGCAACATCGGCGACGTGACCACGGTGGGCGGCAACGACGGGTACATTGACCTCAACGTGAGCGGTGGCACATCCCCGTACACTTTTGACTGGGACAATGACGGTGCCGAAACGCCCGACGACGATACCGAAGACCAGTTTGACCTGGTGGCGGGAACCTATGTGGTGACGGTGACTGACGCCAATTTGTGTACGGGAACCGAAAGCTTCACCGTGGCCGACCCCCTGATTTTTGACCTTGCCTTTCGTAAAACATTGGCCACCGGCCAACCCTACTCCATCCTGCCCGGAGACCTTGTGACGTTCACGGTCACGGTGTTCAACCAAGGCCAATTGGCCGCTACGAACATCCTTGTGATTGACTACCTGCCCGCCAATATGACCTTCACCGCTGCGCAAAACCCAGGTTGGGTCAATTTCGGGGCGGGGCCTACCTTGTTCATTTCCTCGCTCGCACCAGGAGCAACTTTTTCTAAAAACCTCAAACTCAAAGTAAGCCTCTCTGCCCCAAATGGCATCATCAACAACTATGCGGAAATCAGCGCAGCCGACGACGCAGACCCCAACACAACCGACCCACCAACCGATATTGATTCAAATCCCAATGCGTTCCAGCTCGACGACCCGGGGGGACTTCCGGGCAGCCCAGCGGACAACATCATCACCGGCGACGGCTCTGGAGCGCCCGGCTCCAATAACCCGTTGACAGACGAGGACGACCATGACGGTGCGGCAGTCCTCGTCCACACCCCGATGTTGAGCCTCGGCAACCTCGTGTTTTTGGACTACGAAAACGATGGCGTTTTCAACAACTTGGATGAGGGTGTCCAAGGCGTGGAAGTGGAACTTTACAGCGTAGGCTTGGACCTAATACAAGGGACTTTCGACGACCAACTCGTTGATGTTCAGTACACTGACGGCACAGGCGAATACGTCTTTTCCATACTTTCTGGGGGTTCCTATTACGTAATGCTCACCGGCAACGGCTTCCCCGCCGACCACGTTTCCTCCACCGGCGATGGCATTTACGACATGGACGGAGCAGGTGCCTACGAGCCAGCCACCGGCACGGACTTGGACGTGGACGGCACGGACGACGGCACCCAGATGGGTTCAACCGTCATGTCCGAAGTCATCGCACTGGCCTTTGGCACCGAGCCTGATGGCGACGACAACAACACGGTTGACTTTGGCCTGTACGAGCCGCTGCCGCTGCCGACCCTTCGTCTTGGCAACCTCGTATTTTATGATTCCGACAACGACGGCGTTTTCAACAATTCCGACACTGGCATCATGGGCGTGGAAGTGGAATTGTACGACGCAGGCCCCGACCAAACCCAAGGCACCCCCGACGACCAACTCATTGACATTCAATCCACTAATTTCTTTGGCGAGTACCTGTTCACGGGCTTGGCCGAGGGTTTTTACTTCGTAAAACTCAACGGCAACGGCATCCCCGCCAACTACGTTTCGGCCACAGGCGATGGCGCTTTCGACATGGACGGTGCAGGCGCTTACGAGCCAGCCACCGGCACAGACTTGGACGTGGACGGCACGGACGACGGCACCCAGATGGGGGCGATGGTGATGTCCGAGGTCATCGAGCTGGCGCTCGGCACAGAACCAGATGGCGACGAAAACTACACGGTGGACTTTGGCCTGTACGAGCCGCAGCAAACGACACTCAGCCTTGGTGACCTCGTGTTTTATGACAACTACAACGATGGCGTTTTCAACAATTTCGATGTTGGCATCCAGTATGTGGAGGTGGAGCTATATGACGCAGGCCCTGACCACGTGAGGGGCACACCCGACGACCAACTCGTTGACAATCAATCCACTAACTACTTTGGCAGGTACTTGTTCACGGGCTTGCCCGAGGGTTTTTACTTCGTAAAACTCAACGGCATTGGCATCCCAGCCAACCACGTTTCTTCCACGGGCGATGGTGTTTACGACATGGATGGAGCAGGTGCTTACGAGCCAGCCACCGGCACGGACTTGGACGTGGACGGCACCGACGACGGCACGCAAATGGGGGCGATGGTCATGTCAGAAGTCCTCGAGCTGGCCTACGGCACAGAGCCGGACGGCTACGCGAATTACACGGTTGACTTTGGATTGTACGAGCCGCAGCAACAGACACTCAGCCTAGGCAACCTCGTGTTTTTGGACTACAACAACGATGGTGTTTTCAATAATTTCGACGCTGGCATCCAGCATGTGGAGGTGGAACTGTACGACGCAGGCCCCGACCAAACACAAGGCACCCCTGACGACCAACTCATTGACAATCAAATCACCAACTTCTTTGGTGAGTACCTGTTTTCGGGTCTGGCCGAGGGTTTTTACTTCGTAACACTCACCGGCAATGGCATCCCCGCTAGCCTTGTTTCCTCGACGGGCGATGGCGTTTTTGACAATGACGGCAGCGGTGCTTACGAGCCAGCCACCGGCACTGACTTGGACGTGGACGACACCGATGACGGCACCCAAATAGGGGCGATGGTCATGTCCGAGGTCATCGAGCTGGCCTTCGGCACTGAGCCAAACGGTGACGTGAACTACACGGTTGACTTTGGATTGTACGCGCCGCAAGTCCAGCCGACCTTGAGCCTCGGTAACCTCGTATTCTCGGACTTCGACAACGATGGCGTTTTCAACAATTTCGACGCTGGCCTCCAGAATGTGGAGGTGGAGTTGTACGACGCAGGCCCTGACCAAACCCAAGGCACCCCTGACGACCAACTCATTGACAATCAATCCACTAATATCAGCGGCGAGTACCTGTTCACGGGCTTGGCCGAGGGTTTTTACTTCGTAAAACTCAACGGCAACGGCATCCCCGCCAACCATGTTTCTTCCACGGGCGATGGCATTTACGACATGGACGGTGCAGGTGCTTTCGAGCCGTCCACTGGCACGGACTTGGACGTGGACGGCACGGACGATGGTACGCAGATGGGGGCGATGGTGGTGTCTGCGGTCATCGAACTGGCATTTGGTACAGAGCCATTTGGCGACGTGAACCTGACCGTGGATTTTGGCCTGTACGAGCCGCAAATCCAGCCGACCTTGAGCCTAGGCAACCTCGTATTCTTGGATGCAGAAAACGATGGTGTTTTCAACAACGCTGATGCTGGCATTGAGGATGTGGAGGTGGAGCTTTACGATGCAGGCCCCGACCAAACCCAAGGCACCCCAGACGACCAACTCCTTGCCAATCAAACAACCAACGGTTTCGGTGAGTACCTGTTCACGGGCCTGAGCGAAGGTTTTTATTTCGTAAAATTGAGCGGCAATGGCATCCCCGCCAACCATGTTTCCTCAACAGGTGACGGCGTTTACGACATGGACGGCACAGGTGCTTACGAGCCAGCCACCGGCACAAACTTTAACGTGGACGGTGCTGACGACGGAACACAGCTGGGGGCGATGATTATGTCCGAGGTCATCGAATTGACCCTCGGTGATGAGCCGGACGGCGACGTGAACCTGACCGTTGACTTTGGCCTCTACGCACCAGTGCAACCTGCTTCCCTGGGCAACTTTGCTTGGTACGACAACAACCACAACGGCCAGCAAGACCCCGGTGAGCCGGGCGTGGAAAACCTCATCGTGGACCTAATGAACACTGGTCCCGATGGCGTGAAAGGTGGCGGGGACGATTTTCTTTTTGCTTCGCAAACTACCCCGGCCAACGGCATCTACTATTTCCAAAACATTCCGCAGGGCAATTATTATTTGAAGTTTGACGGGTCAAGCCTCCCGGCCAACTTCAACCCCACCGTCCAAAACCAAGGCGCAGACCTGACGGACAGCGACGCTGACCCCCTGGGCATGACGGGCGTGATTACGTTGGAACCGGGCGAGGTCAATGTCACGGTGGATTTTGGCATTGAACCCGAACCAGCCAGCTTCGGCAATTTTGTTTGGCAAGATTATGACGGCGATGGGGTTCAGGACGCTGGTGAACCCAGCTTGGCTGGTATCCATGTTTACCTCCTCGACCTTGGCAACGACGGCTTGAAGGGCAACGACGACAACCAAATTGCCACCGACTTCACCGACGCCAACGGCGAGTACGGCTTTGCAAACCTCAATCCTGGCAGCTACTACATCGTGTTCGACCCGACAAGCTTGCCGCAGGGTTTTGTGCCAACAGCCCAAGACGCTGGCGGCAACGATGACGAAGACAGCGACGCCAATCCGATGGGCATGACCGACATCCGCATCTTAGCTGCTGGACAGACTGACAACAGCGTGGATTTAGGCATTTTCTCCGCCAACTTTGACCTCTCACTCACGAAAACACTCAGCCCCGGCCAGTCAACACTGGTTGACATCGGAGACCAAATCGCCTACACCATCACGGTGACGAACGAAGGTGACAACCCCGTTTTTGCCGTAAACTTGGTTGACCACATCCCAGCCGGGCTGATTTTGAGTGCGGGTAACACGGGCTGGAACCAGATAGACCTGCACACTGCCGAGTACATCTTCACTGGGCCCATACTGCCTGGGGAATCCGAATCGGTGGAAATCCTGCTGACGGTACATTACGCAGCATCGGGTGCCACGCTGTTCAACCAGGCCGAAGTGGCCAGCGTGGAGGACATCAACGGCGACGTGGTGACGGACGTGGACTCCACACCCGACAACGCCGCACCGAACGAGGACGATATGGACGTAGTGCCAATTGAACTCGTTCCGCACGACCCCACTGGTAGGATTTATTGCGACAAAACGGGCAAAATCATCACGGGCGGAACCATCAGCGTCACGGGTCCGAATGGCATCCCCAACGACCAGGTGTTCATCATCAACGATGGCTCGAACGGCTATTACGAGTTTTATACCAATGGTACACCGGGCGTTTACACCATCAATTATACCCACCCCAACGGCTATCCACTCAGTTCGACTTGCATCGAGCAAGCTGGCCCGTTTGACCCAACCGGTTTGCCCGATCCCATCGTTTTTGGGGTGGACACCCTCAACGCCATGTACCTTTCCGACCCGACTTGCGGTAGCAATCCCTTCTACTTGTCGTTCGACATAGAACCGGGCGACCCAAACATCCACCTGAACAACCTGCCCGTGAGCTGTGTGTTTATCAGCGCCATTGTTTCGGACGACACCAACCTCAACGACACTTTTGACGGTGGAGACACGCCGCAGGTTGGGGTCACGGTTTACCTCTACGACTGTGGGGATTTGACCACCCCGATTGATGCTGCCATCACCGATGCAAGCGGTCGCTACCGCTTCGACGGGATGCTGCCCGGCGACTACGTGGTGGGCTTTCCAACTTCCGCCAATTCCCGTTTTGTTTCCACCGGAAACATCAACCAATCGGGCTTCTCTGATTGCATGTCGCTGGCTTGGGGCGAATGTGACACCACCAAGGCCATCGGCATCTACCCTTGTCCGACCATCAATGCTGGGCCTGACATTGACCATTGCTCCAGCGCCAATTCTTCGCAACTAGACGCCAACCTTTCGCACGGTATTGGCAACTTCAGTTGGACGCCCGCCGCTGGCCTGAGCGACCCGACCATCGAAGACCCCGTGGCTTCGCCAGCAGCAACGACCAGCTACGAAGTCAGTTTCAACGATGGCCTCGGTTGCGTGGACTTCGATACGATTGTGATAAATGTGGGCACGTCAACGCCGTACCTGACCAATATGCCCTTCACGGACACGACCGTGCAGTGCGCCCCGATTCCTTCGGAAACCCCGACCTTCGCCGACGATTGCGATGCCGACCTGACCATCGTGGCCGATACGACAACCACGCCATTGCCCTGCGGATTTATCCAGGAAATCATTTGGGTAGCAACGAACGACGAGGGCAATTCCACCTCATTTACCCAAAACCTCACCGTGAACGACACACAGGCGCCGACTTTGGCGGCCAGCCACCCCTTCTTCGGGGCAATCTTGGATGGCGATACCTTGTACGCCGACTGCACCCAGATTGCTTCGCTGGATTCCCTTGGTTTTTCAGCATCCGACAATTGCAGCGTGCCACTGGTGACTTTCACCGAAAACATCACCAACGGCAGTTGTCCGATAGACGGCTTTTTCCAGTTACGCAACTGCGGCTGGACGGCCACCGACGTCTGCGGCAATGTGGACAGCCTGTTTTTCACAGTAATAATCTATGACACCCTAGCACCGACCATGATAGCCAGCCACGCCTTCTTTGGGGCGATACTCCATGGGGATACCTTGTATGCGGATTGTTCCATGATACCAGCCTTGGATTCGATCGGTTTTTCAGCCTTCGACAATTGCAGCGTGCCTACGGTAACTTTCACCGAAAACATTATCACCGGCAGTTGTACGATGGACGGCTTTTACCAGCTTCGCAACTGCGGCTGGACGGCCACCGATTCCTGCGGCAATGTGGACAGCCTGTTTTTCACGGTGGTAATCTATGACAACCTGGCACCAGTGCTTTCGCCTGTACCGGGCGATGTGACGGTGAGCTGCACCGCAATACCGGCCCCAGCCAACATCACGGCCTCCGACAACTGCGACGCCTCGCCAACATTGACGCTGACCGAAGTGCCGACGGCGGACCCCAACGGCTGCGTCAGCCAAATACTCCGCACTTGGTCGGCTGAGGACGATTGCGGCAACACGACCGTCGCTTCGCAAACCATCACCGTCTTCGACAACACAGCCCCAGCGCTGGTGGGCGTTCCCGCCGATGCCAACTTGGACTGCAATGCCGCCATTCCCGCAGCTCCGCTGGTAACGGCTACTGACTCCTGTGATGCCGACGTGCCAGTGATATTTGACGAAAACACCGCTGGCAACCCTGCGGATGAGTGCTACACCATCACCCGCACCTGGACGGCCACAGACGACTGCGGCAACACCGCCATCGCTTCGCAAACGATCACCATTTCGGACCCCACGCCGCCAACAATTATTGATGTTCCAGCGGACACTTCTATTGATTGTTCGGCGCAAATACCTGCCGCAGCACCTGTGACGGCATCGGATTTTTGTGATTCGGACGTATCGGTGACTTTCGACCAGAGCACAATGGGTAACTCCGCAACTGGTTGCTACTCAATTATCCGCACTTGGACAGCTACTGACAATTGCGGTAACACGGCTACTGCTTCGCAAACCATCACCATTTATGACTCAACAGCCCCGACTTTTTCGGGCGTGCCAGCAGATACTACCATTAACTGCGAAATAGCAATACCTGCACCTGCCGCTGTGGTAGCTTTCGACCTTTGCGATGCAGATGTTCCGACTATTTTCAACCAAAACATCAGCGGTAACCCGGCAACGGGCTGCTACGTCATCACCCGTTCTTGGACGGCCACGGACGACTGCGGCAACACGGCCATCGCTTCACACACCATCACCGTGCTGGATACCATTGCCCCCACGCTATCCGCACAGCCAACCAACCTCTCGCTGGATTGCGTGAGCGCCATCCCAACACCGCCGACCATCACGGCCACGGACAACTGCGATGCCAATGCCCCGGTTTTTTACTTTGAGAATTCCATTGGCAATCCGTTGGGCTGCAACTACCAACTCACACGCATCTGGGCTGCCGCCGACGATTGCGGCAACGTAGTGGTTTGGACGCAGACCATCACGGTCAACGATACCATGCCGCCCGTGCTTGGCGCCGTTCCGGCGAACGTCACGATGAATTGCAGCTTGCCAATCCCGTCAGCGCCGATTGTGACCGCTACCGACAACTGCGATGCCAACGTAGCCGTGACGTTGGACTCCACCTACCTCGGCGACCCGGCTTCAGGCTGTTACATCCTCACCCGCACTTGGACGGCCACCGACGACTGCGGCAACACCGACACGGCCTCGCAGCAAATACAGGTATTTGACATCGAAGCCCCTGTTTTCGTGGGGCTACCAGCCAACGGTGTGGCCAACTGCGACGCCATCCCCGGCGATAACGTGACGGCAACGGACAACTGCGACGCCACGGTGGACATTGTGATTTCGGACCTCATCCAATCGAGTGTGTTCGGCTGCGTGACACAGGTGGTGCGCACCTGGACGGCAGCGGACGACTGCGGCAACATCCGCATCGCATCCCGCACCTTCAACCTGAGCAACACCGATGCTCCCGTCATCAGCATCGTCGAGCCTGCAATGGCGGGTGTTCAGGACGGTGACGTGCTGTACCTGGAGTGCGACGACCTCGTGGCCTTGAGCGCCGCCAGCGCCACGGCCACCGCCGACTGCTGCGGTGCGCCGACCATCACCTTCCACGAGACCGTGGCTGGCAGCAATTGCCAAGCAAATGGCTACATGGCCATGATGCACTGCGGCTGGATTGCCACGGATTGCTGCGGCAACTCGGACAGCCTGTTTTTCACGGTTTACGTGATTGACAACACGCCACCATTATTTTACGCCGTACCGGACAGCCTGATTTTGCCAGTAGGTAGCCCGCTGCCTGCGCCGCCAATCGTTTTCGCCGTGGACAACTGCGACAACTCGGTGCCAGTGAGCTACAACTCCACTACCACCGGCCCTGCCGACAACCAACTCACCACCCGCACCTGGTCGGCCACCGACGATTGCGGCAACATTGCGATAGCCGTGCAAACGATTTTGATAACCAACGACATCACAGCGCCGTTGCTGGCGGATGTGCCGTCGGACGTGACCATCGAAGGCCCCGTTTCCAACCTGCCTGACAATAATGGCGTCACTGCTACCGACAACCTAGACCAACATCCCGAAATTAGTTTCGTGGAAGAGCGCACGGGTGGCATCTGCTGCTACGTCGTCACCCGCACGTGGACGGCCACCGACGACTTCGGCAACAGCAGCCAAGCCACGCAGACCATCACCGTCACGGACACCCAAACGCCCTTGATTGCTGGCGCTCTGGCCGATGTGACTGGAACATGTAGCTCCAGCGCCGTGCCGATGCCGCAACTCAGCGCCACGGACAACTGCACCGATGTGCTGACGCTGACCTTCACCGCCGACACCACGCTACTGGCTTGTGGTTACCATTTGCTGCGCACCTGGGCGTTTACCGATGAGTGCGGGAACACGGCCATTGCTACGCAAAACATCACCTTGGAAGATACCGAAGCGCCTGTATTCGACCCAACTAGTGGGCCAGTTTTGGCTTTTTTCGCTTCGCAAAATGCTTCCGCAAACGGCAGCGTAAGTTTGGCTATCGGCGACAAATTGACGGCGAACCAGACCTGGAGCATCGGCAACCAAACGATGCCGAACTTCGCTGGATTGACCACCGACAACTGCACAGCACCCGACCAAATCGGCTTCCGGGTGTCGAACATCGTGGAAGTGAACAGCGGCTGTGAACACAGTTTTGTACTGTCGTTCGAGGTTTTGGACGCCTGCGGCAATGCGGCTTCGGCGCTCTTCACCGCCACCGCCAGTTTCGTGGACGACAAGGCGCCCAGCTTTTCCAGCCTCCCGCAAGACCTCAGCGTGAACTGTGGAAGCGTACCTGCCCCGGTTGCACTTTCCGCTTCCGATGAAAGTGGCCTCGTGTCCATTGACTTTGACGAAACGGAACTGCCCGGTTGCCCAATCATCATCACCCGTACCTGGACAGCCACCGACGGTTGCGGCAACTCGACCATTGCGAAGCAAAAAATAACGGTGATGGACAATGCTGCCCCTGTCATCGCCAACGTGCCAGCCAACAAGATGGCCTCCTGCGAAAACATCCCGCCAGTGCCGACCAACGTGCTTGCCACGGACAACTGTTCGGGCGCTACGCCCGTTGTTTTCTCGGAAACCATTGCTGGCAGCAACTGCCAATACACCATCACCCGCACCTGGACGGCCACGGATGCCTGCGGCAACTCGGCCATCAAACAGCAGTACATCTGGGTGGCGGACAACACAGCGCCGACCATCGCCACCAACCCGCCAACCAACCTGACCGTGAGCTGCGATGCGGCATTGCCACCTGTGCCGAGCATCGTTGTCAGCGACAATTGCGACGATTCACCTTCAGTGGATTTGGTGGAAACCATGCTGCCCGGCAACGACCCCACAGGGGCAAGTTGCAGCTTCTCGGTGCGCCGCACCTGGACCGTGACCGACGCCTGTGGCAACTCGGCCATTGCGGAGCAAATAATCCATGTGACGGACAACACGCTGCCGACGTTGGCCAATATTTCAGCGGACATTACCGTGAACTGCGGGAGTATCCCCGCTGTCCCGGCGATGCTGGCTGGCGACAACTGCGACACCGACGTGGAGGTGATTTTCAAAGAAACGGTTGTTCCAAGTCCCACGGGCTGTCCGTACAGCATCGTCCGCAACTGGATTGCAGTGGACAACTGTGGCAACAAGGCCGAGGCCACCCAGACCATCAACGTGGTGGACAACGAGCCACCCGTGCTTTCCGCCGCCCCGGCCAATTTGAGTGTGTCCTGCAATGCCGACGTGCCAGCCGCCGCTCAACTGACGGCCACCGACAACTGCGACTTGACCGCCGTCGTGACGATGAACGAAACCGTGCTTGGCAGTGGAGCTTGCGACAAGACCATCCTGCGAACCTGGACGGCCACCGATGTCTGCGGAAACACGGCCACGGCGAGCCAGACCATCGAGGTCAGCGACGCCGAGCCGCCCGTGCTTTCCGCCGCCCCGGCCAATTTGAGCGTGACCTGTGGTGCTGACGTACTAGCCGCCGCCCAACTGACGGCGACTGACAACTGCGGCTTGACCGCCGTGACGATGAATGAAACCTTGGTCGGTACGGGTTGCAACAAGACCATCCTGCGCACTTGGACGGCCACCGATGCCTGCGGAAACACGGCCACGGCGAGCCAGACCATTGAGGTCAGCGATGCCGAGCCGCCTGTGATTGCTGCCGCTCCGGCCAATTTGGCACTCAACTGTGGCGACCAGATTCCCGCTTCGATTGCACTGACGGCCACGGACAATTGCACGGCCAACGTGCAGGTTGTTTTTGTGGAAACGGCCAGTGCCACGACCTGTGGGCAGGACATTTTGCGCACTTGGACGGCCACTGACGATTGCGGAAACAGCAGCTCTGTCAGCCAGCTTATTTCGCTGACCGACCAGCAGGCGCCGATGGCCATCGAACCAGTGGACTTGACGGTGAACTGTGGTGAGCTGCCCCCGGTTTCGACACCAGTTTTTGCAGATGACTGCGACCAAAATTTGGCCATCCAGTATTCGCAGATAATTACGCAGGTGGCTTGCGGCTACAACGTGCTGCGCACCTGGACGGGCACGGACGACTGTGGCAACAGCAAGGTGGTTGACCAAATTGTCCACATCACCGACCAATCAGCGCCTGTTTTGACCTTCGCCAACCCGGCGCTGATGGGCTTCTCCGATGGCGACACGATGATTTTGAGCTGCGCCAACGGATTGATATTCAACAAATTGGACGTGTCGGTGACCGACAATTGCAGCAACGTGACCGTGCAAATGGACATGGCCGGGTTCAATTACGGCAACTGCCTCGTGGACGGCTACCTCGTGGCTGCCAAGTTCAATTGGGTAGCCACCGACAACTGCGGCAACTCCTCCTCGCTGACGCTGAACGTGCGGGTGCAGGACAACGAGCCGCCCATTTTCCCCAGCCTGCCCGATGTGGTGGTCAATTGCGGCGAAGCCGCCCCCGATTTCATCACGCCTGACGTGTTGGACGGCTGTGGGGATGTGGCGGTTGCTTTTGCTTCGCAAACGTTCGTCACGGGCTTCGGCCAAAATATCGTGGGTACCTGGACGGCGACAGACAACTGCGGCAACACGGCCACGGCTTCGCAAACCATGCATGTTTACAGCATCGGCGCTGCGCAATTGCTGGGTGTCCCAGCGGACGTGACGATTGACCTCAGCAACGGCGAAACCGTTCCGGTGGTGGCTTCCGTCACGGCGATTGACAATTGCAGTGGGGATGCGCTGTCGTTCATTTACGAAGAAAACAACCAACAAATTGACCCCTGCAACTCGGTCATCGAGCGCCGCTGGTCGGCGGTTGGCCTGAACGGTGCGACCGTCACAGAGACGCAGACCATCACGGTGACGGACCACGTGCAGTTCACGGCGAGCATGACCGCCGACTCCTGCAACAGCTCGAACGGTTCGGTGGTGCTCACGCCAGCCACGCTTGATTTTGTTTGGGAAAACGGTGGGTTCGGAGCCATGCAGACTGACCTCGCCGCAGGCGACTACATCGTGACTGCCACCAACGCCAACGGGTGCTCGACCACGATGACCGTGACAGTGGAAGCGACTTGCAACTGCGATGCGGCCATTGTGAAAGAAGTCAGGAAAAATACCACAGCCTGTGGCGTGAACAAGGGCAAGGCAGTGATTCATTTGATACAAAACGTGGCCGATTACCACTACACTTGGTCGCCGAACTTGGGTGTACCGAACATTGTGGGCAATGCACGGAACAGCCTCCCGGCAGGGCATTACGAAGTGACCATCGCCTCCAACAGTTTGGCGAGCTGCGTGTCCGTGGCCTCGTTCGACATTGACGATGACTGCCCCGACTGCGGGCCGATTTTCACGGCTGCCGAGACTTCGCTGACGTCGCCGCAAGGCCCGACGGATGTTTGCCTGCCCGTGCCGTTCGGCTTGGCTTCTGGCTACGAAATCAGAGTGGATGGCCATTTGTTCAGCGGGATGCTGGAGCCTTGCGACCCCCATCCAGTGAAGCTTTACAGCTACTCGGCAGTGCCTGTTGGCGGCAACTACTCGGTGGTTTGGCAGCACGACGGGGCGACGTTCTACACGCTGGTGGCCAACCTGTCGGAGCTGGCCGCAGCGATGAACACCGTTGACCCGAACGGCCATTGGTTAATTGATGCAGCGGCGAAGGAACTGCTGACGACAAAAATCTACGGTGACTATGGCCAGCTTTCGGTTCGCCAAAATTCGACTGGCGTGGTGACGAACCTTGCGCCTATTTCCACTACTTCGAACACGGGTACGTTGATGACGCTGCCATCTGGCAGCCACACGGTAACGCTCACGAACTTGGCCACTGGATGCTCGGATGAGTTGTTGGTGAACATAGCTAGCGAGGAAGTGGCGACACGAGAATCAGAAGCGGTTGAGGAGGAAGAATCGGCACCATCGGGCATCCTGGTGTACAACGGCTTCTCGCCGAACGGCGACGGCAAAAACGACTATTTCCGCATTGACGGGCTTGAGCTGTACCCACAGCACGAGTTGAAGATTTACAATAGTTCGGGCAAAATAGTGTTCAAAACGGGCAACTACCTGAGTGATTGGGGTGGCTCGTGGGGGCAGAACAATTTGCCAGATGGCACTTATTATTACTTGCTGGAGGATGGAAAAGGTAAGAACTATTCGGGGTACGTTCAAGTTCGAAGATAATCACAAGTTAAGTAACCTCTTTTAGATTGAAGGGTGGGGGCGTGTTTGCTCCCACCTTTTTTTTGTTTTCAAAGAGGTGGGTAGTCGCAAGCTTATTAGACTTTGGACATTCAAAAAAACCGTTCCGTAGATAGTGCCGTTTGGCAACATATTTCCAAAAGTCACTATCTGCATTTGTGCCAAAAGTCAATACGCTACGCATTCGCACAAACCCTATTTGTAGCGTATCGCCATTTGGCACAAATAGAGGAACGGCGGCAAAACATCATTTGGTATCCTACAAAGATATCGTTCCTACGGAACGGTTTTCAATAACGTGAGGTTTGGATTAGAACCTTTATAAAAGGCTGGTTTTCAAAGTTTTATG